>CAMKSE010000010.1 GCA_946415365.1 uncultured Prevotellaceae bacterium
CGGCTACAAATTCGGCTGCTTCGGCGACGCCCTCCTGATCGTAGACGATTAAGATGTCTCACAACGCTTACTTAGGACTCGGTAGCAATCTCGGTGACCGAGAGGCCAATATCCGCAAGGCCATATCGCTCATCGGTAAAAAAGTAGGACTGGTGCTTCGCCAGTCCTCTCTGATTGAGACCGAGCCCTGGGGCTTCGAGTCGTCCAACAAATTCCTCAATGCTGTGATCCTCTGCGAGACCCCCCTCACCCCCCGCCAGCTCCTCAAAGTCACCCAGTCCATCGAGCGTCAATTGGGCCGCCGCAAAAAATCCCTTGCCTCCTCTTACTCCGACCGTCCCATCGACATCGACATCCTCCTCTACGACGATCTGACGGTCAATGAGCCGGACTTGAAAATCCCCCATCCCCTGATGCAGCAACGGGATTTCGTCATGATTCCCCTACAGGAAATACTAACTACAACTATGACAACATAGACAACTATTATTAATCTCGCCAACTGGCGGGATTTATTTTTCTAATAGTCATTAGTTATTTATTAAGTTGTCTAAGTTGTCAAAGTTGTCTTAAAAAATTAAGCCCCGCTGAAACCACCCTTTTCCCTCCTTCGTAAGGAGAAAATCTCAACCACCCCGCCCCCTCCTTACTGTAATGAGGGGCCTCAACCTTCTCCCCAAACCCCTCAGCCCTCTCCAGGGCAGGGGCTTAACCGAAGAATCGCGGAGACCGTCGATTCTTCGACTGTTTTGGTATCGCGGGACACGCGATGAGTTTTTTTTCGGCTGCGCGGGAGAGAACGCGGGACACGCGATGAGTTTTTTTCGGCTGGCGCACAAATAGATTATTGATTGCTCATTGCAGACTTTACCTCATCTGTAATCCGCTGAACGTATTGCTGCTCATCTTCAACCGCCTCCCTGTTCACAAGAATGTACAAAGACAACTCATTGTTACGATGATGCTTGAAAAACTTATTACTCAACACATCTGAAACGAAAGAACGATAGATTCTGTATCTCCGGGTTGCCTCGCCCATTTCATCTTTCTCATCTTCTGCTCCGATGAAAAAAAAAGAAGCTTTGGGATCTTTCTGATAAACATCCATCATGATGTGTACTAAAGTATAAAAGATTGTTCGAGGCTCAAATGTACTTGTACGCAAACTGTACTTATTGTCACTATGCATATTTGCCTTGTCGAAAAACTTAAGACAATAAGTATGCTCTACATATTTTTCTACTCTGACTATATATGTGTGGTTAGACTTGGTGGACTTAAAGCGATACTGAAGGGCATACTCCAAAAGGCCATCCTTTACACTCTTGTCGTTCATCTGGAAAATGAACGGATACCCATCAGTCATGCTCATATAGCATCATAAAATTTGCTTATAGATGGGATTCCTAAGGCTCTCCAGTTCCTTGTCTGTAACCTCAACGGTGCCAGGAGTGGCATCATAATAGTCAACAGGGAAACGGAGCTTGCCATTTGGCATGCGCACAGTCGTAACACGACGATATAGAACAGCACCTTCGCTGGTCTTAATCTTTGTCTTCGTTCTGCCTAATATCGTACCCATAACCTTTCGTAGTTTATCTTGTCGGGTGCAAAGATACAATTTATCATTGACAATTCCAAATTTTGCACCAGAAAACTTAAAAAATTCGTACCTTTGAGCTTCGCTCGAAATTACTCACACGCTCGAAAAAACAAAAAAAATTGCATTTTTATTTGGTTTTTTGCTCGTTTATTCGTAATTTTGCACCCGCATTTCGGAAAATCCGGAGCATTCGACGACGTAAACCGTTGTGATTAAGGCGGTAAGGCGTCCGAAGAATGTATTTGCAAACAACATTAATCACTTAAAATTATGTATTTAGACAAAGCCAAGAAAGAGGAGATCTTCGGTCAGTATGGCAAAGGTACTGAAGATACCGGTTCCGCAGAGGCACAGATTGCACTCTTCAGCTATCGCATCTCTCACCTGACAGAGCACCTGAAGAAGAATCACAAGGATCACAACACAGCACGTTCGCTGACGATGCTCGTAGGTAAGCGTCGTAAGTTGTTGAAGTACCTCTATAACAAGGACATCAACCGCTATCGTGCCATCATCAAGGCCCTCGGCCTCCGCAAGTAACCTTAAGCCCCGCCTCCGCGGGGCTTAATTTTTTATGTTTTAAGGAGAGAAGTAGTCAGTAGTCAGGGAGTAATAAAGTCTAAGGATTTTAGGATTTAAGGATTTTGGATTTTTGTATTTCGGATGAGAACCTCCGGTTCGGAAGATAGGGATCTCCGAGCCGCCCCAAAAAACATCGCGTGTCCGGCATTATCATCGCGCAGCCGATAAATCAATGCGCCAGCCGAAAATAAATATATCGCGTGTCCCGCATTATCACCGCGCCAGCCGATAAAAAATATATCGCTTGTCCCGCATTATCAATGCGCCAGCCGATAAAAAATATATCGCGTGTCCCGCGATACCAAAACAGTCAGGAAGTCGTCGGTTTCTGCGACTTCCTGGTTAAGCCCCTGCCCTGGAGAGGGCTGAGGGGTTTGGGGAGAAGGTTGAGGCCCCTCATTACAGTAAGGAGGGGGTGGGGTGGTTGAGGTATTCTCCTTGCAAAGGAGGCTTGGTGCTTTGAGGCACCCTCCTTATGAAGGAGGGAGTAGGGTGGTTGGAGGATTTCTCCTTGCAAAGGAGTCTTGGTGGTTGCTTTGAGGCACCCTCCTTACAAAGGAGTCTTGCTGGTTGAGGTCTTCTTGACATATAGCGAGAAATCGCCTCCCCAGACAAAAAAATAACGGGCGGAGACGGATTTCTCGCTTTTTTGTTGTAATTTTGCAGCCCAATTAGATAATAATAGGTATGCAGGATATCAGAAACATCGCAATTATTGCCCATGTGGACCACGGCAAGACAACGCTCGTGGACAAGATGATGCTGGCTGGAAATCTCTTCCGTGAGGGACAGAACCTCAGCAATCAGGTGTTGGATGCCAACGACCTGGAACGTGAACGCGGCATCACCATCCTTTCGAAAAATGTGTCTATTAACTGGAAAGGCGTCAAGATCAACATCATCGACACCCCGGGACACTCCGACTTCGGTGGCGAGGTGGAACGGGTGCTCAACATGGCCGACGGCTGTCTGCTGCTCGTCGATGCCTTCGAGGGACCGATGCCACAGACACGCTTCGTGCTGCAGAAGGCCCTTCAGATAGGTCTCAAACCCATCGTCGTGGTCAACAAGGTCGACAAACCCAACTGTCGCCCGGAAGAGGTCTACGAGATGGTGTTCGACCTGATGTTTTCACTCAACGCCACGGAGGACCAGCTCGACTTCCCCGTGGTCTACGGCTCTGCCAAGAACGGCTGGATGGGGGAGGACTGGAAGACACCCACCGACAATATCACCTACCTCCTGGACAAGATTGTGGAGGTCATCCCTGCCCCGCAACAGATAGAGGGCACCCCGCAGATGCTCATCACCTCACTCGACTATTCGAGTTACCAGGGCCGTATCGCCGTGGGACGTGTGCACCGTGGCACCCTGAAAGACGGCATGCAGCTGACCATCGCCCATCGTGACGGCTCCCTGGAGAAGACGAAGATCAAGGAACTGCATACGTTCGACGGCATGGGTCATGTACGTACCGACGCTGTGGACTGTGGCGACATCTGTGCCGTCATCGGACTGGAGAAGTTCGAGATTGGCGACACCCTCTGCGACCTCGAGCACCCAGAACCCCTGCCGCCAATCGCCATCGACGAACCCACCATGTCGATGCTCTTCACCATCAACGACTCCCCCTTCTTCGGCAAGGAGGGCAAGTTCGTCACCTCCCGTCATATCAACGACCGTCTGGAGAAGGAACTGGAGAAGAACCTCGCCCTGCGTGTGGAACCCTTCGAGGACGCCACCGACAAGTGGATTGTCTCCGGCCGTGGTGTGCTCCACCTCTCTGTGCTCATCGAGACCATGCGTCGCGAGGGCTATGAGCTGCAGGTGGGTCAGCCGCAGGTGATCTTCCGTTACGGAAAAATGGAAGATGGAAAATTAATAATGGATAATTCCGCTGCGCCGTCAGGCAATAATTCTCAATTTTCAATTCTCAATTCTCAATTGATAAAATGTGAGCCCATCGAGGAACTGACCATCAACGTACCCGAGGAGTTTGCCTCGAAGATGATCGACATGGTCACCCGTCGCAAGGGTGAGATGACGTCGATGGAGAATCAGGGCGAGCGGGTGAACATCGAGTTCGATGTCCCCTCCCGTGGTATCATCGGCTTACGTACGAACGTGCTCACGGCCAGTCAGGGAGAGGCCATCATGGCCCACCGCTTCAAGGAGTACCAGCCCTATAAGGGAGAGATTGAGCGCCGGGTCAACGGTTCCATGATCTCGATGGACACGGGCAATGCCTTTGCCTACGCCATCGACAAACTGCAGGACCGTGGCAAATTCTTCATCGATCCGGGTGAGGATGTCTATGCCGGTCAGGTGGTGGGTGAACACGTCCACGACAACGACCTCGTGGTGAACGTCTGCAAGGCCAAGCAGCTGACCAACGTCCGTGCCTCGGGTACCGACGACAAGGCCCGTATCATCCCCAAGACCGTCATGTCCCTCGAGGAGTGCCTGGAGTATATCAAGCAGGACGAGCTCGTCGAGGTCACCCCCAAGTCCATGCGCATGCGCAAGACCATCCTCGACCACGACCAGCGGAAGAAGGCAACAATTCAAGGAGTCAGGAGACAGTAGTCAGGAGTCTGTAGAATAGTATTCAGGAGTCTGTACTCTGTGCGCTAGCCGATAAAAAATTCATCGCGTGTCCTTCTCTCTGTGCGCTAGCCGATAAAAAATTCATCGCGTGTCCTTCTCTCTGTGCGCTAGCCGATAAAAAATTCATCGCGTGTCCTTCTCTCTGTGCGCTAGCCGATAAAAAATTCATCGCGTGTCCTTCTCTCTGTGCGCTAGCCGATAAAAAATTCATCGCGTGTCCTTCTCTCTGTGCGCTAGCCGATAAAAAATTCATCGCGTGTCCCGCGATACCAAAACAGTCAGGAAGTCGTCGGTTTCTGCGACTTCCTGGTTAAGCCCCTGCCCTGGAGAGGGCTGAGGGGTTTGGGGAGAAGGTTGAGGCCCCTCATTACAGTAAGGAGGGGGTGGGGTGGTTGAGACATCTCATTATGAAGGAGGGAGTAGGGTGGTTGGAAGAATCCCTCATTACAGTAAGGAGGGGGTGGGGTGGTTGAGATCATTTTTTCACAAAAATTAATATTTTAATTTTCGGGGTTTAAACTTTTCTCCGTACCTTTGCACCCGATTTTCACAGAGTCGGGTATAAGGCTTGGCGCCAGTCCGCTGGCAGATGCCGCCTAAACAGCTGTTAGACTGGTATTTCGGCTCATTCTGGTAACAACAAAACAAGGTCCGCCCACCCATGGCCGGACAAGAAGAGAAAGTATGCCGAAAGTAACGACACCCCGTCGTCGGGAAGAGTGGTACGTCATGCGTCACATGGAACCGGCCTTCATCGACCGCCAGTTGCGCGAGGTCAACAGCAGGCGAGCCGAGGCCGGCAAGCCTGAACTGCTCTATGTCATCCCACACCAGTACATCCTCAAGGTTCGTCACGACGATCACCAGAGCAAGGAATACAACGACAGTGTCGACGAGAACAACCGCATCCGCAACGACTTCCACTATTTCGTCTTCATCCGTGCCACGCTGCGTGACCTCAGGAAACTGCTGCTCGAGCCGTGGAACACGGAGCGACGCCTGCGACTTTATTTCTGCCGCAGCCGCGACGGCCATCCCCTCCGGGCGAAAGCCGACGAGATGGACCGACTGATCAGCCTGTTCCTCGAACAGCGTCAGAAGTTCCACTTCGTCCGTACCGACCATAACTTCGAATTAGATGAGAAGGTACGCCTGCGCACGGGCGTCTTCAAGGACTACGAGTTCTCAGTGACGCGCATCCGCCATACGGGTTCCGGTGTCAACATCACCCTCGGCCTCCCTCTCTTCAATGGCGAGTTCACGCTACAGATGGAAGACTATCCCGTCTCCGACCTCGAGATGCCCCTGCATCTGCAGCCGTTCCTCGACCCTGCTTACCTGAATGACGTTGCCCGTGAGCTGATTGCCATCCTCCGTCACCGAGTCAGACGACAGTATGAAGCGTCCAATGCCGGTGCCGATGCCGACAAGCTGAACACCTTCCACTTGCTGAACTACCTGGAATACGCCGACACGGCCGACTACCGTCGCCTCCGTGTGTTGCTGTTACTCTGTGCCGCCCTCCGGAAAGACCTCCACACTGTGGAGGCACTCGTACCCGAGGTCGAAGGCCTCTTAGGCCAGAAGGATGCCGACAAAGGTCATCCCGTAGAACCCGCCGACGATGAGGAAGCCCTGACCATGGCCGTCCTCTTCGTGGCCACCCACAACATCACTTATCGCACCATTCTCAAACAATACGGCCAGACGCACCCCAGCCTCTCCGAGCCCCTCTCGATGCTGCTGCCCCTGGTCAAGGAACTCAAAGTCAGAAGACCCAAACAGAAAGCAAACCGCAAATACGACAAGATCCTCAGTGAGCAGAGCCGTCAGACCCTGAAGCGCATCAAGGACTGTGATTTCGCCGCCCTCTCCCCCGTCGCCGCCCAAGCCATCAGTGACATCCTGATGCTGAACCGTTCCGTCTGGGGCGAAGCCGACACCCTCCTCTCCCGCCTCCACGCCTCCCATCCCTCCCTCTCTCACTCCCATCCCTCCCTCTCCGCCGCTCCCGCCTCTTCGTCCCCCTCTCCCCTGTCGTCCCCATCCGCCATCTCTCTGCCTTCTGCCGCCTCTCTCTCCGCCGCCTCTCTGCCCTCTGCCTATCTCTCGTCTCCCTTCGCCTCTCAGTCCCCCGCCTCCTCTGAGCTCTCTCCTGACCTCTTCGACCGCCTCCTCACTCTCTATCGCCGCTTAACCCCCGGCACCGACCCCTGGTGGCAGCTCAAAGCCCTCCTCGAACACCATTCCCATGACAATCCATAAATAATCATCGCGTAGCCGATAAAGAAAACCATCGCGTGTCCTTTTTCTCTGCGCGCTAGCCGATAAAAAATATTATCGCGTGTCCCGCGATACCAAAACAGTCAGGAAGTCGCGGTCTCTGCGACTTCCTGGTTAAGCCTTTCACCCTATGATTGGGGGAACCGATGGAGCAGCGAGAGGAGAGCTAAGCTCGCTTAGGCTATCCCGAGTCGCGACAGAGGTCAATAAAATTAAAGGTTTGGAAAGGGGGTTGAGGTCCCTCATTATGAAGGAGGGAGTAGGGTGGTTGGAAGATTTTTCCTTATGCGCTCGGCTTTGCCGCTTGCTACTGAAAGGACGCAAGAAGGAGGAATAGGTGGTTGGCCAAACCCTCTACCTCTTCTATGACGACATGGCCGGCCTGTAGAAAAGTAGGTGTTCGTAAAGAAAAAAATGGTCAGCGGCAAGGATTGGAGCCCCGCACCGCTGACCAACTGATTTTCACTGTGTCAACAGGAGTGTCACGAACCATCCTCTGCGGAGGTGAGAATCACGAAGTGGGACAGCCACTTCATTTCGGCCCTATGTCCGAATACAAATTAATCGTTCTCGCCGGTGTCGCCGCTATCGT
Source organism: uncultured Prevotellaceae bacterium (assembly GCA_946415365.1). Lineage (GTDB taxonomy): Bacteria > Bacteroidota > Bacteroidia > Bacteroidales > Bacteroidaceae > Prevotella. The sequence goes on from CAMKSE010000010.1 coordinate 7,668, forward strand.
CGCCACCACCTCCACCACCTTCACCACCGTTTCCACCGGTGTTGGTGGTAGATCCGCTACCGCTGTTAGAGTTTGAACTGCTGGAACCACTCGAAGAGCTGTTGGGACGAGCTGCTGCACGAGCAGCCTCCAGGTCTACGGTCGTGCCACCGGCTTTCTCCGTCTTCAGCGTAGCAGCCTGAGCAATACGACTGGCCACCACATTGAATTCGGCGTCATGGACGAGATTTGCAAAGTCATCACCAGGCGTGAAGACGATATTCACACCAGTGATGTTGGCAGCAGTGAAGTCCTCCATCGACTCGGCACCAGTACAGCTGAGTGAGATCCAGAAGCTGCCCAGTTCACCGAACTGAACCTTCTTTCCTTCCAGGAGCTGTTCCACGATACACGAGCAAGTGTCGGAGACGATGCCCTTCACCATACCACGAGAGAAACCGCCATTGTGAGAGGCGATGTGCTTAATAAACTTATCGAACGTCATGAGTTCGCGCATCTGAGCCTTGGCGTATGCCTTCGGCGCAGCAGTCTCGTCCAACGGATTCGACTGCATATAGACAGAATAATCGATCATCTTTTTATTGTCTTAAAAAAAATAACAATGTTTGTGAAGCTCCCGCCGAAACGGGACTAACAGAGTGACTCCACAGAAGACGTCCGTGTCACATCCTTTGGTATCAGTAAGTAAAAGAACGCTTGTGATTGAATCACGCTGCAAAGATACGACCCTGTGACATGTCATTGCAAGAGTCTGACACTTGTCATGACACAGTTTATGACAGATGAACCGATATATGGGCAATCCAAAACACAGTATGACAAAGGCAACCACCCCTCATGACAACAACACTGACAGCTCCGACCTGTTGTCAATGCTTGATGTCATAGAGCAGTTGTATGGCGTCAGCCGGATGGTGATCAGCAGTCACTCCGCTACGGCCGTCATCCTGTCGTTGGCTGTCGAGGTGCAGACATTGCTGACCAAGCTTAAGGCCATGCGCCAGCGCTGGACGGTTCACCTTCCTTTCAAGGAAGCCTCCAGTGTAGACTTCATTGATTGGGGCAACAGGATGAAACAACTGTCTGCTAACGTCAAGGCAGCGGATAGCCGCAACTGTCTGAACCCAGCCCATGGACGCCCCTCCTGCCATTGCCTGCTCGACCTTTATCAACAGGCAGCGGAGGCTTCGGCCGGCAAATCTGAAGAGGACGATATGACCGACCCCATACAGTTGCTGAAACATCATACAGCGATTCAGGCCGAGCTTACTGCTCAGCGTAAGGAATGCATGGAATCCATCTCACTGTTGATTTCCGGTCATTTGGCAAAACGCAAAGGACTCAACGTGGCCGGTCTCAGCGACCTCGACACCGTTCGCTCCTCTTGTTCCGCCTTACTCGCAGAACTCTCCGAAGAGCTGTTCTTGCTCCATGAGCAGCAGGTGAAACTGATCACTCCGGCTCAATACGAGCGACTGGCCGAGCGGATTCTCTTTGAGACAGTGTATGAAGGACAGATAGCCCGTCGCGAAGCCCGTGATTTCATGCATAACTGGCGCAACGGGGTACCGGCAGGCAAGCTTGAAGAGAGCCGACAAGAACAGATGGAGAAGACAAAGGAAGAGATAAGACATACTAAGCACGGCGTGAAACTTGAACAGTACGTGAACCTCGACGGCGATTTCTACGCTCAGCGCTCTGAGTTTGGCAAATTCCTTTTCAACCGTCGTCGTGACATTACTCGGGCTGAACTCCGACAACTCATATACTTGGTCTATTGCGTCCTTTATTTTCAGACGGATGCCAAGCAGGAGGCAGAGCGACTTGCCGGTATATCTGCTACTGCTGAGGACGCGCCGGCAGAAGGGAAGCTCGAACTGCCTGTGGAATTTAAGCAGACACTCCGCGACAGTCAGCCTGCCGTGGATCTATTCTATAAAATACTCCGCCGCGTGGAACCCTACATCAACAAGAGTGGAGCCTCTGTGCCTGATAGCACGCCTGAACTTTGCGATCATTATAGAGACTGGGGGTGGTATCATCTGCTGACAGCTTTCGAACAGCTGGACTTCCTGCCCAAGAACTCGTCTAAGTCAGCTTTTTCCAAATTTATCAATAGCAAGTTCCCTCATCGCACAGATCAGTCAGTTTATCGTGACCTCTATCGCAACTCGAGTGTCAATGATCCCAATATCGTGGCAGATGTCGTGAAGGAGTTTGAACCCGTCAAATCGCTCATCTAAATGGAAGTCTCCGCTTCAGAACGTTCAGAGATCTGGAAACTCTATGAGCTCTATGGCTACCGAGCAGTAGAGACAGACGACGAATACATGATTTTTTCCCTCGAAAACGTCATGTATCCAGCCGTCGACATCCTTATCTTCGACGAGAACACCCAGAAGCATCTGTCGAAGAAGGGCGAATACTCTGAGAAGTGCTACGGTGTCCATGTGACCATGTACGAAGGCCTGCAGTCGGTAGAGGAGTATCTTTTCAAGGGCTTCTTCCGCGTGGAACGAGTGGCAGAGCAGTTGGAGATGAACTACTCGCGATATGCCGAGAAGCAGATGAATATCTACAGTCGCGACAAGAGTGAATATCGTTATATACCCATCCCTTATACGGTTGAGGCCAACTTCAAGTCATATCATGACCACAACAGTTTGGTTGATTCCATTTTCCAGAATATGCAGGGCGACAAGCCCGTGCTGATTATTATCGAGGCTGCGGCTGGCTATGGCAAGACCTCCACGGCCTATGAGCTGATCCATCAGTACACCACTCGCAAGCCCGACGTGCGGCCCTTTTTCATGGAACTCGCCAAAGACCGTACGGCCAGCAATTTCCGATATCTGTTGCTCTCCCAGATGGAGCAGCAGTTCGACATACTCCTGAAGAACGATGTCGTACTCCAGAATATCCGTCAGGGACGAATCCCACTTATCATCGACGGCTTCGACGAGTTGCTCAGTGCCGACCTCGACAATGGCGGCGTCAATGCCGATTTCAAGGAGGTGGAGACCATGCTCTCCACCATTTCAGAGTTGCTCACCGACCGCTCCAAGGTGGTACTGACCACCCGCAAGACAGCCATCTTCTCTGGAGAGAGTTTCATAGACTGGTATTACGAACGCATCGACTCATCGTTCACGTTCGACATCATACGCTATCAGCTGGGTGCCCCGTCGCTCCACGACTGGCTTGATGCCCGTCGTCGCAAGGCCTTTGGCGAGCGCAATATCGGCTCGTCTATTGCCAACCCGGTGTTGATGGGTTATCTGCGTTATATCAACGACCTGGAGTTCGATGAGATAATCCAAGACCCCTACCTGCTGACCGACAAGTTCTTCAGCTTCATGCTCAAGCGCGAGATAGAGCGTCAGGATCTGCCGTTCTCTGTGGCCGAACAATTCCGGATTCTCCGCCGTTTGGCAGCTCTCTTCGGCGGCTTCAGAATCAGCTCCGATGCCCGTAAAAGTGTCAAAGAGGCACTGCTCGAACTCAACCGGGAACTCATTGATCAGAAAGCTGTCACGAAAGATGCGGACAGTATAGCCAATACCCTCACCAACCATGCCCTTCTTGACAGAAAGGGCAACGAGAACATCGGATTCCTCAACGACTTTATCTTCGGAACGTTGTTCATGCATTCGGTGGTCAGCGACGATGAGGATATGCTCGACTATTATAAGGAGACCTCTTATCCGTTCCTCGAGAAAGCCATTCAGGCAGCAGCAGTGGCCGATGCCACCGACCGCTCCCTGTTCTACGAGCGCCTGCAGACCTTCTGCAAGCTCAGCATGTCGTTACGCTTCTGGGCCGGCGTCAAGTTAAAGGGTGCTGTCCAGGGTAGCTATCGCGGAGAGTCCTTCGATGCCGGTTCATTATATAATCCCGTTGAGAGATGCCATTTTGCCGAGGGCTTTGGCAACTGTATCACAGAATGCTCATTCACCAATATCGTATTCAAGCAGTGTCATTTCAATTTTGAGCAGATTGAAGGCTGTACCTTCATCAACTGCCGTTTTGAGGATTGTACCAAGGACGGTACCACGCTCCAGTGCGAGTTTTACAACTGTACCGAGCTGCCTGATCAGCATTTCATGGACTATGCACCCGAGACGGCTCAGGAACAGGAGTACAACGAGGACATGCTCCGCCGTGACATCCTCCTGTCCTTCATTAAAGTCAATGGTCACACCCGTCGCATGAGGATGATCTCCAAACTGCGCGACGACTTTGCCAGCCGGGATGTCAAGTTCAGTTTCAAGAAGACCTTCAACTCCCTTTGTACTGACGGCTGTTTCTATTGTGATGGCGACAAAGCCTATCTCTCTGCCGAGGGACAGAAGCAACTCAACCTTCTACAGACGAACATATGTTCGTAAGCCAATGAACCTATGTTCGTAAGCCGATGAACCTATGTTCATGACACCATGAACAGTTCATGGAAAATGGACACTTTAAGTACATGTGTTTTTGTTGCTAATGTGAACTTCCGCATAACAGCCTGACAGTCAATGTAAAACGAAAACACCGTTTCCAGTCTTATCAGACATTCATCAGACATCCGGGAAATTAAGCCTTTTCTGCCATTTCCACCACAAAATTAGTAAAATTCGGGCATTCCTGCAATACCTTTAAGAATATTTCATATACAAGTATGAATAAACGTTAAATTTCTGTTTGCAGAAAAACAGCATAATCCTTGCAGATATCGAATAAAATGCTTAATTTTGCAACCGATAAGTCCTAATATGAGAATTAACTGAGATAATAATTATGTGTAGATACAATATGTCATTCAACGATGCTGTCATGAACGAGCTGCGGCCTCACTTCAAGGACGAAGAGTCCCTGTTGGTGTGGCTGGAGGTCAATATGGACCATCTCATGCGTGAATACATCGCTAGGTTTAAAAGACCTAATATTGATGGAGAGCAGTTGCTTAGAAAACTGAATACGCTGCCTAATACATCAGCGGGCTTTCTGCAACTCAACGGCATTCTCGGAAAGCAGGGAGCAAGTTTCTCATGGGAAAATCTGCGTGAGGATGCATATTCAGACAAGTACGGCATATGAGAGTGTTCCTTGATACCAATGTTATCCTGGAATTCTTCATTGAACGTGAAGATGTTCGGACGGCGGCGCAACTGTTCAACAGACTTAAGGACGAAAAGGCCGAAATGTACATGTCGGTTGGAAGTTTTTATACTATGCTGTTCTTGATTGATAAGTACTTGAGAAAAGAACTGGGGCTGACAAGTGAAGTCCGTATTGCCACACTTCGTTCACTTGCAGTGAAAATAGTAAAGGCTATAAGTGTTGTCGAGCATGACAACGAGAGTTTGTTACGCGGAGTCGAAGATATGCAGTTCAAGGACATTGAGGACAGCTGCCAGTATCAGGCTGCGGTCGCTGCTGGGTGTGATTTTATAATAACATATAATGTGAAAGACTATCCTCATACACTCTTGCCCGTCTTTTCTCCAAGTGACTTCTTACAGCATGAGTGAGATCAGCGAAGCCATACAAGAGAAATGCCTCGCCTTCAGCGACCGCATTATCAAGCTGAACGACTACCTTCTTGAACAGGCTTCCAGAAGAATGTATGATGGCAGAAGTAAGAAGTATGATGGGAAGGAACGCAGTCAGCAACATCAGCCCTCATCCATCAAACATCATCCATTGCGAGTGCCGGTTCATTTACAGGCAGTCGCCACTCTCTGCAACCAGTTATTGAGGTCAGGAACGAGTATTGGCGCAAACAACGCTGAAGCGTCAAGCGCCATTAGTAAAGCAGACTTCAAATCAAAGTCATATATAGCCTTAAAAGAAGCCAGAGAATCATTATATTGGATTGACCTACTTCATCGGAATGGCTACCTGACTGATGAGCAATATCGGTCAATCTACGCAGATGCAGAAGAATTAGTGAAAGTATTGACGCACAGATGTAAGAAACTTGACGGGGTGGAATAACATCATCCATCATCCATAAAACATCAAACATCTCTTATCACATCATCCATTATACTTCATCCATCATACATCTCTTATTACATCATCCATCATCCATAAAACATCAAACATCTGGATACATCATCTCTCGGGCTCTGCCCCACACCCCGGTGTTAATTCAAGGGTTTAGATTATTAAGGAATAAGGAGAGAAGGAGTAAGTAGTCTGGAGTCAGTAGTCTCGCGCGCAGCCGAAAAAATACAAGCCGTGTCCCGGCTTACCAAAACAGTCAGGAAGTCGTCGGCTTCTGCGACTTCCTGGTTAAGTTCCTTGCCAGCGATTGGCGAGGAATTTAAGGAGTGGTTCGAAGTCCTCCTTATGCGCTCGGCTTTGCCGCTTGCTACCAACGGGACGCAAGAAGGAGGAATAGGTGGTTGGAAAATATTTTATTAAAATAAAGAGCTACGCTCAAACCTCAGACATATTATGAATATAAGAATAGAAGACAAAATAGCCTACATCATTGCTGTGGTGAATGAATTCGCCACCCGGTTTTCACTGAACTCTCAACAAGCTTACCGTTATTTGGATCGCTTCAAGGGTATAGACTTCGTTGATGAGTTCTATGGCGTGGAGCACACACAGTCGTTCGAGGACGTAGTTGAAGACCTGGCAATTTACTGCCATAAGAATGGAGGTGCGCTAGTATAGGGAGGTGAGACGTATCAGTATTTCTTTGGTACGGAGCGTTCGTTAAAATACCTGAGAAAACTATGAGCAAGGCTGAAGTGACATTTATGATAGAGGAGCTGGTGAAGGAATTGGCTCTTAGGCTAATGGATGAGCGTGGAATGACGATGAAACAGGCGCTCGATACCATATATAACTCTGAAACATATACAAAACTATTAGACGAGTGCATAGGATTATTTTCGCAAAGCACTGCTTATGTATATAGTATCTTGGAAACAGAGATGCTGACAGGCAAAATCGGTTGAATGGTCTGCTTCACCTTTCCTCACGCGTAGCCGAAATAAAAAATTCAAGCCGTGTCCCGGCTTACCAAAACAGTCAGGAAGTCGTCGGCTTCTGCGACTTCCTGGTTAAGTTCCTTGCCAGCGATTGGCGAGGAATTTAAGGAGTGGTTCGAAGCCTTCCTGGCTAGGAAGGTTGGTTGGTCGGTAAAAACTTTATGAAGGAGGAATAGGTGGTTGGAGAATATCATTACAGTAAGGAGGGAGTAGGGTGGTTGAGATATCTCCTTATTAACTCGATCGCCCTCGGGAGTCAACTCATCCGCTCCATCGAGTCAACCCACGATAATTCCCCCGCTCGTACCTCGAACTCCTCTCCCCGCTCTTCCGAGCGCCATATTATGGGGCGACCACGAATCTTAAGGATTTAAATACATAGGAATAATTAGATGACGCAAAAGCATAAAATTCAGCTGTTTGAAGACCAGAAGGTTCGTACCGTATGGGACGACGAGTTGGAGGAGTGGTTCTTCTCCATCGTTGATGTGTGCGGTGTGCTGACGGAGCAGAAAACCTCCCGGGGAGCCAGTACCTACTGGGCGGTACTTAAAAATCGACTGGCGGCAGAAGGTGCGGATGAACTGCTTACAAATTGTAAGCGTTTGAAGATGCGGGCTGCCGATGGCAAGATGCGTTATACGGATGCCGCAGATACCGAGCAGATGTTCCGAATCATCCAAAGCTTCGCTCACCGATATCATCACGCGTGAGTGGAGCGGTAAGACTACCCGGCAGTACAAGCAATACAAGGGATTGAAAAAGGAAAGTCTGCGAGATAACATGACGAATACCGAACTCATCCTCAATATGCTGGCCGAGAGTGCCGCTACCGACTTGTCGAAAGAACAGAATCCTCAGGGGTATAGTCAGAGTGCGAAGATTGCGAAGAAGGGCGGCAGCGTGGCCAAGGCGGCACGCGACAGGTTGGAATCTCAACTCGGACACTCCGTCATCTCACCCGCCAAGGCCTCCGACTACCTGCCTCCTGCCGATCACATACAATCTCTGCCCGATGACAACCAAGAAGATTAATTCAGCTTCTATGCCGGCCAAAAAGAAATTGTTGCACAAGTTGTGCGACAAATAGCGCAAGCAACCCCACCATTGGCATCCTCATTTGTCAGAAGGCAAACCGTGAGAAGGTGGAGTGGACGCTGGAGGGCTTCAACAAGCCCATGGGAGTCTCTACCTATACCGACAACCTGATGCGCATGGTGGAAGAGCACCTCGATGCCCTGCAAGTGGTAACAGACAAAGCACCGGAGGAAGGAAAGAATGGTATAGATTAGTGCGAATCATCGCGTGTCCCGCTTTATCTCCCGCGCAGCCGATAAAGAAAACCATCGCGTGTCCCGCTTTATCTCCCGCGCAGCCGATAAACAATAAAAGCCGTGTCCCGGCTTACCAAAACAGTCAGGAAGTCGTCGGCTTCTGCGACTTCCTGGTTAAGTTCCTTGCCAGCGATTGGCGAGGAATTTAAGGAGTGGTTCGAAGTCCTCCTTATGAAGGAGGAATAGGTGGTTGGAGGATCCTTCTTAAGGACAAGAAGGGAGTAGGGTAGTTGTTGAAGACATTGTCACTTTGTCTATGAAGTGAGAACTTGATTCATCTTTTCTGAAAGAAAAGCAAGTTATTTGAAAAATAATTAGTAACTTTGCACCCCAATACAAGGTCTTTAGACCTTTAAATAAAATCTCCACATCATAAAGCAGCTGAAAATCAGAGCGATATGATAGCGAAGGAACAAGAAGACGACTGTTTAGGGCGCGACACAACGATGTGTGGTGACCCCATTTCTTGGTTTCCGATGAGAGTAACCTACTCCCGTGAACTCAAGGTTAAGGCAGAGCTGGACCGGCTGGCGATTGAAAACTTCTTGCCGATGACGTATAAGTTGCTCGATGCCGATACAGAGAATCCCCATCGTGACCTTGTTCCCGCTATTAACAACCTCATATTCATCCACTCCTCTAAAGACCGCATTAGTAGTCTGAAATCGTCAAATGCCGTGTTACAGCCTTTGCGCTATATGATGGACCGAACAGTCCAGCAGTCACATACCATTATGACGGTGCCCGATGCCCAGATGCAGAATTTCATGCGCGTCGCTTCCAGGACCGACGACAGTGTGATGTTCCTTAACGACGAGACGGTAGTCGGCAAGGTCGGCAAGCACGTTCTGATTACTGGTGGTGTTTTTGATGGAGTCACAGGAGTCATCCGTCGTGTCAAGCGCTGTAAGCGTGTGGTTGTTGAACTTGAAGGTATAGCCACTGTCGCCATTGCCTTTGTCCCCTCCGTTCTGCTTAAGGAGATTGAAAACTGAAATCTATTAGTATAGGATGCATTTTAGGAGGCGTAAACCTCTCTAAAATCTTAAATATTCTCAAAAATATAGTTAAAAACAAAAATTTAGTTGTAACTAAACAGTTATATGCCTATATTTGCACTCCGAAAGATAGAAGCTATTAAGGGTAAGCAAGAGTTTGATAAACTCGTAGTCGATGGCAAATGCCTCTTTGACGAGTTCGAGGAAGGGCTCCAGGAGCGCGATCGAAAAGAGATGGCTGGTATTTATAACTGTATGCAGGCTGTTGCCGATTTAAGATCTCTTCCATCAAAAAAATTTCATTTCTATGATGATGGTGAGAATGGGGTTCGGGAGTTTGAATTTAAAAGTAAGAACCTGCGTGTATATGGTATAACAAAGAAGAATGGTAAGATAGTCATATATGGTGGAACAAAGACAAATCAAGCTCATGACTCTGCTGAGTTCCGTAGAATAAAGAACCTATATTTATCGTCACTAACCTAAACTTAAAACAAAAAAATCATGAATAGAGATGAATTATTAAAGAATCCTGCGTATTGGACGGCAGAGTATCAGAATGAACTCTATCGTCAGATAGATGAATTCATGCGTAAGCATCAGATGAATAAGTCCCAATTGGCAGAGTATTTGGGCTGTACGAAAGGTTATGTAACTCAGTTGTTAAACGGAGATTTTGACCATAAGCTTAGCAAGTTTATAGAACTTTCACTTGCTATCAATAAAATACCTGAAATCTCATTTTCAGATGTTGATGAGTATATCCTTTCAGACGAAAAAGAGTATATCCTTCAGGCAAATAGCACTGACAAAGCAGATGCAACGTCAGAAATGCTTGATTTATCCTATTTGTTAGCGGCATAATTATGACTATACCATTTCGAATTCGTCAGATAAAAACTCAACAGTTTGCCATGTTCCCCGATCAGTTGGTAAATGGCGACAACGTAACCGTAGAGTCCGAGTTTGGTTTTGGCGTTAATGCTGATGCAAGTGACATTCGATGCATCACCAAGATAAACTACATTCAAGGTGAGAAACTCCTCCTTACTACCGAGGTTTACTGTTTTTTCGAGGTGAACGAGGAAGGTAGTAGACTACTTGCCGAGAAAGGACGTGTCGAAGTTGGCTTCCTGCGCTATCTTGCAACCATTGCTACCGGTACAGTACGTGGTATTATACATACTAAGACAGAGAACACGATACTTAATCCCGTTGTATTACCTCCATTGAATTTGGTAGAAGCTATTAAGGATGACTTTGTTTTCCGTCAATAATGTCACCCTTTTAGAGCGCCATAACCTGTGGCTCTGCCCCACACCCCGGTGTTAATTCAAGGGTTTAGATTATTAAGGTTTTGTTACGCGCAGCCGATAAAAAATATATCGCGTGTCCCGCGATACCAAAACAGTCAAGAAGTCGCGGTCTCTGCGACTTCCTGGTTAAATGAAAAGGACAAGCCGTGTCCCGGCTTACCAAAACGGAAGAAAATTGTCGGTCTCCGCAATTTTCTGTGTTGCATCCTCTCCATATAGGGAGAGGCCTTGGTGAGGGTGGATGTTTCTTGATTCGTTCTTTGCGCCAAAGAATGAATGATAGTAAGTTTCTTTGCTTCTTTCTTTGCGCCAAAGAAAGTAAGAAAAAAAAAGAGGCAGCAGCCTCTCCGCTACTACCTCTTTCCGAAGGAAAAGAAAAAACTTTTCAAGCTACTTAACCGGCTGGAGATCCCAGTACTCCTTGATGGCATCAAAGCACGGACACTTCTTCCCGGGATTCAAATCCCGATGCCCGACGATGATGGCATTTGGGAAGTAAGTATGATAACGCTCGACCAGTTGACGCAGGGCTTTCACCTGCTCCGGTGTCCTCGTATCCTCGGCCTCACCTGCGGAATTCAGGCCGCCCTCGTAGCAGATCCCGATGGAATAACGGTTATGTCCCACGACATGAGCACCTGGCTCCGCGATATTCCTGCCGTGCTCGATGGTGCCGTCACGACGCACATATTCATGATAACCGACGCACTTCCAGCCTTTGGAGCGATGGTACGCATCGATCTTCGCAATGGTGTTATGCTGATGAGGCATAATCCCATCGCAGTGAATGACAATCATTGTAATCCTTCTCATAGGCACGAGGTTGCACCCAGAGCGGTCAGGATGGCCGCAAGGATATTGATGAGCGTCTGAATGACATACCTCCAGATGGTCTTCTTCGAAGAAACCTGAACCGGAACCTCGGTACCCTCGGGAATCTCAGAAACCTCTGGCATCTCCTCCACTGGCATTTCATCCGATGACTTGCCAGTAAACAACTTGATAATTTTCTTGATTAATTTGAGCATAACTTTTAATTTTTAATTGTAAAATAATGATTGAATAAAGTCACACAGACCGCAAGGTCTATCCGTGCCATCTGTGTGACCTAAGAGAGATTAGTCGTTCTCGCCGGTATCATCACCGTTGTCACCGCCGCCATTGTTGGTGCCACCGCCCGTGTTAGTGCCGCCACCACCGTTGTCCAAGTTGTTCTGGTTGTTGTCACTATCCTCCGTGGAATCCGTTGTAGTCTTGTTGACGCGCTTGAACGTCGCCTTCTGCTGGAAACGTTCGTTCCAGACCTTCGGCAGCTCGATGGAAATCTCAGCGGTGAGGTCACTCACAGAGAGGTCGCTCGTCTGCAGGACGCGGTTCACGTCGATGTCCAGTGTCGGGTCGGCAGCGAGTTTCGCCTCGAGCTTCTTCTTCAACTGGCTCTGCGTGATGGAGCCCGAAACCTTCGGACGGAAGGTAAGACCCTCAGGTGAGCACACCACCTTGGCGTTCAGGCCCAGGACGAGTGGAAGACGATTCTCGATCTGCTTCATCACCGCAGCCACGTCAGCCGCTGTTACGGTCGAACCGTCAGCGAGGTAATCGCAGAGGGCGTTGAAGTCGAGCGACTGCTGATTCACCAAACGAGGAACCACGATGTCCTCATTGATCAATGCGTTAGTAACTTTGTAAAACTGTACGTTTAACATTTTGTTGCCCCTTGCCGGTAGGGGACTTGGTATTTAGCTCAGCTGTTGCCGAGCCCCGGCGGAAGTTAATAAATAATGTGAATTATAAATAGTCTGATAGCCTACTATCGATTGTTACGTGCAAAATTTCAAAGAGCGGTTGGAACTGATTTCCGCTGCAAAGGTACGACGTCAAAATACTGAAAGCAAGAAAGAAAAAAGTCACGAACTTTCTTTCTCTTTTCACCTTGAAAACCAGCGAATTACGAATTTAGTACGGAAGCATTTTTTTACTTTTTACACAGACTGATGGAAATCAATATAAAGGGCAATCCCGGAACAGGTAATAGCTATACTGAAATCAAGATAGAACATGCCGATAGTGTCAACCCCAACGCTACCACTGTCACCGTCACTCACAACCATTACGGTGAGAAGATGGCAACTTCCAAACAACAGCCGAAAAATGACGACAACATCGACACGACTCCTATACGCACCGAGATTCTTAACTACATCAGTTGCATCCGTCCTCTACTAAAAGATGAATGGAAAAGCTGCTACATGAAACTCTGGGAGGGCATTCTCAATCTCGATGTGATTGAAGCTGTCATCTATTATCCAGGCAAGCAGCAAGGTACGAACTTTAACCGCAGTTTGGTGGCCAACATCATCCACTACCTTGACAGCAAGGGTATTTACAAGGATGATTACAATGCCACTACGATGACAGTTGCCTTGGAGGGTGATAAAGACCACACTGTTCGAAGTTCCCTTGGGAAAGACCCTGCCCCAGACATCGTTTCCCGTCTCGACCGTTTCTTTGAAACCTTTGAGGCATGAGTGAAAGATCTGTGATATCCGTGCTATCTGTGTTACAAAAGATAAGGTATGGACTTAAAAGTGACAGGCGACCCAGGTCAGGGCAACTCCTATAGCGAGACAACGCTGCAGCATGTTGATAGTTTCAACCCTGCTGCTACTACGGTGAATTACAACTACAGTAGCAACAGCAGCCGCTTAGCATCCGACTTTGAACGACTCCGTCAGGAAATCCTCAAAGGCGTAAAACAGGAAACTATTGAGGAATTGAAATATTACATCACCAAATTGCCAGGCACCAGGTCTGCCGAAGATAAACTTTCCGACGGAGGATTCAAGCCGTCATCCATTAGGGAGGCCATCCGACTGAAAGACCTCTATGCCCGTCGTGCAACCATGTACCAGGACTATCCAGCTGCCCAGCAGATAAACCTCGATTTGTTCTCACGTATCAGACATGAGTTCGACGACACCATTTTTCCAATCATTGAGAGTGGTGCAGAACTTTCAACCGTGATGCAGCAGATAAGGACAAAGATTGTGAACCCTATCATGCAACTGCTCAATGAAAATGGTGCCTACGACGAGCATTTACATTATTCCGAAGACCATATCTACGGCATGATCTACTACCTTACCGGTATGTGCCATCTCAATTGGAAGGATTATGATAACGTATAACCCGGCTTTCGATCTCTACCACTGTATCTTCCGCATGGCCAATATCCTGTTGCGGCTGGAAGATGACGAGAAGATGGAGTTGGATAAGGTTCGTATCTGGGACTTTTACGTATTGTTCCCCTCCAAGGTCTATGACATCACCATCCGTCGCTCTGAGGATGAAATACGCAAAGTTCGGGCAGCATACGTCAAGCGGGCGCACAATCCATACGAGTACAAGGGCGACAATCGCAAGCTTCTTGAATGGATAAAGCCCGTTCAGGTCTCAGCCCTAGGCTGTCTGGTGTCGTGTGGCATACTTAGCAAAGATGAATATGAGGTAGGCCGTATCTGTGTGGCAAGCCGTCATAAGCTCGACGAATTTGTATCTCAGGTGGGATCTTTTACACCCAGTGAGCGTAATGTGCTGGCTTTCCTTAGCTTCTTCTCGCATAACATGTCGCTGACAGGTATTGACGGACTGAAAGCCCGGACTCACCTGCTGGAATCCAAGTACGATGCAGAATAATCTCTTTCTCCGTCGACTTCTTATCATTACCGATGAGAACCGTTGCGCTTACGATGAGCAATTCCATCGTGGAGTCAATATTATCCGTGGCCAGAATTCCAGCGGCAAGTCCACCATAGTCCGTTTTATCTTCTATGCGCTGGGTGGCTGCTACAGCGATTTCGTGCCGGAAGCCCTGCGTTGTAAGATGGTGGTGGCTGAGGTGGAGATAAACAGTCGGGTCATCACCCTCAAACGCTATTTGGAGAAAACAGATAACGGTCAGAAGGTCAATCCAAAGAATCCGATGTATATCTATTATGGCAGCATAGATGAATACAAGGCCGATCAGCGTGGCAAAAACCTGAAGTGGCAGAAGTATGGCTATAACGTATCCACAGAGCGATACAGCTATTCCAATATCCTGTTCAAGATGATGGGACTGCCGGAGTTCAAGGCCGACAGTAACATCACCATGCACCAGATTCTGCGTCTCATCTATCTCGATCAGGAGTCGCCGCTGTCATCCATCTTCTTTTTCGAACAATTCGACAAGGAGATTATCCGTGAAACCGTCTCGGAACTGTTAATGGGTCTATATGACGAACAATTGAGTCAATCAAAGCTCGACCATCTAGCCGTTCAAAAACGTATCGAAGAAGTCAATCAGGCGGTTAGGATAACTGGTGAGTTCTTGTCTGATCCGCGTACCAAGTCCAGCGACTTCATCCGTTCGGAAATTGACAAACTGACTAATGAAATAGCCCAGATTACCGACCAGGTGCGCACACTACGCGAGGCTACTGTCGTGAAGAAAGTCAAGATGATGGAGTATCAACGTTTCCAGCAGGACATTTCCAGACGGCGAAAGGAGTGTGATGCATTGCAACATGAGATTCAGAAATTGAAGACCGACATACAGGATTCTACCTACTTCATCGAGGCACTTCAGCAGAAGAGCGATGCTCTGGAGCGTTCCATCTCCACTCGCGACTATTTTGATACTCTCCATCTTTCTTTCTGCCCGGAGTGTCTTTCTCCCATTGAAGATACAGCAGAACCTGGCCACTGCCGTTTGTGCAAGACCCCCATCGACCAGACCAAAGGCAAGACACAAGCCATTCGTATCAAGTTGGAGATGGAATTCCAGATACGCGAGAGCCGTTCCATTATGGAGGAGAATCAAGCCTTGCTGAATAAGAAGAGCGACCAACTCAAAATCATGCAACAGCAGTTGCGCACAGCCCAAAAACAATATGATAATGCAGTCAGGGATGTCCGTAGCACCAAAGACGAGCATATCGACCAACTCATTCAGGAAAAAGGTTTCAAGGAAGGCGAAATCATTCAGTTTCGTACTCTTCTTGAATATGCCGAGCGATATGAACGTTTGACGCACGATCTCAGCATACTGAAAGAGAAAGAGGCCAGGCTTGCCAACTATATTGCTGCAGCAAGGCATAAAATAGACAAGGAAAAAGAATCCATTAATAAGGCTATCTCTGCAAATGGCGTCTATATGCTCAAGAATGATGAAGATCGTCAGACCGAATTCATGCAGGCAACCGATTTTACTGTCGATTACAAGCAGAATCAGGCTTATATCTCCAATCAGCATATCAAGCTGTCTGCCTCTTCCAGTTTCTATCTGAAGATGGCTGCACGTTTTGCCCTGTTTTTTGCTTCGTTGCAGGTTGACTCGATGATGTATCCCCGTCTGCTTTTCTCCGATAACATGGAGGACAAGGGTATGGAGCCTGATCGTGCAGCCAATTTTCAGCGTCTGGTAGTGCGCCGGTTGAGCGAAATGCCAAATCAGAACTATCAGTTGATTTTTGCCACTTCTATGATAGCTCCTGAGCTTGAAACGCCAGAGTACACTATAGGTGAGAATTATACGCAAGAGAATAAAAGTCTGAAATTTGACCCTCAAAAACCGTGAGTTAACTCAAAACATCGATCGAGTTAACTCAACCGACAAATCGAGTTAACTCAGGGTATTTTCAGAGATTGAGTCACATCACATAAGCGATTATCAAGATGACGCTCTCCCCTGTAACAAGGCAGATAATTAAAATAATGTTTAGTCATGCCAGTAACAAGATCTCATAAGTTGAGGATGCAGTTGTATCAATATACAAGAGAGTTGCGGGAGAAACTTTATCAGGAGTTGGGGAAGGATAATTTGAAAAAGTATGATTACCCAGCAGTGGCTGATGGATGCAGACTGAAAAAGAAGCATGATTATAGATAGGATACCTGTACATGTAGCTACAAATGGAGGGTTACTGCCACGTGATAGCTACAAAGTCAGGGAATTGGCTCGTATTCAGCATTTAGTTAACAAAATGGAGGTGCGGTAATTGGGTAGGTTATTATCATTTAGTAGCGTGGCCTAAGACTGATGCATTACCAGTGATTCCGGAGGGAATGTATTATATATTGGAGCATTATAGCTATGATTCAATAATGCAGAATGAACCAAAGGAAAGCTCATTATTTTGGAATATACCTTTATTTAAAATAATAAGGAAAGAGAACTTTAGTGATTTCGGTTAATCCCCCACGGATAAAGTGATTCCTGGGGCCTGCCCCACACCCCGGTGTTAATTCAGTGGTAAAAGATTATTAAGGTAAAAATTCCACGCGCAGCCGATAAGCAACCCATCGCGAGTCCCGCGATACCAAAACAGTCAGAACTGACGGAGCTGCGAGAGGAGAGCTAAGCTCGCTTAGGCTATCCCGAGTCGTGAAGGAAGAAGACGTAGTCAGAGTCGTCGGCTTCTGCGACTTCCTGGTTAAGACACCCCATATAGGGGGTGGTTTGGTAGGGGGTGGATGTTTCTTGGTTCGTTCTTTGCGCCAAAGAATGAATGAAAACTTGGTTCGTTCTCTGCGCCAGAGCGCTCGGCTTTGCCGCTTTCCACCGAAGGGACGAAAGAATGAATGAAAAATGTTTCTTTTTTGAAAAGAAGATGCCCTCGGTTCTGCCGCTTTCACAAAACGAGTGACTGAAAGAACATAAAAAGGTACAGGGGAATCTCCCCTTCAAACAATGACAATTGAATAAGTCATACTGCTTCGAACCAGTTATATAAAAAATCGTTATTCGGGGCAGGCTCTTGCCTAAATTAATATCAAACCGCTAATACAATACCGTTTAGGTAATCCTGCCCTTTTTAATTAATAAACAATTAAAATCTAAACTGATAAGTGAGTGCCACCTCTAGTGGTTCTGAGAGCAACTAATCCACAAGAGAGTGGTGCTCCTTATCAGTTGCTTAATTTGAAATTATTAATAAACCAAATAGTAGGAACAGGCTACGTTGGCCTGGTAAATGATACATGCTTCGCTGAGATGGAGCGCATGTGACGTGCGTCGATGTTGACGCACAGAAGATTATCCTTGTGTAAAAATATTAATTTGAAAATATCAACTTATGAAGACAGCATTAATTACTGGAATTACAGGCCAAGACGGATCATACTTGGCAGAGTTTTTGTTGGAAAAAGGTTATGATGTTCATGGGACGATTCGTAGAAGTTCTGTGGACTTCCGCGAGCGTATAGCACATTTGGAGGGAACTCCACATTTCCATCTGCACTATGCAGATTTGGGTGACTCTATGAGCGTGCTAGGAGTGATTGGTAAGGTACGCCCAGATGAAA
Source organism: uncultured Prevotellaceae bacterium (assembly GCA_946415365.1). GTDB lineage: Bacteria > Bacteroidota > Bacteroidia > Bacteroidales > Bacteroidaceae > Prevotella. Next base: position 25,652 of record CAMKSE010000010.1, read on the forward strand.
TATATAACTTGGCAGCACAGAGCCACGTTCAGGTGAGCTTCGATAGCCCAGAGTTTACTGCTGATGTGGATGCTGTGGGCGTACTTCGTATTCTGGAGGCTGTTCGTCAGCTAGGTATGACAGAGACATGCCGCATTTATCAGGCATCGACATCTGAGCTGTACGGCAAGGTGGAGGAGGTTCCTCAGAATGAGAACACTCCCTTCCATCCCTATAGTCCTTATGCAGTGGCTAAGCAGTATGGGTTCTGGATTGTGAAGGAATACCGCGAGGCATACGACATGTATTGCTGCTCAGGCATCTTGTTTAACCACGAGTCAGAGCGTCGTGGTGAAACTTTCGTAACCCGTAAGATTACGCTGGCTGCGGCTCGCATCAGCCAAGGTGTGCAGGATTGTCTTTATTTAGGCAATATGGATAGTCTCCGTGACTGGGGATATGCGAAGGACTACGTGGAGTGTATGTGGCTGATATTGCAGCAGGATAAACCTGAAGACTTTGTAATTGCAACGGGTGTGCAGCATAGTGTGCGCGAATTTACAGACTTGGCTTTCAAACATGCAGGCATTGAACTGAAGTTTGAGGGCGAGGGTGTCAACGAGAAGGGTATCTGTGTAGCAGGTCCCAAAAACCTCATTGGTAAAACCCTTGTTGCTGTCAGCGAGGACTTCTATCGTCCGACAGACGTTGTCAACCTTTGGGGTGATCCCACGAAAGCAAAAGCTAAGTTAGGCTGGAACCCCAACAAGACTTCGTTCGAAGAACTTGTGAAACTCATGGTCGAGTACGATATCGCCAAGGTAGCAGCCGAAGGTGCTGCTGCAAAAGTCCGCACAAATCTTGCAGAGTATCTCGAAAAGGGTATTGTAAAATAAACAGTTTCTATATTATCTGTGATTTCTGTGAGACAAATATAATCAATCCGTTAAATCCGTATAATCCGTGTTAAGTAAAGATAGTAAAATTTATGTGGCAGGCCACAATGGTCTTGTGGGCTCTGCCATTTGGAACAACCTGCTTCAGCGAGGCTATACCAACTTGGTTGGTCGTAGCCACAAAGAGCTGGATTTGACCGATCAGAATGCAGTTAAAGCGTTCTTCGATGAAGAACAGCCGGATGCAGTGGTGCTGGCTGCTGCCTTTGTGGGTGGCATTATGGCCAACATGCTCTATCGTGCAGACTTCATTATGATGAACATGAAGATACAGTGCAATGTCATTAGTGAGTCTTACGCACATGGCGTTAAAAAGCTGCTCTTCTTGGGTAGCACCTGTATTTATCCTAAAAATGCGCCCCAGCCGATGAAAGAGGATTGTTTGTTGACAAGCCCTCTGGAATATACCAATGAGGAGTATGCTATCGCCAAGATTGCGGGGTTGAAGATGTGTGAAAGCTATAACTTGCAGTATGGTACAAACTACATTGCCGTAATGCCTACGAACCTCTATGGGCCGAATGACAATTTCCATCTAGAGAATAGTCATGTTATGCCAGCTATGATGCGCAAGGTGTATTTGGCGAAACTGATACATGATGGTGCTTGGGACAAGATCGCTATTGATCTAAACAAACGCCCCGTTGAAGGAGTAACTGGCAATGCCAGCCATGGAGAAATCCTTATGGTACTTTCCAAGTACGGTATAGAAAATAATAAGGTGATTCTTTGGGGCACTGGTACACCTTTACGTGAGTTTCTGTGGTCAGAGGATATGGCTGACGCATCAGTCCATGTACTCCTGAATGTGAATTTCAGTGACATCATTGGTATTGAGAAATATAGCTCAGTACATTTTGGTGCTTCAACCGATGGTGCTGTAGATAGAAACCATAGTGCAGGGCGCGGTGGTTATATCCCCAGCCTAGGCGAAATCCGCAATTGCCATATTAATGTAGGTACAGGTAAAGAACTTACCATACGCGAACTGAGCGAACTTGTTGTAAAGGCTGTAAACTTTGAAGGTGAAGTCGAGTTTGATGCCTCCAAGCCAGATGGTACCATGCGTAAGCTCATTGATGTGAGTAAGTTGCATTCATTAGGATGGCGACATAAGATAGACATCGAAGAAGGCGTACAGAAACTCTTTGATTGGTACAAGCAAAGCTTAGAATCGTAAAGAAGCTTTCAGCCACATTACGATTTGAGTATTTAGATCACAAAGATAGTTCTCATGCAATTATACCCATTTCTCTTTGAACCCAACCTCCACTCAGTGATCTGGGGTGGCAACCAACTCAGGCCCTATAAAGGCCTTGATTCAACTGATGAGCCCATTGGCGAGAGCTGGGAGGTAAGTGCAGTGCCGACCAGTACCAGTATCATTGCCAATGGTACGCTGAAAGGCAAAGACCTGATTTCTGCTATTAATGAACAACCCGATGCCATCCTTGGCAAGAAGGTTAACGAGAAATACAATGGCCAGCTGCCACTGTTGGTGAAGTTCATCGATGCCAAGCGAGACCTGAGTATTCAGGTTCATCCCAATGACGAGATGGCCATGCGCGAACATGGTAAGATGGGTAAATCCGAGATGTGGTATGTCATCAAGGCAGATGAAGGAGCGCATCTTTATGCTGGGTTTAAGCAGAATATCACGCCATACGAATATCAGAAACGTGTAGAAGACGGAAGCATAACAGAAGTCCTTGCTGACCATCAAGTGAAGGCAGGTGATGTATTTTATCTTCCTGCCGGGCGTGTTCATGCCATTTGTGGTGGCATATTGCTGGCTGAAGTCCAGCAGTCATCAGATGTGACTTACAGGATCTTCGATTACAATCGTCCTGGCTTGGATGGAAAACCCCGTGAGTTGCATACAGAACTGGCAGCGAAAGCTTTGGATTATCATGTGATTGACAACTACCGGACAGAATATGTGGAGACACCCAACAATGCTATTCAGATAATAGACTCTCCATATTTTAGCGTGCGCATAATGGAAGTTTCAAAATCATTCCATCGCGACCTTCGCAAATACGATAGTTTCATTATCACGATGTGTATAGAGGGTGATTGCCGGATACGAGTGCGAGGCACTGGTGAAGAAATACTGCTTAAACAAGGCAATAGCACACTGATTCCAGCTGCCATAGCAAATTATGATGTGATACCTCTGAATGGGAAAACCCGCATCCTTGATGCGTTTATAGATAATATGGATAGAAGTATCACCAGTAAGGTGACACGCTTTTTACATATAACACAGAAATAACGAATTTGTAATGAATACGCATGTTGTTATAATGGCAGGCGGCGTAGGCAGCCGTTTCTGGCCGTTAAGTACACCTGAATATCCTAAACAGTTCATTGATATCTTAGGCTGTGGAAGAACGCTTATTCAGCTGACGGTTGACCGCTTCAAGGGCATTAGTCCAAATGCGAACTTTTGGGTAGTCACCAACGCTAAATACGTTGATATAGTAAAACAGCAGTTGCCAGACATCCCTGCTGAGCATATATTGGCAGAGCCAGCAGCCCGCAACACCGCTCCTTGCATTGCATGGGCTTGTTGGAGCATTAAGAAAGAAGATCCAAATGCCAATGTGGTTGTTACACCTGCAGATGCCGTGGTGATGAACCCGGAAGAATTCCGAAGAGTGATTAAGCACTCATTGGTGTTTACAGAGAATTGGGAGGCCATTGTTACAATAGGTATCAGACCTACCAGACCCGAAACAGGTTATGGCTATGTAGAAGCAGGTCAGGCCATGAATTCTGTTATTAATAAGGTTAAAGCCTTTAAGGAGAAACCAGATCATGATACAGCGGTGAGATACCTTGAAGCAGGTAATTATCTATGGAACGCTGGTATCTTTGTATGGAACATAGAAACAATAACAGACTGCATAACCAAGTACAAACCACAGATTGCATCCCAAATGGATCAGATAGCAGCCACTGGTGATGTTGTAGGTATATTTCCTCAGTGTGAAAAAATATCTATAGACTTCGCTGTCATGGAGCCTGCTGCAGCGGATGGTTTTGTTTACACTCATCCTGCCGATTTCGGCTGGAGTGACCTCGGAAACTGGGCCTCTTTGCACGATAAGTTGCAGAAGGATGAAAACAACAATGGGTCTGTAGGCAATGTGAAACTTTACGAGTGCAATAACTGCGTGGTTCATGCAGAAGATGCAAAGAAAGTGGTCCTTCAGGGTCTTGATGGCTATATCTTCAGTGAGAAGAACGGCCAGATTCTTCTTTGTAAGCGTAGCGAGGAACAAAGAATTAGGGATTTTTCTGTGGATTAATTTACAACCAATAAGATAGAAATTATATAAGCGTTCATTTAAAAATAAAATGCAAGTAAACTGACAAGGCAATATTTAGTGAGAAAGATACCAAACACCTTCATCTGAAGGACTTTGACTTTCCGTTCGAATATAGTGTATATAAATTCTGATAAGTGGACTGTCCGAGCCTTTGGTTCCGAGCAACAAATCCAAAGAGGTGGCAGTTCCTTATTAGATTTAAAAGTATCACTGTCGCGAGAAGCTATATAGTAAATCGTTATATCGGAGGGACGCATGGTATTAGTTTGATTTTTTAGTAACCGCTTACAGAAATAAGATGATGAGGATACAGAATAATACAATGGTAAAAAGAGCTATAGCCTTTCTTTTTTTGTTGTTTTGCTTAATTGAATCTATTTGTGCGGACACAAGAAAATCATTGATTGTGGAGTGCAATAATGGCACAACAGTCAATTTTCTATTAGCCAATTTACCAGAACTGACATTTTCCAACCGGTCTTTAGTGGTGAAGGACAACATACAATCTTTTAGTTTCATAATTGATAATGTTTTGCAATACTATTTTACATCAGAGGAAACCGATATTACAAGAGTTGGAAGCCAGCCAAACATACGATTCTATTATGATACAGACGGCAATGTTGTCGTTGAAGGCTTTGACCAGCCAGCTCAAATACGCCTTTTTTCCGTCAAAGGATGGGATTATTCAGATTGCGTATCAGAGATCAATGACAAGGCTGTCGTCTCACTCTCATCTCTCCAAAAGGGTGTATATATCATCAGCATTAACAATCAACAGATTAAAGTTTACAAAAAATGAAAAGATTACTTATTTCTCTTTGGACAATTATTGGTATTTCGGTTAGCATCATAGCTCAGGAGATGGTTATTGAAAAGACCGACAAAACAACGATTAGAATTAATGTTGATGAAATTCAGCGAGCCTATTTCGATTTCGAAAATAACAATGATAACGATGATATCGGAAATGTTCAAAAATGGTCTGACTTTAATTTTCTCTTCTTTAGTGATGTTCATGGTAATGCAAATAATGTAACTAACATACTCAAATATGCAGAGTCTTTAGAGGCAAATATTGATTGTGTTATTAATGGTGGTGATATTGTAGGTTCAACAATGTCAGAAGGATTGGAGTGGTATAACGATCTAGTAGAAAATTGTAGTGTTCCAGTTCTTGCTGTGCCAGGAAACCACGACTGTTGGAATTCTACCGGATGGGATTGGGCAGACGGGGTGTCAATTTATAATCTTATAACAAAGGAAGTCGCAGAAACAGTTCCTTCAATTGTACAGCCATCAAACGCTGCCACTAAAGGATTGAACTACTATTATAAAGATTTCGGGAATATCAGGGTAATATGCTTAACTGCAATTTCAAATTATTACTATGATTCCGAACAGGATACTTGGCTTAGAGGAGTTTTAGAATCTGCAAGAACTACATATCATTATTATAAAATTGTGTCAAGGAGACCTAAAGCATATACTTTTGTTGAAGGAGATGTTGTTACCGCCATACTTGAAAATGATGCAGTATTAGGTGATACGTCTTATAATAATGCTTCATACGAGGGTAATATATACGCTGTGCCAATGAGTGTTATTATAGTTAATCACTGTCCTTTTACTCCATCTGTAGCTGATAGAGTCCCTTCAAACAGATTAAACTCATGGTTTGATTATACCAAAGGTGACAAAGGCTTTAATAAGAATATTATTTATGATGGTCTTGCGTTATCAGATGGAGTAGATGTAGCAGTCAATGATTACATTGCAAAGGGCGGATCATTTATTTGTTATCTTACTGGTCATACTCATGCTGATAATATTCTTACACATAAAATATACAATAGTCAGTTCATGATTAATATCACAACTGCAAACGGATTAAGGCATACTGACAGTGCTGCAGCAACAAGCAAGTATGATCCAAATTATGATTGCTTTGACCATATTGGAATAGATCTTAGAAGTGGGATGATAAAAGTATTAAGAGTTGGACTTGCACAGGATTCAGCAATGAGAACAAGGAGGAGTTGGTGCTACGACTTTGTTAATCAAGTTTTGTTAAGTGAAAATAATTAACTATAATTATTGCACGTTCACCACAAAAGGGCATCCCCATTTGTTTCCGAAGATATTATTTCTGACAATATTCGTGTATGCAAGGAGAAAGGAAACGTGATGAGCGCAAGTTCTGCTTATTTGCTCTATGGCAAGAATGATGGTGACCAAAACATCAATCGTGATACATTCAAGGTTTTGACTGCTCCGCAGAGGTTCTTGTATAAGATTATTGTTTCTATCTGCGAGGAGGTTAGTAAAAGGGATTAACTAAATAAGATAGAGGCTCATACCACTGCAAAAATGACAGAGTTGGGGATACCAATCTGTTTCTCAAAAGGCGATCAGACTAATATCAAGATAACAACGAATGAGGATCTTGAACTGTTCACAGGTTATGTTCTTGCTCAAAAGTATAAATTTGGAAAATTATAGTTTAAAATATGGATAGTATTCAAACAACAGGCGGAATTCTGCATCCTAATGACATTGAATTCATCAATAATTGTATTTGTGAAGTGTTCAATTGTGATGCATCTCAAATAACAGAATTGAAACCACTACAAAAGGGGCTTTCAAACTCAGTTCTGTCATTTAAATTTAATGGTGGCAAGTATGTTTTCCGTTATCCAGGGTTAGGGTCGGAAATACTTATAGACCGTGGTCGCGAGTCAATTGTGCAAAAGCAAATTGAGGATGCTGGAGTAGATACATCTTTAGTAGCCATGAGTGTGCGATATGGGTGGCGTATCTCACATTTTGTACAGAGTAGACCTTTTAACTATCATGATGTGAATGATATGGTGAGAGGTATTATCCAACTCCGCAAACTCCATGCTGTACGTCCTAAAGTTAGATGGGAATTCGATATAAAAGAAAAATGGGAATCTATTCGCGACATGACGCCGGCAGATCAATATGGAGAAAACTTTACTCAATTCCTTGAATTTACTGAAATAAAAGAACGAATCTACAAACTGTATGAATTGGCAAAAACAGATGGAATAAAGAAATGCCTGACCCATGGCGACTGCCGTGATGAGAATTTCTTGATTAATGACCATGAGATACATCTCATTGATTGGGAATATGCTGGCTATGGTGATCCTGGCTTTGATATTGGTACATATGTTTGTGGTGGTGATCATACAGAGGAAGAAGTTGATAGAATACTTTTTACTTACTTTGGCCGTAAACCTTTAATCAAAGAACAACGCCATTTTTATGCATACATTGCAATTTCAGGTTTCTTCTATATGCATTGGACTATGTATAAAGAATCTCAAGGACAGGAAATAGGTTACTTGAAACCGCTATGGTACCATTTTGCCAAAGAGTTTAGCAAAAAAGCACTTCCATTGTATAACGAATAAAAGACTATAACGATGACATATATTATTTTATCAGCAGGTAAGGGTGCTAAGTTACAGCCCCTGACTTTGAATCATCCAAAATCCTTGTATAAACTGGATGACAAAACCACCGTCTTGCAGCGTCAGGTGCGTAAAATTAGAAAGTATGACGCAGAAGCAGAGATAGTGGTTGTGGTTGGCTATATGTACAATCAGATTCAAAGGGAACTAGAAGATGACAATGTGAAGTTTGTACACAATCCATTCTATTCAGTTACCAGTTCCATGGGGTCTCTTTGGTTTGCTAAGGATTTCTTGCAGCGAGAGAATGTGACCATTATCAATGGTGATATTGTTGCAAGTGATAAACTGATGCAGGATGTAGTAAGTCTGCACACAGATTATCCATATGTGCTGTTTGACAGCACACACAAAGATGCCAACAAGTACAATGTTCAGGTTCAAGGCGACTTAGTTTGCGTGATGAGTAAGAACCTCACGGAGTACGAGGGTAATTATGCCAGCATAACTAAACTGGATGCAGTATCTTCTCGTTTTCTTCTGGAACAGTTGAACCAGATGGTTAACGAAGAGATGTACAACTTGTTCTTTGAAGATGCTTTGGTACAAATGATCTTCCAGAAGAACTTTGAGTTGTATTTCAAAGATATCAAGGAATACAGATGGACAGAGGTTGACTGCGTAGATGATCTGCTGAAAGCTCGTCAGATTCAATTAGAAAGCGTAAAGTAAGAACGAAGAGCATGAATTACGTTATTGTTGTAGCCGGAGGCGTAGGCAGCCGCTTGGGAGCTAAAGTCCCTAAGCAGTTTGTGGAGGTGCTTGGGAAGCCTATTATTGCTTATACCATGGAGCATTTCCAGAACCATCCAGAAATTGATGGCATTGAATTGGTCTGTGTTGACGGATTCCAAGACCATTTGAAGGGAATTGTTGAAAAGTATGGAATATCGAAAGTAATCAAGATAGTTAAAGGTGGTTCTGAGTACGAACGTTCTATAATGAATGGTGTTGCAGGTCTTGATGATATAGCTAAACCTGATGATGTGGTAATGATTCATTGGTCAGCCTCTCCTTTTCTTTCAAAAGAGATGATAACAGACAACATACGAGTCTGCAAGGAGAAAGGGAATGCCATCACAGCCAGTTATTCATATCTTCTCTATGGTACAAATGATGGAGATTGTGCCAAGAAGAATATCAATCGCGATACCTTTATGACCCTGTCAGCCCCTCAAAGCTTTCTATACAAAGTGATAACTGATATCTACAAACAGGTTGAGGAGAAAAATATGTTTGATTATGTAGAGGCTCATACCCCAGCTTTTATGGAAGAATTAGGTATTCCAATCTACTTTTCAAAGGGGAGTCATTCCAACATTAAGATAACCGAAAAAGAAGATGTTGAAATGTTCCTTGGTTATCAGTTGGCCAAGAGGTATAATGAAGAGAATAAAGTGCAATGTTCTAAACCTTATTGAAATTCACAATTTGACACAATTATTTGTTTGTTATTCCTGGTTGATATATATATTAAATTATAAAAGAAAATGAGAAGTATAAAAGAAATTGCCAAACGGAGTAGAGTTTTTTCCAAGTTCCAGGTATTTATGCAAAAATTAATAGGTGTAAATAATCTGCATAAAGAAATAGAAACACTACAGTATTTTCTTAATGCCATCCACTCCCCCTCGGATTTACAAACAACAAAAGATCCAGATTTGCGTATTTTACAACTCTGTGATGTACAGTTATTAAGAATTGTTACAAAAATATGTGATGCAAATAATCTTACATATTGGCTCGCTTATGGTACTTTGTTGGGAAGTGTAAGGCATAGAGGATTTATCCCTTGGGACGATGATATGGATATAGAAATGCCAAGAAGTGATTATGATAAGGCACTAGTTGTTTTACGTGATGCTTTAGAACCGATAGGACTTTCATTATATGACAATGGCAATAATATCGGGGTAGGATACAAGCATTCAGAAACTGGAATTTGGCTTGATTTATTTGCAGATGACGAGTATTATGCTGATTCTTTTGATGAGGCTTTTTCACATTTAAATAGTGCAATGCCACGTTATCGTAAGGTTTATAGAAGAAATCAAAAGATTGCAACAACAGACTGGAAAGCGGAAACGCGAAAAAGAATAATAGGAGAGGGGAAGGGTACCCATGCTTATTTGTATTTTCAACCAGAGTTCGCTTATTTGAAGGAAATAATACGACCCAAGGATATTGTTATTCCATTGAGTAAAAGAGAATATGAGGGTTATTTGTTTAATGCCCCTAATGACGTAGATGCATACTTGCGAGGCGTTTATGGCAATAATTATATGGGATTTCCACGTAAAGATATATTGCATCATGATCTGGGGCGAGGACCTTTATCTACTTGGGCAAAAAGATGTGGTATAGATATGAATCAGGTGCTTTCATATCTAACAAAAATGGCAGACTTGGATTATTCTATATGATGAGTCACTAGTGAGCCGACTTTATTTATAATGTCTATGGAAGTGTTGTCAAGTAATAAGCGTATAGCGAAGAATACAATGTTGTTATATATCAGAACGTTTATTATACTTCTGATATCATTATATACGAGCAGGGTTGTTTTAACTGCGTTGGGTGTAGATGATTATGGTATATATAATGTGGTCGGTGGTTTCGTGGCTATGTTCTCCTTGTTGTCAGGATCTTTGTCCAATGCAATCAGCAGGTATATCACATTTGAACTTGGACGGGATGACAAGGAAAGACTGAAGGAAGTGTTCTCTACCTCCGTTACTGTTCAGATAATCTTGGCCGTCGTTATTATTGTATTGGCAGAAGTGGCGGGTTTATGGTTCTTGAACGTTAAGATGAACATTCCAGATGGTCGTATGGTAGCAGCAAACTGGGTTTTTCATTGTTCACTTCTTACATTTGCCATTAACCTTATAAGTATTCCATATAATGCCTGTATTATAGCGCATGAACGTATGAGTGCCTTCGCATATGTGAGTATATTAGAAGCTTTGTTGAAATTGGGTGCTGTGCTGCTTTTGTTCGTCATAGGTTTTGACCGTTTAATCATCTATTCTGTATTAATGGTTTTGGTTGCTACGTTGATACGTCTTATTTATGGTTTTTATTGTGATCATCATTTCAAAGAGTGTCATTATTATTTCAGTTTAAACAAACCGCTTATTAAGGAAATGACTTCCTTGGCGGGTTGGAATATGCTTGGCTCTGGAGGTTCAATATTGAATTCATACGGAATAAATGTCCTCATGAACTTATTCTTTGGAGTAAAGGTGAATGCAGCACGAGGACTGGCCGTTCAGGTTAATTCAGCTGTAACGCAATTCGTTAATAGCTTTACCACGGCAATAAATCCACAAATCATTAAAACATATGCGAAGGGAGAAACAGATTATACAGTTAAACTTGTTATGATGAGCTCTAAGTATTCTTTCTTCTTAATGTTATTGTTTGCTGTACCTCTTATTGCTGAAACTCCATATATTCTTCAATTATGGTTGAAAAATGTGCCAGATTATACTGTGCTCTTTGTTAGATTAACACTAATCATCTCCTTGTTGTCTACTTTGTCGACATCACTTTATACACTGGCTATCGCCACAGGAAATATAAGGAAATATCAGATAGTTGTTGGGACACTTAGCCTCTCTTGTTTTTTCTTTACCTATTTGCTTTATAAATTGAATTCACCTGTTGAGGTTGCATATTATGTAAGTATTGTGATTAATATAGCTATATTATTTGCAAGATTGTGGATCCTTTCCAATCTTACAGGGATTAGTATTAGGCAGTATTTTAATAAAGTCGTTTTAAAGACATTGATAGTAGCTATAATCGTTAGCGCGTTATCTTTTGTAAGTCTTCAATTATTTTCTGATTATTCTTTTTCCAATATAGTTATTGTATTGTTTTTATGCGTCATTCTAACAGCAGGAATTATTATTACATGTGGTTTAAATCATTCTGAAAGAGAGTATATTTTGTCGATTATAAAAGAAAAGAAAAACCATATTATCGGTGGAAATGACTAAAGTTATTACATATGGGACTTACGACCTATTGCACCAAGGACATATTAACTTGTTGCGACGGGCAAAAGAGCTTGGTGACTATCTGATAGTAGGTGTTACCAGTGATAGTTTTGACCGTGGTCGTGGAAAACTGAACGTACGCAACAACGTATTGGAGCGCGTTGAAGCGGTAAAGAAAACCGGTTATGCAGATGAGGTTATCATAGAAGACTATCTGGGTCAGAAAATTGATGATATTCAAAAGTATGATGTTGATATTTTTGCCATTGGCAGTGATTGGGTAGGGAAATTTGACTATCTGAATGAGTATTGTAAGGTTGTATATCTTCCCAGAACAGAAGGAATATCTTCTACAATGCTGCGGGCTGAGAGTCAGGATACATACAAAATAGGAGTTATTGGTAGTGGTCGTATTGCCAACCGTTTTATGCCTGAAACCAAGGTTGTGAATGGCGCAAATGTGGTGGCGGTATTAAATCCTGATTTTTCAGAGGCAGAACAGTTTGCTCAGAAGTTTGGAATCGAAGCATATACGGAGTTTGATGCATTTATTGAGAAAGTTGACGCCGTGTACATTGCTTCACCTCACTTGACCCATCACGCTTACACAAAGCGAAGTTTATTGGAAGGTAAGCATGTCCTCTGTGAAATACCATTCACACTCAATAAGGATGAGGCTCTGGAACTTTACCATTTGGCAGAAGAAAAGAACCTCGTGTTGATGGATGCTAGCAAGACCGCTTACTGTCCTGCATTTGGTCATATTGTGACGCTTATTAAGAGCGGTATAATTGGAGATGTGGTTGACGTAAAGGCGTCATTAAGTAAGATGGTTGAACCACCGACACGAGAATTGGATGCAGAACAGGCTGGTGGTGCTATGACTGAACATGCCCCCCTTACTGTAATGGCAATCATTAAACTGCTTGGGTTGGATTGGAAAGATGTTAATTTCCATACTAAACGAGTAGATGGTGTTGATATTTATACCAAAGGAATTATTAACTATCCACATGCTACATCTTCGTTTACGCTCGGTATTGGGGTGAAGACTGAGGGTAATTTGGTAATTTCAGGGACAAAGGGCTATGTCTATGTACCTGCCCCGTGGTGGCTGACCAGCTACTTCGAGGTGCGCTACGAAGACCAAACCAAGAACAAGAAATACTTCTATAGCTATGATGGTGAAGGCTTGCGCTACGAGATTCAGGAGTTCCTATCAATGATTGTGAACGACCGTCGTAGTTGCTATAAATTGCGCAGACGAGAAAGCGTAGCTATAGCTGAGATAATTGAAAAATACCGTAATGGTGAAAATGTAACTGAAATATGAACTATAGTGTAAACCGAATTCAGGGAACTTGTTCTATGCTGAGGTGCAGCCTATAGTGCAAAAAATACTATTTTTATGAAATATGCTGTCGTAACAGGTGGCACGTCTGGTATGGGGCTGGGCGTAGCTAAAATGTTGGTGGAAAAGGGTTATTATGTATTTACTACATACGTAGGCACGGTGTTTACCGAAATAATTGATAACTATGAGGCTCATTTGGTTGACCAGGCCAAAAGAGAAGAGGTTTATGCTTTTATTAACTACGTGAAATCAAAAACAGATCATCTTGATTGTTTGGTTTGTAATGCAGGTATGAGCATCCGTAAATCATTTACTGAGACTACAGATGCAGATTGGGACAAACAAATGGAGGTGGCAGTGAACTCCCATTACATAATGGTAAGAGAGTTCTTCCCAATTATTCCGGTAGGTAGTAGAATCCTCTTTACTGGTTCACAAATGGCTGTTCATCCACATGCTACTGTTCTTTCATACGGTGTGACTAAATCTGCTGTATGTGCTTTGGCAAAGAACCTTGTCAAGGAGTTTGAAGGCACGGGAACAACTGTAAATGCGATTATTCCTGGATTTGTTGCCACTCCTTGGCAGAATGAAAAGCCGGAGGAAATCAAACAGAATATTTACAAAAAAACAGCAATTCATCGTTTTGCTACTATTGATGAGATTGTTGATGCTTTCCGTTTCTGTATAGACAATCCGTTTGTTAACGGAAGTCTTATTGAAGTTAATGGCGGGTATTGCTATAAATAATGTAAATGGATCAATTTAAGTTTTATAGCATTATTAACACTTAGGGGATGCGGATAATCGAAGTTTTTATTACATGGGAGACACCTCGTGTAATTAAACAATAGTACAACCAAATAATCTCATGGAGTGTGATGGACACTTATTCCCCGTACCAACTGACCCAATTAGATATTATAATTGTTCATATGGTCAATGGGTAAAGTTGCCCAAAGAAGAAGGAAGGAGAAATCATGATGTCAATTGTTTAATTTGGTAAAAACGTTAAAATATGAGTATCTTTATATACGGTTTGGTTCTGAAACCATTATCTTTTCTTATTCCAATAAAAAAGAAATGTTGGATTTTTGGATCTGATTATGGGAAAACATATAGGGAAGGTTCAAAGTATTTATTGGAATATATGTTAAAGAATCATCCTGAATATGATTGTAACTTTATAACTCTTAATCATGATGTGAAGAGAGAATTAGATATAAAGCATATTCCTTGCAAAATGAATTTTTCATTAACAGGAATGTGGTTGTTATTGCGCGCAGAGGTTGTAATAACGACTCAAGCTATCGCTGATATCCAACTTGTTTATAAAAAAAAAGGACGTAGGTATATTTTTTTAAGTCATGGACAACCATACAAAGTTGCGTTTAGGGCTGTTCCAAATGTTTATTGGAATAAATTGCGATCCAATAATAATAAATTAATAGAAGTTTTAATTCGTTATTTTACATTAGGCTACCATTATTCAGAATCCGAATTTTTTACATCTACATCTGAGTTCTTAGTAGAATTTAATAGATTATATTATGGAAAGAATTCCGATATTCGCATACTTGGCATGCCACGAAATGATGCTTTGTTTCAAAATGATCGGATGAAACAGGAGAAATGGATTGACGGAACTGAGGGAAAGTTTGTAATTACATATATGCCCACTCATCGCAAGTATGGGCAGGGTGAATTGTCGCCGTCGCCTTTTATCGAAAAAGAGGAATATCAGAATTGGATGCGTGAGAATAATGTAGTCCTTTTAGTAAAGCAGCATCCTAATATGTTACCGCAGTTGAAGAATGTCAAACAGACAGAAGTAATCCGTGACATTACATGTGACTGCTTAGATCCACAAGTATGCTTGTTTCATACAGATGTGCTTGTTACTGATTTCTCCAGTGTATGGCTGGACTATCTACTTTTGAGAAGGCCAGTCCTATTCTATATTTATGATGATTTTGAGCATAGTGATACTGGTCGCCTTTATGATATTCGTGAGGATCCTCCAGGACATTTCTGTAAGACAGAAGATGAGTTGTTCCAACTTATAAAGAAAACAAGGGAGGATTATGATTCGATGCGTCCTTCAGAACATATTGTTTCTAAATACCATAAGTATGTGGATGGGAACTCGTGTGAGAGATATTTTAATGAAATTGTTAATGGCTAAATATATATTAATAGATGGGACTTATAAGAAAAATATGGAAATTCCTTTTCGATAATTTCATGTGGTTATATATCATCATGGGCTTATTAAGCTTTGTTGGTATATATGCGATGACATTTCAAATTTTGATGCTGATAAGCGTTATTTATGGTCTTTTGTTGATATCAAGATTTAGAATTAATCATTTTATGGATGTATTTTTATTCATCTATTTGTTATATATTTTGATTAATTCGTTGGCCATTGATTACCCTAATCATTTTAATCTATGGTATCGCGATGTTATTTTTAGTCTATTGCCTATAACATGTTATTTCATAGCAAAGAACACCAGTTATGATTTGGAACGGCTCCTATCAAAAATGACTATTCCCATTACAATTGCAATGCTTTTGGGCCTTTATTTCTATTTTGATAATCCGCAATGGTATTCAGCATTAAAATTTGCTCAATTAAATGATTATTATGGCTATTCAGAAAGAGGATATATTCCTGACTATATGATGCGTGAAGCGTTTCGCCTTTCATCTATCTGGGTAACACCTTACGTAATAGGTTATGCAAATGCTGTCTTTATCGTTTTCTTGGTAGTAAGATTACTTTTCAAACCACTTAGCAAGAAAGAGCGTAGGATTAGTACTTTTCTATTTATTTTGAGTGTTGTCGTTATGATTTTAGCTGGTTTTAAAGCTACATTACTGTCCTTTTTCTTATTTGTTGGCTGGTCTTATATAAAATCAAAAAGGAGTAAACAGAAAACTCTCTTTTTAGTATTAGGAATTGCGTTGCTTGTTATATTAGTATACTTTTTTACAACAGACTCAGACTATGGGTATTATTTTGTTGAGAGATTTAAATATGCTGCCACGGAAGAAGGTTTGACAACACGACTTGAACACACTAGAGGTGGTGTAGATTTGTGGACTTTTTGGGGGAATGGTTTCGGCCACTATGGTATATCTGCTAAATCATTTGGAGCAGTTACTATACAAGATTCACAGTATCAAAAGACTCTCGCAGAATTAGGGATATTTGGGTTTACGTTTTTTATTTTACTGTTAGTAGGGGCATTAGTGAATTCTTTCAGGAAAAAAGAACTTATTTTAGAATTTGGTATTATTCTTTTTTATATCATTTCGTTTATAGGATCCAGTTCGATTAGCGCTGAAACAACATTCTCTTTTGTTTTTTGGTATGCAATGGGTAGTATAAGTAAAAAATCAAATGCACTTACAATAAAAAATGATAGTTATACATTTTGATTCCGGTCTAGGCAACCAGATTTTAACATATTTTGAATACTTGGCTTTAAAGAAGGTAAACCCTGCGGAGGATATTTACTTTGAGACCATAACATATGATATCCCTGAGTGTGACAAAGTTATTGCTCAATGGAATGGATTTGAACTGCCTGAAATATTTGGATTTAATACTCCTCCAAATATAAAAACTCTATTCAATGAGCAACAGTGGGACTCTATAATGGAAGATGTTAGAGAATCACGCTTTTGGGAACACAATTGGAATTACCCCGTTGCAATAACGCAAGCACTTAACCGCGCAGGGCTCCATCTCAAAAATGTGCGGGGGGATTTCTCCGTAGGTATGGATAAGACATGCAGTGAAAATCATTCTTTTAAGGCGAAAATAAAAGATACACTATTAGGTGAAAGCTTACGTCGCATTATAGAAATAATCCAGGAGAAAAAGCAAATTGAGTTTTATGAAAACAAATCAAATCTTTTTTTAAAGGTAGAGGAAGATATTTTTACAGGACCATGGCTCAGTTTCTACAGAAAAGGGAATAATCGTGAGGTCATAGATGAGTTAATTAGGAAAGAGTTCGTGTTTCCAAATTTTGTTGACCAAAGAGATAATGATACAGCTGCATTATTAGACTCATGTAATGCAGTAGCTGTGCATGTAAGGAGAGGGGATGCATTATACTCAAATGCGTGGTGTTATAAGTACGGATACTTTAAGAGAGCAACCAAATTAATAAGAAAGAATGTAAAAGATCCTGTTTTTGTTTTTTTTACCGATCCTTCCAGTGTTGAATGGTGTAAGGAGAATGAGATCATTTTCGGTATTGATCATAAGAGCGATATAGTAATATATGTTGATTGGCATAAAGGGAGAGATAGTTACCGTGATATGCAGTTGATGGCGCATTGTAAGCATGCAGTTATTACAACTAGTTCATTTGGATGGTTTGGTGCTTACTTAATAACCAATCCTAATAAAATAACAATTTCGTCTTATAGGACTATCGATACTACACATCATGTATAGTAGATTTTATAATGAGTAGAAGAGAAGTTTTTGTCATAGGAGGTTGTCATCACAATGCGCTGGGGGTGATACGTGCTCTGGGAGAACGGGGGCTTAGGCCTTATGTGATAATACAGTGCGAGGAGAAGAAACCATATATCCGACTTAGCAAATACATTCAGCAGTATTGGATTGTTAAGAGCGATGTTGATGTGTTGGATTTGCTCAAACAAGAAGGGACTAAGCGGGAACAACGCTCTGTGCTTATTGCATGCGCTGATGGCCTATCTAGCCTTGTGGACACGCATCGTGATGAATTATCAAAATGGTATTGCTTGCCTGGATCAAAGGAACAAGGGCGCATAACGCGCCTTATGGATAAAGAGGTGATGTCGCAGTTGGCGCACGAGGTGGGATTCAGGGTTCCTCAATCGATAGCGGTGAATACTAAAGATATTGTTGATATTTCAATACCGCTGCCTTGGATTATTAAACCATTAGTGAGTAAAGATGGGAAGAAAGCAGATATTAAACGTATCTTTTCTAGGGAAGAATGGAGTAAATACTGCCAAGATCACGATTCACTGGTTCAAGCGCAACAACTAATTGATAAAAATTTTGAGTATCAACTGATAGGCTTGTCCTTGAACGGTGGCGAAGAGGTTGTTATTCCGGGGGTGAGCCATGTTCTGCGACCAGCTGAAACTACGAATACAGGTTTTTTGCGCTATGAGCCACTTGATAGCCAATACCAGGAGGTTCTGGAAACAGGCAAGAAATTTTTGAAAGCTACGGGCTATTCCGGTCTGTTCAGTTTGGAGTTCTTGAGAGGGAATGATGGGAGGGATTACTTCATGGAGATTAACTTCCGCAATGATGGGAACGGAATATGTGTAACAGCATCAGGAGTAAATCTGCCTTATATATGGTATTTATATAATTCAGGAGGTGATTACTGGAATGAGATAGAGAAGAGTAAAGTAAAAACAGTATATGTAATGCCGGAATTTGCTGATATAAGTCTTATAGCACATCATAAGCTTGGTTTGAAGAACTGGCTGAAAGATGTGCGCAGGACAGACAGGTTTATGGAGTATGATAAGCATGATAAAGCTCCTTTTTGGCAACTACTGAAGGAAACAATATCAAGAGGAATAAAGAAAGCTGAAAAGAAGATAATCTAAAATGAATAAGTGGTACAAAGAAAATAGCGTCTTCGTCTGGACACTGGTGATTGCGCTATGCGTGATTGTATTTGGTGCAGTTTATAGCAGCACGCTTGGAGAGATTGCTGGAAAATTTATGAGTTGTGTGAGCCACTACTTTGGTTGGCTCTACATTCTCTCTATTGTTGCTTTTATTGGCTTCTGTGTATGGATGGCCGTTGGTAAATGGGGTAATATAAAACTTGGCAAAGAAGATGATAAGCCTGAGTTTAGTACTTTTAGCTGGTTGGCAATGCTTTTCTGTGGTAGTACTGGCATTGGTTTGGTGTTTTGGAGTATAGCGGAACCTCTTTCACATTATGCAGCACCACCAGTCGGTATTGAACAAGGAACAATGGATGCCATTGATTTTTCTATCCGTACCTGTTATCTGCACTGGGGTGTTACGCAATGGGTATGCTTTGCGGTGGTCGGTTTAGGTATTGCATATTTCCAGTTCCGTAAGGGTAAGAACGCTCAGTTGAGTAATTTGCTTACGCCTTTGGTAGGAGAGAAGAGGACCAATGGATGGTTTGGCCGTTTCATTGATGGATTCTCTGTGGTAGTTTCCTTTGCTGGTGTGGCAACCTCATTAGGTCTTGGTGTCAGTCAGATTTGTGGCGGTTTGGAATATCTGTTTGGAATTCCCAAGACGCAAGAAACCATTATGTGGATTATCATCTTCATCACCTTGGTATTTATTATTAGTGCAATTACCGGTGTTTACAAAGGCATTAAGATACTGTCCAACTTCAACACCTATCTGGCACTTGCGCTTTTGGCAGTTGCATTCTTAGTTGGACCAAAGATTACCATCCTGAACAACCTTACCAATAGTGTTGGTCAACATATCCAGTATTTCTTCAAGGATGTGTTTATGATAAACGCGTTTGGAGATAATGAATGGGTGATGAACTGGCGTGTGTTCTATTATGCTTGGTTTGTGGCTTGGGTACCTTTTGTTGGTATGTTCGTTGCTAGAATCTCTAAGGGTCGCACCATCAAGGAGTTCATATTGGGGGTAGTTCTGGTTCCGACGTTTTTCACTATTGTCTGGCTAGCGGTTTTCAGTGCCATCGCTTTGAGTACAGTACAGGGTTGGAGCATTGAGAGTGTACAGGAATTGATTGCATCTCCAGAGACCGCTGTTTTTATTGTTTTCAGCCACTATCCACTCAGTAAGGTTATATCTGTGATGATTTGCGTTCTGTTGGGCGTGTTCTTTATTACCTCTGCAGACTCTGCAACATATTCACTTAGCGTTATGACATCGAATGGATGCATAACCCCACCCACTTATAAAAAAATTATTTGGGGTATTGTTGTTGCTGCTATTGCATACATCCTTCTGTCTGCGGGTAGTTTGAAACCACTACAAACAATTTCTATTGCGGCAACACTACCGTTCCTGATAGTGATGATTGCCATGATGCCTGCTTTGGTGAAAGAATTAAAAAAAGAAAAGAAGTATGGCTTATGAAAAAGTTATTGTTATCTCTTATTTTGGCTCTCTTTGCTTTTGAGACCATAGCTCAAGTTCCATATTTTTCGGGAACAATTGGCGATGGAAAGTTGTATGGGTACACTTCTTTGAAGGTGCGTCCGGGTATTAACGCACAGGAAACTTATACTTGCTTCCAGTATGGTATTGGTAATCATGTTGCAGTTGGTACTGATTTATATACTTGTGTAGGTTCTGCTCATTGGGGTTTTTTGGCACGTTATGGCGTTAAGATTAGTCAATGGTTCGGAATTGGTGGACAAGTTACCCCTTCATTCAATCTTAGTGATAGTTTTAAGTACAGCTATACAACTGGTGCCGTTTATATGAATGGCCAAATAACTTCAGACGGTAAGTTGTTTTGGTGCTCAAATACGTGGTTGGGATTCAATAAGGACGTAGATGACACTTTTACTAACTGGGAGTACCTGGGTTATACATTCTCTCTGAAAAACGGCCACAGCATCACACCTATGTTGGGTGCTATTCACTCGTGGAAGTTTGATCAAGATGTGGATATGGCTGCTGGTTTATATTATTCAATAAAAGATTGGAATATCTACCTATGGGGGAATGACTTCATTAAGGATAATCCACGTGTTGTACTAGGTGTTGATTTTGTTATGTAAATATTTCTTTGATATGGAAATAAATGAATTAAAAAAACACCGTTTTGTGGTCTTTTGTGAAGACCACTATAATCCTTTAGGAGCAGTAAGAAGTATTGGTGAGGCTGGTATTAGACCTGATGTCATACTTGTTGCAAGCCATAAACCTCGAATGATACCCTACAGTAAGTATCTGGGAGAGTTGGTAATGGTGAAAGATATCAAAGAAGGGTATAATCATCTTGTTGCCAAGTATAGTCCTTTCCCGGAAAAATCTTTTATCATTACTTGTAGTGACGATATCGAATCTTACTTGGACATGCACTATGACGAATTGAAGCCTCACTTTTATTTCTTTGATGGCGCAAGTCAGGGACAGATTACTCGAGTGATGGAGAAAAACGAAATGTGTAGGCTCGCTGTAGAGTGTGGACTCAAAGTACCCAAAACAGAGGAATTAGAGGTCGGTAAACTCCCCCAAAACTTGCGTTATCCTGTGATGACCAAATCGGTCATTTCTACTGTCGCTAATTGGAAAGGTAATGTCCATATATGTGAGAATGAGCAGGAACTTCTTGAGGCGTATAAAGAAATAAATGGTGATAAAATTAATGTTCAGGAGTTTATAGAGAAAGAAAATGAATTATGCATTGATGGTCTTAGTATAAATGGAGGAGAAGAACTATATATGCCCATTCAGTCGTCATATCTGCGCTTTACTCCAAAGAGTTATGGCAATTATATATTATTTGAGAAGTTCAAAGAGATAGCATTGTTTGATAAGATACACGAACTTTTTAAAAAGACACATTTCACGGGTGTCTTTTCGATAGAGTTCTTAAAAGATAAAAAAGGCAATTTCTATTTCCTAGAAATAAACTTTAGAAACTCGACATGGAGCTATGCCCATACAGCAGAAGGTGTGAATCTTCCAATTATTTGGGCAAAATCTGTTCTGGCTGGGCATCTTGATGTTGCGGATGTGAAAATAAAAGACGATGTTTTCACAGCGATGGTTGAAGATTTTGATTTTAAAGAAAGTGTGTTAAAAAAGAAGGTGTCATTGGGGCGGTGGATAAAAGACGTTAAAGGTTGTGCGTGCTTATTTATCTACAACAAAAAGGATCCGAAACCATTTAGGAAATATATTTCCTCGGAAGTAAAGCGTTTGTTTAAAAAATTTGTACTCAGAAAATAACAAGATGTCATTAATAGGTAATATGAAAAACGAATGGCAAGAATCCGCCTGGTTGTTGGGCATCTGTGTTAATGGGTTCGACGACTTGAAGGCAGGTCATATACATTGGATAAGCGAGGGTAAGTACAAGGGTAAGAAATGGTTTGCAGACCCATATATACTCGATTACGACGATTCAACGATTCACATACTGGTGGAAGAGTTCGACTATCAGATTCATCGCGGTCGTATCGCAAAGCTGACAGTTGATAGAGGTCTCTGGGAAGTGACAGATTGCAAGATACTTCTTGATTTGGATACACATCTGTCTTTTCCTATGATCTGGTGTGAGGGCGAGAACGTTTTCGTTTGTCCGGAAAACTATCATTCTGGTGGTTGGAATATGTATCGTTATGATGCAGAAAAAGAAAAACTGGAGTTCGTTCAGCCCCTTTTGAACGAAAAATTAACAGATGCTACCATATACTTTGATAGCGACCTTTATTGGTTATTGTCTACTTATGAGCCACGTCCTAATGGTTCAGAATTGACCATTTGGAAAAGCAAATTATTATATGGCCCATATAGTGAAAGCCAGAGGGTAAAGTTTGATGAGAACGTTGGTAGAAATGCTGGAATGATATTTAAATACGATGATAAACTGATTCGCCCAGCTCAAGAGAGCAATCACAAGTATGGTCATAGTATTTCGTTTCAGGAGGTAAGTGTTAATGACGGTAAGTTTGCGTTTAATGAGATATATAGATTTAATACCCCACACAAGAAGTATGATGCAGGAACCCATACTTATAACCAACATAAAAAAGGCATGGCAGTGTTAGATGTAAAAGGGTATCGTTATAATTTTTGGGGAAGGATTATTAATGTGCTATTCTCTATGGCTGTTAGAGTGGGCTTGTGGAAACTTCCTGTTTTGAAATAACTTTTTTGCAATGAGAATCGTACATGTTACTTGGTCTCTAGGTATTGGTGGTATAGAGACAATGCTTGTTAATATCGCAAATGCACAGGCTAATCAAGGGGCAGATGTTACTATTGTAATAATAAATGACCAAGTAAATGATCAATTAAAGCGGACTATTTCCCACAAGGTGGATTGCTTTTTTATTGGCCGCAAATCAGGTAGTCGTTCATTCTTACCAGTGTTGAAACTCAACAAAATTCTGTTGCAGAAGCATCCGGATGTGATTCACTGCCATCTAGAGACCGTTATCACGATAATAGCAAAACCTTTCAGAAAGCGTTGTTGCCTGACCAAACATTCTACAGGTTCCCAGGGGGTGCCATCTGCTATTATTCTTTCGAAATATTACAAGGTTTTTGCAATCTCCAATTCTGTAAAACGATATCTATGGGAACAATGTAAAGTTGATGCAGTCGTGGTAGAGAACGGCATCATTCCAGAGAATTTTGAGAAAAGACGATATCACTCACTGGACTCGGACAGACCTGTGAAGATAGTGATGGTAGGTCGTCTGCTTACGACAATCAAAGGGCAAGATGTCTTAATTAAAGCTTTGTCAAAACTGAAAAACTGTGTAACGCTTGATATTATTGGAGAAGGACCCGATAGGGTGAAATTGCAGTGTTTGGCAAAAGATTTATCGCTGAGTGATAAAGTATGCTTTCTTGGCGCAAAGACACAACAAGAATTATATAAGCTGTTGAAAGACTATGATATTTATGTTATGGCATCAAATGTAGAAGGGTTTGGGCTAACGGTTGCGGAGGCAATGGCTGCAAAACTACCCGTAATCGTTTCAGATATAGAAGGTCCGAAAGAAATTGTTCGTGACGGCAAATACGGCCATTTGTTTAGGGTGGGAGATCCGGATGATTGTGCAAGGGTAATCAGCCAGATTATTGAAAACTATGATATCGAAAGTTCTTTGGAGGATGCATACAGGTATGTATGTGATAATTATAGTGTAAAAAGAACTGCAAAAGATTATTTGGATAATTATATAAAGGTATGATTCAATCCCAAAGTGAACTGAGGCTTCAGAATGCCACATATTGATGGGGATAATCAATGAGTATTTTTGAACAACAGTTCAAGCAAAGTTATAGGAAATAATCAAATAGGCGTTCTGGCGGCTATTTAATCATGTAGATGTTTGTATTAACAAAAACAACCATTACCGCTATCCTCGCAAAAATACTCATATTTCAAAAGTTAGATAATGAATAATGTAATTGTTTATTTTACTGGATCCTTACCCCAAAAAGGGCAACCGCCTTTTGGTGGTGGCGAAGTTGGAAATTTGCGTACAATCAGGATGTTGGAAGAGGGTGGATACAAAGTGGTTGCAGTGCGTAGGTTACGGAGCAATGCGGAAGATAGTAAATTAAAGAACCTTGTCACTTATCCGTTCAGAACTCTTGTTAATATAACAAATTGGTTTTTTGTACTTCTTTTTGGAAATAGGAAAAGGGGGGTCGCTCATATTTCAGGTTTTTATGGCCATACAATAATAGTGGAAACACTGCAGGTCTTTTTCGCTAAATTATTTGGCTACAAATTAATATATGAGTTGAGAGGAGGTGGAGCAACAGATTATTTCGAGAATGGAAGTGTTGGATATAAAAAGCAGTTTCATTATATATTAAATAAGGCTGATTATCTTTTTTCTCAAGGTAAAGAGAATGAACCGCTGCTTCGCTCATTGTGTGACAAACCTATATTTTATTATCCCAATTGTGTCCAAAAGGGTTTTTATCCCAAATCACTTCCGCCCAAACCGGAAAGTAAGATTAATCTTCTTTTCTTTGGCCGCATAGAGAAAGAGAAAAACCCGCTGTTGATAGTAGATGTGGCTTCACTATTACAAAAACAGTTCACAAATATTACTCTTACAATCCTTGGAAATGGGCAGCATGACCTTCTTACGCAAATACATAGTAAAATGGTAGAAAAACTTAGAGAGGGTTCATTTCAATTGTTGCCGGGTTGTGATCACGATAAATTGCAAGAAGTATTAAAAGGTAAGCATTTTTATATTTTCCCGTCTACTCAACCTCGTGAAGGGCAATCAAATGCTGTTACTGAAGTGATGAGCTATGGTATTATACCTGTTGCAAGCCCACAAGGCTTTAATTGTTCTACAATCGGTTGTGAAGAGTTGATAGTAAGAGAATTAACGGCAGAGGCATATTTTAATAGGATTTCCTCTATTATTAGGAACAATGAATTTGAAAAGTATTCGAGGTATGTGAGAACGCGCTTTTTGAACAACTTCACTGAAGAAGTTGTGTTTAAGCGGACCATAGATGAGTATGCTACCATTTTTAATAAGGACTAATCCGAAAATGATAATTTTTTATGTTGGTTACGACTTATACTTTAATGGAGTGGAAAGTATTAAGTGCGTCTTCACAGGCGCAATTTGATGCATTTATCGAACGAATTAACAAAGATGTTCAGTTTGAAATTGAATTTATACGCTATAATCATATATTAATAGGCACAAGTGAAGTATTATTGTATTGAATCCACAATCAGACAATGTAGTTTCTAACGCGAAGATAGAAAAGGAATTAGTGAGAAGTCGAAGCATAGAATACAAATAAAATAAAAGGAGGGATGGAATTTAAAAAACTCATCACTCGCTATAAACAATTTGGTGGAATTCGTTTAGTTTGGCAGTATACGAAACTGGGTACGCTGCCAGTTGTGATAAAGGAATTCTTCCATTGCTTACATAAGCGGCAGTCCTTCAAGGCTATTTACCCGGCAGTGCTTCGCAAAATAGAACCAATATTGATAAAGAAATATGGTCCTGTTTTGCAATGTAAGAAGGAGAAGGTAAGATGTAAGAACTTAGAACATGAGCATTCAAAAGTAATCTGGTGGTGCTGGCTACAGGGAATTGAAACTGCACCCACTATTGTAAGAGTTTGCTACAATTCACTCAAGCAACACATGACTGATTATGAAATCAAAGTAATTGATAATAAGAATTGGAAAGAATATGTTGTATTGCCTGACTATGTGATAGAGAAATGGGAGAAGGGACGAATCCCAGCGGCAAACTTCAGTGACTTGTTAAGACTGGAACTGCTTATAAAATATGGAGGGACATGGATAGATTCAACAGTGCTGTGTACGGGATTCGACACGCAGATGACACAAAAGACACAGAACTTTTTGGATTCAGAGTTGTTCGTATTTCAATATACCCCACAAGGAACGACTAAGGATATAAGTATCAGTAATTGGTTTATCTCTGCTCACAGTAACAATGAGGTGTTAATGGTGCTACGAGATATGCTGTTCGCGTATTGGAAAGACTACAACTGCACGTTAGATTATTATATATTCCACCTGTTCTTTGAGATGGTGGCAAGGGAATACCCTGAACAAGTAGGGGCAATGCCATACGGGTGTAGCCAGGAAAGTATAGCGCTAATGAAGCACTGGAACGAGACGTTCAAGCAGAGACAGTGGGATAAGCTTGTGAGCAAGGTGGCGTTTCACAAACTGAGTCATCGAGTAAGTGAAGAAGTTAAAAATAACAATGACAACTATTACAACTATATTCTAAGAGCGACTATGACTTACACGAATTTAAACGAATAATATTATGGATAAGAATCGATTTAGGATAGGAAAGACATATATCTCCTGTACGAACATTCCAGATGCGAAACGGCGTATTGCTGAGGCGGTGAAGGAAGGGCGGAACACATATATTTGTGTGAGCAATCCCAGAACGGTGACTTACGCCACAAAGCACAAGGATTATCGCGAGGTGATGGCGAAATCATTCATGAACCTGCCTGATGCTGAACCTATGCAATGGGCTGCGAAACTGTGGGGACTGAAAGAGGTAAAGCGCACGATGGGACCTATGGTGTTCAAGGAAATGCTGAGTGAACCGGAGACGGGATTGAAACATTTCCTATTAGGCGATACGGATGAGACGCTGGAAAAGATAACGAAAAAGTTTACAGAAGAGGTTAACGCTAATATTGTGGGTACTTTTTCACCGCCATTCTGCTCATTAGAGGAGTATGACTACGAAGGCATGGCTAAGATGATTAACGAGAGCGGTGCAGATCTGGTGTGGATATCCATGCGAGCTCCGAAACAGGATTTCTTCGCACAAAGGATATCACCTCTTTTGGATCACAAGATGTGTATCGGCGTCGGAGCGGCGTTCAGATTCAATCTTGGAGAATACAAGATGGCTAACCCGATCATCAAGAAACTGGGACTGATGGGGCTGTTCTGGGGAAAGAAGAGCCAGAGCTGGCCGGCTTTTATCTGGGGGTATCTGAATGATAATGTGCCGTATCTGTTCTTTTTAGCGGCCATACCTTTTAGAAGGCTATTTGGTAAGAAGTACTATGAATAGTACTGTGTTTAGTGGAATCATAAATCATTATATAATTTATTAAAAATGGATAAAGTAAGAGTTGGTATCGTCGGTATGGGTCGTATGGGATTGACCCATTATTCGATTATTAACACGCATCCTGCTGCTGATGTGGTTGCCGTTGCGGACACATCAACGATGATGCTCGACATCATGAAAAAATTAATCCCTACGTTAAATGTATTCACTGACTATAAGGATCTGCTGAATAGTGGGCTGGTGGATGCTGTGATCGTCTGTACGCCATCGTCGCTGCACCATCCTGTGTGCAAGTTGGCCTGTGAGAAGGGTATCCATGTGTTCTGCGAGAAACCGTTTACCACGGATCCTAAGCTGGCCTCAGAACTTGCAGATATGTTTGAAGCCAAGGGTCTGGTTAATCAGGTGGGTTATGTATATCGGTTTGATTCGGTTATCAAGGAGGTGAAGAAGTTGCTTGACAGTCAGGTTATCGGGAAGGTGTGCCATGTGAACACGCTGTTCCTGAGTTCTACGATTAGCAAGGTGCAGAAGGAAAAGGGCTGGCGCTCGAAACGTGAGAATGGCGGTGGTGCCACCTACGAGATGGGAAGCCACGTGATTGACCTGATGGAATTTTTCTTCGGGAAACCGCAAAAGATTATTGGAACACTGATGAATCAGGTGTATTCGGAGGCCGTGGAGGATATCTGTGAGGCACAGGCGATCTATGGTGACGGCATCAGCGTGAATATCCATGTGAACTGGTGTGACTATACTTATCGCAAGCCGATGCTGAAGATTGACATCCACGGTACGAAGGGTAAGATACAGGCTGACCTGTACGGCTATAAACTGTTCCTGCGTGAGGAGAACAAGGAGATGGGAATGCCGGAGGGTTGGACGAACATGCCGATGAACATGATCAAGGATGGCTGTCAGTTCTATGTCAGGGGTACCAACTTTACGAATCAGTTGTATGAGTTTGCAGATGCCATTCTGGCTTCACGGAAGACAGCTGGTTGCTCTTTCCGCTCTGCTTTGGATACGCAGGAGTTTATTCACACCATTTTTGAAAACAAGTAATAGAAGGTCATGGAACAGTTAGATAAAATCATATTAGGTGACAATCAGTTTTTTGGTATCAACCACCGCTCTCAGGAAAAGGCGGAGGAGATGCTGAAACGGTTCGGCAACATCGACAATATTTTTGAGGTGTATGATAATGCGTTCGAATGTGGCGTGAAGGCTGTGATGCTGAACAGTAACGAGAAGGCCATGGCCATCTGTGACAGGTTTCGTGCCAATAAGTCAAAGTATGGAGATATTGCATGGTATCCGTCAATCCCTTATGCCTACAAATATGCGAACATGGTGAACGAACTGGGTATTTTCCCGGCCCTTAATGAGGCGATCTTTAAGGGTAATTCTGCTAAGGGGGTGCTCGGCATGATGGCGAAAGGTGTTACGCTCGCCGTTACAAAGGATGCTATGAAATTGATGGAGATGCTGATTGACGTGGAATACAAGATGTTCAGGGATCTGAACGTGAAGGTGTTCTTCCTGCAGAATATCATCACAGACTTGATGTTGGGCTACAATGTCAAGGCCATCTTTGAGCATTATGCGGAGTATGTCCGGAAGAAGTATAAGGTGACACCTGGATTCGTGACATTGAACATGCCTTACCTGAAGAGTAAACTCGAGGAATGGGGCATCGAGGATGTGGTCATCTGCTCTTCCATCAATGCGGCAGGATTTAATATGCATCCTTCGAAGGAGGAGTATGAGAAGGTGATTGCTGCGAATGATCCTTCAAAGTATCAGCTGATGGCCATGAATGTGCTGGCATCTGGCTC
Organism: uncultured Prevotellaceae bacterium; assembly: GCA_946415365.1. Classification (GTDB taxonomy): domain Bacteria; phylum Bacteroidota; class Bacteroidia; order Bacteroidales; family Bacteroidaceae; genus Prevotella. The sequence continues at coordinate 54,943 of CAMKSE010000010.1, forward strand.
TATTACTGTCAAGGAGTCGTTCGATTATATCAATAGCCTGAATATTCAGAGTGTAGTGTTTGGCGCTTCGAGCAAGGGACACATTAAGAGCACGGTGGAGGCGATCAAGCTGAAGTAAAAGTAGCCACGGATGAACACGGAAAGACACGGATAGCGTTGGAACACGAATCAACACGAATGTCCACGAATCTTTTCTTTGAACTGTTACAGGTGGCGCTGGGTACTCGGGAGAATTTATCTCGGGTGCCCAGTGCTGCTGATTGGTGGAAACTGTTCGAGGAATCTTTCCGACAGGCAGTAACTGGAGTGTTGCTATCTGGCATCGAACGTTTGCCGCAGGAAGAGAGACCGCCGATAGATCTGCTTCTGGAGTGGATTGGAGAGGTGCAGGTCACTGAACAAATAAACAAGTTGCACCAGAATCGGGCGCGGGAACTGACTGCGAAGTTTTTGAGTGCCGAGTTTCGGAGTTGCGTGCTGAAAGGCGTTGGGACTGGACTGTTGTATCCACATCCTTTGCGTCGGCAGTGTGGGGATATTGACATCTGGGTCGATGGTCACAGGAAGGATGTGATGGCATGGCTGCGGTCGCGGTGCGAGATCGGACATCGGGAGTGGCATCATGTAGAGGCGATGCTGTTTGAGGATGTATCGGTGGAAGTGCATTTTTATCCGATATGGCTGTATAATCCGTGGTATAACAGACGGCTGCAGCGATGGTTCAAGGAGCAGAAACCTGCTCAGATGGGGGAACAGAACAACGAATTTTGCGAATTTAACGAATTTGGTTTTAACTGTCCGACGGCAGAGTTTAATGTGGTCTATTCGCTGGTGCATACGTTTCACCATCTGATGGATGAAGGTGTCGGGCTGAGGCATGTCATTGACTACTTTTATATATTAAAGAGCTTTCACATAGAAAATAGAAGTCACACAGGAGAATTTAAAAGCACAGTATCAGATTCTGAACACAAATTACCATCAATGAATCACAAATTATCCACAAATAAAAGTGAGACAATGGAAATTATCCAGCATCTGGGGATGGAACGATTTGCGGAGGCGATGATGTATGTGTTGATGGTGGCCTGTGGCATGGCTTCGGAGTATCTGCTCTGTAAGCCGGACGAGAAGGCGGGGAAGTTCTTGCTGGATGAAATCATGCTGGCGGGGAATTTCGGGCATTTCGATACAAGGGTCGTGATACCAGAGGATGAATCGTTCTTGCATCGGAACATCAGGAAGTTCAGAAGGCAGCTGCGCTTCCTGAAGTACTATCCAGGCGAAGTCCTTTGTGCCCCGTTCTGGAAGACCTGGCACTGGTGCTGGAGGTTTTTTCATTGATTGTCTGGAAAAACCGTAAGCTACATAAATTAAGTTCTCAGTCAAGCTAAGCGATGTAGCGAATTAAAACAAAGATTTTCCAACTTCTTTACAAACTCTCGAAATCCTCATTCACACTGAGGATGTAGAAATTTTGGGACCAAGATTCGGACGCTTACGAATATTTAAAGAAATTGGGAAATGAAAAAAATATGTATTCTATGTTCCATGTGATATGGAGTCCAAAGTTATATTTCAAAGAGCAATATAATAGGATCTGCCTGAAAGTTAACTATAAGATGAGTGATGAGGGTACGGTAGATGCTGTAAGTAAGATCAACCCTTTCGTGGAGACCCAAAATGAAGAGGAGGAATAATCATGATAGGATATAAGTATCGCTCAGGAAGAGGTCAGAAAGATGACTATGGAAATGATATCTTTGAGAGAGACATTAATTTGTTGGCCAAAGATACGATTTATGTTCCTACGGTTGCTCAATTGAATGATCCAACGGAAGCACTCGTTGATGACAGAATCTTCGAGATGCAGCTGGAAATCTTCAAGAAACTGGGGGCGAAGGATAGTATCAATATGGTAAGGGAACGATATATTGATTTTCATGAAAGCATCACTCGAAACTCCGGTATATATTCCCTCAGCAAGAAGATAGATAATGAACTGATGTGGGCCTATTATGCAAGCGGCCATAGTGGATACGCTATTATCTTTGACACAGATATACTGGCTAAGTCGTTTGAGAATGGGAAGTGGGGAGGCATGTATGAGATAGATGTGACTTATTCAAAGAAACTTCCCAAGTTTGATATCTCACGTTTAGGCAGAGAGAATGATGTGACTGTGGCATTATCGTGTTTCGTGGGAAATAAGTCGGAGGCATGGGCGCATGAAGAAGAACACCGATTGGTATTTGATAAAGGTGGTAAATGTCTGGTTATCGACTATAGGGCTATCAAGGGCTTTGTCTTTGGCTGCAGAATGAAGGACGAGGATATTGACTATGTTATGAAGTTATTTGCGGGCAGGGATTTAGAGTATTACCAGATAGTTCAGAAAGATAATACATATAGGTTGTCACTACAGGAATTGAGAGACAGATATCCTGATGCAGAAAAGTACTGCCCGAACAAAGTAGAGTACGATATAGATAAACTTATCGAATGGGATCGAGATTCATTTGGAGTTGGGTATAAGTATCGCTCGTATGTTGAAGATGCAATGAGCGAGGTGAGCAAAGAGCCTTTTCTTACAGGTATATCTCATATTGTAGTGACGGACGATGGAAAGTACCCGCATATTATGATTTGGACAAAGATAAATCAAGATGGCTATGCGAGTCCAATGAAGTCGTTTGAGTATGACATAATAAAGGGTAAATTAGTTAGAAAGTAATTGTTCTATTTTGACCAGTTTATAAGCGATTCGGTGACGTATATAAGTAAACCATCTGTGCACCACAGTACGGGATTCACTAATGGCTTACTAAACTATGTGGATAAAAGTCTGAAGAGGGAATTTGAATTAACATAAGAAAATGGAAATAGACAAAAATTTCTTCTGTTTCAGTGAGAAATGGAACATGAAAGGAAATCTGAAGGAGCTCCTTATGGCAGAAAAAGCATATCGGGATGCATATGCAAATCTGCTTAATAGTTTGGATTCGTTAATAAAAGAACCTAGCGAGGATGGGGCTATCTTTACTGATGGTAATCGCAGGACAGCTAAATGGCTAATACAAGAGATCGGTGATAAAGATAAAGATCGATATGACTTACTTGTAAGTAGTACAAACCGAATGATTAATGTTGTAAAAAGGATAGTTCCACAGAATAACAACGTAGAGATTGAAATCCTGAATAGATTGAGTAGCATAGTGCCTGCTAAAAATGCAATGTCGATAATATGCTTTCATTCTGCAATTAATAATGTCTGCGAGTTTGTTCATCTTCATAGGATGCCTGCGAAATATAAAGCAGCTGCAGTATTAGTTGGTGTAGCCAACAAACAGTTAAAATTTGGTGCGATGCATTACATCAAGATATTATTGACGCTGATTAATATTACTCAGAAAGATTGGCTTAAAGCCGGGATTGTTGAGGTCACAAAGTTAATAGGGAAGAATGTATTGGGCTGTAATCCTTTGTGTTCATGTGGAGTAATGATAGAAGAAGGTATAGGCCTGGCTGAACTGGCCTACAAGAATTCTACTTCACCAAAAGCATACATCTTAAAATCTGCAAAACTGAAGATAAACGACGAAATTGAATTGACAGGAAAACTGGACTTACCTCTACATATGGGAGGTTACATTGCGTACTGTAAAAGATGTAATATGTATGTCGTAGGTTTTAGAGGGACTGAGAATTGGGAAAACTGGATTACTAACATTTCTCAACATCTTGTGGGTGTCAGCTTGATATATAAAGTGGCCTTAGGTATAGTGGTAAAGATGAAAGAAAAATATGGAAATCGCCTATTGGTAGTTGGACATTCGCTGGGAGGGGGATTGACTCAGTTTGCCGTTGCAGGACTAAATGACTATCATGTGACAGGACTTGGTTACAATTCTGCAGGGCTATCAAATATGGCGGCTGATATTGTGAAGAATAATTGTCAAAGGAATATATTCCATTTGCATTTGCGTTATGACCAGGTATTTTATATTGGCAACCAGTTGGGACGTTGTTATGATCAGGTCGGATGTGTAATGAATCCGTTAAGGGCACATAAGTTGGAGACTATGCGAAATTATTCGAGCTTGACAAATCCTCCGCATTTCCGTATGATAAAATATTATTAACTTCCGAAACTTCAATGAGAAATGATTAAACTGTGGTAAAATTGGCTCATGTGGATTTAGTGTGAAAAAATTTATGATGAATAAGACTTTTGATAAATTCTTTTGGTGGTCGTTTGCCGGTTTCATTTTGTTGGTGGCTTTGGTTTGTCTGCTGCCTTCAATATTGACAGAAAAAGGTGAACCCGATTTTTCAGACAAAGGTCAGATTGGTGATACCATTGGTGGCATAATGGGGCCATTTGTGGCTATCATAGCTGCATGGCTTACATTTATAGCTTTTTGGGTTCAGTTTAAAGCCAATAATCAGCAAAGGCATGACATCGCGATTGAGAGATTTGAAAGCAAGCTCTTTGAGATGATGCATATTCAACAGGAGATCACTACAGGACTTCTGATAGAACAGATTGGTAGTGATGTAAAGCCTCAGAGAGGACGTGATGTGTTTCAATTTGTCTATGAGACAGGCCAAGATATGATTCGGATAGGTAATGAGAAAAGAAAATGTACCCTTAAGGAGGCCTTGAGTATAGATGATAGTGTGAAGATGTCTGTTTCGAGCATGAAGAATATGTGGTTCCTCGATCATTATTTCCGTCATCTCTATAGGATTTTCAAGTTTATTGATGAATCGGATGATAGAATCATCGATAAAGTGAAGAAATATGAATATACAAGTATTGTCAGAGCAACTTTGTCTCAGTACGAACTGGTAATGCTTTTCTATAATGGATTCTATCATAAGAAGTTCAAGACGCTTGCAGAGAAATATGCTCTTATGAATAACCTTCGAATAGGACTACTTGCTTCAGATGAAGACATTAATTTGTATGGCAGAAAGATTAGTGAGCAATATTCATTTGAGGATGACCGAGGAAAAAACATGAATTTGGAGTACAAGAAATCTGCATTTGTATATAGCGCCATATCATAGGAAAGCGGCGAAATGATAGATAAACGAGCAAGATGCAGAGGATTTGACTCTCTCACTGGTCATGAAAGGTCGTCTCGTACTAAATGGTATTTGCATCTATATTGTTGTTATTGATGAAGGGTGACATGGCAATGAGTAGAGAAGAATTGATAGAGATGCGAAAGCAGATGTCCGCTCAGATGGGGCAGAAACTACATGAATCGTGGTCATCGGAAGAGGATAGCCTGTTCTATTACCCTCCGTCTGAGGATCGAATCGTGCTGTCGCATGCTTCGTTTCGGGTGATGAGCCAGAATTTAAAGGGGAAAATCAGACAGGAGAAGTAATTGCTTCTGCTTCGACAATAGCTGGACGATATGGACTTCCACTACAATAAGGTGAAGTGCAGGAAGATAGAAGGGATGCTGCCGAAGCTGATGAAGATGGTGGAGGGGGAGATGAGGAGTATGAGATAGGGGTAGAAATGAATTACGGTGAAATGTTGATACGATAAACTAACATTTATGGAAATGGAAACAACAAATATATTTGGTAGCGGAATGATCTGGCTGAGGGCTGACTTCCATCTTCATACAAGAGTCGACAAGGAGTTTACCTATACTGATATAGAATCAGAATTTATAGGCAAGTACGTTGATAGGCTAGTAGATGAAGGTATTGGCATTGGTGTGATAACGAATCACAATAAGTTTGACCGTGACGAATATAAAAGTCTTCGTAAGGCAGCACAGAAACGTGGCGTGTGGTTATTACCGGGTGCAGAGCTGTCTGTGAATGATGGTGCGAATGGCATACATACGCTCATTGTTTTTGATAAAGATAGTTGGATAGGAGGCAATGATGACTATATCAACCAGTTTCTGACTTCGGTATTTGAAGGTGTCGCAAATAGAGAAAATGAGAATACGCCTTGTAAATATGGATTGATGGAAGTCCTGAAGAGGCTTAACGAACATCGGATTCAAGGACGGGATTCGTTTGTAATATTGGCGCATGTTGACCAAGACAAGGGATTCTTTGAGGAATTAGATGGTGGCAGAATTATCAATATTGGTAAGGAGGAACTATTTAGGAAGTCAGTACTCGGATTCCAGAAGGTAACCAAGTATGATACCATCAATAACTGCAAGTCTTGGATTGGCGGGTGGTTGCCTGCATTAGTGCAAGGCTCTGACTGCAAATCAATTGCAGGTGTAGGTAAGGCTCATGTTATAGATGGAAAAGAGACTAAGGTTTATGTAAAGATAGGCGATTTCAACTTTGATGCGTTGAAGTATGCCTTGATGGACAGTCTGCATCGAATTAGTGATGAGATTCCAGCCCAGAATAAGGCATATGTCAAATCCATTAGCTTCAGTGGCGGTAAATTGGACGGAAAAGAAATCTGTTTTTCGCCAGATCTTAATAACTTTATTGGTATCAGAGGTAGCGGAAAGTCGGCTATTATTGAAATCCTAAGAGACGCGCTTGGCATAGAGCTGAATGATGCAGCAGCTGATAAATCCTACAAGAATGACCTGGTGAGTTATATTCTTGGAAGTGGTGGTAAGGTGACAGTCAACCTGCGTGGGAATGATGGTAAGAATTACAGACTGGAACGCATATTGGGACAGTCTGCTTCTATATACGATGAGAGTAATAATAGATTAGATTGTTCGATTTCGGCTATATTCAATTTACCTGTCTATTTCGGACAAAAAGACTTGTCGAATAAGAAAGAGGCTTTTGAGACAGAATTGCTGCAAAGGCTGGTTGGTTCTCACATTGAAGGTCACAAGGCGATTATCAATGAGAAGGAACAGACAGTAAGGAACTGTGTGTTGGAATTACAGAAGATAAAAGACATTGCCATTCAAAAGGATGAACTTGAAAAGACGATTAAAGATACAGAACAAAAACTGAAAATCTTTAAAGACAATGGCGTAGAGGATAAGCTGAAGGTGCAGGCGCAGTTTGAAAAGGACAAGAAAGAACTTCAAACACGAATTAGTTCCATCAAGCTATTCCGAGATGAATTGTTGAGTATTGCGAATTCGTCGGATGAATACTGGCAGCCATTGGCCGGGTCTGACGAGAACAAGGCGCATTTTGAAAAGGTGAACAATAAACTTGAAGAGATAAGTACCGTTACTGGAGAAATAAAGGCACTTGTTACAAAACTAACAAATGCTATTACCGACCTTGGAAAGATAGCTGTGGAGTTAAGGGAAAAAGAAAACTCAATGGCAGAGGAGTTCGCCAGAATTAAGAGAGAGCTAAACTCTGAAACCATTAACCCTGATACGTTCTTGACTCTTAGCAAAATACTAACAGATGCGAAGCAGAAACTAACTGAAATAGGGAAGCAGGAGGAATTGAAGAAAAAACTGAATGCCAATCTCAATAAGGCCCTTGATGAATTGAACGAAGCTTGGCGACAGGAGTATCTTGCATTAGAAAAGGAGGTGGCAAAGGTAAACGCTGCTAATGGCAATCTGACCATCGATGTCGAATTTAAGGGAAGGCGAACAGCTTTCGTTAACCATCTTAAGGGATTCTTAAAGGGTACAGGTCTAAGAGATGCAACCTATCAGACAATTGAGTCGAAATATAAGGACTATATAGAAATCGTACGAGACTGGAAGAAGTTTAAGAACAGCATTAGTGATAGTGTTATCGGCGAAGTAAGTAGGAGACTGAAAGAGAACTTGGCTGACTTACTGACTTACAAAGTTGAGAACAAAGTAACCATCAAGTATAAGGGAAAGGCCTTGACCCGGCATTCTTTAGGACAACGGGCTTCTGCTTTGATATTGTTCCTTTTGGCACAGAAAGATACGAATGTACTGATTATTGACCAGCCAGAGGATGATCTTGACAACCAAACCATCTATGAGGAGGTGATTACAGAGATTGTCAACCTGAAGAGCCAGATGCAGTTTATCTTTGCTACCCATAATGCCAACATACCTGTGCTAGGCGAGAGTGAAAAGGTCGTGGCTTGTGACTTTGAAGATGGTACAAACATAGCGCTGAAAGACGGTTCGATTGATACTCCGGACATTCAGAAGGCTATTGTGAGCATCATGGAAGGTGGAGAGATAGCCTTTAACAAGAGACGGGAAATATATAACATCTGGAGGCTGAGCTGAGCTTATAGAGAAGAGAAGAAGATATGAAATTCAGATTTGAAATTCAAAGGAAGCCTACTGGTATGAGAGCTGATAGGGGATATAGTACTGATCCTCCATCAGAATACCCTTCGTTTGTATTGTGTTTTAACTATAATTGGTCGGACGATATTTACTATACTTCCTTTGGACTTCATTTCTGGGAGTCAGAGAATTCTAAGCCGATAGTACTGGGAGAGCTTAGGCTAATGAAAAGAGGGGTAGAGAACACCTTTGACAGTATAAAAGGAAACGTGTTTACTGAATTTGATGATTCATTCTGCTCTGCAGGCGTCAATATCGACTATTATAAGAATTTGGCTAACACTTTTGATAATGAGACATGCAAGGCCTTACTAAATGCACTAAGAGACTGCTCGATAAATGTTGATATTCAGGAGCAGTTTAGGGAAGATCCCATATATAAAAAATCAATAACCAGAGAACTTGATGCGGAGCGCGCCATCAGGATTGCTCGATTTATTTTGGAAGGAACCTCAGTAGATAATGCTTTTTCATTTGAATTCGTGTATCATGCTCCCTATGCGATGAAGATAGATCTTCCTTTCATTATGAAATGGAAGCATATCGCACAACCTTATGAGCGTTGGGCAGGCGTGATAGGGCCTAATGGTTCTGGCAAAACAGAGATGATGATTGCATTTGTTAAAGCTCTGTTAAATGATAATTATGACCCCGAGAAATCACGTGGGTATTTTGTAAGGAAGCCTGTCTTTAGCTCGACCATCGCACTATGTACAACCCCTTTTGATGGATATCAAGATATTCATTGTGATGAAAGTTCGATAAACAAGTATAAGTGCAGGAGCCTGGAACAAGATGAAAATAGAACTTTTGAGGATTTGAGAACAGGTATACAGACGATTATTTCAAGAGGTAGAATAAATGACGGACTCTTGATAGATGATTATGAGACGTTCTTGAAGGAGTTGCTGGGAAATGAAGTTGTTTCCGGCCTGATTATTAAACCAGACATTTTCAATATTGAAAGGAAAGTAGAAGTGGATGAAAATGTTCTTAACAAACTGGTTAACCGATTGAGTTCTGGACAGTTGCATCTGATGTCGCTGGTTACTTATGTGTATCAGTATGTCTATTATGATACGCTATTCATATTGGATGAACCAGAAGTCCATCTGCACCCACATGCAATCATGGATTTCATGTATCTTTTGAGTCAATTGCTTGATAAGTTTGAAAGCTATGCCTTGGTTGCCACACATTCGCCGCTTGTTGTCAGGGAAATGACTGGAGAACATGTATTTGTACTCAGAAGAATGGAAAATGACAGTCCAAGTCTTGGCCATCTGGATTTTGAGTCGTTTGGTGAGGATGTTACTCTGCTATATAGAAAGATTTTCGGATATGATGAGACATCATCAGTTTTTATGAAAACAGTTAACAACATGGTAGATAAGGGGAAGTCGTACGATGAGGTCATAGCTTCTCTAAAGGTTACCATGCCATTAAGCCTGAACAGCAGGATGGCTATTAATAATCTGATAGCAACAAGAGATTATTATCAATATGAAAAGGATCCAGACTAGCCGAGCAGATGCCAAGACTGTTTTTGATAGTATTGGCGGTGCTATGAGAAATGGAAGAAAACATCAAAACGCTACGAATTATGTGGCGATGAGAAATGATGTGCATCAGCAGTTGGATGAATACGACCAGCGAGTTAATCCCATTTCTCTGGAGAATCTGGTGTCCCTATGGCCTAATAGAAGGACTAACATGGATGAAGCAAGGACAGCTCATGACATGTATAGCACTTCGAAAAATGAAATAAAACAAATCAGGGCAGAATTAGAAACACTGAACGGTGGTAAGGTCATCAAATGCCCTATTTGTGAATTGGATTATTATGTACACCTGGATCATTATATTCCAAGAGAGGAAATGCCGGAGTTTTCGGTTCATCCTAAAAATCTGATTCCTCTATGTGATTATTGTAATACGGTAAAGTCAACGCTTTGGCTGAGTCATGCGTCAAGGCGGAGGCTTATCTTTAATTGTGCTTACGATACTCCATCGGGAATGATGGTTCTGGAATGTAGGGTTACACATATCTTAAATGGTTTTCCAGTATGTGTTGTTGATTATAAGAGCGGACTGCCTGCAAATAGTGCAGTTAGTCTGGAGTGCAGTACCTATCATAATCTTAGACTGAGACCCAAATACAAAGCTGAGGTTGATACTATGCTTAAAACCGAGATGCTCAGAGTGATGGGAGAATATGCAGATAACAGCAGCTTGTATCAAAGTCGCCTTGATTTTTGGAACAGGAAGAAAAATATCTACCGAAGTATGATGTCGATTGGTACTACTGTTGAGAGACTGTTCAACGATGCACTATGCAATTCTCCGATTTTGGATGCTTGGATTGTGAATAGCTTGTTGATATAGAAGTGATCCGTGAGAACATGGACAATGATGCGTACTTCCTTATGGTAAGGATGGTGAAAGATGAAGAGGCTCTAAGAAAGAACTGCGGCATAAACGAGACAGTGAAATATGGAACAGGCATTTACCTGTGCAGGTTCATACCGAGATATTGTAAAACGTTTGTGAAAAGGACAAAGTACTATTTCTTTGGGAGACACAGGTAGAACAGCCTCATATCCATCTTTTTGTTATGTCTAAAAATGTGAATCCATGCTGATAGACAAGACACTACTCGACGAGTTGACGGAGAAGGCGAAAGTCTCGCCGCGACTCCGAGTGAACTATGATCTACGGGACTCTGCTGAAGATGAGAGTCAGCGGATGTTGAATGCGATTGAGCCGGGGACGGTGATACCGGTGCACAGGCATAGTATGACGAGCGAAGATGTCGCGATCTTGAGAGGTCAGGCTGAGTTTATATTATATGATGACGAGGGGCATGAAGTCTCTCGCTGTTTGCTCATTCCTGGTGGAGAAGTTCCTGCTGTTCATGTCCCGATAGGACAGTATCACACTTGCCGGAGCTTGGAAAGCGGCACTGTGATTATGGAGTTCAAGAATACGAAATATGATCCGAAAGGAACGGAAATTGCTGATCAGTGAATAGAGATTGGTTGGCGATGGTAGGAGGTTTCATCGCGGTGGGGGTGATTAATGGAACACAGAGACTCAAAGCCGCAAAGGACAAGCTACATTCACCCGCGTGACCTGGATGCAGGACAGCCGATGCTTGAAGGTTTGCCGCTGGTTCGCCGCTTTAAGTCGTATGTCGGCCTGAAAGGTGCTGAGAAGAAGCTGAGGAAGTGTCTGACGGATTTTGAGTTTACGGATATCGCCACAGCGGAGAAACTGATTGGTTGGGAAAAGGTTCCGATAGTGAGGTTGTAGGTATATACCTATATAATATAGTAACAGCAGCTATGACTTTGAAGTGAACCCCGAAAGTTAGACAAAAAAACTTTCGGGGTTCACTTCATTTTGTTGTGGTTGCTGTTATTTTTTTATTGTACCTATATGTAATATTTGTTATGTAGTTGTAGTGGTACAACAAAACTACAATTGATATAATGTGTGTTTATCGTGTGCTTGCCCTTGTTTCGTAGTTTTATGTTAAAAAACACATAGAAATAGTGGATTTTTGATTTTATTTCGCTATTTTTGCATCATAGTTTTTGGCTTTGAACAAAGCATAAGATTTGCGTTTGTGTCATTGAACGACTGAAAACCAGAGTGATATGATGACGGCGAATATAACAGGTATAGGCTTGGGACGCGACACATCGATGTGTGGTGACCCTAAGAGTTGGTATCCGATGAGGGTAACGTACTCGCGGGAGATCAAGGTGAAGGCTGAGCTGGATCGGTTGGAGATAGAGAACTTTGTACCGATGACGTACAAACTGGTATGTGCGGACAACGGGAATCCTCATCGGGAGCTGGTGCCTGCCATCAACAATCTGATCTTCGTGCGTTCTACGCAGGGGCGTATCAGCGAGCTGAAGACATCGAATAAGGTGCTGGAGCCGTTGCGGTATATGATGGATCATACTGCTGAGAAGGCCCATGAAATCATGACGGTGCCTGACAGGCAGATGGAGAATTTTATGTGTGTGGCGTCGATGACCGACGATAGCGTGATGTTCCTGGATGAGAACACCATCGTGGGAAAGGAGGGCAAGCGTGTGAAGATCATGGGCGGCATGTTTGAGGGCGTGGAAGGTGTGATACGACGCGTGAAACGCTGCAAAAGGGTGGTCGTTGCCCTGGATGGTATAGCTAGCGTGGCAATTGCATATGTCCCGGCAGGGCTACTGATGGAGGTATAACAGGAAATGATGCTCGTAAGTTTTCTGCTATCACTATCGTCGCTGCTGGCTATGGTGGGGATATGTCCAAAGAGTTGTGTAATGAACTCCTGGATGATATCGACTACCATTTCAATAAGGTGAAGTGTCGGAAGATCGAGTTGATGATGCCGAGGCTGATGAAGATGGTGGAGGAGATGAAGGGGATGAGATAATGGCAATTCACAAGAAAGTGAGGGTGGCAGACTTCTGCCGTGAAAACATGTTGGTCTACAATGATATCTGATTTTGTAATCCAAACTTGCACAGGGCATAGAGCAGATTCCAAAGGATGTGCTTAATGACTTTTTTCGAAATCCTCCGTCCCCTTTGCCTAAAGGGGCTCCACCTCACCCCATTTCCCCTCTCCTCAGGCGAGGGGATAATTGACTTCGGGCAGAAACCGCCCTACATCAAAGTTTTGGTATGTTTCACAAAGCTCTCGCCCTTCGGGTGAAACATGAAGTGCTTATCGGCTGGCGCGTGGAGTAGGTGAGAGGTGATGTTTTCAAAACTGATGTTACCGAAGCTGATGAAGATGGTGGAGTGGGAGATACGCCAGATGTGAGGAATAAGATATTTAATAGCTTAAATTTGATGTTATGGACAAAAAGATGGAGTCATTGCCTGTCATGAAGTTGAATTATAACGTGACAGACTTCTTTAAAATGGTTAAGACCATAGATATTCAAGACGCGATAAGAAATGGTCTGAAGAATGAAATAATATTTGAAGAATATCTAAAAGAAGTGCCTTTGAATGCCTCATGCGCAGAGGATGGGCAAGTATATTTATCTCCAACGTTTGCCCAGGCAGTATGGAATATGTGTTATGCTGGATTGAAACTGGCAGATTATAAAGTCTCTGAAGAAGAATGTATAGCAGAAGGCTCAAAATTGGAGGTGGTATATCATTCTATATTGGAGAGCGGTTGTACATTACCAGAGTGTCTTTACATCAAGAGTATGGTAGAGGCGATGGATTGGGAGTCAATGATTGATTTAGCGAAAGCGTTTAGAAGGAAATGGGCAATGACAAAGGATTATGAAACGTTGGGAGAAATAGATATTACCGGAGCTTTCGAATCGAGAGTGAATAGTATGTATATGATTGGTATGTGTGGAATACTAATTCATGAATTGACTCACTTTTTTAATGATCATTTTGAGAGAACAAAGTCTGAGAGTAGAAAAGATCTAGAACAAGAAGCTGATGACTTCGCATTTGAAGCGATACTTGCTCTGCCTGAGCCATATAGGAGAACTGGCGTTTTGGGATATTTATGTGCGTATTTGCTTGCCTTCTTTAATAATCCTAAGCTGATAGAAAACGACATGTACTATCGTGAGGATATAAGACTTTTCAGGCAATTTGATAAGGTGAATGATAAAGACTGTAAGCGCAGAGCGAACGTGATGGTTGCATATACGCTGAGCAGATGGTTTATGGAGGAACACGAAATAGAAATAACGGTGGAGCATGACCGAGAAGAGAAAGCGGTAGAGATGATTAGGGAAGAACTGAAACAGATGTGATACGATTCAAAAATGCACTCTATCAAATTAGCGGTGACCTGAACCCAGATGTGTTTAAAGAGCGAATGGAAACCTGTAAGCAGGATTATCGTAAGACCCATTTGGAAAATATCTGTTTGAATTATCAGTTCATTGGCACAAAATGCCTTTCAAATGAGGATAATGAAAAACTGATTCAAACACTATATGGGATATTGGATACGCATCGTAAGCTTCTGAAGAAGACAAAGGGCGAAGAAAGAAATTTGTTGGAGATCCTTGTTTCCCGCATGGATCGAAGGCGTTTGAAGATAAGAAGTACAGAGAGAGTAGAAGGTAGACTTGCTATACAATTCGAGACAAAACTGACCAAAGGGTCTCGGAAGATAAGTGAAGAATCTGTTCAGTTGAATCAAGAAATGTATAGGTATATAGGGCTTCTGAACTGGGCTATGGCCATGTTTAATGGAGAGACTCTTGCTGGAAACAAGTACATAGATAACCCCACATTGGTATTGCAAGATGCCAAAGCGATGCAGAATGAACAAGAGTCAGGTCGAAGAGGATTTGTAACTGACGCATATACTTTGGAGTGGGTGAGTGCTAGCCTTGTCAAATTTCACTCTGAGCAATTATGTGATGATGACTTAGTCTGGTGCAAATTGATTATCGATAAGAAATTGTCAAATTTGACGGTTCCCATCAATACATTGGATGGAACCACGGCTTGTATTCAAGTTATACCACAACTGATAGTGTTGTTCCCTGAGAATAAGGAAGATTATGCTGAGTTTCTTTTTGATTGTTTAATGATGCCTTCTTATGGTGGAACAGGTGCGTGTGATTATGCTGTGGCGGCGATACAATCATCTGATTTGTGGAAGAAAGATGCTCCGTTGATAAAGAGACTGTTGGAGAGATATATTAAGGACGAATCATTGAAAAAGCTCCACGCTTATCATCTGAAAGTCATATTCGGACTGATACCTCATTCACCGGACAAGGAAACTGTTGATATTGCAGTTAAGTATTTGAATGCCATACCGGAACTTATTAAATCACACGAAGATGAAGTTCACGGAATGTTTGATGTATTGATTTATTTGGTAAAATTGTTTATGCATACTGATAGTTCAGAGATTATACAATGTTTACCTTGTACTATCCCAATTATAAAAGAGAGTCATCTTGGGTACTCATATCTGACTCGTTTCATCTTGGAAGAGGATTATTGCAGGAAACCAGACCGATTCTGGTTGATTTGGAACACATTTAGAGAGGCTATAATGGAATCTGGAGCTTATTATAATAGTCAGGAATTGAGATCTTACACTCTAAATACAGAATGGAATGATGGTGTAAAGAAATGGCATTCTCTACGAAAAGAAGATATTGGATTCTATACGTATTTGGCAGAGCATACTGCCGGGAGTGCTGTGGTGTTTGAAGGTTTAGTTAAAATCTTGACAACAATAGCAAGTGAGTATAAGACTGAGGGTATGGCGTGGATTGCAAAAGCCATTAGACAATGCCCTGCGATGAATTTGAATGGAACGCAAGCCTTGATGTATCTTGAACTCGTTATGATGCCATATGTCCATACTAACAAAATGCAAATCAGGAAGAATCCTGAGTTGCTGGCTCAAGTTAGGACAATTCTGAATTTTATGGTGACAAAGAGTTCTGTTACTGGCTATATGCTTCGTGATATGGTGAATTAATTGGTAGCAGACAAAATCTTGGCAGATGTTATCTAGAGTTTGCGAGAATCGGATGAGGAAAATGGTGCTCCTTCTGACATCAAGGAGGAAGTGGATAGCAGAAATCTATCAATAAGTAGATAATTTTACTAGGTTTAAATGGAGATGGGTGGTGCTTTAAGTTCATTTGCGATTAGCATTGCAGCGAATATAGTTACTTCTCTATTCGCCAGGAAGTTGTCGCGACGATAAGTGATATACGGGACAAGTTTAGAGCAATTAATAGTGCAAATGACTCTGCTTTTGCTAAAAAACACCAAAAATAGCGTTATTTCTGTTGATAATTGATGAGAAAAATGTAATTTTGCAAACACAGAATGAAGAAATAGCTACTTTTTTATGGCAAATTATGTGTAAACTGACGATAAAAAATATTGGTCCGATCAAGGAGGTTAAGATGGACGTTAACAAGATTACGTTCTTGTTGGGACCTCAGAGCAGTGGTAAAAGTACTATTGCTAAAGTATTGTGCCATTGCCAGTGGATAGAGAAACGGTGTTATAACAATTTTGAAGAAGAGCGGGAGAAGTTCATCGTAGGTACTTCATTCGTTGATGGCTTCAATGAATACTACCGTTTTAACGGCTATTTCCGTGATGATAGCTACATCCTTTACGAAGGGAATTATATAACCTTGGAATACAAGGACAAGAAATTGGGAATCTTAAAAAATCCAGATGAGGATTATGAATATCCCAAGTTGTGTTATGTGCCTGCGGAGAGAAATCTGGTTGCTGCAATACCCAATCTTCGAAAATACAATGATACGAATGACTTGATATTGTATTTCTTGTATGACTGGTTTGAGGCACGTGAATATCTGAAGGAGATGAACCTGGATGATATTATTGAGAGACGTGTGAAGTATGTATTCGAGAAATCGAACAATAGTGACATCATCTATGATGGCGATGATGCCAAATTGGATTTGAAGAATGCTTCGAGTGGACTTCAGTCTGTAGTCCCCTTGATGACTGCCTCAACTTACATCTTAGAAGGAGTGTTCAAACGATACAAGCCTCTTTCTTCAGAACAGAAGATGCAATTGGAAAAAGCAAATCTTCGGGAAGATGCATTCTTCTATAAGCGTTCGGATATTTATATAGAGGAGCCCGAGCAAAATTTATTCCCAGATGCTCAGCAGAAGTTTGTATATTGGCTTATGCGAGAGATGAGAGAGTCACTGCGTCAACATAGTGCGTTGATAACAACGCACAGTCCTTTTGTGCTCTTCTCTCTAAATAATTGTCTGATTGGTGGACTTGCTGAGAAGAAACTTCCAGAACAGGTGAAGAATGATAGCCCATCAAAGGAGTCTTGGATTGACCCGAAGTTGGTGACTGTGTATGAAATTCATGATGGTAAATTGAAAACCATTCAGGAAGAGTCTGGTTTGCTGATGCATAATTATCTGAATCAGGCTTATCGGAAAATAAATGCCGAATATCTCGCAATGCTGGACTATTATGAGGATTAAGAGTCTGATTCGAAGGTGGTTTGGTCGTTCTGTCATAGTCGTGGAGTCTAGTCCAGAGATTTATGTTGCTGACATGACTAATCGTAGCCAGAATACAAGAGGGATTGAAATAACTGACCATCAGCAACCATCGCCAGATGGAAATGGCATGATGGATAGCTTGGTGTTTCATAATCCCAATATTCTTTCTGTCGATTTCTGCATCTTCGATGACCATGATTTCAAACATCCATATGAACTCAGGGATGATAAGCACTGTGAGGGCTGTATGTACCCTACGTTGCATGACCCTGCTAGTTGGATGGTGTTTGTTGAAATTAAGGATTGCAAGCCCCGATATATAAAAGAGTATAGAAAGGAGGCTAAACGGCAGATATTCAATGCTGTGAAAGCTTTTTGCCGCCGAAAGATAATCCTCAAAGAGCGCATATATGGCATCATCTCCTGCCCAAGACAGCATGTGGCTTTTAACGATTCCATATTTACTGATGTTTATGAGACAACTCGTTTGAAACGTTTTACGGGAATTAGATACTATGCTACAAATGAAGCTCTTATAATTGATGACCTGCGTGTTCGTCCTGAAATATAAATATATGTTGATGGCTCAGTGCGACGGGAAAACCGCTGAGCATAGTGACAAAGGAGAAAACACTACAGTAGAAGAATGCCGATGTGATTTTGAATGTTTATGAGATTTCATATAAATAATTATTATTACCTATGCAAGAAGAGAAAGACCTGGTCTTAGAAAAAGACCAAGATTATGAGAAACAAATGGAGAATGAAGAACCTCCATTTGTGGAGTATGATATTACATCATATCCTGCAGACTACACTTTATCTGTCTTATGGCAGATGTTTAAGAATGGTGGTATAACAATACCTTCATTCCAAAGAGGATATGTGTGGACCCAGAAGCAGGCATCAGCCTTGATTGAGTCTTTCTTAATGGGCTTACCGGTACCGCCAGTTTTCTTTTATATAGATTCAGAGAACAAGAATTTGGTTATAGACGGGCAGCAGCGCTTAATGAGTATATTCTATTTTTTTGAGGGCTATTTTGGCCTGGAAAATGAAAAAGGGAAGCGGCAAACATTCCGATTGTCAGGACTCAATAAGAAAAGTCCCTATTACAATTTGCGATTTGATGATTTGCAAGAGCAAGATAAGCGAAAGATTGAGATGACAGTGCTAAGAGTAATCAACATTCGTCAGCTATCTCCCAACAACGATGATTCTTGCATGTATCATATATTTGAGCGATTGAATACTGGTGGAACACCACTATCATCGCAAGAGATACGCAACTGTGTTTATCGTGGTACATTCCTTGATACACTAATGGAACTAAATAAAGACAATAATTGGAGAGCGATTCTTGGTAAACAGGCAGTAGACAAGCATTTGACTGACGTTGAACTATTGTTGCGTGCATTTGGTTTGCGCTATATGCAGGGTGAATATGATAAGCCTATGAAGGGCTTCCTGAATAAGGTTGCATCCAGGTATAAAAAGGTAAAAGACGGTGATGTTGCACGATTTGAAAAAGATTTTCCAAGGGCATGCGAAGTTATGGCACAAACATTACCATCAAAGCCATTTGCAGTAAGAGGCCAGTTTAATTCTTCAATCTTTGATTCTATTCTTTGTACAATCCTTAAGCATATAGATAGGCTACCTGAAGATCTAGCAGAACGTTATATAAAACTTAATGAAGACCCGAAGTATGTTGAATATACGACACTGGCTACCACTGATACAAGGGTTCTTAAAGATAGATTTGAATACGTAGAAAAAATCCTGATTGGATAAATATGGCGTATCAAAACCGTTTTAACAGTGTTGATTTGCTGATTAATCAGCTTACACCGATAGTACAACCAGGAACGGATCCTCTTGTATTGTCAGCAATGGCAGGAATTGTGGCTGTTGAAGCGGTAACGGCTTATGAACTTGCCATTAAAGATATTTTTGATGAGTTTTCGCGTAAGAAGAATAAAGTTTTTGGTAGTTTTGTTAAATCAAGTTTTAGTAGGCTGAATGGAAGAATAAAGTATCAGGAAATCAAGGACAACATGGTTAAGGCTTTTGGTGAGAAATACCTTAGGCGTTTTATACAAAAGAAAGATGCAAAAACGATAGTAGTTATGGCAAATGAGCATGTTGATTTGGTTCAGACTTATGATAATCTTATTATAGGACGACATCAATTTGTTCATGTTGGCAATTTGACAATGACTCTTCAGGAAGCTATACGATACTTCAATATAGGAAAAGAACTTATTGCGGCGTTAGACGAGGCAATGAAGAGATAAAAGGCGATAATATGGATGAGAATCAGATAAAAGCGGAACTACAAGCGTTGTTAAAAGAGCAGTCGCTTGACTATAATAAGATAGTTGTTCTTTCTAATGAACTGGCAAAACAGGATCCAAATAGTGTCCGCTTCACAGTGGATGCGGATTTGATAAGCAGGCTAGGTAAAGAATTAGTTGCTCGGCAGGAAACTGCGCTTTCTGAATTGGTAAAGAACTCTTATGATGCGGATGCAAGAGAAGTAACGCTACGCTTTATTGACTCTTTAGAGAAAGGAGGAACTCTTGAGATTGAGGACAACGGAGTTGGCATGACCAAAGAGCAACTCATCAATGGTTTTATGAGAATTTCTTCTGGTGATAAAGTGGCTCATCCAATCTCGCGAATTTACAAACGTAAAAAGGCTGGTCAAAAAGGAATAGGGCGGTTTGCAGTTCAGCGTCTTGGAGAGAGACTTGAGATTATTACCAAATCAGATTTTTCGGAAGAGGCGTATACTGTTAGTTTTGATTGGGATCAGTACCAAAGAGACAGGGAACTAACGGAAATTACCAATACAATAAATACATGTGAAAGGACAGAGTCAGGAACAAAACTCATTATAAAAGACCTGAGGGACAAATGGAATGAAGTGGCCATACAGCGAATGTATCGCTATTTATTAGGAATCCTTCAACCCGACTTAATTGGTGAAGATGCTTTTGATGTTACTGAGACAACTGATAGAGATGATTCTTTTGATATAAATGTTAGCATGCTTGCAAACGGGATGGAGAAGAAGATAAAAATTGATATCCCGAAGCTTACCCAGTTTTCACTTGCTTTTATAGAGGGGGAGGTTGATAACAATGGCTGGGCATTATATCGTGTGCAAAGTGAAAGGCTGAACATGGACTTGGAAGGAGATTTGAGTATGGATCCTGACCGAGAAGATGTTAGTTTCACCCAGATAAAAAACGTGAAAATCAAGGCATATTACTTCCTTAATGATTATCTTCCCAAGAATCAGAAAACAGCGTTCCAACGTTATTTGAGAGACAATGGTGGATTAAGATTATACAGGAATGGATTTAGAGTTCTTCCATACGCCGAACCTGGCAATGACTGGTTGTCGCTGGATGAATCTCAGAAAAGGAACTCAATCCTGCCTCAGCATAATAATCAAAACTTTTATGGAATTGTTGAGATAAGTTCAGATTCAGGTGATTTTGAAGAGACTTCAAGCCGAGAAGGTTTGATGGAGAACGAAACGTTCATACAACTCCAAAATTTCGCATATAGAACATTAGTGACGGCTGTCATTGCAATTGCCCAAGTGAGAAACGTCAAGATAAAGCCAGGACAGAAAAAAGATGAAGACGGTAATTGGGAAGCAATTAGCCTTCGGGTAAAAAATATCGCCTTTTCTTTGGATGAGCTTGACAAGGCCATAGATGATGATGAAGATATGACTGCTGCCGCAAAAGATGCGAGCAAGGAAAAGATAAATAAACTTAGAAAGGATATCTATGAGCTGAAAAAACTACATAAGGAAGAACGTAAAAGAGATCGGGAAGAAAAAGTTATGCTCCGAGTGTTAAGCAGCGTGGGTTTAACAGTAGAGCAGTTCGTTCATGAGATAAAGTACTATCTGAACAGTATAGATAGTGATATGAAATACCTCATCGGTCGTTTATCGCAAGATGCTAAGGCACTGGAACGGCTTGACATTTTGGAGAAGAATTTCACTAACTTCCGTTCATACGTGTCGTATATGGACTCGGCTGTTGCGAATAATGTCAACAGAGAATTAAAGCCCGTAGAACTCCGCGATGTCGTGAATCCTTTCGTGGAAAGTCTCTCAGATGACGCCAACAAGTCGGGTATTACAATAGAAACACCCGAGTACATAGGTTATAATCTCTATACCAGACCGATGCACCCTTCAGAATGGACATCGATTCTTTTCAATTTCTATACGAATTCCAAAAAAGCTATTAAAAGAGCAAGAAGAGCAAAAGGACTTATTCATATTGAATGTGGAAAAGTTGGGACAATATTATATTTGGAGTTTTCTGATAATGGCGATGGAATATCCAAAGAGAACGAGGAACGTATCTTTGATGAGTTTTTTACAACTTCTACCCCTAAAAGCATCGGCGACCAACAACCTATGTTGGAAGTAGCCGGGTCAGGACTAGGATTAAGCATAGTGAAAGATATTGTGGACAGTTACCGTGGTACGGTGAAAGTAGTTAATCCGCATGGCGACTTTGCTACCTGTATAAGGGTTGAAGTGCCTGCATTAAATGAAAAAGAAATATTGAACTTATGAAAAGAGATTATAAAATTCTGTATTTGGAAGACCTGAGACCAGATTCCATTGTAAGTGAATTGGAGAGCCAAGGGCTCCAGGTTAAAACAGTCGATGTGGATAACGATGTGGAAGTTGATAAGGCTTTAGGAGACGGTGGAATTCAGGCTTTTTTAATGGATTATCGCCTGACCAGCAAGAATGGGCATCGAGATGCACCAGAACTCGCTGGACGGTTGCGAACTCAGGCAAAGGATGGTGAAAAGTCGATAGAGGCCCCCATCATTCTTATCACCGAAGAGTCTCAACTAAGAATATTACGAATGCCACTAGAGAACCAAGACCAATATGATGTGGTGATGAGCAAAAAGGATTTTCTAGATAATGCACCGCAGTCGGCAGAACTTATCCGTTCATTCATTGAGGCATACGAGATTATAAGTGGGAACCGGGATAATCTCGCTACTATCTTGGGCGTTGATGCAAATGAAAAGAACTTGCTGATTGATTATCGTTTAGATGCAGAATATGAAAAGCTGAAGGAAGATGTGTTTGCAAGCTCTCAACTTTTATATAATTTCTTCGTGCGCTCAACAGGTAGTTTAATTGATGACAATGTGCTAGCAGCCCGATTGGGTGTTGATATAGAAAACTCGGGCGTCTCATGGGACGCGTTGAAAGAATTACTTGCAAAAGATGGCTGTTATTACGAGGGTATAATGCACACAGCATATCCAAGGTGGTGGATGGAAAAGGTCAAGATGTGGTGGGAGAAGATTATACCTGAGATGAAAGCTTTTCGTTATGAAGATGCTGAAACACGTGTAGGGTTACTTAATTCAAAGACTGGGCTAAAACTAGTCGTTGCATCCCCCATAGAAAAAGACATGAGTCACGAATACTGGAATGTATGTCTGGCTACAGGGAGACCGCTTGACCCTGCAGATGGATATGTGTGCAATCGACGTTTTAAACGGGAGTGGGAAGAGGATGACTACCTTTCTCTGAAAGGAGCACTGGATAAGCCTATTTTGCAACAATATTTATCAAGAATAGACAGAAGAGACATATTGGCTTATGGGGAAAAGAGTAGCAAGTAGATGCGGTCAGCTTGTCCAGTTCCTTGAATTGATTAAACGGTTCTTCTGCGAGGCAAAAGAGGATTCACCTGCCGTTGTTCAGAAGTATGAGATTGACCAATTGATTAATTATCTGAACAACGTTAATGATGATGGGCAGGTCCTGATAAAGTGTGATAGAATTTCTTTTCGAGTGAGTGCCTCAAATATGGATGCCATACCCAAAATCAAAGGTAATAAAGCAGACGTGTATTTATCAATGAGATATGACTGGAAGAATGACTATCGGATTCGTGAACGACTTACGGATGAAGAAAAAAGAAAAGGAACTGAGATTTACGATTGTAATATTGAGATTAAGGCTGTAGAGGAAGAGGGTGGACATCGTAAATTTTCATGGCATTTAGACTGTGAAGAAAACACAAATGGAAAGTTTGTGCATCCACACTTTCATTTCCATGCTGGTGGCAGAAAGATATCTGGACTAAATACCGGTAGGCTGTTAATGCTATCCTCGCCCAGAATAGCATATCCACCGATGGATTTGCCATTGGCAATCAACTTTGTTATTAGGAACTTTGTTCATAGAGATAATATGAGTGAACAATATGCGATTCTTGATAATAAAGAATATAAGAATGCTGTCAAACTATCAGAAACGAACATCCTTAAGCCATATTTTAAGGAAGTATATGAGAAAATAGGGTCAAACGAGAATCACTATTTCCCAATATTGTTATGACTTCAAAGGTTTCACTCATACTTAATAAGATACACGACGTTGATGAAGTTAACAGTCTGTTGGTTTCTGCATTCGTTGATATAAACAAGCTGAGAATTGAAGATGGAAGTTGGCTGAGTAGATATATCATACCTGCATCTATAGAAAATAATCTATACATTAGGTTACTTAAATTCGAAAATGCAGTTGTGAATACTTACGACTACTTTTCTTTTGAGCTATTGATTGACTTCTTTGAATTCGTTGTTTCTCCATTGGACAAGGTTGTCACAGGTGCTATCTATACACCGCAACACATAAGGAAGGCCATTGTTGACCATGTTTTTCACCTGTTGGAAGGGAGGGATTATGCTGCGTTACGAGTTGCTGACATTGCCTGCGGATGTGGAGGTTTTTTCTTGACGGTATGCGAGAAAATCCTTAGTGAAACGGATTTGGATTGCCATTATATCTATGAGCATATACTTTATGGATGTGACATTGAAAAATATTGTATTGAACGCAGTAAGATTCTTCTAACTCTGAAAGCCTTGGAAAGAGGGGAAAGAACTGATAATCTGGTGTTTAATCTGCATCCAGGGAATTCTCTCATTTTTGACTGGAGTGCAGAAATCCCTGGTTTTACTGGTTTTGATGCTGTAGTTGGGAATCCACCTTATGTTACATCTGCTAAGATGTCTGACGAAACCAGAGCGTTTTTGAATAATTGGGAAGTTTGTTGCTCCGGAAAGGCTGATTTGTACATTCCTTTTTTTCAAATAGCTATAGAATTATTGAATGATGCAGGTATTCTTGGTTATATTACTGTTAGCAATTTCTACAGAAGCCTGAATGGTAAAGCCTTAAGAGATTATTTTGCTGGGCATCAATTAAACCTAACCATTGTGGATTTTGGCGGGGAACAGGTGTTTAAGGGATGTTCTACGTATACGTGTCTATTTTTTGCATGCAGACAGCAGGAGGGGTTAGTCCGATATATAAGGACTAATAGTTCAATAGTTCAAGACGTTCGTACTTTACATTTTATTGAAGCTGCCTATGAGGATTTGGATTCAACTAAGGGCTGGGTTATTAAGGACCATCGTATAAATGGTATCCTGCGACAAATAGAGAATACAGGGACTTCACTAGATAAAGTGGCCGCAATTTCAAATGGAATTGCTACGCTGAAGAACGAATTGTATGTCCTTAATGTTGTGGGTGAAACAGAGCATGAGTTTATACATGAATATGAAGGTGTTCGTTACCCGATTGAGCGTGAAATATGCAGGCAGGTTGTAAAACCAAGTGTAATGGATGTGAACGCACCTCTTGAAGAACAGACAGGTTGGATTATTTATCCATATGAAGTACAAGGAAGACGAGCCATTTGTTATGATGAAAGGACGATGCGGGAGCATTATTCCCATGCTTTTAATTATCTTCAGGTTGTGCGTAGTATTCTTGCCAAAAGGGATAAGGGGAAGCGGAAAT
Organism: uncultured Prevotellaceae bacterium; assembly: GCA_946415365.1. Taxonomy (GTDB): domain Bacteria; phylum Bacteroidota; class Bacteroidia; order Bacteroidales; family Bacteroidaceae; genus Prevotella. Next base: position 80,135 of record CAMKSE010000010.1, read on the forward strand.
ATGAACAATGGTTTGCATACGGGAGGAGTCAAGCTATCAATATGCCTGGATTCAGGCTCTTTATGCCCTATATTGCAGAAAGACCAACGTTTATGTTGTCTGATATAAATGGACTACTTTACTATAACGGCTTCGCACTGGTAAGTAATAATATCCAGCAACTTGAACGCCTGAATAAGATACTCAATACGGATATATTCTGGTTCTATGTGGAGAATATAAGTAAGCCATACGCAAATGGTTATTATTCAATGGGGAAGAGGTATATTCGTTATTTTGGAATACCGGATATGAATGAGGTGCAATTAGCAGCGCTTGATGCCGCTATAGAAAAAGAAGATATTGAGGAAATTCTCTATCCCTGCTATTTCGGACGTGGAGTAGAACAGGCACGGCGGATTATCATGGATTATTTGAAATAATGATGTAATGACGCAGGACGAAAAGTTGCAATAGAGATAATGCGGTTAAGATGTTTATTGAATGTGAACATCGGAAAGAGTGAAAGAATTGTATGTAATACCTATTCTCAGACGAATGACACTTCTGTATATAGAAGGAGAGCGAAGTTATAATGTGTTAACTATTTTTGAGCATATTGAACCCGATATGCCAGATAGTGTCTGGTCGCCAAAAGAAAAGGTTGCTACGAAGAACTATTTGAATTGATTATTAATCATCACTCACTTTATGAAGCTCTCACTGCTCCATCAGTTCCATGACTCATTTCTGGAGATATATATATGATTTATCGACATTTTTCATGTTGTGAGGGTGCTGAGACCGATAATTGAGAAGGAAGAATGACGCAAGAAGAACGGTGGCAGAAACGATATGAGGAGGTGGCTGGCTTTATTGAGGCCAATCACAGGAATCCGTCGAAGTATGTTGATGGAGAGAGGTTGATGGTTCACTTCCTCAAGCGTGGGCGGAAAATGTTGAATGCTGGGGAGTTGAAGGAACCGAGGCTGAGTCAGTTCTTGGTACTGTTGGAATTGTCTGAACGGTGCAGGCGGGTGAACCAGTGGAAGTGATCAGTAAGTATTAGCAGCAGCTATAGCTTCGAGTTGAAGTTATAGCTGCTGTTATTTTTACACCTTAAGTTCTTCACCAACAACCCTACTCCCTTCTTGACCTTTCTCCAACCACCTATTCCTCCTTCTTGCGTCCCGATGGTAGCAAGCGGCAAAGCCGAGCGCATAAGGAGATAATCTCAACCACCCCACCCCCTCCTTACTGTAATGAGGGGCCTCAACCCCCTTTCCAAACCTTTAATTTTATTGACCTCTGTCGCGACTCGGGATAGCCTAAGCGAGCTTAGCTCTCCTCTCGCTGTTCCGTCAGTTCTTCCGTTTTGGTATCGCGGGACACACGATGAGTTTTTAATCGGCTGGCGCATGGGGTAGGTGAGAGGTATTGTTTTACAAAGCTGATGTTACTAGCCATTACCGAAAATGGGAAGGAAATTGCACGAAAATGAAGAAAAAGTACAAAAAAAATAGATGAAAGAGGATATAATTCAAATAAAAACTGTATATTTGCAGCATGAATTTAAAATAACTTGAAACTGGTTATGACGGGTGCAATACGATATTATCGTCACTTTAAGGGCGGGAAATATAAGGTTCTGGCCATCGGACAGGACAGTGAATCATTGACGCCTGTTGTGGTTTATCAGGCTCTATACGGCGACCACAAGGTATGGGTGCGTCCCAAAGAGATGTTTGATGGTGTTGTTGAGAGAGATGGTAAAACTATAAAACGTTTCACGGAGATAACTAAGGAAGAGGCTTATGAGAAGTGAAGCGGTAATAATCATCGGGTAAGCTTGTCGGAGATTGTTGCCCGTGCGGAGAAAACGAGGCATTTTAACCTGAACATATTTGCTGACGGGGCGATAAGCGCGGCTTGCCGTGAGGTCTTGGATAACATTGACGGTCTTAGTTACTATGTTAGCGGAAGGATGTTTTATTGGCAGATGGGGGACTTTACTGGCAGTTGTCCTTGGCCTGAAGGGAAAGAACAGGAAATCATTGAAAAACGACCAACCACAAGGCGTGAACTGGTTGCAATACTATAAGAGAAAGGAGGTCTTATGAGAACTTTTGAAAACCTACAATATGGTGATGAAACTGTAATCAAGGCTTCTCTTGAGGCTTTGGCAGACAAGACCACTGGTGTAGAAGAATACCGCAAGGCGTTCCGCGTGCTTGGTGAGGAACTTGGTAAGGTCTTAGCTTATGAGTATAAAGTAACTCCCGCAGAGCAAACGATGTTGGTATGTGCCTCGGAAGATGCTGATTGGTTGGCGACAGGTGTTGAATCGGGATTCGGCAGGGGCGAATTGAAGAAATCGGTATATTGGAGTTCGCGAGAGGTGGTGCATACCAATGCGGATGGTTCGAAAGTGGAAATATCGCCTATAGAGAAAGCATACGAAGAATCGATAGATGATTGTCAGTTACTGGTAATCGTCAAATCGATCATTAGTACCTCATGTGTGGTAAAGACGCAGCTGACCAGACTGATAGGGAAGATAAGCCCGAAACAGATAGCGATACTTGCACCCGTCATGTATAAGGATGGTATCCCAAATTTGATGCGAGAATTTCCTGAGGAGATAAACCGTAAGTTCCATTTTATAACGTTTGCCATTGACGATGAGCGTGAAGGTAGTGAGGTGGTACCTGGAATAGGGGGAATGGTGTATCCGCGGCTTGGACTTGTAGATATCGAAACTAAGAACCATTACATACCGGAAATGGTGCTCAAGAAGATGTGAGGGAGCTCTAAATTCCTCATAAAATTTTGGGAATTCCTTATAAAATCAATGGATTTTTATTGTCAATATTTATAACTAGTTCATTTTCAAGAGAATATAAAATTCTATTTTTGCTCATAAAATTTCAAATATTTGATAGAGTTCTCCCAGCTGATCTGGCACAGGGGCGTGTTTAATGTCAATGACTTGATGAATAATACCATCGGGGCGATGATAGGGGGCTTTTTCGAAATCCTCCGTCCCCTTTGCCTAAAGGGGCTCCACCTCTCCCTGCGTTCCCTCCCCTCAGGGAAGGGAGAAACTGAAAATCGCAGGAACCGACGATTTACAGAATTCTGGTATCGCTCGCAAAGCCTGTGCCCTAAAGGGCGAGCGATGAGTTCTTATCGGCTGGCGTAGAGTGCAAAGCCGAGCTCAAAAAAAAAGCCCCAAAATTTGGAATTTATCCAAAAATATCGTATCTTTGCCCCGCAAAAGGAGAGTAACAATGAATACAATAGAGATTAACAGCACTGGAATTAAAGTTGACGTATCGGTTTTCTTGTTCAAGGAAGACGATGTGTTCCATGCTTATTGCCCAGAATTAGATTTGGTTGGGTACGACTATACTGAGGAGGGCGCTAAGAAGAGTTTCGAGTGGGTTTTGAAAGACTATCTCGACTATACTGTTGAAAATGGAACTCTTGAACAGGATTTACTGAATCACGGTTGGCGAAAAACAAAGTCTGGGAAGGTCTCAGAGCCTACACCGTCCTGAATTGATAATACGTAACACTTTGTCAAACCTTGGCAAGACCAAGCAAGACTTCTTTGATTGGTATTACAAGAAATAAAGGTAAGCAAGTCATTCAGCCTCGTCTGTTAATTTTTGATATAACTGAAAATCGTTGTACCGTAAGCATCCAACCTCTTTTCAGGAGTTGTCGAAAATAGTCAATACCTTTCTTTTAGTCACTTCGCTTAGTAAAAGCGGCAAAGCCGAGCGGTGTTTCGAAATCCTCCGTCCCCTTTGCCTAAAGGGGCTCCACCTCTCCCTGCGTTCCCTCCCCTCAGGGAAGGGAGAAACTGAAAATCGCAGGAACCGACGATTTACAGAATTCTGGTATCGCTCGCAAAGCCTGTGCCCTAAAGGGCGAGCGATGAGTTCTTATCGGCTGGCGCAGAGTGCAAAGCAGAGCTCAAAAAAAAGCCATAAAACACAAAGATTTGCGCTAAAAAGGTGATAGTTTGGGAAAAAATGATTAACTTTGCGGCGGAATTTGAAATTTATGGGGAAATATAATCATGGATAAGGATAAAATTACTCTACAAGAGGAGACTAACGACGGACAGAGCGTGTTCCTTTATTATGATGCCATGGCGGGGGTGTACCTGGCTTATGGCTTGTCGGCTTACTATACGACGATGGTGACGGATCCGTATATGTCGTATTCGGAATTGATGCACATGCCGGTGGCGCTGCTGAGACGGAATCATATCAAGGATCTCCGGCAGAGTCTGGTGAAGCTGGAGCATACGCAGAAGCAGTATTATCACTTCCAGACACGGCAGAAGATCGGTAAGGAGGGTTATGAGCGATGGGCGCAAGCGCTGCTTGCGAAACAGTATGCAGTATAGGCGGTATTTTTTTCGATTATGGAGAATTGGATGATTGGTGCTCTGGTGATGGTGGTGGCGATGGTGACATCTCTGATGGTGTTTCCATGGGCACTGAAGTTTGCCAGAGAGCATGGGATTGTGGATAATCCCAATGCCCGGAAGCTGCAACGCGTACCTGTGCCGGTATTCGGTGGCGTCGTGGTGTATTCGGGGATATTGGTGGGAGGACTGGTGCTCTCAGTTTTTATGTGGACCACGGTGATGGTGAATGGTCTTATCGGCATGGGCATTTTGCTGTTGCTTGGCTTGTGGGACGATCAGAAGGATATCTCGGCGCTGTTGAGGTTTCTTATTGAGATAGCGCTTGTGTCGGCTTTCATTGCGCTGACGGACGTGTATATCGACGATCTCCACGGGCTGTGGGGAATTAATGAGTTAAATGACTGGGTAGCCATCCCTCTTTCGGTGTTCGTAGGTGCGTCGATTATCAATGCCGTGAACCTGATTGACGGCGTGGACGGTTATTCGAGCGGGTATGGCATGATGGCGTGTATGTGCTTCGGACTGTGCTACTGGACGGTGTGGAGCCCGACGATGACGTGTCTGACGATGATTGTGATCGGGGCGCTTTTCCCGTTTTTCATGCATAATGTGTTCGGCCAGAGGTCGAGGATGTTCATCGGGGACGGCGGCACGCTGATGCTGGGTATGTTTCTAACCGTATGTGCGTTCTATGCACTGAGTTCGACGCAGCCGTGTAACAAGCTGGACGAGAAGGGATTGTGCCTTCTGGCTTATGCGTTGGCAGTGTTGTGTATACCGTTATATGATACGTTGAGGGTGTTTACGATGCGCATCTTGAGGGGGAAGTCGCCCTTCAAGCCGGACAAGACGCATCTGCATCATCTGTTTATTGACATGGGATTCTCGCATCTGGGTGCGGCTCTGTCTATCCTGATTGCTAATTTGTCGGTGGTATTGGCCTGGCTTGTCAGCTGGAAACTGGGGGCGAACGCGGATGTGCAGATGTATGTCGTTGTCGTCTTCGGATTCTTGGTGACTTTTGCGTTTTATAAGTTTATGAAGGTGCAGCAGAATGGCGGTCCGGTGGATGAGGATGGGTATCCGCAGGGGACGTGGCTGTGGCACAGGATGTGTGCGTTGGGGCATTATTCGCACAAGGAGAAAAAGCGGACTTGGAAGGTGTTGAGGAGAATCGTGGATGGGCCGCTGATGGGGGGGATTGGCTCAAAAGACTAATCCTCCTTTGGAAGGAGGGTGCCTCCAACCACCCTACTCCCTCCTTCATAATGAGGGACCTCAACCTTCTCCCCAAACCCCTCAGCCCTCTCCAGGGCAGGGGCTTAACACAGAAAATTGCGGAAACCGACAATTTTCTTCCGTTTTGGTAAGCCGGGACACGGCTTGTCCTTTTCACTTAATCAGGAAGTCGCAGAAACCGCGACTTCCTGATTGTTTTGGTATCGCGGGACACGCGATGATCTCTTTATCGGCTGTGCGGGAGGAAGGCGGGACACGCGATGAGTTTTTAATCGGCTGCGCTGGAGACTTGACTCCTGACTCCTTTACCTCCTTACTCATTTGTTGTTTGTTAAAATGACTAAATAATGCTATTGGATATGCGTAAATTAGCAAAATTTGATTATTTTTGCAGATGAAATAGCAAAGACATGGAAAAAGTAAGGAGCATAACAGACTGGATTTCATCCAAACCACCACGTGGAAAATATACGTTTTCTCGCGAGGAACTATTGTCTTCATTCCCAGAAATGAGGCCATAGATGTATAGGGGGCTGCGGAGATGTAGGATGAAAGACGGCAGATGAAAGATGTGTGGGCTTCAGGAGTGGCCTTGCACAAAAGCGGTATATGAACATCCCCCGATCGGTTCTTCATGAACTGGGTCGGGGGATGCTGTGTTCGTGAATGTCAGGAGGTCATTGGCGGCGGTAGTTGCCGACGACCTTGTAGATCTCGAGGATGATGTCCTTGGGAATCTTGGACTCTACAGGATTGCCATCGATCATCTGGATGAATGTGATGCTTTGTTCGTCATCCTGTGTAGGAGAGACCCTGCGGAGTACTTTGAACTCCTTGGTTACAACTACACAGATGAAATCACCGGGAATGTACTTTTCCCACGTAGCATATTTCTTCAAAGCGATGATGTCAGCAGGCATGATGATTGGCGCAAGCGACTTATCGGTGTTGATGCACATGAAATCGAAGTCGCCAGCCATTGGGAAAGACATCGTTATCTCGTTGCCGGTAGATATAGGCTGCCCGTCGCTGTCCAGGCACGATTCAAAGTCCGTGTTGTAGAGCAGTTTTTCTTCAACTGCTTCTACGCGAGGTTCAAACGGCTTGCTTCTGCCCAGATATTGATTGCCCTCTCCTGTGTACAGCCATGCAGCACTTACGCCGTATTTCTGACAGAATAGATTCCCAAAGCTGATGTTGAGGCAGCCTTTAAGATGTATGACAGCAAGAGCTTTACACTGGCAGAAATAGAAATGCGTACAGGTGTGAAGCGTCCGACTCTTTATCTGTATTTGAATAGGAGAAAAAATGGGGAACTATGATGTTATACAAAGTTTTTTTGGAGGGTAATACCACCCAAAATATGCTGATAGCACTACGGTAACCCCTAAAAAAAGTGGGTTACCGAAGTAAAATAACGCATTTTTTCTTTTTGATTCCAATAAAATTTATTATCTTTGCACCAAAAATAAACATATTGGGTATGGAAAATAAGAATATAATGGTGGGCAGGCACCAAGAACTTGCACTCCTGCAGGAAATAATCAGTTCCCCCAAGGCAGAATTGGTTGCCGTATACGGACGTAGGCGTATAGGTAAAACATTCCTTATTGATAAAACGTTTGATGCAAAATATGATTTCTATACTACTGGTATCTACGAAGCTACTCGTAAAGAACAACTGACCAACTTTGCGACCCAACTTGGCATCTATGCAAAGAAGAAGTACAAGGTTCCCAAGGATTGGATGGAGGCGTTCCTTATGCTTCGTGAGTATATGGAGACTTTGCTTGACAAGGAACGTATAGACATCTTCATTGACGAACTCCCATGGCTTGATACTCCCCGCTCACGTTTTCTTAAAGCATTTGATTTGTTCTGGAATGGCTGGGCTTCGAAACATGACAACATCAAGCTTATTGTCTGTGGTTCAGCTACTACATGGATGACCAACAAGTTGCTCGGCGATAAGGGTGGGCTGCACAATCGGGTAACGAAGCAAATCTATCTTCGACCATTTAATCTTAGTGAGACAGAGGAGTTTCTGAAGTTGCGTGGTTTTGATTTATCGCGTCAGCATATCATTGAAACCTATATGGCAGTTGGTGGAACACCTTATTACCTTGATATGATGAGTCGAAGTTTGAGCGTAGCCCAAAACATAGATGCATTGTTTTTTTCTGAGAATGCACCACTACAGAAAGAGTATAATTTCCTATATAAGTCACTCTTTAAAGAGTCTCGCCTTTATAGACGAGTTGTTGAAGTGCTCTCAAAGCAGATGAAAGGTCTGACTCGCCAGGATTTGATCAAGGAAATCGGAGTAGAAGACAGTGGGTATTTCTCAGATGTTCTCGAAGATTTGTGCAACTGTGATTTCATCCGTAGTTATAATGCTTTTGGTAAGTCAGAGCGTGATGTTATGTATCAACTTACTGACCTCTATTCTTTATTCTACCTCCGTTTCGTTAAGAACTATCATGGAGGTGACGAACACTACTGGAGTCATATGGGACAAGATATTTCCAGTTGGGAGGGCTATGCTTTTGAACAGGTTTGCTTGCACCATATTCCTCAAATCAAGCATAAGTTGGGCATAAGCGGTATCCTGACAAATGTATGTTCATGGTCGTGTAAGTCGTATATTGGTAAGGATGGTGAAGAACATAAGGGTGCTCAGATAGACCTGATTATTGACCGTGGTGATAAGACCATCAACCTCTGTGAGATGAAGTTCACTAATAAGCCATTTGCAATTTCTGCTGAATATGCACAACGAATGTTGGAACGGCGTGACACATTTCGTGAGGTAACCGAAACTAATAAGTCTCTTCAATTGACAATGGTGACTGCTGCGGGTTTGGTTCGCAATGCAGGCTGGCAAAGTATAAATAATGAGGTTAATATCGACGATCTTTTTCAAGCATAGATAAATAAATTTGATGCAAGATAGTTAAAGTTGAAGAATATATGGAACATACTGCACGTTTTTTACCGAATAGGCCAATAGGCGAAGACTTATATGATGGTCAATCTCAGGACAGAATAGCATCTGCCATTAAGGACAAAGCCGAGCGGGGCGGCTTAACAATTACTTTTCGAAATCCTCCGTCCCCTTTGCCTAAAGGGGCTCCACCTCTCCCTGCGTTCCCTCCCCTCAGGGAAGGGAGAAACTGATTACGAGGGAAGACCCTCTTCATCAAAGAAGATTTTTGAGTGAAATCATTAGAAATAATAAGAAATCTTTTGATAATTTGATATATTTTTCTTAATTTTGCAACCGGAAAAGAAGAAAGGAGTAGGAAATATGTCACAGATTGAGCATATAACGGTAAAGAACGCTTCGCGTAAGGTCTTAAAGAAAATGAGACAAATTGGCGAGGCTAAAGCCCAGAGGCTCCAAAAGATTCAGGATCGCTGGGAGGCTGGTGAATACGAGGATGTTGAGGTCATTCAACTTTAATGACCTAAGAGAGGGTTTCGGGAAATAGATTGTGAGCTTTTCTGTCCTTTCTTTTGGCGCAAATGAAAGAACTAAAGAAAACATCCACCCCCACCAAACCGCCCCCTATATGGGGCGGCTTAACCAGGAAGTCGCAGAAGCCGACGACTTCCTGACTGTTTTGGTAAGCCGGGACACGGCTTGGGATTCTTACTATTCCCGCTGAGCGAGGTCTATGATTAAGAATAACAATAAACAGCTCAACGCACTGACAAAAAAGCAATTAATAATAGCCATATCAATTAATTTTTATTTTTATCAGCGACAAAAATACAGTTTTTTATGATTACGTTTTGCCGAGTCCGACCTAGCCTTCGGATATGATCTGCAAATCTGATCAATACAAACTCTTGAAATCCCCATTCACACTGAGGGCGTAGAGATTTTGGACCCAAGATTCGGACGCATACGCTCCAAATGTTAAATAAGAGGGGGAGGCGAGTAAATAAATATGTTTATAATTGGCCAAATGAAATAAATTTTGTACATTTGTGGCCAAATAACGACATGTTATGATTGGACGTAAAATAGAGCAAGAGCTTCTGCAAGAGGCCGTTGAGAAGGACAGAGCGCAACTTATCGTGGTGTACGGACGGCGAAGAGTGGGAAAAACGTTCCTGGTGAATGAGTTTTTCCAGAACAAGTATGCGTTTAAACATACGGCGGTGTCACCACTAAACGAGAAACTAAAACCGAAACGTAATCTGCTGAAGATTCAGCTGAAGGAGTTTCACTATTCGCTGCGCTCATACGGGCTGCCGTCAGGTGTGCCTGTTCCTGCGGATTGGACTGAGGCTTTACATTTGTTGCAGGACCTGCTGGACGGGAAAAGGAAGGAGGGTGAGAAATGCGTGGTGTTCCTGGATGAGCTGCCGTGGCTGGACTCGCCTCGGTCGAACTTTATGCCGGCCTTTGAGCATTTCTGCAACGACTGGGTGCTGGCGCGTAAGGACGTGAAGCTGGTGGTTTGCGGGAGCGCAACATCGTGGGTGCTGGACAAACTGGTGTACAACAAGGGCGGTCTGTACGGTCGTGTGACGTTGCCGCTGCCAGTGGTACCGTTCACGCTGAAGGAGTGCAGGGCGTTTTTCCAGGATGGAGGGTATGCGATGGATGAGTATGATATCGTGCAGGCGTATATGGCGTTTGGGGGTATTCCTTACTATCTGGACCAGTTCAGGCGGGGAAACAGCGTGCCGCAGAATTTCGACGCTCTGCTGTACGGCAAGCAGGCTCCGCTGAGGGATGAGTTTGACAGGCTGTTCTCGTCGCAGTTCACGCATCCGGACGAGTTGAAGAAGATTGTGACGCTGCTGGCCGGAAAACGATCGGGTTATACGCGGGACGAGATTGCGCAGAAGTGCGGTTATACGACGGGTGGAGGGCTGACGAGGATGCTGTCGGCATTAGAGAAAAGCACGTTTGTGACGCCTTACGTGCCGTTTGGGGAGGATCTGACAAAATATCGGCTGACGGACCTGTTCTGTCTGTTCTACCTGAAGCACGTAAAGGAGAACTGCGATGCCACGACGTACTGGCAGTCGCTGTGGAACTCGCCCGCGATGCTGTCGTGGTCGGGGTATGCGTTTGAGGATGTGTGCCGTGCGCATATCCGGCAGATCAAGAATGCGCTGGGCATCGGTGACGTGACCACACGGGAGTCGTCGTGGGTGGTGTCGGGCACGGAGACGGAGCGTGGGATGCAGATAGACTTGGTGATTGACCGTGACGACCGGAAGATCTGCCTGTGCGAGATGAAGTTCTCGCAGGGGAATTTTGCGGTGGGGCGCGATTATGCTGCGAAGTTGCAGGAACGCATCCAGCGGACGATGAAATTCACTGACAATGCGAAGCCGGTGATCTCGGTGTTGGTGACCACCTACGGGCTGGAGCGGAATGAGTATTCGGGGAAGTTCCAGAAGGTGTTGACGATGGAGGATTTGTTCGGGTAGAGTGATGAGATTGCCGCCCCCTGCATCGACGTGAACCGCGAGGAGCAGGACTTTGGGATACGGCCGAGCGGGGCGGCTTAACATTGTTTTTCGAAATCCTCCGTCCCCTTTGCCTAAAGGGGCTCCACCTCTCCCTGCGTTCCCTCCCCTCAGGGAAGGGAGAAACTGAAAATCGCAGGAACCGACGATTTACAGAATTCTGGTATCGCTCGCAAAGCCTGGGCCCTAAAGGGCGAGCGATGAGCTCTTATCGGCTGGCGCAGAGTGCAAAGAAAAACAGGAAAATGTTTGGAGGATTGGAATAAAGTACTTATCTTTGCAGCGGCATTATAGAAAGGAGTAAGGATTATGTGTAGGTATAATATTGCTATAGATGATGCGCTGATGGAAGAGGTTAGACCTTCTATCGGTGATGGAGTTGATGAGGTCGTATGGGTTCAGCTTCAAGTGGAGGCTTTGTTCAGGAGGCTGGCAGCCGAAGCTAAGTCTCAGAAGAAACATGTGATGTTATCACAACGGCTTCGGGGTATCGGTACTGCTCCCGAAGGTTTTGACTATAAGAAAGTATAGCTTTTCTGCCGAAGTAACAATGACCGTCTCCTTTTCTATGGCGCATAGAAAAGAACGAAAAGACACATCCACCCCCACCAAACCGCCCCCTATATGGGGCGGCTTAACAATTACTTTTCGAAATCCTCCGTCCCCTTTGCCTAAAGGGGCTCCACCTCTCCCTGCGTTCCCTCCCCTCAGGGAAGGGAGAAACTGAAAATCGCAGGAACCGACGATTTACAGAATTCTGGTATCGCTCGCAAAGCCTGGGCCCTAAAGGGCGAGCGATGAGTTCTTATCGGCCTTTTGATCGTAAAAAAATGGCATAAAGTTTGTTGTTTATTAGAAAAATGATTATTTTTGCAGCGGAAATTATAAGTTATTTGGAAAATATGGAACCGAAGATTGGAGATAGAATGAAGGCAAGTCCTCAACTTACTGCTCAGCCAGACTGGGTTGAAGGTGAGGTAATTGATGTTGAGCACAACCCATTTCTTGGCGTGGTTATTTCCATTAAGGACAAGTTGGGAAGAATTTTCTTTGGCCAAAGTCGATTCTTTTTGGCGTTGTGATCTATGTTTGCTATTGCTTTCGATATGGACATTCGTGATATTCGGGCGTTCAAGGTTGAGAACTGGTCTGATTTTACGAATATCGTGAAAGAATAATGTAACTGTTCGGTGAAATCCGTATTGTAACAGCAGCTATAACTTTTGTTGTAGTTGCTGTTACTTTTTTGTTGCACCCCCACCAAACCGCCCCCTATATGGGGTGGCTTAACCAGGAAGTCGCAGAAGCCGACGACTTCCTGACTGTTTTGGTAAGCCGGGACACGGCTTGGGATTTCATATTGAACGGGGCGCGGGTAATCTGTCGATGAGAACGGTGTCGTCCCTTTTAGGCGTCGGAGAAGGTTTTGCCGTCGGGGAGGGTGATGTGAAGCTTGGTGTACTCGCTGTGGAAGGCGTGCTGCAGGCGATCGAGGTAGCGGGCACTTTCCCACTTGCACATGGGGAGGTCGTGGAGGAGGTAGTTGCCACAGGCCTCGGGACGTGTGGCGGGAACTTCCGTCTGGGTGAGGATCCACTGGAGACAGGCGATGGTCAGCTGACGCATGTCCTCTACGGTGTAGGTGCCGGTCATGATGATGTACATGCCGGTGAGACAGCCCATGGGACCTACGTACACCACATCGTCTTTCACTTGGCTGTTGCGGAACCACGTGGCCATGAGGTGCTCCAGACTGTGCATGGCGGCGGGAGCAACGGCGGGCTCTTTGTTGGGTTCGGTGATGCGGAGGTCGTAGGTGGTGAAGCCTTTGTCCTCGCGGGAGACATAGATGCCGGGCTTCAACTGCGTATGATCAATCGTAAAACTTTGTATGACTTCCATTGGTTGAAGAATTGAAAATTGAAAATTGAAAATTGAAAATTGAAAATTCTTTTAGTCGGCTGACGCCTTTGTAAAAGCGGCAAAGCCGAGCGGAAAATTAAAGGCTTTCGATGAAGGTGCGGGTGACTTGGAAGGAGTGCTGGGCGATGGTGTCCCAGAAGTTGTGGTACTGGGAGGCGTCGGTGTCGCGCAGGGGGATGTCACTGATCACACGGAACGAGATGAACGGTACCTTATATATATAGCATGTGTGGGCGATGGCGGCACTCTCCATATCGACGGCCTTGGCCTCGGGGAAGTGGCTGATGATCTGGCGCATCTTCTCTTTCGTGTCCACGAACCAGTCACCGGTGACAATCAATCCAGGGTGGATTTTACAGTTTATAGTAGAGAGTTTATGGTTTATAGACGACAATTCCTGTGCTTTGCGCAGGAGGTACGGGTCGACACCAAAGCGGGGGGGGAGGCCCTGCACCTGTCCGTAGATGGTGGTGTCGTCGATGGCCCTGCCACAATACACGTCGTGGTAGGCGAGTTCGGAACTTACCACCACGTCCTGCAGGTTGATGTCGTCGCCGTTGCCACCGGCACAACCGGAGGAGATGATGACATCGGGTTTGTACTGGCGGATCATCTCCACTGTCTGGATGGCAGCATTCACGGTGGCGATGCCGCTCTTCTGGAGAATCACTTTGTCTTCGGGGAATAATGGACGGAGCTGCTCCAGCTCCTTGTCCATCGCTACAATTATACCAATCTTCATTGTTTAGAGTTTATTGTTTAGAGTTTATTGTTCATAGTTTATAGTTTATAGTTTATAGTTTAGAGTTTTCCTTTGTCGGACTGCCTCGTACATCAGGATGGCCGCAGAGACGCTGACGTTCAGGGAGTCGAGACGACCGAGCATGGGGATACGGATGTGTACGTCGGCAGCATCGCGCCACTGTTGGGAGAGACCGGTAGATTCGGTGCCCATGACAATGGCTGTGGCCTGACGCATGTCGTAGTCGTAATAGTCGTAGGCGTCCTGCAACTGAGCCGTGAGGATGCGTACCTTGTGCTCCTTGAGGAAGGCGATGCACTCTTTCGATGTGCAGACGGCCACGGGTACGCTGAACACCCCTCCGATGCTGGCACGGATGAGGTTGGGGTTATAGAGGTCTGTCAGCGGGTCGCACACGATGACGGCATCCACGTTGGCAGCCTCTGCCGTGCGCAGGATAGCACCGAGGTTGCCGGGCTTCTCCACACTCTCGAGGACCACGATCAGCGGATTCTTATGCGCTGACAATTGGGTGCTGACGGCGGAGAGAGCGTGGTCCTTGCACTTGACCACAGCGATCATGCCTTCAGTACTGCCGCGATAGGCCATCTTCTCGTAGACTTGCGGTGAAACGTTATAGTTTATAGTTGATAGTTTATTGTTTATAGTTGATTTGCTGGCAAGCCCATTAAAACCGTCAGTGTAATCAACTGTAAACAATTCCACCACCTCGTACCCACAGGCGATGCAGTGCCCGATCTCACGCTGCCCTTCCACCACGAAGAGTCCCTCTTCACGGCGAAGTGAGGACTTCTGTTGCAGGGCTGTGACGTGCTTCACTCGGGCGTTCTGAACGCTTGTAATGACATTTTCTTCCATAATTCGGATGCAAAGATACTGTTTTTTCTGAGACAAAAGAACAAAAGGAACAAAAATAATATGTTCTTATGTTCTTATGTCTAAAAATTTTCGTAATTTTGCACGCAGAATCAAAATAATAATGTTCAATGTTGAATCTTCAATCAACCATCAAGCGATGTCTGCCTGATCTGCTGGCAGTGCTGTTGTTTGCCGTTCTGGCGTTTGCTTATTTCTTCCCGGCCGACCTGGAGGGGAGGATCCTGTTCCGTCACGATGCCTCTGCAGGCCGTGGTGCCGGACAGGAGGGCATGGCGTATCTGGAGAAGACGGGTGAGCGTACGCGTTGGACAAATGCCCTGTTCTGTGGCATGCCGACGTACCAGATGGCTCCGTCGTACGGATCGACCAACCTGTTGATGAAGGTGACTGACGCCTATCATCTCTGGCTGCCGGAGAACGTGTGGTACGTATTTGCCTATCTGCTGGGGTTCTATATCCTGCTGAGGGCCTTCGACTTCCGTCAGCATCTGGCGGCACTGGGGAGTATCCTCTGGGCTTTCTCCACCTATTTCCTGATCATCATTGCCGCCGGACATATCTGGAAGGTGTGGGCGCTGGCCTACCTGCCGCCGATGATAGCGGGTATGGTGCTTGCCTACCGGGGGAAATACCTGTGGGGATTCTTGTTGATGGCGATATTCACGGCGTTTGAGATCAATGCCAACCATGTGCAGATGACCTATTACTATCTGTTCATCATCCTGTTCATCGCCCTGGCCTGGCTGGTGGAGTCCATCCGAAAGCACCAGATGGCGCACTTCCTGAAAGCGATGGCTGTCTGTATCGCTGGAGCGGCTATCGGCGTGTGCATCAATCTCTCGAACCTCTACCATACCTGGCAGTACAGCAAGGAGTCGATGCGTGGGAAGAGTGAGCTGGTGAAGGAGAACACGGCGAACCAGACGAACAGTGGTCTGGAGCGCGACTATATCACACAGTGGAGCTATGGCATCGGGGAGACGTGGACACTGCTCATCCCGAACACGAAGGGTGGGGCCTCGGTGCCACTGACCCTGAATGAAACGGCCATGGCCCATGCCGACGCCAATTATCAGTATATCTATCAGCAGCTGCCGCAGTACTGGGGGGAACAGCCCGGTACCAGTGGACCGGTCTATGTGGGGGCCTTCGTGGTGTTCCTCTTCGTCCTCGGACTGTTTATCGTGAAAGGTCCGTTGAAGTGGGCCCTGCTGGCTGCGACCATCTTGTCGATACTGCTGTCGTGGGGAAAGAACTTCATGGGCCTGACGGACTTCTTCATCGACTATGTGCCGATGTATGCGAAGTTCAGGACGGTGGCGTCGATCCTCGTGATAGCGGAGTTCACCATCCCGCTGCTCGCCATGCTGGCACTGAAGAAACTCCTGGAGGAGCCTGAGCAGATGAAGCCGAGGATGAAATATGTGGGCATCTCGTTCCTGTTGACGGGGGGTATCGCCATGTTGTTCTCGCTGATGCCTGATGCCTTCTTCAGCAGTTTCATCTCGACGAGTGAGATGCAGGCGTTGAAGAGTCTTCCCGCAGAGCACATACAGCCCATCATGGCCAATCTTACGGAGATGCGTCAGGCGATGTTCACCAGTGACTGTCTGCGCTCGTTCTATATCATTCTGGCAGGTACGGGTATCCTGTTGGCTGTGGCCTTCGGTAAGTTGAAGAAGGCGTATGCCGTGGGCATCATCCTGGTGCTCTGTCTGGTTGATTTGTGGACGGTAAACAAACGTTACCTGAACGACGAGATGTTTGTGCCGGCGTCGGAACGGGAGGCACCGCAGCAGAAGACACAGACCGACGAGCTGATCCTGCGTGACCAGAGTCTGGACTATCGGGTGCTGAACCTGGCCTCGAATACCTTCAACGAGAACGAGACCAGCTTCTATCATAAGAGTATCGGCGGCTATCATGCTGCGAAGCTGAGACGTTATCAGGAGGTGGTGGAACGCTACATCAATCCGGAGATGCAAAGGCTGTACAAGTCGGTCTCTGAGGCTGCGGGGGATATGACTCAGGTGAAGGGCGACAGTATCTTCCCCGTGCTCAATATGCTGAACGCCAAGTACTTCATCTTCCCGCTGGAGGGTGGACAGACCGTACCCATACAGAATCCCTATGTCTATGGCAATGCCTGGTTCGTGGACGAACTGCGTTATGTGGATGACGCCAATCAGGAGATGGACGCCCTGGGACAACTCGACCTGCGCCATCAGGCTGTGGCCGACGCGAAGTTCAAGGAACAGCTGGGAGAGGCTGTCGTGCAGGATACGGCCAGCGTGGTCAGCATCACGGCCTATGAGCCTAACCGTCTGACTTATGACGTGAATACGGGTAAGGGCGGTGTGCTGGTGTTCTCTGAGATCTACTATCCCGGATGGACGGCTACCGTAGACGGTCAGCCCGTGGAACTGGGACGTGTGGACTATCTCCTGCGGGCCATGCAGATCGCTCCGGGACGACATCAGGTGGAACTGTCGTTCTTCCCGAAGTCGGTGAATACCACGGAAACATTTGCCTATGCGGCCTATGGCGTCCTGATCCTGGTGCTGTTGGGTGCCGGGTTCATGGAATACCGTCGGCGACAAAAGAAATCATCCGTTTCAGCGTGAAGAAACTGTTGTCGCTGCCACCGAATCTCGTCGGCTGTTTCCATGAGGTGACGGGACTGAGTACAGAGGCGTATTTCTGTACCTGTGATCCCATCGGGCAACGTCTCGGCAGTGGGGGAGGAACCGTCTGGTTGCTGGAGGAGGCCTGGAGGCAGGAGAGAAGGAGTCAGGAGTTTGGGGCGTGGCTCGCGAAGGAAAAGAGGATCTTGATCCATGCCGGTGGACAGAGTAAGCGTCTGCCGGGATATGCGGTGTCAGGGAAGGTGCTGATACCGCTGCCCGTGTTCCCCTGGGAACGGGGTCAGCGACGCTCGCAGGATCTGTTGGGGGTGCAACTGCCGCTCTATGAGCAGATGATGGCAGCAGCGCCTGAGGGTATCCATACGATGGTGGTCAGCGGTGATGTGCTCATCCGGGCCACACAGCCGTTGCAGCCTGTTCCTGAGGCGGATGTCGTGTGTTACGGCCTCTGGCTCGATGCTTCGGTGGCGAAGAATCATGGTGTCTTTGTCAGCAGTCGGCGTACGCCCTCTGTGCTGAAGCAGATGCTCCAGAAGCCATCGGTTGAGACGCTCACGGAACTGGAGCGCGATCATCTCTGTCTGACGGATATCGGGGTATGGATGCTCAGCGATCGGGCTGTGGCGCTGCTCGCGCAGCGCGCTAGGGGGACTAGTCAAACTAGTCATACTAGTTATACTAGTTATCCTAGTCAAACTAGTCTTAGGGAATATGATCTTTATGGCGAATTTGGCTGTGCCCTCGGGACAGAGCCGACGAAGCCTGATGACGAGATTTCCAGCCTGAAGGTTGCGATAGTGCCTTTGGCGGGCGGGGAGTTCTATCATTTCGGCACCTCGCGGGAGATTATCTCCTCGACGGTGAAACTACAGAACCCCGTCAACGACGAGTGCGAGAGCAGGCCTCCCGACGGTCAACCTCATCCGAGCATCATCGTGCAGAATGCCTTGGTGGAGATCCCGTTCACGGAGGAGAATAATCATATATGGATCGAGAACAGTCATATCGGTAGTCGGTGGCATCTGACCCATGACCATATCATTACGGGTGTGCCGGAGAACGACTGGGAGATCAGTCTGGAGCCTGGGGAGTGTATCGATGTCACACCGGTAGGCGAGCAGGACTATGAGGTGCGCCGCTATCGGATCGATGAGCCTCAGAACAGCAATGAACTGGCGGAGCGTGCCAACCTGCGCCGACTCTTTGACCAGCGTCGTGGGTTCCGTCAACAGTGTGCGATGGACCGTATCCACGATGCCATGTTCCGTGGGGATAGTGACAGGGCGTTCGCCCTGCTCCGTGAGGGATTGTTACAGAGGGACGGTTCTTTTGTTACATCGCGCGATGTAACAAAAGAACCGTCCCTCTGTGTCTGTCACGACCAGATGGTGTGTGGACGCAGTCCTGTGAGAATCGATATCGCCGGTGGATGGACAGATACGCCGCCTTACTGTCTGATGGAGGGTGGCTGTGTCATTAACTTCGCCATCGAACTGAATGGTCAGCCGCCGTTGCAGGTGTATGTCAAGCCGTCAAAGGCGTATCGTATTGTACTCCGTAGTATCGATCTCGGGGCGATGGAGGTGGTTGAGACCTCGGCGCAGCTGATGGACTTTATGCACGTCGGCTCGCCCTTCTCCATTCCCAAGGCTGCCCTCGTGCTCGCCGGCTTCGGTTCATCCGGCGATGATGGTTCCTTGTCACTGAAATCCCAGCTTGAGGCCTTCGGTTCAGGCATAGAACTGACGTTGCTCTCGGCCGTTCCTGCAGGCAGTGGCCTTGGCACCAGCAGTATCCTCGCTGCCACGGTCTTAGGGGCACTGAATGATTTCTGTGGCCTGGGCTGGGACAAGAACGAGATCGGCCATCGTACGCTGATGCTGGAACAGATGCTGACTACGGGCGGTGGCTGGCAGGATCAGTTCGGTGGTGTGCTGGCTGGCGTGAAGTTGTTGCAGACGAGTAGGGGATTCGAACAGAACCCGTCGGTGAGATGGCTGCCAGACGACTTATGGACGCTGCCCGAGTATCAGGCTTGTCACCTATTATATTATACGGGCATCACGCGTACGGCCAAGCAGATCTTGGCGGAGATCGTACGGCGGATGTTCCTGAAGGATGATGCCGAGCTGCGTCTGCTCCGGGAGATGAAGGCGCACACGATGGAGATGTGCGAGGCGATTCAATGTAACGATTTCAGTAGGATGGGACTGCTGATGCGTAGGACGTGGCAGCAGAACCAGGCGCTCGACAGGGGGACGAATCCTGCAGCTATCGCTGCCCTGACGGCTCTCATCGATGATCTCTGCCTTGGCTATAAGCTTCCCGGAGCCGGTGGTGGCGGTTATCTCTATATGGTGGCGAAAGATTCTGAGGCGGCGCTCCGTATCAGACAGATCCTCACGGAGCACCGTCAGAACCTTAATGCCCGGTTTGTGGAGATGGCCATCTCTACAACCGGCCTCCAGATCAGCAGGAGCTAGACTAGTAAGGCTAGTCAAACTAGTGGGACTAGTCGGACTAGTTTAACTAGTTTTACTAGCGTTTCTAGCTCTGTAGTTTGCCTTTGATGAGCTCTTTTAGATACTCGATCTCGGTTTGAAGGCGGGCGTTTTCTGATTTGAGTTGAGCTATCTCGCGATCCTTGGCATCTATTGTGGCCTTCTGAATATTGCGATAGCCAAGTCGGGCTGCCGTCATACGTTCCCGGATACCGCCGTTCTCAATAAAGTCCTGTTCCAGCCAAGACTCATAACTCTTCATCATCTTGTCGACATAGTGACAAAGTGACAGGGCAGTGTTAGCCATTTCCTCATCATCCCATCGGTTGAAGAAGGGCTGGTATTCTTCCAATTTGTTATGCCGCTGGCAGAATCTTAGCAGATTGTCGTAGCGGTCGTGTCCTTTTTGCCAGCGGGCTAGTCTGTGCGATAGCAGATAGTCTTCATAGTCTTCCCGGAGTTCTTTTAAAGAGGCACGTGCGACATTGATGAGCTTCAGTTCTAACTCCATCGATGTGACACCATCAGCCATCCCTTCTACGATGTTCTGCTTGCCAGAGCGTGCTGCCTGTACCATCTGGTCTACGGTGCGATCTCCGTATTTGGCCAAAAAACGGGAGGTAAATACATAAGTCATCTGGTAGAGGACGACGGTCTTCTGGTAGAACCATAGTTCTTCCCAGTTTTTCTCCTTGCGGAGTACAACATCAATCATTGCTGCTGCCTCCGTCGGGTTCTTTTGTTCATTTTGGTGTGTCATAATAATAGTATTTAAAGTTGAATGTCTTTTATTTAAAGATGAATGTCTTTCAGCTTGGGGTATTTGTCTTGCAGGGCCTTCAGACGGATTTGGGTCTGGGCCATGAAGTGACGGTATTCTTCTGACTCGGGATGGAAGGGACGGTGTGACAAGGCCTGTCTGATGGGGCGCCACTCTTCCATAAATGATTTGGCCTCGGGGCTGAAGCACCAGGCCGTCAGACGCTCCCAGATGTAATCGACAGCCTGTTCTGAGGGATGCAGCATGTCGGCGGCATAGAAACGGTAATCGCGAAGCTCATCCATCAGAAGCTCGTAGGCGGGGAAATAGATAGAGGGGCTAGTAAGACTAGTTTGACTAGTTGGACTAGTGAGACTAGTTTGACTAGTGGGACTAGTTTTGCTAGTTTGGCTAGTTGCGAGGAGGAGGGTGGCTTTGGAGAGCTGGCTCTCGTGATAACCGTATTTGCGGTAGCGGATGGGACTGATGGTCAGGATCACCTGCACCTCGGGATTGTGCGACTGCAGCAGGTCGACCGTTTTCCTCAGATAGTCGCTACATTGGCTGACTGTTAACACCTCTTCCTGGAATAGTGAGGCAGGACGTTTCTCGCAGTTGTCGACAATCTCGCCTGTATCCTTCAGACGATAGATATGGTTCGTTCCCAACGTCAGGAACACGATGCGCGGAATGGCAGGGGACGTCTCATCAGAAGAACGGGATGACAGCAGGCGCTCAATGGTGTGCAGGATACTGGCAGGGTTGTACATCGTGCCGTAGGGATTCGAGATGACGGGAAAGCCGTTCTCCTTGAATTTCCGTCCTATCCCGTTGGCGAAGCACGAGCCAACCAACAGTATCTCCTCACAGGGCCTGATCTCAAAGGTGGCATGAGGTATATCGACAATCGTTCTGAACTCCATAATACCAAAATCTACTGCAAAGATAGTGTAAAAAAGGATAAATACAAAGAAAAAAGATAAATATGTGTCCCAATTCAGTCTTTTTTGCTACCTTTGCACTATAAAAAACAGTAAGAATGAATTACACGATTGAGAAGATCACCACGCTTATTGGCGCCAGACGCATCGGTACTGCTGATGCGCAGATAGGCTGGCTCCTGACAGACAGCCGTTCATTGTGTTTCCCGGAGGAGACCTTGTTTTTCGCTTTGTCGTCGGCACGTAACGATGGCCACAAATATATCACGGACCTCTACCGTCGTGGTGTGAGGAACTTCGTGGTCGAGGCCAAGGGCGTACAGGAATATGTCGCTGGCGGGATGGCGGCGATGCCCGATGCGAACTTCCTCGTAGTGCCCCACACGCTGGCAGCCCTGCAACGACTGGCTGAGCGACACCGGGACGAGTTCAATATCCCCATCGTCGGTATCACCGGCTCCAATGGTAAGACGATGGTCAAGGAGTGGCTATACCAGCTGCTCCTGCCCTCACAGAAGATTGTACGCTCCCCCCGCAGTTACAACTCCCAGATCGGTGTGCCCCTTTCCGTGTGGCTGCTCAACGAACAGACAGAGGTGGGTATCTTCGAGGCAGGTATCAGTCAGCCGGGAGAGATGTTTGCCTTGCGGGACATCATCCAGCCAACTATCGGCGTACTGACCAGTCTTGGAGCGGCCCATCAGGAGAACTTCCGTTCGATGGAGGAGAAATGCATGGAGAAACTGGAACTGATGCATGACACACAGGCGATGGTCTATTGTTCCGACAATGATATTGTGAGCCGTTGCATCCGTCGTATGCAGTATCAGGGCGAAAAAATCTCCTGGTCCAGGTGCGACGAGAAGGCGGCGATGTTTGTGAAGGAGGTGAAGGAGGGGAAGCATGATGAGAATGTGACGCTGATCTGTTACATATATAAAGGTGAGGAGAACACATTCCGTATTCCCTTTATCGATGAGGCCAGTATTGAGAATGCCATCACCTGTGCGGCCGTCGCCCTGTGTCTTGGTCTGACGCCGGCACAGTTGCACGAACGTATGCCCAAGCTGGAGCCGGTAGCGATGCGTCTGGAGGTGAAGGAGGGTCAGCGCGGTTGTATCCTCATCAACGACTCCTACAACAGTGACATCAACTCCCTTGACATCGCCCTCGACTTCATGAACCGTCGTGAGGCTTCGAAAAAGACGCTGATCCTCAGTGATATCTTCCAGACGGGCACGTCGCCCGAGGTGCTTTATGCCCAGGTGAACGAACTGGCCGTGAAGCGCGGCATCCAGAAGTTCATCGGCATCGGTCCTGAGCTGACGGCCCAGGCAGACAAGATCCAGATGGCCGACAAGCAGTTTTTTGCCGATGTGCCTCATTTCCTCTCCAGCGACGCCTTCAGCAGTCTCCGTAACGAACTGATCCTGTTGAAGGGTGCCCGTCCGTTCGGCTTCGACCAGATTACGGAACAATTGGAACAGAAGGTGCACGAGACCATCCTTGAGGTGAATCTCAATGCCGTGGTCGACAACCTGAACTATTACCGTTCGTTCCTGAAGCCGGAGACGAAGATGGTATGTATGATCAAGGCCGACGGCTATGGTGCTGGTGCCGTAGAGATAGCCAAGACGCTGCAGGATCATCGTGTAGACTATCTTGCCGTGGCTGTGGCCGACGAGGGTGTGACGCTCCGTAAGGCCGGCATTACCGCCAACATCATGATCATGAACCCTGAGATGACCGCCTTCAAGACCATGTTCGACTACGATCTCGAGCCTGAGGTCTATTCGTTCCGTCTGATGGATGCCCTCATCAAGGCAGCCCGTAAGGAGGGTATCACCGGCTGGCCCGTGCATATCAAGCTCGACACCGGCATGCACCGCCTTGGTTTTGACCCCGTGGGTGACATTGATGAAGTGATCGACCGCCTGAGACATCAGAATGCCATCATCCCACGTTCGGTGTTCAGTCATTTCGTGGGGTCCGACAGCGACGGCTTCGATGCGTTCTCTGCCAGACAGTTTGCCCTTTTTGATGAGGGTAGCCGGAAACTCCAGAGTGCTTTCTCACATCATATCCTCCGCCACATGGACAACTCCGCCGGCATTGAGCATTTCCCGGAGCGACAGATGGACATGTGTCGTCTCGGTATCGGCCTCTACGGCGTAGATCCCCGTGATAACCGTATGTTGTCAACGGTGAGCACACTGAAGACCACCATCCTCCAGATGCGCCATGTGCCGGCTGGGGAGACGGTAGGGTATAGCCGTAAGGGTAAGATTGAACGTGACTCAGTCATCGCGGCCATTCCCATCGGCTATGCCGACGGTCTGAACCGCCACCTCGGCAATCGTCACGGCTATTGTCTTGTGCATGGTCAGAAGGCGGAGTACGTGGGTAATATCTGCATGGATGTCGCCATGATCGATGTGACGGATATTCCCTGTGTGGAGGGTGATCAGGTGGAGATTTTCGGTGAGCACCTGCCTGTCACCGTACTCAGCGATATCCTGGAGACCATCCCCTACGAGATGCTGACCGGCGTCTCAAATCGTGTCAAGCGCGTCTACTTCCAAGATTAACGTTAACGTTTGAGTAAAGAAAAATTAGCGAAATGCATTGCGTTTCGCTATTTTTTTTGTACTTTTGCAGCGACTAATTATATAACAATGGAACAGGTATTCAGTTACATTATCAGTTTAGGGGCATCGGTGATGATGCCAATCCTTTTTACGATTATCGGCCTGTGCATAGGCATGAAGTTCGGCAAGTCGCTCAAGAGCGGCCTGTATGTTGGTGTCGGTTTTGTGGGCCTGGGCATCGTCACGGCTCTGCTGACCAACAATTTCGGAAGTCCGCTGTCGGAGATCTCACGTCTCTACAATCTGCAGCTTGGCGTGTTCGACATGGGCTGGCCCGCCGCTGCCGCAGTGGCTTATAACACGGCTGTGGGTGCACTGATCATCCCCATCTGTCTGGGTGTGAACTTCCTGCTGCTTATCACCAAATGTACGCGCACGGTGAACATCGACCTTTGGAACTACTGGCATTTCGCCTTCATCGGTGCTGTGGCCTATTTTGTCATGGACGAGAGTCTGGCGTGGGGCTACTTTGCCGCCATCGTGTGTTACATCATCACGCTGGTGATGGCCGACCTGACTGCCGACAAGTTCCAAGGCTACTACGACGATATGGACGGTATTTCCATCCCGCAGCCGTTTTGTCAGAGTTTTACGGCCTTTGCCATTGGCATCAACTGGCTGCTCGACAAGATTCCCGGTTTCTCGAAGCTCGACATCGATGCCGAGGGACTGAAGAAGAAGTTCGGTGTGCTCGGGGAACCCATCGTCCTTGGTGTGATCGTGGGGGCCCTGATTGGTGCTGTGGCCCAGCTCGATATCAAGAAGGTGCTCTTCCTGGGTGTGACGATGGGTGCCGTGATGGAACTGATTCCGCGTATCACGAAACTCTTCATCGACGGTCTGAAGCCGATAGCCGAGAAGACGCAGCAGGTGGTACAGAAGAAGTGGGCAGGCAAGAAAGTGTATATCGGCATGTCGCCCGCGCTGGTGATCGGTCATCCCACCACACTGGTGGCCTCGTTGATTCTGATTCCCGTAGCACTCTTGTTGGCAGTGGTGTTGCCGGGCAATGAGTTCCTGCCGCTGGCCTCGTTGGCCGGTATGTTCTATGTGTTCGTGATGGTGCTGCCTTATACGAAGGGCAACGTGGTGAAGACCCTGATCATCGGTATCGTCGCCGTGGGAATCGGTCTGTGGTTCGTGACGGACATGGCTCCTGCCTTCACGCAGGCAGCCCAGACGGTGTATGCGCAGACGCAGGATCCTGCTGCCAAGATCCCTGAGGGTTTCGAGGCCGGTGCACTCGACTTCGCGTCAAGCCTTTTCGGCTGGGTCATCTACAAGTGCGTGGCTTACCTGAAGTGGGTGGGCGCCGGTGTGCTCACACTCATCACGCTCGCTATGTTGTTCTGGAACAGAAAGCGTATCGTGGCGGATGAAAAATCAGCCGCGAAATAACGGGATTACGTGATAACGGAATAACGATATAACGTGATAACGGAATAACGTTATAACGAGATAACGTGATAACGACAAGACGAAATAACGTCATATCGTCATAACGAAATAACGACATAATCAATTTAAAATAATAATAACAATGAAAAAATCGATTTTGACTTTAATGCTTATGGGTAATTTGACGATGGGCTTCGGCCAGCAGAACGTGAATTTCCAGACGGCCTGTCATCCCGAGGATGTGAAGCACTATGACACGAAGACCCTTCGTGAGCGTTTCGTGATGGAGAAGGTGATGGTGGCTGACGAGATCAACCTGACTTATTCGCACTACGACCGTTTCATCTTCGGTGGTGCGATGCCGGTGAACAAAACCCTGAAACTGGAGAACTTCCTCGAGTTGGGTCTCGACGTGGATCCCGGCATCAAGGAGAAGTACTTCCTCTATAACCGTGAGCTTGGTATCGTGAACTGCGGTCAGGGCGACGGTGTCGTTATCGTCGACGGCAAGGAGTATGCCCTCTCTCCGAAGGAGGCCCTCTACATCGGTCGCGGTCATATCGGCAAGGACCAGGACGTGAACAAGGAGGTGCTCTTCCGTTCCAAGGACCCGAAGACCCCGGCCAAGTTCTACCTGAACTCTGCCACTGCCCATCAGCACTATAAGACCCAGTGGATCACCCTCGACGGTCGTAAGGGTTCGCTGAAGGCAGCTGTCTGGGGACCTGTCGGTTCACTGGAGGAGTGCAATAACCGCACTGTCTACAAGCTCATTGTGAACGATGTGCTGGAGGAAGGTCCCTGTCAGCTGCAGCTCGGTCTGACCCAGCTGAATCCCGGAGCAGCCTGGAACACGATGCCCCCTCACACCCACGGCCGTCGTATCGAGGCTTACTACTATTTCAACCTGCCCGAGGAGCAGACCATCGCCCACATCATGGGTGAGCCTCAGGAGAGTCGTGTGGTATGGCTGCACAACGAGCAGGCCATCATGTCGCCCGAGTGGAGCATGCATGCTGCTGCCGGTACCTATTACTATACCTTCATCTGGGGTATGGCCGGCGAGAACCTCTATTATAACGATAAGGACAATATTCCCGTAATTGACATTAAATAACTATGGCACCTGTACAAAAAACTAAGATGACCAACTTCCGCTGGGTTATCTGCGGGCTGCTGTTCCTGGCAACCACGATCAAC
Source organism: uncultured Prevotellaceae bacterium (assembly GCA_946415365.1). Taxonomy (GTDB): domain Bacteria; phylum Bacteroidota; class Bacteroidia; order Bacteroidales; family Bacteroidaceae; genus Prevotella. The sequence continues at coordinate 106,948 of CAMKSE010000010.1, forward strand.
TATATGGACCGTCAGGTTCTGTCATTAACATGGAAGGACTTTATCGCTCCGGAGTTCCACTGGACGGACGGTGATTACGGTACGATCACCGGTATGTTCTCCCTCTTCTATGCCATCGCGAACCTCTTCGCCGGTAAGTTCATCGACTGGATGGGCACCAAGAAGGGCTACCTTATCGCCATCTTCGTATGGTCGCTGGGTGCTGTGCTGCACGCCGGCTGTGGCTGGGTGGCTATGACTGTTGAGGGCTACGACTCTGTGGCTCAGCTGGGTCAGCTGACAGGTGATGCTGCCGTCGCCATCGCCACGATCTCCGTATGGCTCTTCCTCAGCTGTCGTATGATTCTTGCCGTTGGTGAGGCCGGCAACTTCCCAGCTGCCATCAAGGCTACTGCCGAGTACTTCCCGAAGAAGGACCGTGCTTTCTCGACCTCCATTTTCAACAGTGGCGCCTCTGTGGGTGCCCTGGCTGCTCCTGCCACCATTCCCCTGTTGGCTCGTGCCTGGGGTTGGGAGATGGCCTTTATCATCATCGGTTGCCTCGGCTTCATCTGGATGGCGCTGTGGATGTGGCTCTATGAGAAGCCCCGCCAGAACAAGCGTGTGAACCAGGCCGAGTTGAACTATATTGAGCAGGACAGTGACCTTGCTGATGTCCAGAACCGTGAGGAGGTGAAAGAGGAGAAGACCATTCCGTTCTTCGACTGTTTCAAGTACAAGCAGACCTGGTCGTTCCTCGTGGGTAAGTTCATGACCGACGGTGTATGGTGGTTCTTCCTGTTCTGGGCGCCTGCCTACTTCAGTGACCAGTATGGCTATACCTCCGACTCAGCGATGGGTATTGCTCTGATCTTCACCCTTTATGCCATTGTGACGGTGATCTCAATCGGTGGAGGTTATCTGCCGACGTATTTCGTCGACAAGAAGGGCATGAATCCTTATCTGGGTCGCATGCGTGCGATGTTTATCTTTGCCTGCTTCCCGGTATTAGGTCTGTTTGCGCAGCCCCTTGGTGCCTATAGTGCGTGGTGGCCCGCCATTCTCATCGGTCTGCTCGGTGCAGGTCATCAGGCCTGGTCTGCCAACCTCTTCTCAACCATTGGTGACATGTTCCCGAAGTCGACGATCGGTACGATTGTCGGTCTTGGAACGATGGCAGGTGGTATCGGTTCGATGTCCATCAACCTCGGCTCGGGTAAGTTCTTCGACTGGGCAGCTGCCCAGGGCAGTGCCTTCCAGTTCTTCGGTTTTGAAGGCAAGCCTGCCGCCTACATGGTGGTGTTCTGTATCTGTGCCGTGGCCTATCTCATCGGCTGGTGCATCATGAAGGCCCTCGTGCCGAAGTACAAGCCCATTACAGTGGAATAATCTATTAGAAGATGATTAGAAAACTTATTATCGTATTATCATTTGTATCTTTCGTGTCCATCTATGGCCAGGGGACGTTTGCCAGCATGAAAGCGCAAATGACAGACCAGTCCCTGCCATTGGTGAATCTCACCTTCAATGAAAGCAACCTTAATTCGGAAGACTATATAGAGGGAAAAATTGAGATTGTGGACAAGCAGATGAGGACAGTGTATGGAGAAGAATCTGTCGAATATGATGCTGATTTCCGAATCAGAGGCGGTTCTATTGCTGGCTTAGACAAGAAGTCCTTTGCCGTGAAGTTGTTCGAATACAGTAAGAAAGGCAAGAAAAAGGATGTGGATGCTGCTATCTTCGGAATCAGGGAAGAAAAGCCTGATAACAGCTGGATCCTTGATGCGATGGGGTATGACAAGCTGAGGATGAGGAACCGTGTCTGTTTCGACCTCTGGAACGAGATGAGTGGCACACCTTATGCTACGAATTATGACAACCGGAACGGAACGAAAGGTCAGTTTGTAGAAGTATTCATCAATGGCATCTATCATGGTCTTTACTGCCTGACCGATAAGATAGACCGTAAATTGCTTGATGGAACGAAGTATGATGAAAGCACAGGCGTGCACGGCCTTCTCTACCAGGGACACGAGTGTGAAGGCGATGCCGGGCGTTTGCTTTCATACGACAGCAATGCCGATACAGGAAGTACGACGTGGAATACCTGGGAGCTTCAATATCCTGATGATTATCCTTCCGCTCAAGCCTGGCAGCCCCTCAAGGACCTGATTGACTTCTGTTCGGCTAATACTGTCGACGAAGACTTCCTCAGTAACTACACAAGTCATTTCTATAAGTCTAACCTTGTAGACTATATGGTGATGACGATGGCCTTGAATGTGATGGACAATCTCTATAAGAATACATTCCTCTCTGTGAGGGATATTCAGGATGACGTCAATCAAAAGGATATCTTCACACTGACTCCCTGGGACATGGACGGCTCATTGGGAAGAACCAATAAGGGCATTGCCAATGATGTCTGTGATGTAACAAGGTATAATGGTGTGGCCCCATACAACAGACTGTATAAAGACAATATGGACGGTTTTGCCGATGCCGTGAAGAAGAAGTGGCTTGAACTTCAGACCACCACCTTCTCCGTGGAGCATGTCCATAGTGTTCTGGATGCTTATGCCGCCATGTTCGTCTCTTCAGGGGCCTGGGAGCGCGAGTACAACAAATGGGGCGGAAACGCTGAAGTCCCATTGACAGCGTCTGTCTCTGATGAACTGTCGTATGTCAAGGGCTGGTATGAGAGTCATTTCAAAAACCTTTGCGATAGCTGGGGTTGGAGAGGTGATGTCAATGGAGACCTTAAGGTCGACATGGATGATGTCGGTTTCCTCTGTGACATCATCATGGGGAAAACGACGGAATTCGAGTTCAATAAGGCCGACGTAAACTTAGATGGCTCCATCAATGCCTCGGATATTGTAGAGGCTATCAGGCTGATGCCAGAAACAGAATAAATGTCAGGGGTTCCTCGGTTGAGGAGCCCCTGATTGTTTCAAACTTTCCCAAAACGGAAAACTTTTTATTAAAAAAACTCCGAAAGTTTCCCGAAATCGAAAATTATTTGTACCTTTGCGGCGGCTAAAGTAATCATCATGTTATGCAGATAGAAACAAGAAATGAGATGCTGAAGCGCATAGCCGCTGAACTGATGTCGGTTGCCTCGAAGACGGGCAGTGACCTGACGGGAGAGAGAATCGTCAGTCTGTTGGAACAGAGTCTGAAGGCCCTTCAGCCTGACGACGCCGACAAACTGGTGCAGTTGACTGACCTGACTCTGGCAGGTGCCTCCCAGTATCGTCGTCCTGATGTGACCGAGGTCCGTCCTCAGCAGCTCGAGTGCGATGTCGTGCGTTTCCAGAATAATAAAGAGAAGTGGGTGGCCCTGGTGGGTCTGCTCGACGGTTATCCCTATGAGATCTTCACAGGTCTCCAGGATGACGAGGAGGGTATCATCCTCCCAAAGACCGTCACCAAGGGAAAGATCATCAAGCAGGTGAACCCTGACGGCTCTAAGCGCTACGATTTCCAGTTTGAGAACAAGCGAGGCTACAAGACCACCGTTGAAGGACTCTCTGAGAAGTTCAATCCCGAGTACTGGAACTACGCCAAGCTCATCTCCGGCGTGCTGCGCTATGGCATGCCCCTGGAGCATGTCGTGCGTCTGGTAGGCTCGCTCTCGCTGAAAGATGAGAGCATCAACACCTGGAAGACCGGTGTGGAGCGTGCGTTGAAGAAGTACATCCCCGGTGTCCATGAAGAGGAAGATTCTGACGCCGCGAAGACAGATAACGTTGCTGACGTATGATGCTTTCCGATGGTTATATCTCCCTGCGGAATGTCCGCTTCCACGCCTTTCATGGGGTGCTTCCTCAGGAACGGCAGGTGGGAGGCGACTTTCTGGTGACTGTCAGGGTGGGGTATCCGTTGGAACGGGCTATGGAGACAGACCATGTGGGTGACACCCTCGACTATTCTGCCCTCTATGCCCTTGTGGAAGAGGAGATGGCTGAGCCGTCGAAGCTGCTGGAACATGTGGCAGGACGCATCGTCAAGGCTGTCACGGCCTCTTTCCCGGAGGTGACGTCAGTCGACCTTGAGTTGACGAAGCTGAACCCTCCGATGGGGGCAGATTGTGACGGTGCCGCCGTGGAGGTGCACTTTAAGAATTATTGAAAATTGAAGATTGAAATTAAGGAATTGAGGAGATTAAGATATATTATAATAGGTGTGATGCTGTGTGTGGCCTGTGTCGCGAACGCCAAGGGTTTCACACTGGTTATTGATGCTGGACACGGCGGAGATGATACAGGTGCCGTCGGACCTGGAAAGGTGAGGGAGAAGGACCTGACCCTGAGGTATGCCCTCGCTTTCGGGAAGATGGTGGAGCAGAACTGCCCTGACGTGAAGGTCATATACACCCGTAAGACAGACCGTTTTGTGGAACTGTACCGTCGGGCGGAGATAGCCAACAGGAACAAGGCCGACCTTTTTATCTCTATCCACATCAATGCCCTGCCTAAAGGAAAGGTGGCACACGGATTCCAGACCTATACGCTCGGTACGAGCAAACGGACCGGCAAGAAGACGGGTGTGCTGGAGAACCTTGAGGTGGCAAAGCGTGAGAATGCCGTGATCCTCATGGAGAAGGACTACCAGCAGACTTATCAGGGCTACGATCCCAATTCACCGGAGAGTGATATCATGTTTGAGTTTATTCAGGACAAGAACATGGAGAACTCCGTGGAGTTGGCCAAGTACATGCAGAAATACGTGTGTCAGGCCACGGGCCGTCAGGATATGGGTGCCCAGCAGGACAATCTCGCCGTGCTGCGTCTGTCGTCAATGCCTGGCTGTCTGGTGGAGTGTGGTTTCATCTCCACACGCGACGAGGAGAGCTTTATGAATTCCAAAGGTGCTTCTGAGAGATATGCCCATGGACTCTATAATGCCTTCGTGGCCTACCTGAAGCATCATGGTGGCAGTGGGAATATCTCCTATATGCCTGTGCCTGAGGCAGAGGTGGAGCCGGTGGTTAAGACTGAGGAGCCTGTGCAGCCACGTTCTGAAGAGTCTGCCCTGCCACAGTCTGAGAAGCCTGTGCAGCCAAGGCCTGAGGAGCCTGTAGCTCCCGTTGTATCCGCTCCTGTGTTCAAGGTGCAGATCATGACCAGTTCCACTAAGCTGAAGGCCAGTGATGCCCGTTTAAAGGGCCTGAAGGAAGCCTCCAATTATAAGGAGGGCGGACTGTATAAGTACACGGTCGGCTCGTCGACCAACTACAATGAGATGTATCGTCTTCGCAAGGATCTGGTAAAACGATTCCCGGAGGCTTTCATTGTGGCCTTCAGGGATGGCGTACGAATGGACATCAACGAGGCCATCAGGGAGTTTAAGAAGAAGTGAATAGTGAAAAGTGAATAGATATGAAGAAGTTCAGTAAGGAAATACAGATTGCGCTCGTAGCGCTGGTGGGCATCGTGGTGCTCTATTTCGGTTTACAGTTCCTCAAGGGACTGACGGTGTTCTCTACCGACAAGAACTATTATGTAAAGTTCAGTGACATCAGCGGCCTTTCCGCATCCAGTCCCGTCTATGCCAACGGCTATAGGGTAGGTGTGGTGGAGAATATCATCTACGACTTTGAGAACCAAGGAGATATCGTGGCCGTTATGAGTATCAACAAAGATATGCGCATTCCCTCTGGCAGCCGTGCTGAGATTGCCAGCGACCTGTTGGGGAACATCAAGCTGGAGCTGAAGCTCGGTCCCAATTTCTCAGACATCATCGAACCGGGTGATACCATCAGTGGCGGTCTGCAGATGGGTGCTCTGGCCAAGGCTGCGGACATCATACCCCATGTGCAGTCCCTGCTGCCGAAACTCGACTCCATCCTTGCCAATGTCAATGCCCTGCTTTCCAATCCGGCCCTCAGTAACTCACTCAGTCATATCGACCAGCTGACAGGTAATCTCACCACTACCACCAGTGACCTGAACCGTCTGACAGCCGCCCTGAACAAGCAGGTGCCCCAGATGCTGGAGAATGCCGACGGACTGTTGGCTAATACCAACAACCTGACGCATAACCTGAGCGAACTGGACCTTGCCGGTACCATGCAGAAGGTAGACCTCACCCTGCGTAACTTAGAGCAGATGACGGCCAAGCTGAACAGTAATGACGGTACCCTCGGTCTGCTGATGCGTGACCCTGGACTCTATAACAACCTGAATGCTACGATGATGCATGCCGACTCTTTGATGATTGATCTCAAGCAGCATCCCAAACGGTACGTTCACTTCTCAGTTTTCGGTAAAAAAGACAAGTAAATAGAAATTGTCTAAATAAAGGCGTAGGTTGTTGCATTCTTCTTTGAATGTGCCGAAACCCCTCTGTCTTCGTAGCATTCCGACAAGTCGGGTGGTCTTTCCGGCTGATTTCCGGTAATTGAAGCAAATGGTATATCTGATTGAAATACAAGAACTTGTAATTTTGCAATACCCATTTTGAATAGCTTGGTACGTGAAACATCCTAACCCTCGCAGTGTTAGCAAGTTACGTTGTTTTGTACACACATCGACCACTTCCGTGGATTTGCAGGATTGAAAAAAAATAGCGAACTTTGCACCGCAATTATAAATCGCAAGCCTAAGTCTTGTATTATAAAATGTCTATTAGAATAAAGTAAATAAAGGAACGCCGAATGAACAATAATCACCAGGCGCTTTGGGATGAATGCCTCCGTCTGATTCAGGCCAACGTCACAGAGCAACAGTTTAAAACGTGGTTCGCACCAATCGTCTTCGAGTCTTACTCGGAGAAGGAGCAGATGCTTCTGGTGCAGGTTCCGAGCTCGTACGTGTGCGAGTACTTGGAGCAGTACTACGTGGGACTGTTAAGCAAGGTGCTTGCCCGTGTGTTCGGTTCCGGCGTGCGGCTCAGTTACCGTATTGTGACTGTGAAGGCCCAGCGTAATGTGACTGTGGACGTAGAGAGTGACGGTGTGACCCTTGAGGCTCAGCCAACCACCCGTGCCAACCAGTCGCCGACCGTGCTCGATGCTGCCACACCGCAGCAGCTGAACCCCCAGCTCGACGTCAAGAAGACCTTCCAGAACTTCATTGAGGGTGATTCTAACAAGCTGCCTCGTACCGTCGGACTGTCCATTGCGGAACATCCTGGAAAGACCACCTTCAATCCTTTCTTTATTTATGGACCTTCAGGTTGCGGAAAGACGCATCTGATCAATGCCATTGGTGTGCGTTGTAAGGAGACCTATCCTCAGAAGCGGGTGCTCTATGTCTCTGCCCGTCTCTTTCAGGTGCAGTACACCGACTCCGTGCGCCACAATACCACCAACGACTTCATCAACTTCTACCAGAGCATCGATGTGCTGATCGTCGATGATATCCAGGAGTGGATGAACTCTCCCAAGACGCTCGATACTTTCTTCCATATCTTCGACCACCTGTTCCGTATCGGCAAGCAGATCATTCTGGCCTCTGACCGTCCTCCGGTGGATCTTCAGGGTGTGAAGGACCGTCTGCTCACGCGTTTCGCCTGTGGTCTGATAGCCGAGCTCGAGAAGCCCAATGTGCAGTTGTGCATCGACATTCTCAATGCCAAGTGCCGTCGTGACGGTCTGAAGATTCCTGCCGATGTCATCCAGTATATCGCTGAGACGGCCAATGGCAGCGTCCGCGACCTGGAGGGTGTGGTGAACTCACTGATGGCTTATTCCATCGTCTACAACACCCATCTCGACATGCGTCTTGCCGAACGTATCGTCAAGCGTGCCGTGAAGGTCGACAACCACCCGCTGACCATCGACGATATCCTTGAGAAGGTGTGCCGTCACTACAATGTCGAGCAGCGTCAGGTGTTCAGCAAAAGCCGCAAGCGTGAGTTGGTGCAGGTGCGCCAGGTGTCAATGTATCTGGCCCAGAAGTACACGAAGATGCCGGCTGGTCGTATCGGACAGCTGATCGGCAACCGTGACCACTCCACCGTCATCCACTCCTGCAACGCCGTCGAGCAGCGTCTGAAGGTCGATATTACGTTCTCTGACGAAATCCGCAGTATCGAGAACTCCTTCAAACTTAAGAAATAATTAAACTGTAAACCGTAAACAATTATAGGTTGACACTGCTGCCAACGATCATCCAGCGTCCGGGCTGTGGAACGAGTCCGTAGTCGTGATAACGCGTGTCGAACAGGTTGTTTGCTCCCACGTAGATTTCCCACTTTGCTTGCCGCCATGTCATACGGGCATCGGTGAGAACGTACGGTCTGTAGTCGCAGACCTGTCCTTCGAAGTCGGTATAGCTTCCCACACGGTCCTGCCAGCGCAGGTTGAGATCCAGAGAAAGTCTTTTGGTCAGGGGCAGCAGGGCATGTGCCACCAGTTTATGGCGCAGGTATTCCAGCGCATACTGCGACACGATGCCAGGCTCTTGTTTCTTGTCCTGATGAATGAGACTGTAAGACACGTGGAGAGTTGAAGACTTGTAATGGTACCGTGCGCCGATCTCGAGGCCGAGGCTGTTGATCTCGGTATGGTTCACACTCTGCCAGGTGGCATCGTCTCCTTTTGTCGTGTCCATGATCCAGTCGATCATGTTTCTCCCTTGGTGGTACCAGAGAGCACATTGAAAATTGAAAATTGAATATTGAACATTGCATCCTGCTTCGATGGCGCTCATCTCCTCAGGCTTCAGGTGAGGGTCAGCACTGTAGCCCTGCAGTTTGTAGTACATTTCCGTGAATGATGGCATGCGCAGCGAGCTGTTGTACGAAGCGTGGAGTCGCCAGTGGGGTGAGGGACGATAGCTGACATCGATACCGGGATAGACCGTTATGTTCATGTTGCTCCAGGTGTTCTTCACGGCCACGATACCTGCTGATATTGTAAAATTATTTAGCAGTATGTTGTGCTCCAGATATCCGCTTATGTTTGTTCGGTTCACGCCCAGAGTATAGTCGCGGTCAGTGCCGCTGATGTGATGTGTCTGTGCCAGTGGCTCCCCGAGGTTGCCGCTGACAAGGTCCTCGTTCCGCAGTTCCGCACCAAGTGCAGTTCTGTTTCTTATCCGGTCAGGGTCTGCGGTATTCCAGTCAAAATAGGTATTGAAGCTGACTCCGTAAACGTCGGTTCGGTTGTAGTTGTACTTCATCACCTCCGGTCTGTCTCGGTAGCCCTCGTAATGGTCACGGTTCTGGTTCCAATAGACGTTGCCGCTTAGGTGCAGTCTTCCGCGCTTGCTCTCTCCCTGTATGGCTGTGTAAAGTTTTGTGGTGTGTTCGTATTGCTCGTCGGCCTGCCATTTCGGAGAGGCCCAGAAGGTGCTGGACCCCCAGCCCTTGTCAGCCAGTCCCATGTGCCAGTGAAGCCTGAGGTCATCGTCCTCATACTGACCCTGATAGAACGCTTTCGCCCCGCTGAAGTCGGTGTTCAGGTTGCCTGCCTTTGAACGGCTGTAGCCGTCGCTCCGGGAGTAGTTGGCGGAGAGGGAATTGGAAAAGGAGACAGGAGTCAGGAGTCTGGAGTCAGTAGAATACCTGCCACCGACATGGAAGTAACCGTATGATCCGCCCTCAATATGTGCTTGAACATTTCTCCTGTCTCCTGTCTCCTGACTCCTGACTCCTGTTACAATATTCACCGCCCCGACGAGCGACGAAGTGCCGTAGATCCTTCCTGCCGGACCTTCCAGCACCTCTATGCGGACGATGTCGTTGAGGTCAACGGGCAGGTCCATGGCATTGTGTCCTGTCTGCGGGTCACAGATGTTGATGCCATTGAGCAGTATGATGATCTGCTCCGACGTGCCGCCGCGTATGGAGATGTCCGTTTGGGCACCGAGGGGTCCCCGTTGCCTGACATCCACGCCCACGGCGTATTTCAGTAAGTCGTTGACACTTTGTACGGGAGCCTGCGCAAAGTCCGCCTTCTCCAGTACAGTTACCATTCTCGCTGCCTGACTCCTGGTCAGTGGCGCCCTCGAGCCGGTCACGCAGACCTCCTCGAGCATCATCTCCCGTGCCGTCGTGGTGGCGGTGGAGTCGGTGACGATGGGATCCGTCGCTACACTCTCCGCCGAGGCGTAGGTCAGCGTGGCTACTGAGAGCACGCTGCATACCACCTCTCTGCCCAGACAGGCAAACAGTGAGTAGCCCTTGTTCCCGAAATGCCGGAACACGAGCACCTGGCGCTTGTTGAATAGTGGCTTGTACATGTTCTGAATACTAAAAATGGTCTTTTCTATGAAAAGCACTGCAAAGGTACGTCTTTTTGGGAAAACAACTGAATGTTAGTACAAAAATCTTACATATTTATCTGTTAAAATAAACAAAAAGACGAAAAAAGACCGTTTGTGCTTAATCAAAAATTGTAGATGGTAAAACTAGTTTAATAGGATTGTTTTTCCTTTAATTAATGTTAAATATAGGCAATTAATCGATGAAAAGAATATTTGGTTGAACAATTATTATTATCTTTGCAATTAAAATAAATTTTAAAATGCGTATCAGATTAACCTGTTTCCATGTCCTTAAGCTATCCGCATTACTCCTGATGCTGATGGTTTCTTCCGCGCAGGCGCGCCAGCTGGCGTCGGTTGCGCACATGGATTCGGCCTATTCTGATTATCCCTATCTCCGCTTCGTGGAATATGGAGACTCCCTCGTGATGAACGATGAGGATTTCTTCGACGTTGCCGGCAAGGTGGTGTTCCCCGTCAATAAGTCCAGCCTGAATCTTTCTGACCAGTTCCTTCGTGAGCTCGACGAGAAAGTGCTTCCGGACATCAACCGCGACAGTCTGCAGCTTGTTCAGCTGATTATCCGCGGTGCGGCTTCACCCGAAGGTCCGGTCAAACTGAACCAGAAGCTGGGTTCCCAGCGTGCCCAGGCTCTTTTCGACTTTATCCAGTCTCGTCTGGCATTCCCTCTCAGCAGCCGCTATTTCTCTCTTGACGTGGATATTGAAGACTATTCCACGCTGTGTCTGATGATGCGTCGTGCCAACGACCCGGACTATGGCTATGTCAGGGATCTCACCGACCGTTACGAAGGTCAGCCGGACCAGTTGAAGCGTAAGTTGCAGACGGCCCGTGGCGGACAGTTGTGGAACAGGCTCCTGAAAGAGTATTTCCCCGGTCTGCGCACAGCCCGCATCGTGCTGGTGTTCCGCCGTTATGTGCCTGTGGAACTCGAGGTGGAAGAGCCGGTGGTACCTGAACTGGATCCCGTCGTCCATGAGCAGTCGCCCGTCGTACTGGTGGAGCCCGGACTGCCTGAGGTGGACTCCATAGCGCCCGTGCCCGTTGGGACGCCTGCCGAGCCTGAGCCGGATACCATCCCCCGGCGTGAGTTCCTCTCCCTCAAGACCAACCTGTTGTTCTACGGTGTCTATATGCCCGGCTACAACCGCTGGTGCCCCATTCCCAATGTGGCAGTGGAGTACTACCCGAAGAATGGCCACTTTACTTTCGGCGCTTCCTTCGACTTCCCTTGGTGGCAGGACTACGACGCCCACAAGTATTTCCAGATCCGCAACTACCAGGTGGAGTCCCGTTACTACCTGCGCAGCGGCGATATGGACGCTAATCCTCCGGGAAAGGGTCCTGCCTTCCGTGGCCTCTACCTTCAGGGCTATGCCCATCTGGGACTCTTCGGCATCTGTTTCGATGCCGACCGCGGTTGGGTAGGAGAGGGCCTTGGTGCCGGTGTCGGAGCCGGCTACGTCATGGGTCTCTCCAAGAAAGGTCACTGGCGACTGGAGTTCGGTCTGCAGGTGGGCTTCTACGCCTGTAAGTACGACCCCTATCAGTATGAGAACCCCGTGGATCCCAACTACCGCGACCACCTGTACTATTATAAGTGGACCCAGGATCCGAGTCTGTTCAAGAAGCGTCAGTACCGTTACAGCTGGCTTGGTCCCACGCGCATCGGCGTGACGCTGACCTACGACCTGCTCTACCGCAGGGTACAGAAGAAAGGTGTCAGTTTCATTAATTACGAGAAAAGAAGATGAGAAGTAGCAGACGATATAACATGATGACGGTGACCCGCACGGCGATAGTCGTGTCGGTGCTCGCTATGCTCGTCTGCTGCATCCCCGAGCCGGAGCTGCACCTCTACGACAATGGCAACATCGACGTCAACCTGCCTATGATTGACATCAACCTCGATACCTATTGGGACTACGACCTGGAGACCACGTATGAGACGAAAAAGAACTGGCGCGACGAGTGGTATTACGGCTGGGACGAAGAAGACCAGCGCCTCTTCGGCAACATCGGCTATACCGCGCCCGAGGTGTTCCTGTTGCGCCGCTATTATACCGGATCCACGCCCTTCGTGCCCCATACCAGCGTACTCTCCGCCACCGTCAAGGGCCACAACTACAGGGCCCGTTACAACTGGGGCTACTGGGACATCCTCGTATGGAACGACGTGATCACCCCCGATGGTGTGCAGAGCCTGATCTTCGACGAGCAGACCTCGTTCGACTATGTCACGGCCTATACCAACCAGTCGTTGACCCTCTCCCGCTACCAGGCTCCCCGCTATACTCGTTCGTTCTACCAGCCTGAGGAGCTGTTCGCGGCCTATACCCAGGGTGTCGAGATCAACGAGGACCTGACGGGTTTCGAGTACGACCCTGTGAACGACGTTTATGTGAAGCATATCGATATGACCCTAGAACCCCTTACCTATATTTACCTCACCCAGGTGATCATTCACCACAACAACCGTAGGGTAGTAGGTGTGGACGGTTCTGGCAACCTCTCCGGTTTCGGACGCACTACGGTCCTCAACACCGGTATCACCGGCGAGGATGTGGTGACAGTCCACTACTACAACCGACTGAAATACAATTGTGAGAAAGATAGTGAGCTTGTGGATATCATTGGCGGCCGCCTCCTTACCTTCGGTATCTGCGGCCAGAATGGCAACCGCATCAAGCACCGCGACGAGGTGACTGACGAGGTTCCACACTATCTTGATGTGACGATGCAGTTCAACAACGGTATCGACTCGACCTTCGTGTTCGACGTCACCGAGCAGGTGCGCCGCCGCTGGAAGGGTGGGGTCATCACCGTCGAACTGGATATGGATACCGTGCGTATCCCTACTCGTACTGGAGGCTCTGCCTTCGATGCTGTCGTGAAGGACTTCGAGGACGGAGGAACCCACGAAATAGATTTATAAACTTAAAAGCGAAATCAAAATGAAACAATCAATTAATACAAAGATGCGTATGACAAGGAAGATCTTTCTTGCGGTAATGGCTGGGATAGTCCTTACCGCGTGCAGCGACCAGATCGCTGACACCCCTCCTGTTGTGAACTCTCCGGAGACACAGGGAACACCTATTATGTTTGGACCGGAATCATCGGAATCCAAAGGATCTACCCGTGCCAATTTCACTGGTGCGGAAGCCGCTAACCTACTCAACAAGAAGTTCGTAGTGACGGGTTTCAAAGGATCGTCAACGGCCAGTGTCGGCTCCGTCGTTTTCGATAATTACCTCGTTGAGTACGAGGAGAATACGGCCTACACCACTGAGTCGAACACCAGGAACTGGGAGTATGTTGGCAAGGGGCTTATCAAGCATGCCGAAGCCCACGGCATCACCAGTCAGTCCATGAAATACTGGGACTACAGCAAACCTCAGTACGATTACATCGCCTGGTCTACTGGTAAAAAGAACGCCATCTTCGAAGACACCGGCTCAGGCATTCCCGCCGGCAGTGTGCTGGTGTCAGCCATCGAACCCTCTTCGCTCGGCGCAGCCGCTTATTCTTACACAGGCAGGTCGGCCGACCTGATAGGCTGCTATATCTCCGACATCGTGACACGGAAGAAGGCACAGTATGGCGACGACCCCGTCACCCTCAAGTTCCGCAGTCTCGGATCGAAGGTGCGTATGGGTATCTATGAGACCATTCCCGGTTACTCGGTGCGCGACGTGCAGTTCTACAGCGCGTACAATACTGCCGATCGCAACAGCTCGCCGAAGCTCTTCACGACCGATGCCGCCAGTCTCTTCTACAACTCCGGCACTTACACCGTCTATTATCCTACAGTTGATGCAGAAAGCGATCCCGACAACAACCAGGCCCACGTCAAGTTTGTCGGAACTGGCGATAAGTCTTCCATCGTCGAATTCGGTGGCCTGAACTACACCACTGCCGAGGAGAGTGAGAAGACCACCGGTGCCGCCTTCCTGGGCCGTTCGTCGAACGCTGCCTCTATGGCCGGTGAGGCAGAGGGCAACTACTTCACCCAGTACCTGCCCAACGAGACCGGTACCAGCCTCAACCTCCGTGTGAACTACGTCCTTGAGTCCACCGACGGCTCTGGCGAGATCATCGAGGTGAAGGGAGCCTCCTGCCAGGTGCCCACCTTCTATACCCAGTGGAAGCCCGGCTATGCCTATACCTATTTATTTAAGATTAGCGACCGTACCAACGGCTACGCTACTGATGACGCGCACTACGACCCCATTGGCGGAGGCACGACCGATAATACGCCTGCGGGCCTCTATCCCATTACCTTCGATGCCTTCGTGGTGAACGATGAGGACGCAGACCAGGCTCAGGAGACCATCACCCTCGTCTCTACGCCCAGCATCACCACTTACATGGAGGGTCAGGTCGTGGTCAACAACAATGAGTACAAGATTACCGGCAAGCCCATCTACGTGACCGTTGGCGAGAACAACGACCTCGTGACACTCTCCGCGTCGAATGCCGCCGTCTATAAGTTAGACGACAACTCCTGTACCGAGGCTGACATTATTGACGCCCTTACTTACAGTGCGGATAATACGGCATCGATCATCATCGGTCGCAATAATATTGGAATGACCAAGCAGAGCGCCACTCCGGTGAGCACGATTGAGAATGGTGTCGATGGCAATCCCATCAACCTTGGCGCAAACAAGGCCGTCAAGTTCCAGCCTTCTGCCGGTACCTTTGCCTTTGTCTACACTCAGACTGCTCCCACGGCCAATCAAGATGTTTATGTACCTGTCAGCAAGGTTGCGTATGATGATGTGACGGGTCTTTACCGCAATTTCAATCTGGAAGCCGCTTCGGGCACTGCCCAGGCCGGTGTGATCTATTTCAGCATGGATAGTGATGGTAAATTAAAGCATGAAGATACTATCAGCGTTGGAGATCCTGTTGACGGCTATTATGTTTACACGTCCACTCCAGCCGAGAGGCATCCTTGCTTTGCTGGTGAGAAGGCCGTTGGCGGTCATGGATACTTCGACAAGTTTACCAAGAACAACGGCGTTTACTACACCAAGGTCATCAAGGTTGTAAATTAATGCCTTTAATAATAGAAAATGTAATTTATTACATATATGAGACAATTAAAAGAATCAAATAACTAACAAAACATTTTATTATGAAAAAGAAATTATTCTTCGCAGCCGTGGCTCTCGTAGCGTTTGCCAGCTGCACAAGCGATGACTTCATTGGGGACGTTACTACTCCCCAGGACAATTCTCCGAGCGAATCTGACGCTATCGTATTCTCATCCGCCTCTCAGGGATCTACCCGTGCAAATCATATTGGCGCCGATGCAGCAGACCTGCTTGGTGGCAAGTTTATTGTTGGTGGTTTCAAAGGTAACGGTTCTTCCATGTCTGAAGTATTCAATAACTATTATGTGACTTGGACAGCAAACTCTGCAGGAAAAACTGAGTCTAATACCTCTGATTGGGAATATGTTGGAGCAACGGTTCAAGCTCCTTCAACACTGGAAGCAGGTGCTGTTCAGTCAATAAAATATTGGGACTATAGCACTTCTCAGTATGATTTTGCTGCTTATTCTACGGGAAAGTTGTCCTCTGCTAACGTTTTAACTACAGGAACGCCCTCAGCAGGTCAAGTTCTTATTTCTCCAATTACAAAAGCTAGTACTTATGCTGGCCCCACATATACGCTGAGAGGTGATGTGGCCGCATTGAAGGAGTGTTATATTTCCAATATGGTTACAGCTTATAAGGCTTCTGACTACCAGAAAGAAGTTCAGTTGACGTTCCGAAATCTTTCCTCTAAGGTTCGTGTAGCCCTTTATGAGACAATTCCTGGCTATTCTGTGAAGGATGTCAATTTCTACATTGAGGACAACTCAAGTAACAGTGATATTAAGGCAACAGGAACTGAGGACGGTCAACTGAATAACACTAACGTAACTTTATTCACTACTGGTACAGAAGCAACAGATGCGTTTTTTGAGTCAGGTATTTATACCGTCACTTTCCCAACAATTGGATCAGATAAAAAGACAAATAGCGACTACAATATGGCTCATGTGTCATTCACTGCTGATGCAACAAATGGAAGTGGAAAAACTAAGGGTTTCGGTAGTCTGAATTATAATGCTAATGCAGAAAATAAGGAAGCAAGTGGGTCTTATCTTGGTCGTGCATCTAATAGCCCTTCTTTTGCGGGAACGGCAGATCCTTGGTATTTAAATGTTCTTCCCAACGAGACTGGGACAGTTCTCGAACTCCGCATTAATTATACTTTGCTTGCTACCGATGGTTCAGGTGAGGAAATTCATATTCACGGTGCTAAGGCATTTGTGCCAGCTATCTATGCTGCATGGAAGCCCAACTTTGCTTACACTTACCTCTTTAAGATTAGCGACAACACCAATGGTTGGACAAATCTTACTCCTACCGATCCTGCTGGTCTCTATCCTATTACTTTCGATGCTATAGTTATAGATTCTCAGGACAATAAGCAGACCACCGTAACTACAGTGGCTACACCGAGTATCACTACTTATCAGAAGGGACATGATTATGCAGATGGCGATACTTATCTAGCTTCTAAGGGTGATATATATGTCCAAGTGATGAAGGATGGTAGTCTGCAGAAAGTGAATGAGGGTGATGACGGCAAGACTTGTTCTGTATGGGAAATTACTACCATTTCTGGTTACGATGAAAATAAATATCCCATCACAGAGGCTTCCGTTATGGATGCTTTAAATATTCCGGAAACGGCCACAAGCGGTGTGACCACTGGTCGTAATGGTATTATCCTGACTAAAGGGTCGTTAACTAAGAATGTCACCACCATTCCTGGAGTGGATGGTAATAATATTACCGTTGGTGAGGGCGATGCTGCTAAGTTTACACCAGCAGCAGGAAAGTATGCCATTACCTACAAGTACGATGCTACAGCAGCAGCAACCAATCTCTACTCTGCTCAGACCTTTACCTCATCGAGCTCTGCTCCCGCAGACTGGGGTACCTCAGGTGTATGGTATGAGGATCCTAATGGTGCGACTGCTGTCAGTGGCATTTTTGTTGCACCGACTGGGACGGATACCAAAACCTACTATAAGAAATACACCAATAGTAACATTATTTGGGGTGTAAAGGTAATTAAGGTTCAATAAACTCCCTCCATAATAAGCTCGCTGGGGTTCGACTCCCCGGTGAGCTACGAAAGAAAGAAATAAAACAACTCTCACAGAGAGGCCGGGCCTCGTAGATGTGAAGAAGATAAAAAGTAATGGGTATATATATAAATATAGGTAACACAGGATTCCAACGTGCAAGGAATAGTGAGTACGTTGACAAATCCGGACTGATTGCTGTGGTGAATGGTACGCTTTTCACCGAGCGTTGTTTCAGTTGTGTGACCCGTTGCCGCCGTTTCGGAAAGTCGATGGCGGCTAAGATGCTGTATGCCTACTACGACCATTCCTGTGACTCGCGCAGCCTGTTCACAGATTTGAAAATAGCCCAAGACCCATTGTTTGAAAAGCATTTGAACAAGTATCCTGCTATCTATCTTGACATGACGAACTTCGTGTCGAGATACGAAGGCGAAGATATCGTCGACAAAATAGATGCCGCCCTTTTAGCCGATGTGAGCAAAGCCTATCCTGATGTGCTTGTGGAGGAGGGTGACTGTCTGATGGATTATATGCTGAGAGTTAGTGAAATAAAGCAGCAGCAGTTCGTTTTCATCATCGACGAGTGGGATGCAATCTGCCGCGAGTTCGCTCCTGACTCGAAGGCGATGGATGCATACGTTGGATGGTTGAGGCGAATGTTTAAGAGTCAGGATGCGATGCGTGTGTTTGCCTGTGCTTACATGACAGGCATACTACCTATCAAGAAATATAAGACCGAGTCGGCACTGAACAACTTTATCGAGTATTCGATGGTGGAGCCTCGAAATATGAGCCAGTTCTTCGGCTTCACGAAAGACGAAGTATGTACACTGGCCTCACAGCACGGTATGGATTTCGACGAACTTGTGAAGTGGTACGACGGATATCAGATCGGCGACGAGATGTCAATGTTCAATCCCAACTCCGTTATGCAAGCCTTGTATAGCGGTCGCTGTCGCAGTTTTTGGGCTTCAACGGGTGCTTACGATGCTGTAGCTCGCTATATCCAGATGAATTATGAGGGGTTGAAGGATGATATCATCAATATGTTGGCGGGAGGACGCAGTAAAGTTAACCCCACCAAGTTCCAGAACGACATGTCCATCATTCGCAGCAAGGACGATGTGCTGACGGTGCTCATCCATCTGGGATACCTCAGTTATGATTGGCGTAAGGATGAGTGCTACATTCCCAATAAGGAGGTGGCAGGCGAGATGGTGAATGCCATTGAGGACAATAACTGGGCAGTTGTGGTTACTGCACTCCAAGCATCAGAAGAGCTACTTCAGGCTACGCTTGATGGTGACGAAGAGGCTGTGGCCCGTGGTGTGGATGCCGCTCATGACGAGAACACCAGCATTCTGAGCTATAACAACGAGAACTCGCTGGCATGTGTGCTGAGTATTGCCTACTATTATGCCAAGAACGACTATGTGATGCATCGTGAATTGGCCACGGGCAAGGGCTTCGCCGATATCGTGCTCATTCCGAGGAAGAATGTTGAGTCTCCAGCCATTGTGTTGGAACTGAAATTCGACATGGATGCTGACTCTGCCATCAGTCAGATACACAGGAAACAGTATTCCGCGAAAATAGCGCAGTATCAGGGCGACCTGCTTCTGGTGGGAATCAACTACGACAAGAATCTGAAAACCCATCAGTGCAAGATAGAGAAGACTATGATTGATAAGTAAGATAAAAACAAGAATGTATAACAATAAAAACGTAAAGATTATGAAGAAAAATCTATTCCTCGCAGCATTGGCTTTCGTAGCGTTAGCCGGCTGCACAAGCGATGAGTTCGTGGGAGAGAACACTTCTCCGACGCCTGACAACACTGCTGGTGCCATCCAGTTCGCATCTAATACTCCACGCATTACCCGAGCAGAGGGTGCTAGTGCTGCAGAGGCTTTGGACTATAAGTTCAAAGTATATGGAACCAAAACAGTGACAGTTAATAGCTCTGATGTTACAAGTAACGTTTTTGCCACAAATGCATATGGAAGTGGAAATGATTACAGTGCTGAGCCCTACTGGGTGTGGTATGCAGCAAGCACCGCTGGGACAACCACTTCTGACACCAAAGATTGGGATTACGTTGGTGCAGCAGGTACTCATGGAACGGCAGGTCATCTAGCAACAATTGCTGAAGGTAAGGACCAGACTATCAAATACTGGGATTATAGTGCAAAGACGTATGAATTCGTGGCATATTCTGCAACACACACAACTGGCTCAGGTGAAAATGCTACGCCAAAGATTACTAAATATAAGACTTCTGGCTTCACTGTAGAAGCAACAGCCGCTGATTTGGCAGGTCTTTATGTTGCAGATAAGATTACGCTCAACTCTTCAACTTCAGATAATGTAGACAATTCGCCTACCAAGCCTGCAACCAGTATCAACAAAATTGGCGGCATCGTGCAGTTCACTTTCCGTGCTGCTGCAGCCAAAGTACGTCTGGGTATCTATGAGACCATTCCTGGATATGAGGTTCGCAATGTAAACTTCCGTCCTAACGGTTCGGAATTCACGGCTACAAAAACGAAAGCAATACTATCGGGTTCTTTTAATGGTTCTTCTTCTTCAGGTTCTGCTAAATTTAATGTGACTTATGGCCCACATGCTATATTTACTCAGGAAGGGACAACTGCTCAATCAAGTTTCTTTGACTTTGGAACATTTGATACAGATGCAGATCCTACAACAGCTATTCTTGGGACAACATCAACTTCTCCTACGTGGGCTACAGGTTCCTCTGATTACCAGAGCGTTTTCCCCAATACAGACCATGTGGGCAACATGATATTGTATGTTGACTATGACCTTTACAACACTGTTACTCAGGAAACGATTCATGTTTATGGTGCTAAGGCTGTAGTCCCACAAATGTATATGACTTGGAATCCGAACTATGCTTATACTTATCTGTTTAAGATCAGTGACAACACTAACGGTACAACAAGCCAAACTACAGGAACTCCAGAAGGTCTATATCCAATCACCTTCGATGCTGTAACTGTTGCTGCAACAGATGGACAAGAAGTTGGAACTATTACCACAGTTTCGACTCCTTCTATCACAACTTATCAAGATGGTTCTGTTTCTACTGCAGGTATTACCTATGCTGTTCGTAATCCAAGTAAGCCTATCTATATTACTGTTACTGACAATTCGACTGGTAATTTAATAGATTTGGCAACTACCAATATTAATCTCTATACTGTAGCTGCTGGTACTACAGAGGCAGACTTGATTTTGACAACAAAGACAAAGACAGATTCTGATCTATTGTCTATACTTAGCTCAAATGAAAAATCACAGGGCATAACATTTGCAAGTGGTAAAGCAGCTAAGTTCACCCCTGCTGCTGGCAATACTTATGCTGTAGAATATAAGGTTTCTGATGGAGTATATCAGTATAAGATTATCGTTGTGGCTCCTGCCTCTTGATAACCTCTAACCCAAGCTGGGCGGGGATGGTCCCGTCTGGCTTGAAAGAGGATAATAAAAGATAATGTACGCGCGAGATGAAACGGACGGACAGAGACATACGGCATAGGATGACGGGCCTGATGAGGTCTGTCGCCATGCTGCTGCAGTCGGCGATGATGCTGACGGTGGCAGCAGTGGCCGTGCCGGCGTTTGTGTCGTGCGGAAGCGGCGGCGAGGATGTCGTGATACCCGTCACGCCCGACCCGACGCCAGATCCGACGCCGACGCCTACACCGGAGGAGCCTGACGCTAATCTGCCCATCCTCTTCTCCGCCTTACAACAGGAGGAAGAGAATATCACCCGTGCCGGTCTCGAAGAGAAAAACGTCACCTCTTTCAAGGTCTATGGGTTCAAGAACATGGACTATGACGAAGAAAACGGCTATGGCGATCCGCAGACCGTCTTCCCGGGCTACATCGTGAACTGGGTTACTAACTCGGCCAACACCACAACTTCCAACACTGATGGCTGGGAGTACGTGAATCAGCAGGCCCATGACCAGGAAGAGCAGACCATCAAGTATTGGGACTGGAGTGCCAATGCATACCGATTCTTGGGTGTAGCCGGTGCCACCAGAACGAACGTTGTGACAGGAACAGAAGTGACGGTAGAATCAATCAAGTACTATAAGGTGACCTACCAGGCTGATGCCAAAAAAGAGGATGAAACGCCCTACTACAGTCACCTGTGGTTCTCCACCGGTAACCCGGATGTTTATCCCCAACGCAAGTTTGGACAGCCCGTGCAGCTGGAGTTCATCAAGCCTCTGTCGAAGGTACGCTTCATGTTCATCTTCGAGGATCCCAGCCTGGCAAGCACTACCGAGCTGACCAACAAGAGCTTCCGTCCTACGAGCAACAGTACCATCAAGACGAAGGGAGATGTGACCGTCACCTATCCTCTGACAGGAACGAGCCTTACTGAGACGTTTGCCGCCTCTGGCGAGCCCGAGGGACTGACAGAGTTTAAGCTGGACTACTACACGTCGGTGACAAAGGATAATGGTGTTGTCATAGATCCGTACTTGGGAGCCGATGAGACAAATGTGAATAAGGTGTACACCGTTCTCCCCGTCACAAACCAGGGCACCTATACCCTTTATGTTTACGTGAACGGTGAACCGAAGACTACGATTGTGCCAGCTGAATATATGGACTGGAAACCCGGCTACCAGTATACATATGTCTTTAAGGTACACGTGGATGGTGGCGTGAGCATCAGCTCTGTGCAGTCGGCTTTCACTCAGTGGACTATTCATGAGTCAGACCATACGGTGCATAATTGGTAGTTTAGTTTATAGTTGAAGGAATGAAGGAGTTGTTACGACATATGGCCAAGATGATACGGCTGATGAGTCTTGTAGGACTGATGAGCCTTATGGGATGCTCCGACGACCCGTCGCCTGAGGGACAGCGGGTTTCGGCGGAGGTGATGTCGTGCACCACTGGCTTTGAGGAGATAGCTGACCGTATGGGTACCCGTGCCTGGACGCCTCCTTCAAACTATTACCTCTATAGCCACATCTTTGGTCCCAACGGCATGTTCGCCAACCAAAAGGATCTTGCAAACAAGTCCATCAAAGCGTTCTTCACCCAAGGTACGCAAGACGTGCAGGAACGTTTCTTCTACTACAGGGAGACCGATGAAAGTAACTGGCACATGGATGCGGATTTGGAGAATGGCAGCACTTCTTCTCCCTTCCACCTCTATGGCTTTATCCCCGTGGAGGATGCTGAAGGGGCTAATATCTCTCCCTTGAGTGGCAACTACAGCAACGGTGCCATATTAACCATCAACGGCCTTAGTACCATTACCCCCAGCGATGTCTGCGTCATTATCGGGGCAAAGGATGGCTCAGCCGAAGATGACGACACGGGCAGTTCTGATAACATACGGGTGGCTCCCGGCAAGTTTGATGTTACATTTAATCCTGGTGATAATGCCTCGAACTACATCTTCCTGCTCTTCGACCACATTTACTCGTCATTGCGCTTCCGTTTTACAGTCGATGCGACTTACTACGCTTTGCGCCGTATCAGGCTGACCAAACTTGATTTGATTGCCTACGCCGACGAGTCAGGCGGCGGTGTCAAAGCCAAATACGACGCTACGATTACCCTACGGAAGAACGAAACAGGTACATCACCCATCGTTGGGAGCATCGACTTTACCCCCATTGGCAATGCTAACGTTGACTTTACGCCACTTTACGAGTGGAATGGCGCAGTGAATACCCAGGAGCACCCCGACAACGAGGTGGTCTTGAGTCCAGATACACCCACTAACTTCATGGGCAGTTTCGTGCCTGGTGTGAACACCTATTTCAAGTTGCGCAGCACCTACGATGTCTTTGACATCCATGGCAACCTCATCCGAAAGGAATGTCAGGCCGAGAATACGATCGACTTGCGCAAAAAGTTCGAGATCTCAGGAACGATGAACGGCCACTGTTATTCGTACACCATAAAAGTACAGCCCACTTATCTGTATATACTATCTGAGCCAGATGTGGACAACCCGACGGTGGTGGTTAATTGAAGATTATTGAAAATTGAAGATTGAAAATTGAGAGTTAGATATATCATAGTAAGCTTGATGATGCTCCTGGCTGCGATGACGGTCAAGGCACAGGGTTCTACGCCAGATCCACAGTCTGAGTCGAACGAACAGAATACCCAGTCGGAACAGTCTGAACAGCCGGAGTTCCTGATTAATATTGGTGGTAACGTCTATGGCGGTGGTAATGCTGGCGATTTGGATGGTAACACAAAGGTTTCTGTGTACGGAGGCTACTTAACAGATGTGTACGGCGGTGCCCGAATGGCTAATGTCGGCGGCTCAACGTTTGTCAATATCGACGGCAAGAATGCCAGCGACGACATCTTCATCGTGAATGTATATGGCGGCAATGATATATCAGGAACGATCGGACAGGGAACTGTTACAACGACGGTTCCGACAGAAAGTGGTGAACTGGAGAACATATGGAAGACAGCTGCCGATAACGATGACAAGACCAAGAATAAAATAGACAATACTTGGAAAACCTTTATCCATACCAGTGCCAGTGATCCTCTAACAATAGGTGAAGGTGAAAATGCTGTGACCGGTGACTCCAAGATGCTCGTGATAGGCAGCCTGTTCGGTGGCGGTAATGGCGACTATACTTACGGAACCAAGACCACTGGTGAAGGTGAATCCGCCACTACCACTTATATAGCCAAAGTTGGCGAGACGGAAGTAGCCGAAAGTGCTACAGAGTTGAAAGCCCCCGAACTTTCCAAGACCTATCTGGAGATCAAGGGTGGCTGTATCGCCCATGTCTATGGCGGCGGTAACAATGCCACGGTGACAGAGGCCACCACCATCTGCATCGACAATGAGAGCAGCGATCTGGTGAGTATGGGCACCGTCTATGCCGCCATCCATCAAAAGGATGCAGTTGAATTGCTGGGTTTATTGAGAGCCAGGATGGCTCTGACCACTTTCCAGAGCAACCTCAGTAGCTGGGCCTTTAACCATGCCCGTGTGTTTGGTGGCAATAACAAGGCCCCGATGGCCATCATGCCGAAGTGGAACCTCCAGAAGGGTATCATCCGTGACCTCTATTCCGGTGGTAACGAAGGTGCCATGACCTGTGAAAACGGACTGGTCTTGAATATAGAACCGTCGTCTGCTAACAATGACAAACTGTTTGTGTCCAACGTCTATGGCGGCTGCCGAAGGGCCGACGTGCGTCCCCAGAAGTTGATCAATGGTGTGATGACCGACGTGACAGCCTATCCTCCCGAAGGCAGTATTGCTCCTGTCGGTCTGGCGGCTCGTACCACGGTGCGCGGCGGACAGATTACCAATGTCTATGGCGGTAATGATATCTCGGGTAAGGTCTATGGCGGCAACGCCGTGGGTATCTACACCAGCATCCTTGGCGACGTCTATGGCGGTGGTAACGGTTCGTATGCCTATACCGACAACGCCAACTTGGTTGCGCTTGATGAGTATAAGGACTTCTACTACAACCCAGGCTCCAACTCCGTCGATGCCCTCAATGCCTTCCGTCCCAATGCCGAACAGGTGTCTATTCGCCTCTATGGAGGCGAGGACCCCAGCAAGCCTATTGTCATCAAGGGTAGTGTCTTCGTAGGCGGTAACAGTGCCACGCTGAAAACCACCAAGGAGAAGCCGATGGTACAGCTGAAGATCGGCTCCAACGTCATTGTCAACAACGTATTCCTCGGCGACAACGGTGCTAACATGATTAAATACCAGAACGCCAACGACGTGCTGAAGATTTACAAACAATATGTTGGCGCTGACGGTCAACTCTCCGATACAGAAAGAACCGACTGGAAGTTCAACTCTTTAGACCTGACAGATGATGACACCTTTGCCGAGTACATGAAAGGCTGTGCCTTGGACCTCATGCCCAGCGTGGTGTTCGACAATACTGAAAGAGGTGATAATGCCAACTATAAACCTTATAGCGCGTATATCGGCTCGTTCTACTGCGGCGGTAATGTGGGTAGTATGACTAATGCCGGCACAACGACGATAGACTTCGCGCATAAGGTTGTCATCTTCGACAAGTTGGTGGGTGGTTGTAACTCTGCCATTGTAAAAGCAGTTGACGACTATAACGCCCGCTACGAGGGTGGTCTTATCGGAGAGAATACCAACGAGACGGGCAACAAACTGGTGCTCAACCTCTCTGGTCTGAAGATTCAGCCTAAGCGGTGGAAAGAAACACCGGATTTGAACGCTTCTTTACCTGATAATTATTTGATGTGGAACACCGTCGACAGCCGCGGTTACGACGTAGATACCAAGACGTACCCCGAAATGGATCCCGTGACATCAGGTTCTGCCAGTGAGAGTAATGACGACGACCTTGCCCGCCGTTTGTTTGGCGGCAACATCTACGGCGGTTGCTGTGAGAGCGGTATCGTCAACGGCAACGTGGTCATCAACCTGAACGAGACCATCATTGAGCGCGACAAACTCTTCGACGTGGTGGAGTCCGGCGAACTGGGTGAGGAGAACAGTCTCTATGGTGAAAGCCAGACGGCAACGACCACATATCATATCACCCAGCGCAACACCGGTGTCATCCTTGGCCAGCAGGGTATGGACGTGTTCGGTCAGGCGCTGAACGTGTTCGGTGGCGGCAAGGGTAAGGACACCGAGATATGGGGGTCTACCACCATCAACCTCAACAAGGGCTATACCTTCCAGATTTTCGGCGGTAGTGAAGAGGGCACCATCGGCAAGCCGACGGGAACGACGAAAGCTGCCGACCTCACTTACGCCACCTCCAACAATGAGCTCACCTACAATTTCAACGGCAAGACATTCACTTACAATCCTGCCTATAGCTGCTATGTCAATCTGTGTGGTACGATTCCTGGCGTTTCGAAGAGTGAGAGCAACCAGAACGACAACATGGCCGACTGCGAGTTCATGTACGGCGGCGGCTTCTTCGGTCCCATCTGCGGCAACACCGTCATCAACTTAGGTGCCGGACGTATCTTTAACAGCTTTGCGGGCTCTTGTAATGCCGACATCTTAGGTCATACCGAGACCTATATCGGCCGACAGATCAAGCCTGCCTTCAAGGAACAGATGGGCAATTTGGGTACGCCGTCGAATGGTCTCGAAGATGAAACGTACTATACGCCCGGTTTCACCTGGGTTCGTGATATCACCTATGGCGCCAACGACCTGGGCGGCAGAATCTTTGGTTCGAAGGACTTTACCCACCGTGTGCGTAAAGCCAGTGACCCGTACGGAGCGAATGTGCTCAGCATGGTGCATCAGTCAGACACCAATGGCGACGGTACGCCCGACGCGCGCTCGGTGTTGGTAGCCGGTGCCTATACGGAGTATCTGCAGGGCCGTGTCGACCAAATCTACGGCGGATGCTATGGTACTTACGACTATTCTGATCCGAAATTCAAGCGCTATACCTATACGCAAGGTGAGACAATTCCTACGGATGGGACGGTACCTTCGGGCACCGACCTTGGCGATACCAAAGTGGATAGCAATAAGAATCCGCTGTTCTACAAGCCCCGTGTGGACAACGCTTTCGTGAACTTCCGCCCCACCTACGCCCATACCAACAACGTGGTGAAGCGCGTGTTCGGTGCCGGACAAGGAGAGTCGGGCGAGAAAGAGCGTGACATAATGCAGAACCGCAGCTATGTGCTTATCGACATCCCGCAGATTGCCGAGACAACCGGCTCCTCCGGCTCCTCAGAGTCATCTGAGTCTTCCGAGTCTTCCGAATCTTCCGAATCTTCCGAATCTTCCGAATCTGCCAACTTCAATAAATACGGCAATATGGAGGTCTTCGGTGCAGGTGCTTGGGGAGGTGTCGGCATGAAATATACTTATGATGAGACAAAAGCCGCGACCTTCGATCTCGACCGTGCCTCTGCCATCATCGACCTGGTGCGCGGCGACATCGGTGCAGCCTACGGTGCCAGCTACGAGGAGGGTGTCACCCGCCGCACGTTGGTCAACGTGCCTCAAGGCTCCACTATTAAGATCGGCAGCATCTTCGGCGGCGGCTATGGCACCGAAACCTACAAGCCCTGCGATGTGTACGAAGCTCATGTGGAGTATCACAGCCCCGATGCCGTACTGGTGAACAACCGTCCTCGTGTTGACGCTAACGGCCAGAATCTGGGTAATCCCCTCATGCTGGGTGCCATCTATGGCGGTAATAACAACCAGCGGCGCACTATCTATGGCTTCATCAACATCGACGTGCCCGTCCGCCAGAGCCACTATCAGTATGGTATGACTACGGGCAATGTCTATGGCGCAGGCTACGGCTCACGCACGTGGAATGAATATACCCAAATTGACCTCAAGCATGGAGCCAACGTCTACGAAGTCTATGGCGGTGGAGAGGCCGGCGGCGTGATGAGTGCCGAGAGCGTGGCGAAATACTACGTCAAAAATCCATATCAATTAGAACCAAATGCGTGGAAGGCCGCCTGGACGCTGGGCAGCAGTGGCTATGACCCTGCTGATTTCACTGCATACCACAGCAACACGGCTACCAACCTGAACAACCCGCTGACCCGTTGGGCGGAGATGGACGACCGCTCGACAAAGACCTATAAATACAATACCAACGTCATTATCCATGAGGGCGCTTACGTAGGGAATTACGCATACGCAGGTGGATTTGGAATGGAAGAAGACAAGTTTGCCGGCAGTGGCGATGTCTATGGCACGACTTACGTCGCACTCTTAGGCGGCACTGTCAATAAGGACATCTATGCGGCCGGTACGTCAGGAGCCGTCTATGACTTGTTTGGTGCCGAGAACTTCACCGCCTCGGCTAATGCCTATATCAAGGGCGGCACGGTGCGTAATGTCTATGGCGGCGGTTGGCGCGGCAGCGTGGGATACCACGCAGGAGCCATCAGCAATGTTGTGGCCCCCACGGCCGACGACCCTGACCGAGACGGCGAGGCGCATGTGGTCATCGGCGACCCCGACGGTACCAGCCATGTCAGCGGTATTCCTTCTATCACCCGTAACGTCTATGGCGGTGGTGAGGGTGGCGCCATCTATGGCGATGCCTATGTCACCATCAACAAAGGTTACATTGGGTATCGCTACAATAGTGAGCTCAGTGATGATGCTTCCACTGAATTAGACGACCGTTATGTGCCTGAACTCGATGACGCGAAGGCCGGCGATAACCTTTTGGAAAAGGGTGGTAATATCTTCGGTGGCGGCTATGTCGCCAACAGCTATGTTGACCGCTCGCATGTCACCATGTGGGATGGCATTGTGCGCGGTGGCCTCTATGGCGGCGGCGAGATTGGGCCTATAGGACGTGGTACTGTGCATGCAAGTAGCATAGGAAACTTCCCATCCTATGTGATGCACAATTATAATTTTGATGGTTGTCAGCCTGCTGCCATCTTCAAGGGCGGTGAAACCAACGTCTATCTCTACGGCGGCCACGTCATGCGCGACGTCTTCGGCGGTGGTCGAGGCTACGACAACTGGGGCGGCGATGGCTGGATGACCGAAGAAGAGGAAAAGACCATGGACCGCAGTTCGAAGGGCTACGTCTTCGGCAGCACAGCTGTACATATCTACGGCGGCGAGATAGGCACCGCTGAAGGTGTGCTGCAAGGCTACGGTAACGTGTTCGGTGGTGGTAACGAGGGATTCGTCTATAGTGCTACGGGAAAGAAGGTCGGTACCGACAGGAGCGATGAGCACCTCACAAACGGAGTGCCTACCGACGGTGGCGGCTTCTACTACACAGACGGAGACAAAAACGAAGAACTGACTCGCGACTGTTACGTAGAAGTAGCACCACAATGTAAGGTCAAACCTGATTGTTCTGTAAAGATCGGTTCCACCACATACACCGCAGGAGAATATGTACCTACCAGCGTTCTGAACCAGCTGGGCAACTGGAACGGCGCTGCATCTACGTGGGAAAAGCTCGACACCCGCGGTATCGTCATCCACAACGCCCTCTTCGCCGGCGGCAACATCACCGAGGGTAGCGACAAGCTCTTTGCCAACACCGTCACCGTCTATGGCAATGCTGCTGCCTCGTTGCGCGACGTCTTCAACATCGACCTCATCTCTCTTGGCACCGATGACATGGGCGGACTCTACGGTGACGGCAACCTCACGCTGGTCAACGGCTTCCGCGAGCTGCACATCGACAACTACGGCACTGACTACTATAGCCTGAACGAAACCTTGGAGATTGACGACTATGAACTGCTGACCGAGCGCCAGAAAGCCTACTACCAGCTGAAATACGTGACGGCAACCGACCACACCTACGATTACTATGAGTGCAAGGTTCTGCATCACTACACAGGGAATGACAAAGACTACAAGAAAGGCCAGAAGGTAACGGCAACAACCTGGGCCACTTTCGACGCTGACGAGAAAACGAAATGGGTTGCGGGCAGAAAGACCTATCAGGAGGATGACAAGATAGAAGAGTCGGAATACATCCTGATGGACGAGGCCGAGCAGGCTGCCTGGACGCTCTTTGGCGTGACCAGCATCTATGCCGGCCGCCCGATGAACACCATCCAGCGTGCCGACATGTGCGGCGTGTTTGGCAGCCGCATGGTGATGCAGGGTGCACAGGACCGTGTGCCTGAGGCCGTAGACTACACCAACTACACCATCAACCGCGTCGACGAGGTGTCGCTGAACAAGAGCACACAGTCCGGTACAACTCACGGCAACTACTTTGGCATCTACAATGTGGTGAACTACTTAGGCAATCTCACCAGTGATGTGTTCTTCGACGACGTGCGCGAAACCGACTCCAAGATAACGGCAAACAAAGGTAATACGAAAAAAACAAATACACCTTACGGTACAGCCAGCTATTACCTATGGAAGTCAGAAGATCCTCAGGGCAAGAACCGTAACAACGGCATTAGCCACAACATGGTGGCCTTGGCCTCGGGTGTCTATCTGGAAATCAAGCGTGAAGAGGGTGAACTCACTGGCGAGGATGATTGGGGCTACATCACTGGCGTTGTTCAGCTCGACCTCATCAATGTGATGCAGGGCATGGGTGGCGGCTACGTCTATGCCCGCAACGAGCATGGTAGAAAGACATGGCATGGACCCAATACTGAGAGTCCTTGGGGCAAGGTCACCATGCTGGATGAAAACCTTACTGCACGTACCTACCGCCGTTTCGAGTACGAGAACAGTTCTGACGGGAGCAGCAAGCAGTTCATACAGACCTCGGGTAACTTCATCCACAACACCAAGCAGATTGTGGATGACTGCTATCCCAACAGCGGTATGTACAACCCCACGAAAGCAGCGTATGAGGATTCACCGGCCCACTACTGGTTCATCCGTGGTAGCATCTACGTTTACGACCAGTACATCTCAGCCTATACTGGCTCAGCCAATGCCTACGCTGAGAAGGTGGAGATGCCGCTCACCATTGCGGCAGCCTCCAACGGCCGCATGACCCTGCGCGAGGTGCAGCCCAACTACTATGCCTACTACGACAAGAACGGCAACAAGTTAGGGTCTGAGGGCGGCGACGAAACCCTGATCATCAACAATAAAACTTACAAGCTTAATGACCCCGTCAGCTACTGGGACTTCCGCCTGATGAGCGATGCCGACAGGGCGCGCTTCGAGAAGGAGACCTACGTGGTGATCGAAGACTGCAGTGTGGGCGGTCAGCCATACGCCAAGGGAACTGTGCTGACGCTTAGCGAGTATAACTCGATGAAGAGTCAGAATAATGGCAGTGGCCCCGCCGTGACCTATACAGAGGGTGACCAGGTGAAGAACGACGGCAACTTCTTCTATTTCTTCCGCTCATCGAACAACATCAGCCACGACACGGGCTACCTGCTCACTTACGAGGTCAACAACCCCGGCGTGTGGAACAAATACTACACCGAGACGTCACCCGAATCTGGAGCCACACCTGTTAAACTCAACTCTGACCAGTATAAGACTGCCACCACGAGCAACTATACCGCTGGTCCTACCTTCACGCCGAAGTCTGGAAACAGTGTCTACGGTCAGGAGACTATCAAGATAGGAGACATCATCAATGGTACAACGGTTACTAAATATACAAAATCCGTAAGTGGAAATCTAACAAGTGCAAACCGCTATGCTGCCGTAGCAGCAGGAACGATGCTCACTGAAGGTGCTACGTACTACACCTCTTCTTCTGGCGGTGGTGAATTCAAGGCTACAGGTGCCGAGGTGGCAAATGGTACGAATTACTATATCGGCCAGGCCACGGTAGAGGAAAAGGCTTATGTGGTGACCAAGGAGTACTCGGTGAAGGATAAGAATGGCGTTGAGACGCAGCACCTTAACCCCGGTACGCCTATTTACAAGTCGAAGTACACTGATACAAACGTGTATGACTCAGGCTTGTGGGCAACCATGACAAGCGGCAGCGATCCTACTGTAGTTGAGGCCAAGGTGTGCAAGAAGATGCTGGAATTCTCCTCCTCCGACTATGTTTATGTCGGCCAGCTGCTGACAGCTGATGACATTGCGGATATGAAGGCAAAGGTGAAAGCCAAGCATGATGGCATGACCGATGCAGAAGCTGAAGCATACCTGAACGAATACATTGACGACGCATATTACTGTACGAAGAACGGCCTTTATGGTGGCACCTACTTCGAGGCAGGCAAGGCCTACCGTGCCATCGACACCTGGTGCGCTATATCGGATGCCGACCGCGCCAACTTCGTCTACAACTACGATGCCCTCGACCTGCTTGTAGACCCGACCTTCTGCGGACGTCTTGAAGATACCTACGACTTGGAAGAGCATTATGGCTTCAAGCCGCAGTACGACGGATATACTCCGGAAAGCACACCGGAAGCTGTCAACGCGGGAACGGCAACGGCCCAGTATCAGGGCAGCACGCCGCTGAGTCCGGCTATTTACTCCAAGACGCAGCCCATCGACTATCAGGCTGAGTGTACAACTTCTATTAGTTATACCGACGAGTCGAATCAGACTGTTAGTTGGCCTAAGAATTCAGCTCAGTCGTCCTGGCTCACCCGTGAGCAGTATGAGGACATCCCCAACGAGAAGCACCACTATTCGCCCATCGCTGTGACGGCACCCGGCGACTACTACATGGTGAAGACGGCGTTCATGCATGGTGACGTGCCCTATACTGTCGGACAGCAGATTGACAACAAGACCTACGAATCCATGACCGCACAGCAGAAGTCGTACCTCGATGTGGTGACTTTCCCGGCCGATCTTTGCAGCACGCCGAGACAAGAAACAGTGGATGGCAAGGAAGTCACGGTCTACGATGAAAAGAGTTACTTCTATTGCCGCGAACCATACACCATCAACGAGAAGGGTATGGGTAAGTCTGTCAAAGCCGTTGTGGCCAATGCCAACGGCAGGAAGTCTGATGGAACAACGGAAACCATCAGTGTTGATGACGTGAAGACCAGCGGCGAAGTGCCGGCAGGCTTTATCATCGCCCAAGGCACAGATGAGAACGATCCTAATACCTATAAGAGCCTGACCAACCTCCAGACGGGTAACTTCCTTATTCACGGTACATCGCCCACAGAGATCAGCACGCTCTACGTGTCGAACGAGAGCGACATCAACGACCTGTCGTCGGAGAAGATCATCACAGTCATTTACCTCTACGAATACGAGGAGAGCGACGAGTCGGGACTCAACGTAGTGCCGGTGAGCGAGCGCCACATCGTCAATATCCACATCAACTTCAAGAGCGGTGTGCCGGAGATTAGCGAGATTGACCCGCCCACCATTGTCCTGCCCGGCACTACCTTAGGCCTGAACACCCCCACGGTGACGCAGGGCGCCTACCGAGTGACGGAGTCTGGATGGGAGATCTTCGCCGACGGTGCCGATGCCACCACCCACTACAACGGACAGCCCTATACCAACGGCGAGACACCCGTATGGTGGTATCAGAACGGCTACTACATAGCCTACTATGCCAAGACACGTCTCGGCAAGACCTACTCTAACTCCGTGCCGGTGAGCGTGGCCAACTACCACGACCTGGCCAAGGTGATGGGTGACAAGCAGCACCACTACTTTATTGACCATAAGGACGTGGACTACGAGCCGAAGATTTACATCAACGACTATAGTGGCAACACACCGGCACAGAACGGTCTCGACCTCTTCAAGAACCTCATCGACCTGAGCCACAAGACGCTGACCTACGACAGTGAGGGTGCCCCTGTGCCTTATAATAACTCGGAGGATGAAACCGATCCGCTCAACGGCCATGTGCCGCTCGACAATACCCATGCTACTAAGCCCATGCGTGGAGGCCAATACTTGGAGTTCTTCCTGCGGACAAACCTCAGTGGCACATCCAACTGGACTCCTATTGCCAATGGCACTAACGAGTGCTTCAGCGGCACGCTCCACGGCGACGGACATACCGTCAGCGGACTCCCAAGCTCGCTCTTCAACCACCTCTGCGGCGATGTCTATAACCTCGGCGTGACGGGTTCGTTCTCTGGAGCCGGCGTGGCAGAGACAGGCGATGGCTACGTGGAGAACTGTTGGATCAATACAACAGGAACACCCGATGGCACCGTCTATGCCGTCTTCGGTAATCCTACCGACGGGGTTTCCACGACCAAGCAGATTGTCAACTGCTATTATCAGGACACGAAGACCTATAAGACCGACGCAAGCGATCATGGACTCGCCAGACCGATGCCTGAAAATGCCTTCTTCAATGGTGAGGTGGCCTACGACCTGAATGGCTTCTACCTCTGGAAGCGCTATAACGATGCTAAGACAACATCTGGAACGCAGTATAATTACTTCGCTGTGGGCAGCGACGGCAAACTCGAGCTACAGCCGGCGAAGTATTACGAGAGCGATCCCAGCCTCTGTTCGTCGGGCTACGGAGAAAAGATGTACGTGGAGAACCGCTTCGCCGACGGTGACTTCGTCTATGTCGGCACCGACGGATTAGGCACCATACCCACTTCGGCTAACGAGCGGCGCTATAGCTACGAGGTCGAGGAGAACGGTGTTCTGAAGACAAAGACGACTCACCTCCCCATCTGGCCCGACGACTATATCTTCTTCGGACAGGCATTGAACTACAGTCACATGGATGGTAAGAACGGACGCGACCTGCGCACACATCAGGATCTGCCGTCGGTCATCAAGAAGGGTAATGACCGCGTGTTGACTACCGACGAGGGCAACCGCGTCTATCGTGCACCGGCTTACTTCCGCTCGAAGAAGATGGGCATGGCTTACTTCAACCCGTACGCCGTGTTTGCCGCTGAGGAGAAACTGACTGCGGAGCAGATTGCAGCGCATGCCACTGCCCGTACGGCTTATCCGGGCATGACTGCCATCGACTTCACGGGCAGCAATGGTGACTTGACGCATGACTATGCCAAGGGACTCGATGCTTCAGACCCCTATGCGGACATCACGGGTGGTGCCTTCTTCCCGCCACTGCTTGACGACGGCGGCGTTAAGGAATTCTACAATGCCGACCTGACGCAGAACCTGCTGGCCTACACCATGACCACCACAACGGCTGCCGCGCAGACCAATGCCACTGTGGGCGGCTATATGACAGACGTGGCTTACAGCGAGACCAACACCAAGTACCACACCGTGGATGCATGGAGTGGTAGAATCGGCGGTCACTGGGTGCAGAAGCAGGCTGACGACAGCTTCCTGGCCAAGTACGACCACATGCTCGTGGACCGTCAGGACTTCAATGCGCCCATCGGCTATTCCTTCGCCGTTGGTCAGCGTATGTGGTATCAGCGCATGCCGGACAACTATGTAGGTCAGAAGACGGTCATTGAGAATAATGTGGAAAAGATCGTCTACGATACGCATGCTGGCTGGGAGGGTGTGAGTCTGCCGTTCAAGGCCGATATCGTGACGACCGACGTGAAGGGTGAGATCACGCACTTCTACAGTGGCAGCTGGGAGAGCAAGAACGACACTCACAAGAAGATTGGCCATGAGTACTGGCTGCGCCAGTTCACAGACGGAGGCAGTGTGGATAATAATGTCTATCAGGCCAATATGGTTTATCCTGATGCCAACAATGCTGACGGCGATAAGGAGAATACCAATACCTTCCTCTGGGACTTCTATTATTCGTATAACGGCTACCGTGACATGAACGATGATAAGTACCAGGAGAATGACTATTATCACAACTACTATATGACTGCTCGCACACATGAGGCTTATCCGCGCCTGGCAGCTGCCATGCCGTACATCATCGGATTCCCGGGTCAGCGCTACTATGAGTTCGACCTCAGCGGTAAGTTCGAAGCTGTCACGGCCAAGGAGGCACATAAGATAGACGGTGAGATTATCGGAGCACAGACCATCACCTTCGCTTCGGCTGTTTCTACGAAGAATGAGCCGGTAGTAATCGCTGTGAGCGATGATGAGATAACGGCGATGGTGGCATCTACCACGTATGATGGCTACACCTTCAAGCCCAGCTATCTGAACAGTCCCGAGGTGACAACGGGTAAACATGCTTTCTTGCTCAGCAACGACGGCGACTGTTACAATGAGGACAATGTAAATACCGCCACGGCTGCTGTAGTGGCCTTCAGACCCTATTTCGAGGCAGCACCTCGTCCTGCCGGTAGTACCCGTACCATCGTCTTCGGTAGCGAGCAGCCGGAGGATCAGATTATTGAGCAGCATGGTGACCCGACGAAGGAGGAACTGAATGGCGGACTCCATATCTACACCAGAAAGGGTAAGATCTACGTGAAGTCGTCGCTCAGCTTCACTGAGGACCTCCGTGTTGTCACGCCGGCTGGTGTTACGGTGGCCACGCTCACGGTGAAGCCGGGACAGACGGTGGAGGTGCAGGCAGACTTCTCCGGCATGTACATCGTCCATACCCTCGACGGATTGTATACTAAGAAACTATCAGTCAGAAAATAACAAAAGAAAGGAAAAGATATGAGTAAGACAATGAAACGAATGATGATTCTTGCCCTGCTGACCGTTGTCAGCATGGGCCTGAAAGCACAGGATGCTCAGGTGAAGGTGCTCTTCAGCGACTTCACTGGCGGAACGGTGGAGACCAAGGCCATTGAGGGCCAGGAGGTCACGATCACGGTGACGCCCGACGAGGGGTACCAGATTGAGAAGAGCGACATTGAGGTCATTGCCGTGAAGGATCCCGCCTCGGCCACCCGTGGTGATGAGAGCATATCCATCGGCAGTGCCCTGGAACTCATAGGTGACGATCCCGAGGATCTGACCGAGTCACGCGAGTATTCCTTCGTGGTACCCGAAGGTCTCGGCGCATGGGTCTGCAGGGCCGACTTCCGTGAGGCTGGCAAGCCTGCCACCTCAGGAGACCTCAACGAGGATGTCATGTGGGAAGTGACGGGCGAGGAGGGTGCGATGGTCCTGACCCTCAGTGGCAAGGGCACCGCAGGCATCGTCTACACAAAGGGAGGCGGTAACAGCGGACTGCCCTGGAGCTCGTTCGCAGAAGACATCACTGAACTGGTCATTGAGGGTGACATCGAGGCTATCGGTGACGGCGTACTCGAGGGTCTGACGGCCCTGACCACCATCACGCTGAAGTCTTCGAAGTTCGTTGCCTTGGGCAAGAACGAACTCCCCAAGGAGGTGGCAGTCGACGTGCCGGGACAGTTCTATAATGAGTACAAGGCCAATGCTGGCTGGAGTGCTGCTACCCTCGACAGCAAGGACGGCATTCTGATGAAGGGTGTCGCCTTCGGCAAGGGCAACGACTACGACGTGTTCGTCAGCAGTGAGGCTGTGCTGGTGCCTTCCGTGCTTCTGGCATTTACGGTGTCGGACATCGATGGCAGCAACGTGAAGATCAGTGAGATTACTGACGGCATCATCCCCGCCAACGTGCCGGTATTGCTGCTGAGCAAGGAGATTGACGACGATGACTTCCGTACGGCTGCCAGCACTGAGGCTGGCTCTGCCAAGGACGATGGTCTGCTGAAGGCTGCAGGGCCTGGTGGACAGGAGGTGACGCTCGGAGAGGTCTATCTGCTCTACAACGATGTGTTCTACCTCTCTCAGGCAGGCACCATCCCCGAGGGTGGCGTCTATCTCACGATGCCGAAGGAAGAGGAGACGCAGCCGTCCAAGACGCGTGCCGCCCTCACCATCGGCGACGGCGGTACCACTGCCATCATCGATGTCTCTCGTCTGATCGACAGCCCGTCTGCCACGACCAAGTCCGGCTGGTACGACCTCAGCGGCCGTCGCCTGAGTGCCGCCCCCACACGCAGCGGCCTGTATATCTATAATGGCAAAAAAGTCGCAAAACCCTGCCCCTCTACACCTTTTTAGGTTAATCGTCTGATTATCAGAGTCATTTTGGGGTGTAGACTTCTCAAAAAGTCTACACCCACTCTACACCCACTCTACACCCTGTAAAAATGGTGCTCTCGCATTTGAGTATAGGCGAACGACCGTTTGAGTATAGGCAAACGGTTGTTTGAGTATAGGCGAACGGTTGAGAAGGTAGGGTTAACTCCCTGCGAGGATAGGGCCTTGACTTTTCCTGATTTCACTAGACACTTTTTCTCTTCATTAGCTGATTCTGTAG
>CAMKSE010000011.1 GCA_946415365.1 uncultured Prevotellaceae bacterium
CCATCTGATAGAGGCAACGGCGCCAGGTAAGGAACTCGTGGGCGGTACCCTCGGAAATGAGACCCTCGGCGTTGTAGCCTGCAGCCTTCAGATTGGCGACGCTCTTGTTGATGCCGTCGGGATTCTCCTTGTCACCACAGCCCTCGAAGATGTACTTCACAACCTTCGGATCCTTGATCTCATCGGGGGCATACTGTCCGCCAGAGAGCAGTCCCCAGTAACCGAAGACCTCAGGACGACGCAGGGTGATGAGTTTCGTCTCCATGCCACCCATCGAGAGACCTGCCAAAGCACGGTTCCACTTGTCGGGCTTGGTGAGGAACTGTTTGTCGATGACGGGTATCAGCTCGTCGATGAGCAGCTTCTCGAACTCCTCGGCGGTGAACTTACCAATGGTGCCGAACTTGAAGTCGTTGGTCAGACCGTAGGCCATCACGACGATGAAGGGCTTGATCTTGCCGTCGGCAATCAGGTTGTCCATGATGATGCCGGCCTTACCTTGTACGGGCCAGCTGGTCTCGTTCTCACCCCAGCCGTGCTGCAGATAGAGCACTGGATAACGCTCCTGAGTGAGCTTGCCGTTCTTGCCCTTCACGAGCTTGCCGTAACCATCGGGCAGATAGACATTGCAGGTCTGCATCTTGCCGGTGCTCTCAGACCAGAAGTTCACCTGCTGGATGTTGCCGTGAGGAATGTCCTTGCGCCAGGCGTAGAAGTCCTGATCGGGAGCGGGAATCTCAATGCCGCTCTCCCAACGGCAAGAGCCGAAGTAGTTGTGGGTGCCGGGATCGTTGACCACACCACCGTCGATGGTCAGGTGGTAGTAGTGGAAACCGGGATCCATCGGGCCCTCGGTGGTGCCTACCCACACACCGTCCTTGTTCTTGCGGAGCACGGTGCCGCCACGACCGCCGAGACCGAGGCTGACGATGACCGATTTGGCATCGGGAGCTTCTACACGGAAGCGGGCAAAGCCTTCAGAGTTGACCTGCGGATATTCCTGTCCGGGCTGGTTCATGGGGTTGGGTACCCAGTCATCCTTCGGCACGCGCTTGTCGGCAGCGGCGTCGAAGTCGCGGATGATCTGCAGCGAGCGCTTGGCCTTGAAATTCTCGTCGAAGGGCAGTGGATGATTGTTCACACCCAGCCAGGAGTCCTTGTCGCTGAGGTTCCAGAAGGTGACGTTTTTGATGACGTCGGCGTGCTTGCGGAAGATCTTGAACAGACGGGCGTACTGGTCTTCCTGCAGGGTGCCGATATAGGGAGCCTGAGGCTTGGCCTCGCCACGGGCGAACATCAGCTGACCGCCGCTTTCGGTGTTGGTACGGAGGTCGAGCTCGGTGATGTGGATGATGTTAACAATCTCTTTGAAGCGGTTGATGGCCTTCTCGAGCTGCTCCTCATCGGGGAAGTAGATGTTGTAGTGACCCTGCATGCCGATACCGTCGATGGGCACACCGGCTTCCTTCATCTTCTTCACCATCTCGTAGATACGCTCGCGCTTGCCATTGTCCACGCAGCTGTAGTCGTTGTAGATCAACACACCTGTGGGATCAGCCTCACGGGCGAACTCAAAGGCCTTGGCGATGAACTCGTCTCCACAGAGCTTGAAGTGACGGCTCTGACGATAGGGGCTGGCCTTGACCATCTTGCCATCGACAAACTCGAACGGGCGGCCGTCGTCGGCCATAGCCTCATTCACCACGTCCCAGGCATAGACAACATCCTTGTAACGGTTCACCACCGTGTGGATGTGGTCGCGCAGACGCTCATAGAACACTTCCTTCTTCACGGGCTTGCCCTTCTTGTCGGTGAACATCCAGTCGGCAAACTGTGAGTGCCAGCAGAGGCAGTGGCCACGCATCTTGATACCGTTCTCACGGCAGAAGTTGGCGATCTTGTCGGCTTTCTCAAAGTCCCATACGCCTTCCTTCGGGTGGATCTCTCCGGGCTTCCAGTCGTTCTCGGCAGTCACGCTGTTGAACTGCTTCTTGATGATCTCGATCTGGGCGGGATCGGTGACGTTGGTCTGATTGACGGCCACGCCAATCGTGAAATAGTCCTTGTAGGCATCCTTGAGTCCGGGACCTGCTGAATAGTCAACGGGACGTCCCCACTGTGCCATGGTTGGTAAGATGCTCATGCATGCGAGCATCAGACCGGAAATAATTCTTTTTCTCATACTTGTAGTTTTTAAGTGATGTATTATTATTGAATAGTTACAGTCAACTTCTTCAGATCCTTGTCCTGCGAACTGTTACCGTAGTACAACTCGTAGGAGCCAGACTTGGTGCGCATCGTATTGGTTTCAGCGTCCCAGAATTCGAAACTCTTCTTGTCGAGCTTGATGTCTATGCTCTTGCTCTCGCCAGGATTGAGGGTGACGCGTTGGAAGCCACGGAGCGACTTCAGCGGACCGTCGGGATCCTGCAGATTGCGGATGTATAGCTGCACGGTCTCTGTGCCCTTACACTTGCCTGTGTTGGTGACGGGAATGGAGATGCTCTCCGTACCCTGCATAGTGGCATCGCCAATCTCGAAGGTGGTGTATGACAGACCATAGCCGAAGGCGAAGAGCGGATCGTTGAAGTAGCGGTAGGTACGGCCTTTCATCGAATAATCCTCGTAGTCGGGCAGTTGGGCGTCATCCCTGTAGAAAGTGACGGACAGTTTGCCTGAGGGGTTCACATCGCCGAAGAGTATGTCGGCAACGGCTGTGCCACCCTCTTGTCCCGGATACCATGCCTGTACGATGGCGTCGCAGCTTTCCGTCTCAGGCGTCAGGGCGATGGCGGAGCCAGAGCAGTTCACGAAGATCACCTGCTTGCCAGCGGCCTTCAGGGCCTTGAGGAACTCACGCTGTACCTTAGGCAGCTCGATGCTTGTGCGGTCGCCACCCTTGAAGCCCTCGATGTTCACGGGCATCTCCTCACCTTCGAGGGCGGGTGAGATACCGCCGACGAAGATCACCTTATTGATGCCTTTCAGCTGGGCGATGGTTTGCTGATAGTCGATGGGCAGTTCACGGGCCACGTCGATCTTCATCGAGGCACCCCAGGTTTTGACGGTCTGGAAACGTACCTCAATCTTGAACTGCTGACCCTTCTCTGCGTTCAGTACGGTACGGGTGGGCGTAGCGCGCCAGGTGTGTTGCATGATCTTCCGCTCACCGTTGACGTAGACTTCAAAATGTCCGGTAGATTCCACGTTCAGTACATACTCGCCGGCCTCCTTCGGGGTGAAGGTGGTCTCGTATTTAGCGGAGAAGTCCTCGATGGGCAGGTTGGGTGCAAAGACATGCATACCTGCTGTGGTGACATTGACGGGCTTCGTGTAGTATTCGGTGGTGAAGGGCTTGCCCTCCATCTCTGTGTTCGTCCAGAAGGTACCTTTCAGACCCTTCTTACCGTCGGGAGCGACACACTCCGTAGGCAGATGGCACTCCATCACCTGGTTGTAGGTCAGGTCGCAGCCTGGCAGATAGAAGAGCTTCTTCTGCTTGGCCTTGATACCGTCGAGGATGGTGACGGTGCGGTTGGGCGTGCCGTTGTAGTTACCCCACATCATCGGCTCGTTATGGGCGTTGGGACCGATGACTGCAATCTTCTCCGAATTCTTCTTCAGCGGCAGGATATTGCCCTTGTTCTGCAAGAGTACGATGCACTGACGGGCCATATCGAGGGCAATCTGTGCAGAGGCCTTCGTGGACATGGCGGAGTAGGGGATCTTCGACCACTCCACAAGTGCGGGATCATCCATTTCGCCCAGGTCGAAGCGGCCTTCGAGCAGACGGATGACGTGCTTGTCCACCTCTGCCTCGGTAATCAGACCTTTGCGCACGGCCTCGGGAATGCTCTTGTAGGCATAGCCAAAGCCGCATTCCACGTCGGTACCAGCGATAGTGGCCTTGGCAGAGGCGATGACGGGATTGGAAGAGCTCTTATGGGACGTGTAGAAGTCGCTGACGGCACCGCAGTCGCTGACGACGAGATACTCAAAACCCCACTCGTCGCGGAGGATG
The DNA here is from genome assembly GCA_946415365.1 of uncultured Prevotellaceae bacterium. Classification (GTDB taxonomy): domain Bacteria; phylum Bacteroidota; class Bacteroidia; order Bacteroidales; family Bacteroidaceae; genus Prevotella. The sequence continues at coordinate 4,022 of CAMKSE010000011.1, forward strand.
GTCTGCAACAGACGGTTCGAGCCACAACAGGGGTCGTCGTCGAGACGCTGGTAGGCACACATCACCTCACGCACCTTCGCATCCTGTACGAGGGTCTTGAAAGCAGGCATGTAGGTCTCCCAGAAGTCACGGGGCGAGACGTTGTTGATGTTTGCCGTGTGACGGGTGTACTCCGGACCGCTGTGTACGGCATAGTGCTTGGCACAGGCCCAGAGCTTGCGGTATTTCGCATCCTCGGGACCCTGCAAGCCCTTGACCACCTGTACACCCATGACACTCGTCAGGTAGGGGTCTTCACCGTAGGTCTCCTGTCCGCGACCCCAACGGGGATCACGGAAGATGTTCACGTTCGGTGTCCACACCGAGAGGCTGCGCATCTTCATGTCCTCGCCACCCAGGTCGTACATACGGTGGTTGTACTGGGCACGGAACTCGGTGCTGGCCACGTCGAACACCTTGTAAAGCAAGTCGGGATTGAACGATGCCGCCATGCCTACGGGCTCCGGGAAGTTGGTGACATTACCCATATTGGCGGCACCATGAAGGGCCTCGCTCCACCAGAAGAACTTCTTGATGCCGAGGCGCGGGATGGCAGGACTCTCGTCGAGCATCAGCATGGCCTTCTCCTCAAGGGTCAGACGACTGCAGAGATCCTTGGCGCGCTCCTTGGCGCTCAACTCAGGATTCTGATAAGGAAAATTCTGTGCCGACACACTGAGGCCGACACAGAAGCATGTAATAAATGATAATAAGCGATAATTCATATAAAAAGCTAGTTTTAGGCTGCAAAGATACGCATTTTTCTCTCAACCTTCATTCCCTTATGTAACAAATACTTTCGTTAGAGTATCATCGTACGGGAAAAGCCGAGGTAACCGTGATGCTTTGGCCTGCAACGGTCTCAATATCGTATTCATACACCTTCTTTATCGGAAGCAGTTGGAAGTCCTTCAGTTCAGATGAGCGGAGGGGCTCACGTACGGCAGCGGGGGCCATGAGGTCGTTGGGACACGGCCCCGAGGCAGCCTTCAGACCCTTGCCCTGTAAAGGAACGTATGAGCGCAGACGTAGCACACCTCCGTTCTTCGAGGTGATGACGGCCTTCTGTAACGTTCCACCAGTCCACTTCATGCTGACAGTGAAGGCTCCACGGGCCTGCAAGCCCTTCACCTCTCCCTCCTGCCAATCGTCGGGTAGGGCGGGCAACAGGTGTACGGCTCCGTCGTGACTCTGCAGAAGCATCTCACACACGCCAGCCGCACAGCCGAAGTTTCCGTCGATCTGGAATGGCGGGTGGGCGTCGAAGAGGTTGGGGTAGGTGCCGCCACGGGGTCCCCACTCGGTGGTGTAGGGAATCATGTTGAGCATGTTGCAGATGATGCGGAAGGCATGGTTGCCGTCGAGCATACGTGCCCAGAAGTTGATCTTCCAGCCCAGACTCCAACCCGTGGCCATGTCACCACGCTGGTTCAGGGTGTTGGCGGCAGCTGTGAAGAGGTCGGGGTGCGAATAGGGGGATATCTGGTTCGAGGGATAGAGTCCGTAGAGATGGGAGATGTGACGATGCTCGTCTTTCGGATCGTCGCCGTCGATGAGCCACTCCTGTAGTTGTCCGTAGCGGCCGATCTGCATGGGAGGGAGCTTTTTTATTGAAGATTGAAGATTGAGAATTGAAGATTCGTCTTTGCCGAGAATCTTTGCGGCGGCGATAACCTGGGAGAGGACATCGAACACAATCTGGTTGTCCATCGTAGAACCCGCCGTAACGGTGGTCTTCTTACCCACAGGTCCGTGTTCAGGCGATACTGTGGGAACGGTCACCAGCCACCCTGCGGCATTCTTTACCTCACCGTCCTTGGGGTAGGTCTGCATATAGGCCAGCAGGAAGTCGGCGGCACCCTTCATCACGTCGTAGTTGTCGGCCAGGAACTGCTTGTCGCCCGTGAAGAGGTAGTGCTGCCAGATATGTGTTGTCAGCCAGGCTCCTCCCGTGGGGAACATGCCCCATGTCGTGCCGTCCACAGGACCTGCGATGCGCCAGAGGTCGGTATTGTGGTGGGCCACCCATCCCGGACAGTCGTACATCTCCTTAGCCGTCTTGGTGCCCGTCTGGCTCAGGTCACGGATCATCGAGAACAGCGGCTGTTGTGTCTCTGCGAGATTGCCCACGAGAGCAGGCCAGTAGTTCATCTCGGCATTGATGTTGATGGTGTATTTAGAGTCCCAGGGTGCATCCATCTTGTTGTTCCACACCCCCTGCAGATTAGCTGGCTGGCCACCGGGCTGGCTTGATGAAATCAAGAGATAGCGGCCGTATTGCATCATCAGCGACACCATATCCAGATCCTTGCCGTCGAAGGCAGCAAGGCGCTTGTCTGTGGGAAGGGTACTAGTATGACTAGTGTTACTAGTATGACTAGTATGACTAGTCAGCGTCAGCGAGACGCGATTGTACTGCTCTTGGTATTTCTTGATATGGTCTTTCAGCAGTTTCTTGTACGACTTGCCGCGCAGGCTGCCTAATACCAGATTGTTCTTTTTCGTGGGATTGCCGCTCACGTCCTGATAGTTAACGAAAGTTGTGGCAGCCACAATATAAAGGGTGGCTTCCGTGGCATCGTCAATCTCGAGTTCATAGTCATCGATCTTTACCTCGCCGTCGGCCTTCACCTCCACACGGCAGTCGGCAGTCAAAGCGCCTTTAATGCCTTCCTGCTCCACATTCTTTATCGTGGCAACAATCTGGTGTAGATAGGGTTTCTTTCCAGTGACGGACAGGGGGAACACCTTCGCCTCCAATGGCGTTTCGAAACCAACATTGAACGAAAGAGCGCCCTTTTTGCTAGCCTTGAGATGCACGATGATGGCATTGTCGGCCTGCGAGGCGAACACGGTGCGCTCGTATCTTACACCCTTATATATATATGAGGTGGTGTTGAGGGCATTGCCTAAAGTCAGCTCCCGCCTATAGTCGCTCACGTCGTCGTGTCCCAACTTCAGTTTCACGCTTCCCAACGGCAGGAATCGCATACCGTGAGGACCTTTGAAGAAATATTTGTCCAGTATGGCGTGGGCGGCCTCTTCCTTGCCTGCGAAAATCGAGTCGCGCACGGCTTGCAGATGAGCCTTGGCCTCAGGACTGTTATTGTTATGGGGAGAACCACTCCAGAATGTCTCCTCGTTCAGTTGAATCTCCTCAACGTCAGTCTTGCCGTACACCATCGCTCCCAGATGGGAGTTTCCTACTGGCAGGGCCTCGAGCCAGTGGGATGCCGGACTGCTGTACCAGAGACGGAGGTTCTGTGCGTTTGCGGCCATAGAACCACAGACGTAAAACAGAATCGTTGCTGCAATTTTCTTCATATTGTTTAATGTTACTTTAAAAAGAACCCCGGGACAAGAAACGCTTTTCTTGGGTCCCGGGGAAGGAAAAACTACTAACTACTAATATAACTAAAACAATTTTATTATCGAAATCTGGTGCAAAGATACACCATTTTCTGAAAATCCTATTGCTTATTTGTTACATAAACTTTTTAATTTGTTTCACGTAGTCAGAATGTTATTTTTGCTATATCTATTTGTTACTTTTGATATAGAGTGTACTTTATTTGAACAGATGCGGGATGAACTCATGGAGGCCACGGCGCCAGGTGAGGAACTCATGGGCGGTGCCTGGCGACTCTTTGCCTTCCACCTTGATACCCATTTCCTGTAAGCCCTTCACGATATCACCACTCTTGATGAAGTCCTCAGAGCCCCAGTTCATATACATGTAGTGAATCTTCTTGTTGAACTCGTCGGCATTGGTGAACACACCATTGTAAGCCGTCTTAAGGTCAAGTCCGAAGATAGCACCGCTGAAGGTACCCAGCCATGCAAATTTATCCATGTTGTTGAACACGATGTCGAAGGTCTGGTGACCACCCCAAGAGAGACCTGCCATTGCACGGTTGTCGCGATCGGTCTTCGTGCGGAAGTTGGCGTCGATATAGGGGATGAGATCGTTGAGTAGGACGGGATAGAACGAGTTGCCGTACTGGTCACGAGACTGTCCGGGTCCGAATGGAGCCTTGATGTCGCCACTCTCCATTACCACGATCATTGGCACAGCCTCGCCATTGGCAATGGCATTGTCCATAATGTGCTGCATCTTCCCCTGCAAGGTCCAGCTGGTCTCGCCTTCGCCCATACCATGTTGCAGATAAAGTACAGGATAGCGCTTCTTGAAGCCCTGCTTCTGATCGTACTCAGCAGGGGTATAGACCATTGCATGACGCCAGATCTTCTGCTCATTGCTATAATAATAGATGTTGCGTACACAACCAGCGGGTACGCCCTGCTGCGGACGGTAGTAGTCACCCTCAGGACCCTCAGGCACCTCAAGACCACCAGCCTCACGGTTGCAGCCGAAGAAGGTTTCAGAAGCAGGATCGATGAAGTTCACACCGTCGATATTCATAAAGTAATAGTGGAAGCCCACAGGCAGCGGATCGGTCACAGCCATGAAGACACCATTGCCCTGAGGCTGCATCTCATACTTCTTGCTGCAGATATCAACAATAATGTTCTTGGCCTGAGGCGCCTGGATGCGGAAGTAAGCACGACGCTGAGAGTCTACCTTCGGGAAGTCATTGCCAGGAATGGTGTACTCACCAGTCACAGCATCAGCAGGTACGTCGATCTTCTTGATGGGCACAGGCAGATTAGCAGGACGCTTGGGTTCGTAGCCAAGGTGACGGGCCACAGCCTCACCATAACGACAACCCAGCTCACGATAGCCGGCAGCATCGAAATGCAGACGGTCAGGACCATTAGAGCAGTTATCAGAAGAAATCACCTGAGAGGTGTGGATGGTCTGAGGCAACTCGTCGATCTGTTTCTTACAACCGATGCAGACGCCCTTACCGTCAGCCTGCACGATGTTACCGGCATAGAGGTTCACTTCCTCAGGCTTCAGTTGCAGGTCGCCACAGAGGTTCTCATACACCTGCTTCACCATACCTGCCCACTTCGGGTCACCCGTGTTCGTCTCGCCCTGATGCATCAGGATACCCTTGATGACACCATCTTTCTGAGCCTTCTTCGCCAGTGTGACCAGACGCTCATAGGGATTGTTATCGTAGGCGGCGAGCATACCCTTCATCCATCCCGGGGCTTTCGTCTTCACGTAGTTGTCGATGCTGTCGGGCAGGAATCCCTTGATGTCGATACCGCCGATGGCAACGTGGATGACACCGATCTTGATGTTCTCGGGCAATGAAGCCACTAGGGTACGGCCGAACCAGTCGGCGGGCGTCAGACCTGTGTTTGCACGACAGAGAGGAGCTGAAGCCTCACACCACTCACCCATCTTACGCTCAGGACGACCGTTGGCTGCTGGGAAATCCACGGCAGGCATCAACAGGAAGCGTGGACCAGGACTGGCGAGATCCACAGCCTCAGGACGGGCATTGCCTTCCATGTTCGACTGTCCGAAGCAGAGGAAGATGTAGAAGTTAGGATCTGGTTCTTTCACGGCGGCCTTCTTGGCGCCGGCTTTCTGTGCACTCATCGTCAGGGCAATAGCGCACAACAGAATGGTTGATAATACTTTTTTCATACTTGAATTCGTGTAATTCGTTGTCTTTTTACAATTTGATAGTATAGAGCGAGAAGGAGTAGGGGGCTACCTCCACATCCATGCGCTTCTTCATCTTGATGGTCTCCTTCACGGGGACGATGGGCTGCTTGTCGAAGTTGTTCTCGTCCTCAGGCTGTCCGGAGATGGTCATCTTCTCTGCGAACTTCGCAACCTTGAAGCGCGAGAGGTCGAGGTGTGCGGTCTTGGCCTCGGCAGTGGCGTTACAGACCTTTACGAAGAGCTGGCGCGTCTTGGTGTTGAGCACGACACTCTGGCCGTATTGTACACCCTCCAGGGGCTGGATAGCGTCGGCAGCGTCGCCCTCGAACTTTACGCAGTCACCATAGTAATAGTTGCCTGATGACTGTCCGAACATCTGCTGCACATAGTAGCTGCAGGTCAGGAACGTACGCTCGTTGTCGTAGTAGATCAGGTCGGGGTTCCACTGGGTACCGTCCTTGCGGGCGAAGAGGGGGGCGTAAGAAGTCATGGCCACCACATCACCATTACGCTCTACGTGGAGCAGATACAGACCCTCGGCGAGGGCGTCGATGAGTTTCTTGTCCTTGGCGGCATACTCTCCGAGATACACCTTCGTCTTGCGGTCACGCGGATAGCTGTCGTACTGACGCTTGTTCAGGAAGTAGTTGTTCGGCTCGTAGTAGTGCTCGTCGAGGATGGGCATGCCCAACTCTTCTGCCAGTTTCCAGCCAGCCTCGAAGTCCGGATTGCCTGCATGTGAACCAGGGCCGGCAGTACCCACGATGATGATCTCGGGATGAGCCTTCATCACGCGTTCATAAATATACTTAAAGCGCTCGATAAACTCGGGAGAGATCTTCTCCTCGTTACCGATACCGAGGTACTTCAGGTTGAAGGGCTTCGGATGACCGGCGTCGGCACGCATCTTCGCCCATTTGTTCGTGGCAGGATCGCCATTGGCCCACTCAATGAGGTCTATGCATTCGTCTACCCACTCGTCCATCTCCGACATCGGCACCACGTCCTGAGCCTGGGTGGGCCACATGTTCCAGCCACCGTTGGCTCCCTGACAGCTCACGCCGGCGGGCAGGATGGGTACGGGCTCCATGCCTAAGTCCTCGCAGAGTTGGAAGTACTCGAAATAGCCTACGGCACAGCTCTGGTGATAACCCCAGGTGTTCTTCAGCTGACGACGTGTCTCCTTCGGACCGATGGTGGTCTTCCAGCGGTAGGTGTTCCAGAATCCGTCGCCACCACCATGAACGACACAACCGCCTGGGAAGCGCATGAACTTCGGCTTCAGGTCGGCCAGTGCCTGGGCGAGGTCCTTGCGGATGCCATGACCTTTATAGGTATCCTCAGGCATCAGCGACACCACGTCGATATCCATATCGCCGGTGTTCAGCACGAGCAGCTGGAGTGATGCCTTCTGACAGGTCGTGTCCGGTGTCAGCACAGCCTCGTACTTCTTCCAGGCATTGTCCTTCACGTCAATGATGGTCTCTGCCAACAGTTTCGGATCCTTGGGAGGCCATCCCGGCTGTTGCTCCACGAGCACCACGCGCACCTGCTTGGCATCGCCGTTCACGTTACGCATGAAGGCAGAGAAGTCATACTTCTCGCCGGCCTTCACGGAGATACCGTCGAAACCGTCGTTCTGGAGACCGAAGCCTTTCCAGCCCTTATAGTCGAAATACTCTTTTACGCGCTCGGTGTGGAGGCGCAGGTAGTTGGCGTTGTTGGGATGCACGGGGGTGTCCATCCTCACCTGGATGGTTCCCAGCGAGTGCCCCGGACGGATCTGTTTCCAGGCCGTGCCGGCACCCCATCCGTCGCGCTCTGCGGGTGAGAACTCGAAGGAGCCGTTCTGTACCAACTCGGCATTGAGGCCGCCATCAGCAGAGTTGTTGATGTCCTCGAAGAAGATGCCGATCAATTCGTCACTAATCTGTTTGCCACCCTGCGGTGGTGTCATGGCCTTCTGGGCGCTCAGACCCATGGTGGCGGCTGCAAAGAAAGCAGCGAGAAGGGTTCGTTTGTTCATATAGTTAAATCAATTAATCGCCTGCAAAGATAGTCAAAAATTCCCATATGACCATAGCTTTCCGAAAAAAATATGCGTTTAAGCGTTCTACTTCTGGTAGGTCTTGGGTGATTCCTTTCCGAAAAGGAACTGTCGCTGGTAGCCGCCGAGGTCGATGACGATCTTCTCGAACACGATGCCAGGGTCCTGCGGATGGATGGTCAGCGTGTGGAGGTCTCCCTCGCCAATAGAAAGTTCAACCTCTTTCTCCACCACGCGACTGGCTACGGTGGGGTAATAGATGCTGTAGATATTCTCGGGCTTCTCGTTGAGGTTGCTGTTGAAGTTCACGCTCACGGGTTCGGCACCGTCAACAGAGACGTCATAGATGAGGCCGCCCTTGTCGAGGAAGTCGAGGGTTGACTTGGTCACGATGTGAACCTTGATGGTCTTAGAGCCGCCATGAGCGAATCTATATGCCAGCGAGGCGTTGTCTGTCGGAACGGTGTAGGGCATCAGGGCGATGCCGCTGAGGGTACGGCCCATATAGGGGATGACCGTCCACTGTGCCTGTGAGGCGTCAGTGCGGTTCCAGGTGTGCTCAGCCTCGATGCTGATATAGCCGTCTTGTGCAGAGAAGACGGGTCCCTGCTGGGGTTCTGCCACCTCCTTGAGCGACGGACACACGTCGGCACGGTAGTTGTCGTTCCAGGTTCTGTAGCTGATGTGCTTCTGAATCATCATGCCGTCCCACTTGCCGCCGGCAATCTCTTTGTTGTACTGGAGGTTCAACAGCGAGTCGCGCTTAAAAGCCTGACGGCAGCGCTCCGCCCAGCAGTTTGCCTCGGGGTCGCCCAGGGCAGCCAGTTTGTGATTCATGGCCTGGGCGTAGTACATCTCGTAGACGTTGCCCATGGCCTGGATGGGGAAGAGGATGATCTGACGGTAGGCATCCCTGGCTTCGGGCTTCAGGGTGATGAACTGCCGGAGGGCGCGGGCCTCGAGGGCCTGGTACTCACTGACCACCTGTGCGAACTCGTCGGTGGTGTAGGTCCTGGCGTCGAGCATCTCGGAGGTGATGCGGCCATTGTATTTGCTCACGAGGTTCAGCAGGCTTGCTGCCTCACAGGCCTGATCTTCGCCGAAGCACTCGGCACAGAAGGCGCGGGGATGGTCGAGCAGGTTGCTGACCAGGTATCTGGTGGGATTCCACGCCATATCCATGAACAGTTGGATGGGGTACTCCATGGGCTTCAGGTCGCCGACGTTCAGGATCCATAGCTTCTGGATGCCACCGTTATAGGCGAGCTGCAGCTGTTCCCACATATTCTGGATGGGTGTGACGTTGATCCACTTCGAGTTGCGGGGCGCGCCCACGTAGTCCACATGGTAGTAGAGTCCCCAGCCGCCCTTGCGCTTCTTTTCCTCGGCCGTGGGCAGACGGCGCACGTTGCCCCAGTTGTCGTCGCAGAGCAGCACCGTCACGTCATCGGGCACCCGCAGCCCGGCATCGTAGTAGTCCTGCACTTCTTTGTACAGGGCCCATATCTGCGGGGTCTTGTCGGCGGATTTGCCTGTCACGTCCTTGATGATGCGACGCTGGTTGTTGATGATGTTCTCCAGCAGTTTGGTGTCAGTGCCGTTGCCCATAGCCTCGTCACCGTCGCCACGCATGCCGATGGTCACGATGTCGTCGGTACCCTTCATGCGCTCGATACCCTCTCGGAAGAAACGGTCGAGGTTCTCCTTGTTCGTAGCGTAGTTCCAGGCGCCCCAGCCCTTACGGTCACGGGCATACTCCTGATGGTTACGGGCCATCGGCTCGTGGTGCGAGGTGCCCATCATCACGCCCATGGCGTCGGCGGTCTTCAGGTTCTCGGGGTCGTCGGCATAGAAGGCCCAGCCCCACATGGCGGGCCACAGGTAGTTGCCTTTCAGGCGGAGGATCAACTCAAACACCTTCTCATAGAACTTGTGACCACCGAAGTCGGTGCCGAAGGTGTTCTTCACCCATGTCGTCAGACAGGGTGCCTCGTCGTTGAGGAAGAGTCCGCGATAGCGCACGGCAGGCTCGCCGTCAGTGTATTCGCCTTTTAGGATATATAGTTCGCTGTGTTTCTCCACGGGAACGTCGGCCCAGTAGTACCAGGGTGAGACACCTATCTGGCGCGACAGCTCATAGATACCGTACACGGTACCGCGCTTGTCGCTGCCGGCGATGACCAGCTGGTCGCCGATGGTCTTGATGATGTATTTCTCCGTCTTACCCTTCAGGTCACGGAGCTCGCCCTGCTTCACCCACTGGTCTATCTGCGGGTTCGTGCCTACGGTGCCGATGAGGATCGTAGGAGTAGGGAGAGATGTGGAATTGAGCGTAGCGTCGGTACCTGTGACTTTCCCGAAGTCGGCAGCGAGGTTGGCGGCGGCGAGACGCACGCAACTGTACTCTGCCTCGGAATAGCCGATGGAGATATTGTTTAGTTTCCAGGCGTTGGCTTCTGACTGGAACACGACGAAACGCTCTGCGGCACGGCTACCTGTCAGGAATGTCGTCAACAGGGCTGCCAGCAGTATGGTCTTTAGGGTAAGAAATGATTTAATCATATGATTGAGGTTTTTATTGTTTAATTCGACTGCAAAGTTACCACATATAATTGAAAGATAAATTAGAAAATGTATCATTTATTTTGCAATTTGTTTCATTTTTTTGATTGTGTTTGAAAAAAATAGTTTACCTTTGCACCCGACTAACTGAATCAATGCAATGCGACATAGGCTGCTACTAACGCTACTTGCACTTTGCCTGACGCTGGGATCGTATGCTCAGATGGGCAAATTCTTCACAACTGATCATCAACAGCTGTCCAGTAGTTTCGTTTCCCAGGTCTATCTTGACCACGACGGATTCCTTTGGATTACCACCCGCAATGGTATCAACCGCTATGACGGCTATCAGTTCCGTGTGTTCAAGAAGGAGAATGAGGCCGACAAGACCTTATACAGTAATTACGTGAACGGTATGATGCAGGACCGCAACGGCCTGTTCTACTTCGGAATGTACGGTGCCTTGCAGACGTGGGACGGTGAACAGTTCCATAATGTGACGCTCCTCGACCATGAGGGCAAGCCCAGTTACGGCTATGCCACCTGTTTCCTTGAGAGGGCCAACGGCGACTTGCTGGCAGGCACCTCGGGCCTCGGCGTGATGAAGTTCTCCGACAAGCAGACGGCCCGTCAGCTGGGAGGCGTCTTCGCAGGACTGCACACCGTCAATTCGCTGTTGGAGGATAAGGACGGTCGTCTGTGGATCGTCACAGACCAGGACGGCCTGCTCTGCTACGACGGGAAATCGCTCCGTCACTATCTCAACGACCGTAAGGATCTGATCCTCGGACAACTCTGTTCCGACCGTCAGGGCCACGTCTACGTGGGTACCAATGCCGGCCTTTACCGTCAGCAGGGCGACAGTTTCGTTCACGTGACGGCTACGGGCAACAGGAGCGTGTCTGCCCTCTTCTGCGACCGCTACGACTGTATCATCGTGGGCTACGACGGTAAGGGTATCGCCATCTACGACCCCAAGAAAGACACCGTCATCGACAATCCTTTCTTCAGTATGGAGGTGGATCTGGCCAAGAGCAAGGTCTATTCCATCATCGAGGACCGTAACGGCAACCTGTGGTTCGGTCTGCTTCAGAAAGGACTCTATCGCCAGCCCATCGCACCCAACGGCTTCAATTATATGGGTTACCGCCTCGGTCATGAACGCAATGCCATAGGCTCTGCCTGTGTGGTAAGCGTCCTGATCGACAGCCAGCACCGCACATGGGTGGGTACCGATAAGGACGGTCTCTACGTCTTCGATGCCAACGACCGCCTGCTGCGCCATCTGCTCGACGGCTTCCCCTCCACCATCATGGCTATTGAGGAAGGCTCCGACGGACGTATATGGATAGGATCCTATGGCGAGGGTAGCGGATGGATCGATCCCGCCAGCATGAAATTCCATCCGATCACCTATCCTAATGACGACCATCTGATCATCATGGACATTGCTGCCGACAAGGAGGGACGTCTGTGGGCTGCCACGATGCGCCACGGTATGCTCTGTATCACGCCTGGTGACCAGCAGATACGCACCTACGTGATGAAGCCGGGTGCCGACAACGATCGTATGGTGAACAGCATATCCAACAACTTCGTGTCGCAGCTCTATGTCTCCGATGACGGACAGCGTGTCTATGCCGCCACATCGATGGGCATCTGCTGCCTCGACATCGCCAGCGGCAGCTGGACGAAAGTGTTCGACTCCAACTGTCTCAACTACAGTGAGCCGGTACGTGTGGTACGTGAGTACGACGGCCGTGTGTGGTACGGCACCAATGTCGGACTCTACTGCTATGACCTCAAGACGCGTGAGACGCGCCGTTATACGGCCGACGACGGTCTCTCCGACAACGGCATCGCCTCCATCGAGCGCGACCAGCAGGGTAAGATGTGGATTACCACCAGTCACGGCATGACACTCTTCGACCCCGACAAGGGCCCCTCCGGGAACTACTTCACCGATGACGGTCTCCAGAGCAACGAGTTCAGCGACGGCTGCTCCTGCTCCACCCCGAATGGCACCCTCATCTTCGGAGGTACGGGCGGCGTCACTTGGTTCAAGCCCCAGGATATCCTGCAGAGCCAGTGGGAAGCCAGTGTTCAGCTGACATCACTGACCATCAACGGTACACCTGTGAACACAGCCACCCGCTCAGGAAGCTATCAGGTCACTGATACCCCCGTCACCGCCAGCAGTCACTTCGAGCTCGGCTATCACGACAACTCGTTCGCCATACAGTTCTCCACACTTACCTACGAGAACCCTGAACACATTACTTATTTATATAGTATTAACGGCGAACCCTACCGTATGATGCCCGCAGGCCACAACGAACTGTCGTTCACCCACCTGCCGCCAGGCACTTACCGCTTCCGTGTGAAGGCCGAGCGCAATAACATCCAGACGCCTGAGCGCAGCTTCACGCTCGTCGTGCACAGTCCGTGGTACCGTTCGGCATGGGCCTATTTCTTCTATGCCCTGATCATCGGACTCTTCCTGTGGCAGTTCTTCACCTACCGCTATCACCGCATGCAGAACCGTCTGCGTCTCCAGGCTCATATCCATGCCGAGGAGATGGGTGAGGCCAAGCTACGCTTCTTCATGAACATCAGCCACGAGATACGCACCCCGATGACGCTCATCATCACGCCGCTGCTCTCGCTGATCAAGAATGAGGACAACCCCGAGCGTAAGAATGTCTATGAGACCATCCGCCGCAACGCCGAGCGCATCCTGAACCTCATCAATCAGATGATGGACCTCCGTAAGATCGACAAGGGCCAGATGCAGATGCGCATGAGCGAGCAGAACCTCGTGGGCTTCATCAACGATATCTACACCCTCTTCGGCCATCAGGCGAAGTCACGGCAGATCAACTTCTCCTTCGAGCACGACTGCGACCGTCTGCCCGTATGGATCGACCGCTCCAACTTCGACAAGGTCGTCGTCAACGTGCTCTCCAACGCCTTCAAGTACACGCCTGCTGGCGGAGAGATAGGCATCCGCCTGACCCACGACGACCAGCATGCCGTCATTGCCGTGCGCGACAATGGTGAGAAGATCCCGGAAGACAAGCTCGAGAAGATCTTCCAGCGCTTCTATCAGGCCGACTCCACGTCCAACGACCGTAATGCGGGCACGGGTATCGGTCTCGACCTGACCCGTTCGCTCGTGGAGCTGCACCACGGCACCATCACCGTCCACAACCTCGACAAGGGCTGTGAGTTCGTGATCACCATACCCCTCGGCAAGGACCATCTGCGTCCGGAGGAGATCATCACGGAGACCGATCTCCCGCAGGAGACGCTGATGTCGCTGGCGGAAGAGCCGGAGCCGGTTGAGGAGAAGGAAGAGGTGACGCCGATGGAGCAGCCTGCCGCCAGCGGCAACAGCATCGTGATTGCCGAGGACGACGACGAGATACGCAACTACCTCGAGGCCGAGTTGTCGCGCGACTACGACGTTCACACTTGTGTCAACGGCCGTGAGGCCCTTGCGGAGATCTACCGTATCAAACCCAGTCTAGTCATCAGCGACGTCATGATGCCCGAGATGGACGGCCACGCCCTCTGCTCACAGTTGAAGTCCAACAGCTCCACCAACTTCATCCCCGTCATTCTGCTGACGGCCCGCAGCCGCGAGGAGGACCGCCTGGAAGGCCTCGAGACGGGTGCTGACGCCTATATCGTCAAGCCCTTCAACATGGACATCCTGCGGCGCACCATCCATAACATGCTCGACTCCCGCCGTCTGCTGCGTATGAAGTACGAGCGCACTGACGGACTCGAGGAGCAGATGGAGGAGATACGCCTGAAGTCGCCCGACGAGAAGCTGCTCGACAAGATCATGGAGTGCGTGCGTAAGAACCTCACCAATTCCGACCTCAACATCGACATGATCTCCGACGAGGTGGGCATCAGCCGTGTACACCTGCACCGTAAGATGAAGGAGCTCACGGGCCAGACGCCCCACGACTTCATCCGTAGCATCCGTCTGAAGAAGGCAGCCCAGCTGCTCACCGAGCGCGGCATGAACGTCACCGAGGTGATGTACGCCTGCGGCTTCGCCAACTCTGCCTCCTTCTCCACCATCTTCCGTAAGTACTACGGCATGTCGCCCCGTGACTATATGCGTGAACATCAGGACAGATGATAGATGGTTTATAGTTTAAAGTTTATAGTTTATAGATGATATGATTGGAGTAATACTTGCGGCCGGAATGGCCAAGCGTCTGAGACCGCTCACCGATGAGCGTCCGAAGTGTCTGTTGAAAGTAGGGGAGCGCACGCTCCTGCAGCGAACTGTCGACGGCCTGATCGCCGCCGGCATCAGCGAGCTGGTCGTCGTCACCGGCTATCGTGCCAACATGATCCGCGACTTCCTCACGGAGACCTACCCGTCGCTCACCATCCACTTCATCGATAACGTCGACTACGCCCACAACAACAATATCTTCTCCCTCTGGCTCACCCGTCCCTATACCGACGGACGCGACTTCCTGTTGATGGACAGCGACATCCTCTGCGATCCCGCCGCCATCGTCGAGGTGATGAATGCCGAGGACAGCGCCCTCGCACTCAACCGTCACGAACTCGGTGAGGAGGAGATGAAGATTGTGGCCGACACCCACGGACGGATCATTGAGATCAGCAAGACCTGTTCGCCCGCTGAGGCCGCAGGCGAGAGCGTGGGCATCGAGAAGATCACTGCCGACTACAGCACAGCCCTTTTCCGTGAGCTGGAGCAGATGATAGATAACGAAGGCCTGATCGACATCTTCTACGAGCGTGCCTTCGAGCGCCTCATCCCTCAGGGTCACACCTTCCGCATCGTCGACACCACCCATTTCTTCTCCATCGAGCTCGACACCCCCGACGACTTCGAGAACGCCAAGCGCCTCATCCCCGCAGAACTATATTAAGCAGAATCCTACCCCCCGGACTTTACACTGTAAAGGATGCCTACTTCGACAGTAAAGGATGCCTACTTACACAGTAAGAGATAGGACTTTATAGGGGTAAAGTCCTATCTCTTACTATCGAAACTGGCATTACTTACTCACTAAACTGCCATACCTTCAAAAATCATACTCCCCCGGTGCGCCCCATTTCTCCACCATGAGGCGTATCTGGGCGGGACTGTAGTCGTTGTCGCTGTCCGAACGGGCCAGACGGCGTATAGAGGTGACAGGGGTGACAGTATAAAAACAAGATTTCTCGCGCGTACCGTGTGTATGCGCGGTACGCGGGAGAAATCCATGCAATCAGGTGTCACCCCTGTCACCCTCCTCACTGTCTGAAGCTTCGCTTCAGACTCAGGACGTGCATCATAGGCCAGCATCGCCACGAGCCACCGCTTCAGGTACTCATAGAAGAGCATCTGCTTCTCAGTGCCGCCCTTCACCATGACCGACACCGACAGCCCGAGGATATGGTCCTGGCCGTCCCACGGTTTCTTGTGGCCACTGTCCCCATCGACTTTCTTGGTCCTTTTGGACCTTTTGTTGTCTTTGTTGTCAAAGTTGTCGTTATTACTCATAATTGTTGACTTGTCATATAGGGTTATCGTGTGGTGCAAAGATACGGTATTATCGATAGTCCGCCAAAGAATCAATCAGAACTCTTTTCAGAATTCTCTCCGTAAAATCTGCGGGCGGTGGCGGTGTATTGGCATATATCCGCCGTAGTGCTTCGCGGATGTCAGTGTCTATGTATTTAATTTCGTTGTAGTTCAAATCATTACTTGAATATTTCTGCCAATTTCTCTTTCAGTTCCTCCCCATAGATATTGCGGGCGATGATGGTACCGTCGGGGCCAAAAAGGATGGTGTGAGGGAGGGTATCAATTCCGTAGAATGTAGCCGGAATATCCTGGGCATTGATGATCTGCGGATATGGGATGCCGAGGTCACGGATGGCTTTCTCCGTCTCTTCGGGCTTGTCGCGGAAAGCAATGCCAAGCACTGTCAAACCTTTCTCCTTGTACTGCTGATAGAAGTCAATCAAATCGGGAATCTGCTGTCGGCATGGACCGCACCACGAAGCCCAGAAGTCTGCAAGAACGTATTGGCCATGTCCCACATAGTCGGAAAGTCGTGTTGTCTTTCCGTTGTATTCTA
This sequence comes from uncultured Prevotellaceae bacterium, assembly GCA_946415365.1. GTDB lineage: Bacteria > Bacteroidota > Bacteroidia > Bacteroidales > Bacteroidaceae > Prevotella. Next base: position 20,376 of record CAMKSE010000011.1, read on the forward strand.
CGGCAAAGTCTTTGAACATCTCACCCTCTTTCTGTGACAATGCTGCTTCTGCCTTTTTCTTCACTTTAACGATGTTCGGATGATATTGCACCTCAGCACAACTTTGATTGATAAGTGACAATAAGATCTCTGGTTCCGTCATATTGTCGTCAAGCATCAGAAGCAATGGAATTGCTGCGGCGTCATCCTTGTGCTGCACGACGAGTTGCTTGATGTTATCTGTAAATTCCTGCGGATTGCTTGCCGATTGTCTCTTTTCGAGAACTCCGAAAACGACATCATTGAGTGGGGTGCCTCGGAGTACAGGAGTCCTGCCAGTTGCATCGAACGTTATTTCGCCAGGTTCAATGATGATTGGGACTCTGATGTTTCTCTGTCGCTTTTCTCCGTTGACGAGCGAAGACACACATACGCCAATGAGAGCATAATATGGCTTTCCGACTTCTCCACGAATAGTGAATTTCCCGTTTTGGACAGCCTGTTTCGCTAACAGTTCTTTCGACGCAGGGTTTACAATACTCACGGTGTCGAAACTGACACCTTGCTTTGCCATAGCCTCGGTCATTTCCGGGAAAATGCCGTTGACTGTGTAATTTGATACTTGTGCCTGCCCTGCTATTACGACGAGGGCGAGCGTCATTGTGATAATACTTTTCTTGTTCATATTACTTGCTTGCTGTTTCTAATTCCTTGCGGATGACATCAGTGCCTGGGAAGCCAATATTCTTGTAGGTCTGTTCACCAGAAGTGTTATAGATGGCATAGGTGGGTATGCCCTCAGACTCGTATTTGTTGAGGATGTAATCGTATTGCTCCTTCGTCAGGTAGTAGTGATCACCGTCGATATCCTTAATCATTTCTTGCCAAGCCTTAAGAGGCGATGAGGGAGAGGTGATATATACAAACTGGATGTCCTGCCCCTTCATCTGCTCTTTCATGGGTGCCATTGCTTTATGGCCAGCACGACAGGGACCGCACCACGTGGCCCAGATGTCGATAAGTACTGCTTTGCCCTTATACTTGTCGAGGATGGTCTGGAGGATGTCCTCTGGGGCCACGTCGTCGTACTTCTTATAGAACACGCTTTCCTGAGTGGCCAGTTGCCTGGCAATGCGCTGCTGATCGGCTTGAAACTCTCGGACCACAGCCTTGCAATCCTCAAAGGTCATATCCTTGAGTATCGTATCAACAAGTTTTTCGTCATACCTACCCAATATTGATGGAATACTACGGAGTTCCACGTTATAAGCATTCTTTTCTTTCGCATTCTTGTCAAACGTGTCTATTGTCGTGTACCAGAACGCCAGACAGGATGGTGATGCGGGCTCGTTTAGATATTTCCAACTGTAAGCAGCAGCCTCTTCAGTAAGAGGAAGCATATCCATACATTTTTTGTAGTTCTCTTCGTAATTCTCATAGGTTCTATAGACTTTTCCGTCTGCACCAACTTGATATTGGCAGAAAGTGCTTGCAAACAGATGTGTCCATCTAAAGTAATTCTCTTCTGTTGTCATGCAGAGCAGATCTTTGGCCGCAGTGGCGTAATTAGTTTTCTTGATAGCAGCAGTACGCTGGTTGAAGATGTTTGTCAGGCACTGCAGTCTTTCATCAGGTGTCTTGCACTCCTTGACTTTCAGATATGTCTCATCGTCATCCGTAAAAGATTTGTGCGTGTCGTGGGCATTCACCAAGTCCATGTTGGTCTTGGCGAAGAAACCCTTAAAAGCAAGGAACGGCCGATGGTCATCGCAGACCTGCATCAGTATGGAGGTTTCCTGTCCTGGGCCAATGATGATGTTGGTGTAAGCCAATCCTTGAACGCCGACAGTTACCTCACGAGTCAGCCACAAGGGAATCTCTGCGGTAAGCGTACCGTTATCAGCAAACGGGAATGACTTATCCATTTGTTGCGTTGATCCCAAGGGTACAAATTCCCCTGCATAGAATTCCAGTTTCATGTCAGGCTTATAGCCCAGTATCTTCACATTGATGGTGGCTACACCTTTATTGATTTTAGCGATGGGCAGGGTTTCGTCTTTGGCATACTTCACATTTTTCCAATCGCCAGGAACCTCCAGTTTCTTCTTGTTCTTCGTATCGCAGATGTTCCAAAACCGGAACGCTCCTTCCTCGTAGCCCTCCAGAAAGTCCATCTCTTGCGTGTCAAGCGGCACGGGTTTGAAGTGTAGAACCAGGTCGGCCTCGCCGCTATCAGGCATCCAGAAGAGCGAATCGAGTTGCAGGTCACTTTCCTTATCGTTGGTCTTTGCGCCACTTGTAACGATATACTCTTTCCCATCAGGTGTGCGCAGGAATGATTCTTTAGCAAATTTAATCCAATAGTGGGGGGTGAATTGAGCATGGAAGTGCAGTACCGTTTCTGTTTGTTTCAGCTCCACTTTGGTAACCTTAAATTCTGCACTACTCTCGCCTATAAAGGCTGATGGATTTTCCCAGACAACTAGTTTCTGTGCCAGCCCCGTCATTGCGACGAGGGCGAACATTATCGTAATTATTGTTCGCTTGTTCATAATGGTTTATTCTACTGAAACATTGCGAATGACGAAAGCACCCTGTACATCACCCTCTATGAAGTCGAAGGTAGTGGGGATGGTGTCGAACGGTTCGAAGGTGAGTGCGAAGTCGCTGTAGTTTATTTCGCCTATGTAGTCTTCCTTGGCAGTAAAGTCGTTTACCTCAGGGAAGTTGTCAACATCGAGTTTGATGCCGTCGGCTGCTGTTAGTTTATACTTCTTTCCATTGGCCGTGAGATAGGAATCCTTGGCAATGCGGAACCAATATCCTTTCTTTGTATAATAGCGGAAACTGACCTTGGTACCATCTGCATTGGCTTCGATATGACGAACAACGAGCCCCAGATTAGAACTGTTGTCCTGTTTTGGGCAATTAAAGCTCTCCGCCATTCCTAAGAAATATCCTGGTTGATAGCCCACAGCCTTCCAAATGATGCGCTTATCAGGTGAAATGAGGACATAATAAGGGATGGCACCCATATCGCAGTATTTGCTACTAATATCCTTCATGGCATTGTTCCAGTTCTTCCCAACGATGCGCTTACTGAATTCATGCTTCTGCCACTCAGAGAGTTTGTTCTGATTGATAGCGACGATTTCCAATTTGTCCTTCATTTTCTCGTAAACTTCTCTCATCTCTGGCTCTGACATCATGCAAGGGCCACAACCGATGGCCCAGAAGTCGAGCAATACGTATTTGCCATCAGCAAAGGCTTCAAATAGATGGTGCTTCTGTCCCTGCATATCAAGGAGTTCCGCATCGACAGCTTCATCACCAATCTGCAAGAGTCGTGGTGGATAGACATAGTTGTGAATCTCTGCCAGCTGCTCCTCAAATCCTTTTGGTGCACGAGCAGCTATTGTCTTTTCCAGCTCTTTCAACTGCTCCATGTACGGGAAGTCTTTGGTATTCTTAGCCGTCATAGATATGCCCCATAGCGCACGAATGGTCGCTGCATCAACAGGCAGTGAGGGCAGAATATCCATTTGTTGCTTCATATACTTCATTTCGACGACTTCTCTATCCGCCCAAGGCGCATGAGCCAAGTCCATCTGCATTAATTCCGTTACCACGTCGCGGCAATGCTCTGTTATACGGCTCTGAGTCTGCTGTTCGGGCAAAGGGCTTTCCACATTCCATAAAGGGTAGAAGCAGTCATTTCCCGTCAATTTCACAGTCACACCGGGACGAAGGAAGAGAGTTAAATTGAAATTGGGACAACCATCGCCTATAAAACCGAGAAAACCTTCGGTGAGTTCCTCTACAGGTAGAGTGAAGGCGAAACGCCCAGCTTGGACGGTATCAACGACGTTTCCAATAGTTCCAGTACCAGCCAGCACCAGCGTGCCGTCTTTCAGAGCAGGTGAATAACCAGTGACAGTTGCTGTCTTCGTCTGAGCCAGCCCCGCCATTGCGACGAGGGCAAGCATCATCGTAATAATACTTTTCTTCTTCATAATCGTTTTGTTTTTATTATACCTCTTATTAGTTATACGACGATTTATCAAAAATATCTCGCAAGATTTTCATTTTTTTCTCTTTGAAGTCTGCAGGCAATGTCAGCGTATTGGTATATTTGCGCCGGAGTGCTTCGCGGATGTCGGTATCCTTGAATGTAGTCATTTTACTTGCTTGCTTTTTCTAATTCTTTGCGGATAACATCATTGCCAGGGAAACCAATACTCTTGTAGGTCTGATGACCCTTGGTATCGTAGATGGCGTAAGTGGGGATGCCACTGGACTCGAAGTGCTGGAGGATGTAGTGGTTTTGTTCTTCCGTCAGGTAGTAGTGGTCACCGTCGATATCCGTTATCATTTTCTGCCATGTGGTCGGAGGCGACGAGGGCGAGGCGATGTAGACAAACTGAACGTTTTGCCCCTTCATCTGCTCCTTCATGGGTGCCATTGCCTTATGCCCTGCACGACAGGGACCGCACCATGTTTCCCAAAGGTCGATGAGCACCGCCTTGCCCTTATACTTGTCGAGGATGGTCTGGAGTATGTTCTCTGGCGCTACGCCGTCGTATTTCTTGAAAAATACACTCTCATTGCCGGCTAATTCCCCGGCTATCTGCTGCTCATCCTTCGCATAAACATAGGAATGAATCTCTGCTAATTTCTCTTCAAATTCTTTTGGCGCACGGGCGGCAATATCTTTTTCCACTTCTTTTAACTGCTCCATGTACGGAAAGTCTTTCCTTATCATTGCCGTTTCGGATATGCCCAATAACGTACGGATTGTGGCTGCATCCACAGGCAGTGATGGCAGGATATCCATCTGTTGTTTCATCCATTCCATCGTAACGGAGTCTCGTTTCTCATGAGGTGCATGAGCCAAGTCCATCTGCATCCTTTCTGTCAGCACGTCGCGGCAATACTCCGTCAGAAGATTCTGGGTCTGCTGTTCAGGTATTGGGCTTTCCACCTTCCATAAGGGGTTAAGACAGTCGTTGCCCGTCACTTTCACAGTCACATTTGGACGCAGGAAGATCAGAGTGTTAGAATTAGGACAGCCATCGCCAAGAAAAGCGAGGGTGCTCTCAGTAAATTCCTCAACGGGCAAGGTATAGGCGAAATGTCCGGCCCGCACGGTATCTACCACAGGTACTGTGCTACCAGTACCGGCAAATACCAGCGTACCGTCTTTCAGAGCGGGTGAATAACCAATTACAGTTGCTGTCTTAGTCTGTGCCAGCCCTGCCATTGCGGCGAGGGCGAGCATCATTGTGATAATAGTTTTCTTGTTCATGTCGCTTATTATTCTTATTTGTTAATTTACAGAAACATTTCGGATAACAAAGACATCCTCACCATCACCAGCCCTGAAGTCGAAGTTGTCGGGGATGGTGTCGAATGGCTCGAAGGTCAGCGTGAAGTCGCAGTAATTGATGTCGATTCCGTATTTTGCCCTGACGGTGTAGGCTTTGGTTTGGGGTGTGTTGTTCTCGTCGAGCGTGATGCCGTCGGCTGCTGTCAGTTTGTATTTCTTGCCATTAGCGGTGAGGTAAGAATCATGGGCAATGCTGAACCAGAGACCTTTCTCTGTATAACAGCGGAAACTAATGGTGGTGCCGTTGGCGTTGGTATCGATTTTCCTGATGGCAAGATTTGGATTGGCATAATTGTCCTGCTTAGGGCCATTGAGAGCGTCGACTATTCCAAGGAATTTTCCTACGCCATAACCAGTCATCTCCCACAGGATACGGCCGTCGGGCGACAATAAGACGTAGAAGGGTGCAGCATTCCAATCGTAATAGTGGCTCTTGACGCCTCCTTTGTACCCCTTCCCGTCATTCCAGTTTTTCCAGACGATCTTTTTGCTCCACTCATGATTCTGCCATCTTGGTATTGAATCCAAGTTGATACCAACGATTTCCAGTCGGCCATTCATCCGGTCATAGACCTCCAGCAACTCAGACTCTGACTGTCGGCAAGCGCCACAACCGAGATTCCAGAAGTCAAGAAGCACGTAGCGGCCATCAGAGAAGGCTTCTGACAGGCGATGCTTGTTACCTTGCATGTCGAAGAGTTCTGCATCAACGGCTTTTTCTCCCACTTCCAGAATATGTAAAGTATCAACTGCTTCCTGCTCAAATCCTTTTTGGGAGTCTGTCGTGTTCTTGGATTTTTGCGTGCAACCACAAATGAGCAATGCGCCAATGACTGAATAAAACGCAACCTTTAAATATTTCTTGATCATAACTTTGTTTATTAGAGATTGATTATAGTGAACTCAAATCGTACGAGTAAATATAAGAATCTGATCCATCCTGCATATAGTCAGAATAGAGGTAAAGCGTCTTGCCATCTTTGGATATCATAATCTCCTGTCCAAACTTATCAAGATGAATGATGTGTTGCTTGACGCCATCCCAGTCATACACTTCGACGGTATTACCCCACGGGAAGGGGTCTTTCATATCAAAATTCTCCATGATTTCGCCCTTGATAGTAGAATGCTTATAAAGCAGAAATATCCTGTCGTTATCTGCGCAGCAATGTATCCGTTCGAGTGACGGTGTCTTGGCAATTCCCGGGATTGGGAGGCGGTCAGAATAGATATGATTCAGGATGTTCGTTTTTGTACCATTAATAGTAAAGATAAAGGCTAACTTTCCCGAATCATCCCAATACAGGTACCTATCTTTACCATTCCCTTTAATGCCACTCCCATTAGTATATACCATCAATTTCTCATCATTCAGAACCTCCGGCGTACTATCGTTGGGCCAATAGTCAAGCGGAGTTACTGTCTGCTTCTTGAAATTGAGGATTGAGAAGATGTGGTGCATATCGTCTAAGGGTGTTCCTACCGTGAGTATGGTGGAGTCTGACAATATGACGAACCTGTCACCACACAACTCAAAAGGAGGCATTTTCGAAAGGTCATACTTCTCCCAATTATCCGGATTCTTTATGGCGGCCAAATTGTCTGGATGCTGAATCTTAGTCAGAGCAATCAACTTATTTCTATAAACCATATTGTCCTCCATATAACAATCTATACCATATAATGCGCCATCACCGCCTTGCGACAGATTCATATCCCCGAACTCATTCAGCCCATGTCCGCACGCAAAGACCTTTTCAGCCTTCTGCCATTCTGTTCTTGTCAGTTTCCCAGCATAAACATTCCACTCCCTATCCCGGGCATAGAGGTTGTCGCCAAACATCCACTTGGGCCATTTGCCCTTATTAACGTCTGTCTTTATAAGTTGTCCCTCGAGAGACACTTCAAATTCTGCACTACTTTTGTCTGAACACGACATGAATGATGTCAGGCCGATCAGACATAAAAATAAGATACTTTTCTTCTTCATAAACGTTATAGTTTTAATGATTTGTTTGATTTAATCCGATGGCAAAGTTAGGATGAATATATGAACCGCGCAAGGTTTTGAGGGGGAAATTGCCATAGGGGGTGTTGCATACTTTTTGAAGTTAATTGATTGGTAATAAGATATATAAGTAAAAACGGACAGAGAAAAAAGTGGCTGAGAGGAACGGGCAGAGAAGGCAAAAACCATGAAAAAGACTTGCTAGTATGATGAAATAGCCGTAATTTTGCAGGCAAATAGCAATCGATATGAAGAAACTATTCATCATACTGGCAGTCATGGCTATCATAATAGGTTGCGCCGAACAACACCCGCCTCAGTTTGGACAAGTCTGGAAAAAGATTAATAAACCTGAGGAGGCAAGAGTCATTTTGGCTAAGGTAAATACTCACTATCTGACGGAAAGCGGCAAGGCTGAATACGGGCTGCTGAAAACAATTGTGGCCTATAAGACTCATAGAAAGCTGGAAAATGACTCACTCATATCCGCCAGTATTGACTACTACAATCGTTATGGCGACGACTGGCTCCGCAGTCGAGCCTATTTATACCGTGGAATTGTAAGAATGTACCGATTTGGTAATATTATTGATGCCGTCAAGGATTTCAAGGTGGCAGAGTACATCTCTGAGAAAAATGATGACGAAGAATTGAAAAGCCAAGTCTATCAACTATTGGCTCACGTCAACTACTATTTCAGGAATCAGCCATCTATTCTGAAGTATTCGCATAAGTTGCTGGACAGTAGCATCGAACTCAACGACAGTACGATGATGGTAAAAAGCCTGCTCATGTGTGCAACCGCTCATGCTGACATGGATCAGTTGGACAGTGCTTTTACCTATATTATGAAAGGTGTTGAGATGGAGAAACATGCAAACATGTCCATGTTGTCAGATATCTATAGTTTAGTTTCAGAGTTATATGCGGAGAAGGGTGAAGCCATCAAGGCAGAAGAATACTTGCAAGAATGGAAACAATTGGACGGCACCCACGCCACCCACACCACATGGTATCTGATACCGGCTTACATAAGAAAGGCCCAAGGAGAATATGAGAAGGCTATCCAACTGGCAAAGATGGGTCTTGAAGATAGTGACCAGAGGACTCGCAGAAAATGTCTAGTACTTCTGTCCGAACTATATGAATTGACGGGCAATCAAGAGCAGGCTTCAGAAACAAGGATGATGATAGGTGAGTATGACGATATGAAATACACCATTCAGGCTATGCAGATGGTTGACTGGCAACAAAAGTTTGACGAGATACAGCATAGCAAGGACTTTTACGGTCGTATGACTTGGATGCAGAGACTGATTATCGCCCTGATTGTGGTGACTGTTCTAGCCATCGGAACCGGCATGTGGTGGCACCATAGGAAGGTGCGCCGGCTGAGTTTCCGGCTGGACGAGGATGCAAGACGCATCAGTGAACTGCGAACGAATATAGAGTTGCAGGAGAAGAGCGGAGCCGAGAACAGTCAGGAAATGGCACGGCTGAAAGAGGAACTGGAAAACCGAATGGAGCGCATATCGGGAACATTGCTGATTGGCACGCAGATGTTCAGCCAGTTGCAACAGCGCCAGTGCATTGCCGAGGCCACTGCCAAAGAACAACAGTGCCTAGTAGATTACTTCGCCCAACTGCGCCCGAAGCGCTGGCAGGAATGGGAACGCCGCTACAGCGGCCTCTCCACTGCGCAGTACATCTTCCTCATCATGCAGGACGACCTCCGCTTCGACGACGAAACCATCGCCGCCGCCCTCGCCGTCAAACGCACATCAGTACGCAGCATGAGGTCGAGGATCAAAGGAAGGGAGAGGTAAATGGCGATGTGTTAAAGTTATGTTAAAGTCGCAAATTTCATGCAGTCTTTTTGCTTTTTATGGATTCTATATATAGAAGCATCATTAAAAAAGGAATGAATATGAAAAAGAATATACATAAAATGAAACAAAATACGCAATTCGATTCCTACAATAGGTTTATGTTTTCGTCCGTCGGCCGAAAGGTGAAAAGATAGTAAATAAAGGATTAGCAAATTGTACAGGCCGACACATGTAACCGTCGTCAGGATTGTTCCTGGCGACGGTCTTTATAATAAGGAGTAACATTCTCCTGTCCGTCTGTGCGCGACAAGAAAGAATAACCGTAAGCAAAGTATTCTTTATCCTATAAATTTGGTAATAACCGAAACTTTGCTTACCTTTGCAATATGAAAAAGATGTTGTTGTTGGCGGTCCTGCTCTGTGGCGTAGCAGGCTGTCTCGCACAGGGGAATAAGACTGTGGTGGGTGCCTACGTGGCTGCATGGAGCGATGTGGTGCCTGATCCCAACGTGATGACGCACCTGAACTATGCCTTCGGAGGGGTGAACGAGACGTTTGACGGTGTGACGATCAACGAACCGGAACGGCTCAGGATGATAGCAGGTCTCAGGGCGCAGAACCCGGAGCTGAAGATACTGCTCTCGATAGGGGGCTGGAAAAGTGGACGGTTCAGTGAGATGGCGGCCTCAGAGGCGTATCGTGAGGCGTTCGCCAGGGACTGCAGGCGGGTGGTTGACGAGTACTGTCTTGACGGCATCGACATGGACTGGGAGTATCCTACGTCGAGTATGGCCGGCATCTCCTCGTCGCCAGACGACACACAGAACTTCACCCTGCTGATGATGGCCCTGCGACGGGAGTTGGGCGAGGGGACGCTGCTGACGATGGCGACCGTCTGTGACGCGAAGTACATCGACTTCAAGGCTTGTATGCCCTACGTGGATCTGGTGAACGTGATGGCCTATGACATGAGCGACCCTCTGAAGGCGCACCACGCTGCCCTCCATCCCTCACCCGTTGCGGGCGACTGCACGAGTGAGCAGGCCGTAGAGGCTCATCTGAAGGCTGGCGTGCCGAAGGAGAAGCTGGTGATGGGGATTCCGTTCTACGGCAAGGGCCATGCCGAGGATCCCGGCATCAGACAGTTCCTGGAGACGGGCGACCTGCCGGAGGGCTATCAGGACTGCTGGAGCGAGGAGGGACAGGTGCCTTATATCGTGAACGAGAAGGGGGAGTACCTGTGGGGCTACGAGAACGTACGCTCGCTGACGGCCAAGTGCAGGTATATCAACGACAACGGCCTTCGCGGCGGCATGTACTGGGAGTATAGTATTGACAATGCGCAGGGTGACAATCGTCACACTATCTACCGGGCTCTTGTGTCAGACCCAGTCTTCACTTCAGCTTCATCAGGAGAATGCCGATGAGGATCCAGATGATCTCACGGACACGGCAGATGATGCTGACGAAGATGCCTAAGGCGGCAGAGAGACCGAGAGCGGCGATGGAGAGTACGAAACCGCCTTCCTGAACACCCAGCTGCATGGGGAGGAAGCCGATGAGGTTGGCGAAGAGCGTGGTGAACGACACGATGAGGATGGAGTGCAGATAGGTGAGCGTGAGACCCGTGAAGCCACCGCCGCAGTCGATGCCGAAGAGCAGAAGCATGAAAAACACTTCGGAAGACTGTACGATGCGCGACAGGTATTCGAGCAGCAGCGAACGGTAGAAAGCGCTTTTATCCTCGGCATAGAGCGAGGCAATCTGCGTGTCGATGTTGTGAAGCGACTCAGAGTGCTTCTCAAGGAAACGGCTGCTCCAGCCCTTGAGACCCGGGATGCGGCCTATCAGACGGAGGGCACCTACGACCAGACCCTTGCGGTAGCCTCGTGAAAAAATCCAGAAGGCAATGAGGCAGAACACGATGATGATGCCCAGTACGGTGGCGATGGCCGTGTTGATGGGCAGGTCGCCGACGGCGGCCAGTGCCAGGTAGATGAAGATGCTGGAGAACCAGAACCAGAAGTGGGCGAAGAAGTGCATCATCGCATAGAGGATGACGGACGAGGCGGCATGCTGGCGGCTGACGTCCTTCGACAGCTCGAGGATGCGGTAGGGTTCGCCGCCAAGACCTCCCACGGGTGTGGCATAGTTCAGGGCGTAGCCTGTAATGGTAAGCCGGTAGATGCGCCAGAAACTCAGACCGTCGGCCTCATGGCCGCTGCGGCTGCGGATGATGGCCTGCCAGGAAAGGGCATTGATGCCGTAGATGATGATCCACACACCGATGATGGGTATCAGCCAGTAGCCGGCATGACAGAGGTGCTCCCACAGTTCGACGAAGCTCACGTCGAAGGTGAACAGCATGACCACCACGGCTGCCACGCCGAGGAAGAAGAAAATGTTGTTGAGGCGCTGCTTGGTCATAGGCTCTCGGCGAGACGGCGGCAGAAGGCCTCATGACGATGGTTGACGTACCAGGCGAGCAGTCCCATGGCGATAATCTCGAAGAGGAAGTAGCAGGCGGGCAGGTCGATGAGGCAGAAGAGGAAGAGCCAGAAGGAACGGAAGTTGAACGTGAGCAGACCGTTCCAGAAGATGACGGGTAGCGACTTGGCGCGGAACTGCTGGCGGAACTCGGCGGGGATGTTCTCGGAAGAGACGCTGTTGCCGTCGCCATAGCGCTCACTCAGACGCTTCATCAGCTGCTGGAACTGCGGGGTTACCTTTTCCTGATTCTTGGTGTAGCCGATGTAGGAATGCTGGAAGTAGCGTTCTATCCACGGGGTGTCGGGAGGCATCTGGTCGTAGATCTCCTGCTGACGGCGCGAGTTGTCGAGCTCGCTGCCCTTCTCGCCCTTCAGGAAGAAGAGGTGGACGTTGATGTAGTAGTCGGCCAGACGCTGTTGCCCGGCGATGCCCACGATGCCTGACCACAGGCCGATGGCATAGACGACGATGGTGGCGATGATGGCGTTCTGCGGGGTGTCGCTGATGCCGAGCCACGAGAACTCGATGTCGTGGTGGAGATAGAAGCGCCATACCAGCAGGTGGTAGATGGGCACGAACCACGTGAAGCCTGCCACACCGTCGAGGATACGTCCCAGACGGCTTTTCTTACCCGTCATACGCGCCAGCTGACCGTCAGTGCAGTCGAGGACGTCGGCTATCATCAGCAGCACGATGGCGACGATGTTCAGCAGCAGTCCCTCCATGCCGCAGTAGTAGTAGCTGGCACATCCGAAGAACACGGCACTGCCCGCACCGATGAACATCGAGGCGATGGTCACGGTGTTGGGGTGGATGTCGAGACGGGCGAAGAACTTCGCACAATAGTAGCAAAGCGGACGGATGACGTGGAGGTCAAGCCAGTCTTCTGTCTCTGTGGATTTCAGCGTTGCTGCGTAATTTTCGTTCATCACATTACTTTTCGTTCCAAACTCGCTTGATCGTGTCGACGACCACCTGTGTCTGCTCCTTGCGGCCGAGGGTGATGCGCAGACAGGACTCCAGACCCTTGTCGGCCATGAACTTGATCTTGTAGTCCTGAATCTTCAGGGCCTCCATCAGTGCCTCCTTGATCTCAATGGGGTACTTGATGAGGATGAAGTTGGCCACAGACTTATAGACCTTGAATCCGGGCAGATGACCGAGCTCCTTCTTGTAGAGCTGGCGTCCCCACTCCATATCATCGGCCACGTGGCGGTAGTGCTCGTCGCTCTCGAGAGCGGCAATGGCAACGGCCTCAGAGAAACGGTTGAAGCCCAGATACTTGTTGGAGTAGCTGAGGAACTGGTCGTGACCCTCGCCGATGAATCCGAAGCCGCAGCGGAGGCCTGGCAGACCGTAGAACTTGGAGAGGGTGCGCGAGATGATGAGGTTGTTATACTTGTTCACCAAGGGGGCGATGTAGTCGGTGTCGCTGGTGATGAAACTGGCGTAGGCCTCGTCGACGAGCACCATCGTGTCGCTGGGGATATTCTCCATGATACGGCCGATCTCCTCGCTGGTGAGGCTGTTGCCCGTGGGATTGTTGGGCGATGCCAGGAGCAGCATGCGGGGATGGATGCGGTTGGTGTACTCAATAACCTCGTCGACATGGTAGGCGAAGGTGTCTTCCATCTCGTGGAGGGGGTACATCTCGAAGGTGCCGCCGCACTCGCTGGCCACACGGTTGTAGTACCACCAGGAGAACTCGGGGATGAGAATGGTCTTGTTGTCGCCTTCCATCAAGAAATAGTGGATGGCATTCTTGAGGATTTCCTCGCCGCCATAGGCCAACAGCACACGCTCTTCGGGCACGCCGTAGATCTCGCTGAGGCGCACGGAGATGACGCTCTTCTTTCCCTGATCGTAGATGCGGGTGTAGAAGCACAGATCCTTCGGGTCGAAGTTCTTTACTGCGTCAAGCACTTTCTGGCTTGGCTCAAAATTGAATTCATTTCTATCGAGATAATTCATATGTCTTTGATCATTGAAAATTTAAAATTGCTTTTTGCGGTGCAAAGTTACACATAAATATTTATATTGCATTCATTTTTGGAATTTTTTTTCTGTAGGGAGGGAAGGAGAGAAGGAGGAAAGGAGTAAGGAGAGAATGTGTCAGAACGTCAGGCGGAAGATATAACGTACGCCCCATTTGCTGCTTGTTGGAAGGTCGAGGTAGTTCAGACGGCGCACCACATCGATGTGCAACAGTTTGAAAATGTTGTGGACGCCAAACACCAATTCCACATACGGATGGTCGTGGTCCATGATGTTGCAGCCTTCGGGGAAGTACATCAGACGGTCGCTGCCGGCGTTCTGCGGGAGGAAGGGGTTGTTCTTGTCGGTGAGTTCTCCCCATAGCGTGTTCACTGCCACATACTCGCGCCACTTGAGCTTCTTCAACAGCGGGATGCGGTTGAAGATCTTACCGTTCATGTCCCACGACAGCATCATCGAGGCGTAGCGGTCGTTGAGGAACTCCATGTTGTTGATGAGGTTGTACATCTCCTCCTCGATGACATACGACTGGTTGGCAGGGGGCTGGATCAGGAGCATGTAGGGCACCTGGTTCCACTGGATGCCGCCCTTCAGGAAGAGGTCTACCTTTCCCCAACTGTTGAGCCAGAAACGCTTGTAGATCTTCGCCTCGGTGAGGTTGGAGGTGTACTGTCCGCCGAGGAATCCCTTGAAGCCGAAGGTGTGGCTGAGGGTGATGATGGGCACGTCGCGGTTGATGGTGATGCGGCGCTGCTTGTTGTTGATGTAGGTCTCGTCGGGAGCATAGCGCAGTTCGGCGTGGAGTTCCGTGGTGCGCAGGTACTCACGGTGGTGACAGGTGATGTCGGTGTTCTCAAGGCGGGGCTGATTGAGGGTGCGGAACGACATGGCGCCGCAGGCCTCCATCTCCTCGGCCTTCAGCGAGAGGGTCGTCTTCAGGCCGCCGTACATCTCGTATTCGAAGGCGAGCGTCTGACGGTTGCAGATCATCATCTTATCGATCTTTGCCCATTTGAAAGCAACGAGGAAGTTATCCTTGTCGGTGGGCAGGAAACGGTCGCTGGGTGTCTGGACGTCATAGGTACTCTCCAGACGGAGTGTGCGTTTCGGATATTCCCACGAGGAATAGACCTTGTCGATGAACGAGTAGTCGAGATGGGCACTGTAATAGTTCTTGTGGCTGCCCCAGCCGTGGGCGTAATAGCCACCAAGGAACCAGCGTTTCCAGAGATTGGCGGTGGTGGTGGCGCTGATACGGTTTCGCCAGCCGTCGAAATTGTTGCGGGTGAGGATGGTGTTCACGGGCGTGAGGTCGATGGGGTTCGGCTCTCCGATCTCAATGGAGTTCTCGATGAGGGCGTCAAGACCGATCATGAAATACTTGAAGCCCTTGATGTTCTTGATGTTCTTGACGAACGAGTTCATGGAACCCTCACTCTTGGTGAGCTGCACCTGACGGTATTCGTTCCAGAACGACTTGCCTCGCATGTTGGCATCAGGCTCCTTGATCTCCGCCCGCTTACCCTTGAAGAGTTTCTTGGGCAGTTCGGCGAAGGAGTAGCCGGTAAAGCGGTTGTTCTTGATGACGATGAACTCCTCCATGAATTTGGCGAAGTGGAGCTCGGTGATCATGTCGTCCTGCGTGAGTACCCAGTCGCCATTGTCGAGTTGCTCGAACTCTTGTTCTATACGCATGTTCTTCACCCAGTTTACCGATGTCTGCTTGGGTAGTGTGAGCTCACAACGGCGCACGTGGTAGGAGGAGTCCTTCAGGATGTAGATGTCGCCTCGGAAGCCGAAGTCCATCTGGTTGTTGGGCAGGAAGTGGAGGTGTATGCACGAGTCGCGTTCCACCTTCACCGTGTCCTCGATATAGAAACGGTAGAAGGCGATGGCATCCTTGCCGATGGGTGACGTGAAGGGGTACTGCACCAGACGGATCTGGTCGTCGTAGAGGTTCACATCCGTAAAGATCTCCTTCAGCACCACGTTCAGGACGTCGCCTGTCTGGAACAGGTCGTTCAGACCACTTGACTGCTGACCTTTGATGATCTTCTTCTGGGTCTTGGGATCCTTACGGTAGATATGTTCCGACACCGTCTCCTCGACACTGATGGGCAAGATGAGCTTGTTGGTGTACTTGCACTCCTCCACCTGGTCGAGCAGCCAGGGGGTACTGGAGAAGGGCTTCTCGCTCAGACGGCTGGGCGTCAGCTCGTTGGCTGCCAGCGTCAGTTTTTCGTATTTGTCGTATTTATAGTAGTCGTGGTTCGACAGGTCGGACAGCTTCTTGGCTGCGATGACCTTCTTCATCAGTTCCACGGCGGGGTTGTTCTTACGGCTGTACTTTCCGCGGTCGGCTTCGATGGTCACCTCCTTAAGCACGGCATTGTCGGGCTTCAGGGCGATGTTCAGCGGCACCTTCGTGGCTGCGTTGATGAGCACGACCTGAGACTTGTAGCCTACGGCGCTGAAGGTGATGCTCCAGCCCGCATGACGGTCGATGTTGAAATAACCGTCAAGATCGGAGATGACGGCCACGTTATGCCCCTTGTATACCACACTGGCATAGGGAATGCCCTCACCCGTCTCTGCGTCAGTGACGTGTCCCTTCACCTGTTGCGCGTTCAGCGGCAGGCTGAGCAGCAGCAATATATTATATAATAAAAACCTAATCAAAAATAAATAATAACGAATAAATAATAAACCTAATTCAACTGAACTTGTATCCAGTGAATGTGTATTCCGTGTAGCCGCCCCGCTCGTTCATGCGGAGGGACTTGATTTCAGACGTGCGACTGTCGATGGTCAGCACGAATGAAGAAAAGATCATGCGGCGCTGGGCCTTCTTCGTGTCTGCCTGCGGCGTGATGGTGAGCACAATGTTGTTGCCCTGACGGGTAATGGCCAGGTCGCTGTATTTCGACAGGTCTCCGTCGCCGCCCTTGAGGATGTATTCGAAGACGGCCTGGAAGGTGGCGAACTGCGGATTGCGGTCGCTGCTCGTCTTGTGGCTCTTGCCCTTTACGACCATCGTGAACTCGCTGCCGTGCATGAGCAGCTGGTCCTTGCCGCCGTCGATGGTGATACCCACGTCGGCAGGCTTCTTCATCGTCAGCGTGCCCTTGGTGACCACGTCCTTGGCGATGGCGTCCTTATGGCTGGTCTTTGTGGCAGCGGCGGTGACGACAGCGGCTTTCTTGTAGCGCGTGACGGCTTTCTGGAGGTCGGTATTCTGCGCTACGCAGAAAGTAAATAATAAATAATAATTAATAAATAATAAACTTAGCAGGAGGCGTTTCATTGTTTTTTCATTTTTTGTTTATGTTCGTTTGTAGTATCGCATCACAAGTATAACGAGCCGTCATGGCCACGCCCTCCAGACCGTGCAATATCAGGTTCTGGCCCGTGAGCAGCAGGTTGGGGATGGGGGTACGAGGTGAGAGCATCGTTATCATCAGGTTGTGGTAGTCTTTCCGTACACCATAGGCCGAGCCGCAGGGTGTCAGCGTATAGTCGCGGTAGGTGAGGGGCGTGCTGGTGTAGTGGGTCTCCACGGCACGGCCCAGATCCGGTATGACGGTCTCTGCCAACGCCAGACAGCGGTCGTAGACCTGCTCCTTCCATGTCTTATAGGCGTGGCTGCGTCGGAAGAGTCGTGTGTCCTCCCATTGTCGACACTGGCTCCAGGGCATGGGGGTCATCAGGTCTATCTGACGGGTGTAGCTGCTGCCGTCCTCAGGCACACGGCAGGAGATCATCAGTCCGCCGATGTCGCCTGTGGCGTCACGCTCGTCGTAGAAGGTCCATACGTCCGGACGGGAGTAGACGAACTTGTTGTGGTTGAAGTAGGGCAGGGTGTCCTTGCGGATGACCAGTGAGGCGGTGAACATGCCGAAGGTGTTCTCCAGCATCGACATCCTTCTGCGGAAGATGTTCTTCAGCACCAGACTCTTATGAATCCATGAGAAGGTCAGTGTGGGATGGACATCGCTGATGAAGAGGCAGCCTTCGTAGGTCTCTCCGTTACGGCATCTGGCGGCCTGGATATGTCCGTCTTTCTCTATGAGTTCGTCCACCTCGGCACGACAGACGATCGTGCCTCCGTGGCTGGTGATGTCGTCAGTGAGTGAGCGCACGATCATGTTGCCGTCGCCCTTCAGACGCCAGCTGCTCTGGATATAGCTATTCTGTCCGTGGGCGAAGGTGAAGAGGGGCAGCGTCTCGCGTCGCAGTTCCATCTTGATCGCGTTGCCGGAAAGAATGTTCACCAGTCGTGGGTTGTGGATCGTGGTGGTGAGCCAGTCGTAGGCACCTGCCTCGTGCAGCGGCTCCAAGTTGTCACCAGTCTTCAGCTCCTGGATCTTTCTGAGCATCTCCACATACTGTCGCAGTCCCTCCCGTTCTTCTGGGAAAGCGGCGCTGAGTGTGTCCACGAAGGCGTCGTAGCCCTCTGCCAGGGAATAGGTCTCCCCACAAATGGTCACACGGTCGAAGCCCTCGGGGTCGAGCCGGTGCCAGGGCAGGTGCATCAGTCCCAGTTCGGAGAACAACTCGTTGATGGGCTGTCCTTCTGCCAGACCACCCACATAGTGGAGTCCTGTGTCGAACATCATCTCCTGACGCGGATAACTCTGGATACAGCCTCCGGGCTGTGCCTGACGCTCGAGCACGAGCACATTCTTGCCCGCTTTGCTGAGGATATGGGCACATGCCAAGCCTCCGAATCCGCTGCCTATGATGATGACGTCGTACTTCATGCCTTTCTGTTTTTAAGCCATCGGTAGACGGCGGGTTGTACGACGTAGGACAGGATGACTGCCGAGAGTAGTCCGATGAGCGTAGAGAATCCCACACTCCTGATGGCCGGATGTACGGCGATGAGCATGCTGCTGACGGTGACGATGAGGATGACGGCGGAGAAGAAGATGGCTGTCTTATGGTATCCCAGCAGACGGCTCTCCTTGCCTGTCAGACCGTTGATCACGAAGATGCTATAGTCGACGCCTATGCCGAAGATGAAGGTCGAGATGATGATGTTGATGAGGTTGAAACGAACGTCGAAGATCACCATCGCGCCCAAAACGATCAGCCAGCTGAGGAGGATGGGTGCGAAGCCCAGTAGCGTCAGCCGCCAGTCGTAGTGCAGGCTGATGAACAGTACGATAAGCACGAAGAGCATCGAGAGCCACTGGAGCACGTTGAAGTCTTCGCTCATCTGTATCAGCGTATCTGTCGTATAGTAGTAGGTGTCGAGCACCAGCAGGTCACGGTCTGCCGCCACGGCGTCACAGATGCGGATATAATCGCTCTCGCTGCTGCGCACGGAGTCGTTCTCGCAGCGCACACTGGTAAAACACAGGTAGTCGCCGTTGTAACTCTGTTCCATCAGCGTCGACAGATAACCCTCAGGTATCAGTCCTGCTTCGTAGAGGGCGTCTGGCTCATAGTCAGCGGTGGCTGCCTCGAAGAAGGTCTCGAAGGCCTCTGGGCGCAGTCCTGCCTGTGGGGCAGTGGCGGCGATAAGGCTGCGCACTGTCTGGAGTCGTTCCGGAGTCCAGTATGCTTTCCACGCGTCGATACGCTGTTGCTGGACGTCCAGCGGCACGAACACCTCGCTCGTGTGGGTATAGCTCTTCACCAGCCCGAGCTGCTGCAGGGAGTCGAGTTTTCTGTCGAGCCGCGAGAAGTTCTGTATGGCTTCCTCCATCGTTTTCCCCTGGCTGGCGAAGTATTTCTGCTTGTCGCCAGTATAGGTCTTGTCGCGCAGTAACTGTTCAGAATGTTCCGTCCGTTCCTCCAAATAGCCCAGGTTGTGCATGTCGGCATCGAAACGGGTACCGCCGTAGAAGTAACATCCCACGGCGATGAGGGTCACGAGGCCGATGACACACAGTAGTGGTTTGTTCCTGTCGAGCGGACAGGCGTTCAGACGGTCTATCAGAGCGAAGACCTTGCGGTTCACCTTATTGTTCTTGGCCCTCAACAACTGGGGCAGGTAGGTCAGCGAGAAGACGGTGGTGCCCAGGATGGCGAAGGCGGCAAAGAGTCCGAAGTCCCTCAGCAGGTCTGTCTTTATGAAGATCAGTCCTGCGAAGGAGCCGATGGTCGTTATGCAGCCCAGCATGACGGGCTTCACCTCGTCGCGCAATACCTGTTCAGGGTCACTGACGTATTTGTATTGAGTCAGCACATGGAGCACATAGCTCATGGCCACACCCAGCACCACGCCGCCGATGCCTAATGCCAACAGCGAGAACTGTCCCTTGATGAAGTACATCATGGCCAGTCCGAAGAGCGTTCCAAACACCACGGGCAGCAACAACAACGGGATGGTGTCCCAGTTGCGGAAGCAGACGAAGAGGAACACCAGCACCAGTATCAGAGCCCCAGTGATGGTGGTCGTCAGGTCGTGTTTGATCTGTGTGGAGTTATAGTATCCGCTGGCGGGAGTGCCGTGGTAACTGATATCCACGTTGGGGTGGGTCTTGGCGAACTCAGCGATCTCCTCGTTGAGCATCTCGAACATCGCCGAGCCCTGTCCTGTGTTTGTAGCGGAGAAGGCTGGGGTGATGAAAGCCACGCAGACCGTAGAGTCGGCCGTGAAGAAATGGCCGTCGATGGTCTGATAGTTTCCCCCTCCCGCACTGAGCAAGGGCGCCATCTGTTCTGCCAGCACGTTGCGCAGGCCGATGGGATCCAACTGTATCAGTTCTGGGTACATCTCCCCAAACTCGCCTTGCAGGTCCTCTCTGTTCTGCGCCATCTGCTGGGCGAAATGCGCCCTTGTCAGCATCGTGTCGATGCGGGCATAGACGCTCGTGTCGATATAGGCCGGCAGATGGTCCTGCAGATAGCCGATGCCGTCTGGTATCAGGTCTTCAGGCAAGTTGTAAAAGATGTCTCCGACACTGTGCAGAGCCGAGTCGCGCTTCAGGAGGGTCTCCACGAAGGCATCACAAGTCTCCACGATCTCGTCTGTGTTCGTCCCTTCGAACAATAGGAACGTCTTGTCCTTGATACGAAGGTTGGCGAAAGCCAGCTTCGTCGTTCCGTCCTCATTCTTCGACGAAGGCATCAGCTTGTCGATGTCCTCTTCCAGATGAATGCGGGATGCGAAGAAGCCCAGCACCACAAACAAGGCGACCATCGTCAGCCAGTAGACTGCCTGATGGTCACGGAAAAAATGATACAGCCTGATGAAGAACCCTGTCATACTCTTCACGCTTAACCCAGGTGCTGCTCGATGTAGTCGTAGAGGTTGTTGAACGTTTTGATCGACGGCAGGTCGGCGGCGGGGATGGTGATCTTATATTCTGTCTGCACCAGGGCCACGAGGTCCACCAGGTTAATGCTATCCAGCTGAAGTGTATCTTTCAGCACAGCGTCAGGAGCGAACTCGCTCTCTTCGATTTCAAACTCTTCAGCCAGCAGGCTGTTCACATGATTGATAATTTCTTCTCTTGTCATAATCTTCTTTATTTTGAACTTTGAACTTTAAACTTTGAGCTTTAAACTTTATGATTACTCTTTCCAGTTTTTCACGATCAGCGTTGAGTTCGTGCCGCCGAAGCCGAACGAGTTACTCAGGTACATATCGAAGTGCTTCTCCATCCGCTCAGGCAGTACGTTGATGCAAGCTGTCTCCTCGTCAGGATTCTCGAAGTTCAGCGAACCTGCAATGAAGTCGTTCTTCATCATCAGCGTCGAGTAGATGATTTCCGAAGCACCTGCCATCCACATCTCGTGGCCAGTCTGGCTCTTCGTCGAGGTTACAGGCACCTTATAGTCGCCAAATACCTGGGCAATGGCCTGTGCCTCACGGCTGTCGCCGACATGCGTTGATGTGGCATGAGCATTGACATAGCCGATGTCCGTAGGCTTCAGTCCAGCGCTGATGAAACACAACTCCAGCGAACGGGCAGGTCCTGCCACGTTGGGCGTAGAGATGTGGTCGCCGTTGCCTGAGAAGCCCCAGCCCATGATCTCTGCCAGGATAGGCGCCCCACGCTTCACGGCGTGCTCATAGCTTTCCACGATCAGTGTGGCAGCACCACCGCTGGGCACCAGTCCGTCGCGATCGCGGTCGAAGGGACGGCTTGCCTTTGTGGGCGCGTCCTCGCGCTTCGAGAATGTCTGCAGACCATCGAAGGCTGCGATACCGTACATGTTGTTCTCCTCGGCACCCCCGCAGACCACACAGTCCTGCAAGCCGTTCCTGATCAGCAGGAAGGCCAGTCCCAGCGCCTGAGAGCCAGAAGCACAGGCGGCAGAGGCGGTCAGGTTGATGCCTTTCAGGTGGAACAGTGTAGCCAGGTTCATGGTCACGTTCGAGTTCATCGACTTGAAAATGGCACCACTGCCGCAGGCTACGGTAGAACGTGCCTGACGGAACTTGTCGAGGGCTATCATTGTGTCTTCGGCCACGGAGTCGTTGCCGTAGATCACGCCCACCTCATGGCTGTCGATATAGTCCTGGTCCAGCCGTGCGTGCTCCAGAGCCTGTACGGTAGCCAGATAGGCGTATTGTGCTTCTTCTGGCATCAGCTGCCGCTGGTTGCGGTTCAGCATTTTCTTCAAGTCGGCCTTGGGCACGTTGCCACAAAGCGGCGAGCAGAAGCCGGCGTCCTTGCGCTCCTGGCTGAAGATGATTCCACTCTTTCCTTCATACAGCGACTGGCGCACCTCGTCGAGTGATGTTCCCAAGCATGACCAGATGCCCATTCCTGTAATTACAACTCTTTTTTCCATTTTTGTCTTTTCTGTTCTTCTGTCAACAATAATATGTTAATCTGTTATGATGTCTTTTATATCTTTCACCCAGCAGCGGCGGCGTTTCACAACCTGCGGATGCATGGGCTTCCACTGCGACAGCTCCCTGATGTTGTCCTCCAGCTGGGGCCCTGTCTCTGCCCATTTGATGCCGAGCCTATTATAAATAGGTATGAGATCATCGAAGAAGATGGCGTTCACGCCCATTCCCTGATAATCGGGACGCACGGCGATGAGCAGCATCTCAGTATTGTTCTCAGGTTTCCACTTCAGGGCCTTCAGCAGGTGATACCACCCTGTGGGCAGCATCCTGCCTCTGGACTTCTGCAAGGCCTCTGTCAGACTCGTCATCGTTACGGCGATGCCCACCAGCTCCCCTTGCTCGTTCTCGATCAGCGGTATCAGCTCCAGATTGAACAACGGCACGTATTTGTCGAGGAATTTCTGAGCCTGTACTGGTGACAGTTCCGCAAAACCGAAGAGTGGGGCATAGGCCTCATTCAGCAATTTGAAGATCTTCGGGCCGAGCGGTCCTTTCTGCACCTCATGATGGCTGGCGGCTTTCTTCACCTTCAGTCCGAACTGCTCACGAGCATATCGTGCCACACGGGCATATCTGGCCGGCACCTCAGTGGGGATGTCGACACGCACCTGGAGCCAGTCGACCTCCTTCACCAACCCCAGCTGTTCCATATGGTGGGGGTAGTACTCAGGGTTATAGTAGGCCGTCATCGATCCCCTCAGGTCGAAGTCTTCTATGAGCATGCCTTCTTTGTCGAAGTCGGTCACACCCATCGGTCCCTGCATCTTCTCCATGCCTAGTTTCTTTCCCCAGACAGCCACGGCGTCAAGCAGAGCCTTTGACACCTCGAGGTCGTCGATGAATTCAATCATGGAGAAACGCACGTATCGGGTGTTCCAGGTTTTGTTGGCCTTATGGTTGATCACGCCCACAACACGTCCTACCACATCCTTTCCCTTGTAAGCCACGAATGGCTGCAATGTTGGGGTGTTCTCGCCGGCGTCAGTCTTAGGGGCGAACATGGCCCGCACGTCACTCCTCATGTCGGGCACGTATTGAGCACACCCGGCATAAATTATATCCGGCACATTGAGAAAATCATCCATTTCCCGACGGCCTGATACCTTGACAACAGTCACTTCTTTCATAATTTGGCTGCAAAATTACTCATTATTTGCCAATTTCTAATAAGTTTTTTTGTTTTTGTGTACTTATATGCGAAAAAAATGCTATTTTTGCACACAAAATAAACATTAATGCAATTAATAATGCATTGTTGATATGGCAAAAGACTTCAAATGGCAGGATGAATTCTGGTTGTTGCTTATGCAGATATATCTGCAAAAGCCTGTGGGCGTGAAACCCATGTACAGCCGTCAGATGGTGAACTTGAGTCTGGAACTGCACATCTCCCCTGACAGACTGTTCAACAGAATGTGCCAGATAGCCAACCTCGAGACACCTCGGATTGAGCATATCTGGGAGGTCTATGGCAACAACCCCCGCAAACTGTCGCGAGCCGTCCGTTTGTGGCGCGAGATGAGGGGCTTCAACAATGCCGGCTCCTTCTACGACGGTGTGGATGTGAGCGAGAGTTTCGAACTTGACTTCAAACCCGTGGCCGAAGACACGCAGGTGACACCCGTCATGCTCATACTGATCCTCGATCTCTATTTCCGTCTGACACCCCAGACGATGGTGGCTGAGACGCCAGAGATACAGGAACTGGCACGTCTGTTGAAAATGAAATCGAAAGAGGTGGTCGAGGTCATGGATGTGCTCCAGCACTGCGACCCCTACCTGAACCGTCGCGACGTCATCTTCCATCCCCTGCTCATCCCCTGTCAGGAGATCTGGCGCCGCTTTGGAAACTCCAATATCGAGGCCTTGGCCTCCTATGCGGAGCAGTTGAAAGAATATTACAGATAATGGCACAGAATCAGATACAGGAACAGAGTCAGCAACAGAAAATGTCGCAGATGGTATTGCGTCAGCAACTGTTGCAGGCATCACTGGTGGAACTGCCGTTGATGCAGCTCGTGGATCGTGTGAACACAGAGATGAACGACAACCCGGCTCTCGAGCTGGACTCACCCTACGATTATGCTGAGGGTCCGGATAGTTCGGATGTTATGGACAGTCCTGACTCTGCCGATACCAGTGACGACTTCGAGGCCATGAGCGAGCGCGAAGAGCGACAGTCGGCCCTCGACGATGCCCTGAGCAATATAGGCCGCGACGATGACGAACTGCCCGTCTATCAGGGTGGGAAGGACTTGTCTGATGAGCGCGAGGAGATGGTGTATGGACAGACCACCTCGTTTTACGACCAGCTGAAGGAACAGATGGGCATGCTCGACATGACGCCCCGTCAGCGCGACATTATGGAGTATCTGATCGGCTCGCTCGACGATGACGGACTCCTTCGCAAACGTCTTGACGCCATCAGCGACGAATTAGCCATTTATTGTAACATTGATGCCCCTGAGAGTGAAATTCGCGAGGTGCAGTTGATGCTTCAGGGCTTCGACCCTGCGGGCATCGGAGCTGGCTCCCTCCAGGAGTGCCTCTTGCTACAGATTGCCCGTCGTGAGCCGTCGCCGCTGAAAGACCTCATGACTTGTGTCATCAACGATTATTTCGAGGAGTTCACCCGCAAGCATTGGGACAAGATCCGTTCTTCGCTGTCGCTCAGTGAGGCGCAGGCAGAACAACTGTTCCAGGAACTGCGCCGACTGAACCCCCGTCCTGGGGCATCGCTGGGTGAGACCGTGGGGCGCAGCCTGCAGCAGATAACCCCTGACTTCATCGTCGATACCCACGACGACGGCACCGTCACTTTCACCCTCAATAACTTCGATGTACCTGAACTGAGGGTGTCGCAGTCGTTTGTGGATTCTCTGAAAGAGTTCCAGCAGAATCGTGATAATATGAGCCGCCAGTCGAAGGAGGCCTTGTTGTATATCAAAAATAAGGTGGATTCCGCTCAGAGCTTCATCGAAGCACTGAAGGTGAGACGTCAGACGCTGATCATCACCATGCGGACCATCATACAGCTGCAGCATCAGTTCTTCGTCGACGGCGATGAGGCTTCGTTGCGCCCGATGATACTCAAGGATGTGGCTGAGAAGACTGGTCTCGACCTCTCCACGGTGTCGCGTGTCAGCAACTCCAAGTATGCCCAGACGCGCTGGGGTACCTTCCCTCTGCGCCATTTCTTCAGCGACAGCTACGTCACCCAGAGTGGCGAGGAGTTGTCTACACGTCGGATCAAGGCCGTCTTGCGCGAGATTGTGGATGCTGAGGACGCCAGACATCCGTTGAGCGACGATGATATCAAGTCGGCCCTTGCTGAGCGTGGCTTCCCCATCGCCCGTCGTACAGTGGCCAAGTATCGTGAGAAGTTAGGAATACCAATCGCAAGACTGAGGAAGAAGTAGTTACAGATTACAGATGATGAAACGTGAGAAGACGATTATTTTGGCGGCGAGGTTAGTGAGCCTCCTCTTTACGCCCTTCTACCTGCCGATGGTGGGGCTGATGGCCCTGTTCCTGTTCAGTTACCTGTCGCTGATGCCCTGGGCCTACAAACTGCAGGTACTCACACTGGTCTATGTGTTCACCATTCTGCTGCCTACCGTGCTCATCCACTTATATCGCCGTTATCAGGGCTGGACGCTGATAGAAATGGGCTACAGGGAGCGCCGCATGGTGCCCTATGTCATCTCCATTCTCTGTTATTTCCTCTGCATCTATCTGATGGACATGATGCATATCCCTCATTTCATGGCAACCATCCTCTCGGCCGCACTGTTCATACAGGTGGCCTGCGCACTGATTAATGTGTGGTGGAAGATTTCCACACATACGGCTGCCATCGGAGGTGTGGCGGGTGCGCTGTTCTTCTTCGGCGAACTCTTCGGATTCAATCCCGTGTGGTGGCTCTGTCTGGTGTTCATTCTCGCAGGCGTCCTCGGCTCCAGCCGCATGATCCTCCGTCAGCACACGCTGGCTCAGGTCATCGTGGGCTTCTTCGTCGGCGTCATCTGCTCCATCATCGGACTGATTTATCTATAGTTTACAGTTTAGAGTTTAAAGTTTATAGAAAAATATGAAACCATTAGTTAGTATTATCATGGGCAGCACGAGCGACCTGCCCGTCATGGAAAAAGCCTGTCAGTTGCTCGACGATCTGCAGGTGCCCTTCGAGGTGAATGCCCTCTCCGCTCATCGCACTCCCGATGCCGTGGAACAGTTTGCACAGACGGCTAAGGACCGTGGTGTGAAGGTGATTATCGCTGGTGCCGGCATGGCTGCCGCCTTGCCTGGTGTCATCGCCGCCAGCACCACACTGCCCGTTATCGGCGTACCCATCAAGGGCATGCTCGACGGTCTCGACGCCCTCCTCTCCATCGTCCAGATGCCTCCTGGTATTCCAGTGGCCACCGTCGGTGTCAACGGAGCCCAGAACGCAGCCATCCTCGCCGTGCAGATGATGGCGCTCTACGATGTGGACCTGGCCCAGCGCCTCGCTGTCTATAAAGGCAGCCTGCGTGTGAAGATCGAGAAGGCCAATAAGGACCTTGCAGAAGTGAAGTATCGGTTCAAGACGAATTAATATGTACCAAAGAAGGAAAACGATTGTTGCCCGTGTCGGCAATATCGAGATAGGCGGTGACAACCCCATCCGCATCCAGTCGATGGCTACCGTCGACACCAATGATACTGAGGGTTGTGTGGCCCAGGCCAAGCGCATCATTGACGCTGGTGGCGAACTCGTGCGCTTTACCACACAGGGAACCCGTGAGGCGGAGAACATGAAGAATATCTCTGCCCGCTTGAAGGCTGACGGCTATCAGACACCCCTCGTGGCCGATGTGCACTTCACGGCCCATACGGCCGACGTTGCTGCCCTCTATTGCGAGAAGGTGCGCATCAATCCTGGCAACTATGTTGACCCAGGCCGTACGTTCAAGCATCTGGAATATACAGACGAGGAGTATGCCGCTGAACTGCAGAAGATAGAGCGCCAGCTGGTGCCGTTCATCAACATCTGCAAGGAACACCACACGGCCGTACGCATCGGCGTGAACCACGGCTCGCTCTCCGACCGTATCATGTCGCGTTATGGCGACACTCCTGAGGGCATCGTGGAGAGCTGCATGGAGTTCCTGCGCATCTTCCGTCGCGAGCAGTTCAACGACGTGGTTATCTCCATCAAGGCCTCCAACACGGTGGTCATGGTGACGACCGTCCGTCTGCTCGTACAGACCATGGATCGTGAGGATATGCACTACCCCCTCCACCTCGGCGTCACTGAGGCTGGCGAGGGTGAAGACGGCCGTATCAAGTCGGCTGTTGGCATCGGAGCCCTTCTCACAGAGGGCATCGGCGATACCATCCGTGTCAGTCTTTCCGAGGAACCAGAGTGTGAGATTCCCGTGGCCCGCAAACTTGTTGATATGATCCCTGAGTGTACCCGTCTGCGCGAAGAGGCTGAGGCTTCTATTCAAGATGACACGATCACCCTCAACCTCGATGCCCCTGACTACGAGACCCTCCAGCTCAAGGCAGCTATGGCCGTCGGCGGCCTCCTCATCGATCGCAAGGCCACTAAGCTGATAATAACTAGTTCAACTAGTCAGACTAGTCCAACTAGTTTAACTAGTCTCGCCGACGCCATCCTCCAGGCCGCCCGTATCAAGTTCACCAAGACTGAGTACATCTCCTGCCCGGGCTGCGGACGTACGCTCTACAACCTCCAGGAGACTATTGCCCGTATCAAGGCTGCCACGAAAGACCTCGTTGGGCTGAAGATCGGCATCATGGGTTGCATCGTTAACGGCCCAGGTGAGATGGCTGATGCTGACTACGGTTATGTAGGTGCAGGCCGAGGAAAGATCTCTCTTTACCGTGCCAAAGAATGCGTTGAGAAGAATATCCCTGAGGCTGAGGCCGTAGACAAACTGCTCGAACTGATCCGTAACGACAGGAAGTCATAGCCTTCAATCGTTGACGTCGAAATATATAACGAAGTGACGGTTCTCTTGATTTCAAAAGAACCGTCACTTTTTCTGTGACCTTCGCCGTAGGGGCGATTGGGACGAAACATTAGAAGTTCAGCTCGCAGTTGACGCCGAGGACGCGATTGGTGCGGGTGAAGGTGTCGCTGACAAGGGGTGAGGTGCTGGTGACACGGTTGTAGTCCTCGTAGTTCGTCTGGAAGTAGGCCGCACCGAGTTTGATGTTGTCGTTGACGGTGTACTTGAATCCGAAGCCGATGCTGCTGGAATTGACCACGAACGACATATCGTTCATGTAGGCATCAGTCAGCTGGTAGCGCGTGAGTTGTCCTCCACCAGAGATGGTAAGGCGGTCGGTGACGTCCCACTCCACACCGCCGAGGTATTCATTCGTACCTCCGTCGAGTAGTTTCTGGGCGTCGTTATACCAGTGGGCCTTGGTGTCGTAGAAGTGGTGATAGCCGAGGTTCAGACGCACATGATCGGTGATGTTCCACATGGCTCCGAAGGCGAGCTGTGCAGGAGAGTCCTCGTCGATGCTCTCAGCATCACGGAATTTATTGACGGCAGGTATCTCGCTGGCTTCGTTGACGGTGGACTCGTTCTTCATACGTATCTGAGTCTTGGCCTCGTACTTCATGGCGAAGTTGAAAGGACCAATGCGATAGTCAACGCCTATGACGGGGGCTACGCCCACACTCGACTGGTTGCAGAGCAGGTTGACGCCCTGAGAGTACTTCTGCAGGGCGTTGAGGCTCTGCTTGGTGCCCTCGAGCTGTGCGAGTTTGGCGATGAGCTCAGCAGGTGCCTCCATGCCGGCTGCCTGATACTGGGCGATGCCTGCGTTGACCTGACTGATGCCTCCATCGACGGTGGTGGCGGCTGCCTGAAGGAAACTGCTAAAGTCGACATAGCCACCAGCGGTGTTCACCATGATGTTGTTAATCTTGGCCTTATAGGTGGCTGTGCCATAGAGCAGACGCAGACCGCCATAGACGGAGAGGTCGGGTGTGATCTTATAGGCAGCTCCAAGCTGGAAGCCGAAATAGTAGTTGCGGCCCTGCATGTAGCCGTCCATGTCGTAGCCTGTGGCTCCAAGAGGCTGCAGCTGAGTGGCGATGCTGCCCACTACACTCTCGAAGGAACCCAGACCGTCGGCAAACTCACAGGATCCGCCACCGCCAGGGACTGAGAAGTTGAACTGTACGCTCCAGTCACCTTTGTTATATGCAGCCTGAACGGAGGGTATGAAGGGGGCGTCGGCCACACCCTCGAAGGTCTTCTCCGTCAGTCCGCCGTTCTTGCGGCCAAGGGCGAAGACGGGATTGTTGCTCTGGATGGTACGCGTCTGGTGGGCATACTGCCAGTTGATACCGAGATGGAAGCCCTCGGGCATGAAGGCCACACCAGCGGGGTTGGAATAGACTCCGTCGAGGCCGATGGCAGCGTCGCGTGCAGGGTTGCGGAGGAAATCGATACTCTGATTCGTGTTGGTTAAGATTCCGCCTGCTGTGGCGGTGGTTGTTGCGGCCAGCATCATGCCAGCGAGCAAGAAATTGATTTTTTTCATATCCTTAAACATTTTTTACGAAAATCGGCTGCAAAGGTAAAGATATCATTCTAATTTTTGCTGTTTACGCACACAAAGTTAACGAAGTTTAACGAAAATTGCACACAAACAAGCATATTTGTGCAATTTTCTGCGAATAATAGTTATTATGTTACTATGTTTTTAAGATATTATGTCTTCTCCTTTTTCAGTTCTGGATAAGAAAGACGGGTGTGGTAGATGGTCTTCAGCTTCTCGATGAGGACGGTCTTGGCGTAGGCGATGTCACGGAAGGTGATGGGACACTCCTTGAAGTATCCTTCACTGACCTGGGCATCAATGAGACGGTTAACGAGCTCGCGGATGGTCTTCTCCGTATAGTCGGGCAGTGAACGTGAGGCCGCCTCGACCGTGTCGGCCATCATCAGAATGGCGTGTTCCTTGGTGAAGGGGTTGGGACCGGGATAGGTGAAAAGCAGCTCGTCGACGTCATCGTTGGGGTGGTTATTCTTGTACTGCACATAGAAGAACTTTGCCTTTCCTTGTCCGTGGTGGGTGGAGATGAAGTCGCGAATGATATTGGGCAGGTTATATTTCTCTGCCAACTTGATGCCTTCAGTGACGTGGCTGATGATCATCTGGGCACTGTCGATGGAACCCATCTTCTGATGAGGATTGACGCCCGACTGGTTTTCGGTGAAGTAGATGGGGTTGATGATCTTACCGATGTCATGGTAGAGCGCACCAGTACGTACCAGTTGGCTCTTGGCCCCAATCTTGTTGGCAATCTCGGCTGCGAGGTTGCCCACCTGTATGGAGTGCTGGAAGGTACCTGGAGCCACCTCACTCATCTTGCGCAGTAGCTCCTTGTTCATGTCGGAGAGCTCAATGAGGGTGATGTTCGACGTGAAGCCGAAAGCCTTCTCGATAAGGTAGAGCAGGGGGTAAGAGCAGAAAAGCAATAGTCCGTTGACAACGATGATATTGTACTCACTTAAGGTGATACTCGAGATGTCGCTGTGGTCTATCCAGTCGAGCGCCAGGTTCGTGAGAGCCATTCCTACGGTGATGAGCACGGCCGTCCAGAAGAGTTGTGAGCGGCTGGAGAGCTCACGCAGGGAGTAGATGGCAATCATGCCTGCCACCGTTTCTACGGCTATGAACTCAAGTGGGTGCTGAAGTATGCAGGCACAGATGAGCACAGTGGTCATGTGGACAACGAAGGCCGTGCGTGAGTCCATGAATACCCTGACGAAGATGGGTATCATGGCAAAGGGCAGAATGTAGATGTGTAGTACGCTGTGCTTGACCATCATGGAGGCAGTGACCACGAACACCACGATGAGGGCATAAAGCATGGTAGCTGACCGTACCTTCTCAAAGTAGTCCTTCCTGAAGAGTGTAAGGTAGAAGGTAAAGCAGATGATGAAGATCGACACGTAGAGTATCTGACCGAGGATGGTGTAGGAGATGCGGGGGTCGTTCTCGTGCTTGCGCTCCGTCTCCTTCTTGAATGACATCAGGATGTTGTAGGTCTTGGTGTCGACGATGTCACCACGGTCGATGATCTTCTGTCCTCGCTGCACCAGACCCGTGGCCAGTGGTATGCTGTTGTGCAGGTCGTTGAGGCTTGACTCACTGCGTGCCTTGTCGTAGGTGAGATTGGGCGCCAGGTAGTCGTTGAGGTTGCATTTGCGGAGGATATCACGGTGGGCGGCGAGGGTCTCGTCGAGGAAAATCTGTTCGTAGGCTGATACCACGGAGTTGACAGTGCTAATCTGAACGCTATTGGCATCCTTGCCGTCGATAATCCGGATCATGCGTGTGGTGTCACGATGGAACTCGGCATAGTCGGAACTGTTCATGATGCCTTGGGTGTACAGGTCGCGCAGACGGTTGGCGATGATACTCAGGTAGTCGTTGCTCAGTCCTGGGATTCCGTTGTTGTAGTCCTTGAAGAACTGTCGTATCTCATTGCCCGCCACCTCCTTGTTGTAGATGAAGTAGGGCTCGTAGAGCTGCATCAGGCTGTCGCGCTCTGCCTTGACAGCCTCGTCGCTCTTATAGACAGGGAAGTCGAAGGGGGCGCTGAGGTCTGAATAGATCCAGGGCTTTCCCTTTTCGATGTTGTAGTTGAAACTGTTGCGACGTGGCATGAGCCATACGATGATGGCTACAGAGGCTATGACCAGTAGGGCGCGTACAAGAATCTCGTGCCACGTAAGGTCGTCTTTGGTGATTTTACTACTCATTTCTGTTGATTTTGCTGCAAAGATACAAAAAATAACCACAGATTTCATAGATTCTGCGGATTATTTTACATTTTTTTCTGCGTATTCTGTTTATTCTGCGGTTTATTTAGTAACTTTGCAGGCAAATTAACGAAATTATGTCAGAAAGAAGAGTGAGGGTGCGCTTTGCACCCAGTCCTACGGGGGCGTTGCACATCGGTGGTGTGAGGACTGCCCTTTATAATTATTTGTTCGCACGCCAGCATGGCGGTGACCTGGTGTTCCGTATCGAGGACACAGACTCCAACCGTTTTGTACCAGGGGCAGAGGAGTATATCATCGAGTCGTTCAAATGGCTGGGCATCCAGTTCGACGAGGGTGTCTCGTTTGGTGGCGACAAGGGTCCCTACCGTCAGAGTGAGCGTCGCGACATCTATAAGAAATATGTGCAGCAGCTGTTGGATGCCGACAAGGCCTATATCGCCTTCGACACGCCAGAAGAACTGGAGGCTAAGCGCGCTGAGATCCAGAATTTCCAGTACGACTGTCACACGCGCAGTCAGATGCGCAATTCGCTGACTCTGCCGAAGGAGGAAGTGGAGCAATTGATTGCCGAAGGTAAGCAGTATGTGGTGCGCTTCAAGATTGAAGGCGGACAGGAGGTGCTGGTGCACGACCTGATTCGTGGTGAGGTGCGCGTCAAGACCGACATCCTCGACGATAAGGTACTCTACAAGAGTGCCGACCAGTTGCCAACATATCACTTGGCAAACATCGTGGATGACCACCTGATGGAGATTTCCCACGTCATCCGTGGTGAGGAGTGGTTGCCCTCAGCCCCCTTGCACGTGTTACTCTACGAAGCTTTCGGCTGGCAGGACACGATGCCGCAGTTTGCCCATCTGCCGCTGCTGCTGAAACCCGACGGCAAAGGAAAGCTCTCGAAGCGCGACGGTGACCGTTTGGGATTCCCTGTGTTCCCGTTGCTCTGGAAAGACCCGAAGACAGGAGAGACCTCCCGTGGCTATCGTGAGGATGGCTACTTCCCTGAGGCCGTCATCAACTTCCTCGCTCTCTTGGGCTGGAACCCGGGTACGGAACAGGAACTCTTCACGCTCGACGAGTTGGTGCCGCTGTTCGACATCTCCAAATGCTCGAAGGCTGGTGCGAAGTTCGCCTATGAGAAGGCTATCTGGTTCAACCATGAGTATATCCTGAAGAAGTCGAACGAGGAGATTGCAGCCCTCTTTGAGCCTATCGTCAAGGAGCACTGTCCGGAGGAGACCTCTGAGCGCATCCTACAAGTGACGGCCATGATGAAGGACCGTGTGTCGTTCGTCCATGAGCTGTGGCCTCTGTGCTCGTTCTTCTTCGAGGCTCCGACAGCGTATGACGAGAAGACGGCGAAGAAGCGTTGGAAGGAAGACTCTGCAGCCGTTCTGACGGAACTGATTGGTGTCCTGGAGGGTATCGATGACTTCTCACTCGAGAACCAGGAGCAGATTGTGCACGCCTGGGTGGAGCAGAAGGAGTATAAACTCGGCAATGTGATGAATGCGTGGCGCCTGACGCTCGTTGGAGAGGGCAAGGGTCCTGGAATGTTCGATATCTCGGCCTTCCTCGGGAAGGAAGAGACCATCCGCAGAATGCGACGTGCCATTGAAGTGCTTGGCTGATGCTTTATAACCTGATCATATACATCTATCTGTTTGGAGTGGTCATATACAGCCGCTTCAACGAGAAGGTACGCAAGATGTGGCGTGGAGAACGGGATGCCTTCCGCATTCTGAGGGAGAAGGTTGACAAAGATGCCCAATACGTGTGGTTCCATGCTGCCTCTCTCGGAGAGTTCGAGCAGGGCAGGCCGCTGATGGAACGTCTGCGCCAGGAGCATCCGGAGTACAAGATCCTGCTCACGTTCTTCTCCCCCTCGGGCTATGAGGTCCGGAAGAATTACGAGGGGGCTGACATCATCTGCTACCTGCCGCTCGACACCATTACCAACGCTCGACGTTTCCTCAGGCTGGTTCATCCTGTGAAGGCGTTCTTCATCAAGTATGAGTTCTGGTACAACTATCTCCATATCCTCAAGCACCGAGGTGTGCCTGTGTATAGCGTGTCGAGCATCTTCCGTCCTGATCAGGTGTTCTTCAAGTGGTATGGTCGTCAGTACGGACGGGTGCTGAACTGCTTCACGCACTTCTTCGTGCAGAACGAGCAGAGCAAGGAGCTGCTGGCTCGCATAGGCATCAACTGTGTGACGGTGGTGGGCGACACGCGCTTCGACCGTGTGCTCCAGATTAAGGAGGCCGCAAAGCAGCTGCCCATCGTGGAAGAGTTTATTGGTAAAGAGAGTCCTAAAGTGTTTGTCGCCGGTTCTTCTTGGCCGCCTGACGAGGAGATCTTCATTAAGTATTTCAACGAGCATCCAGAATGGAAGCTGATCATCGCCCCTCATGTCATCGGCGAGGATCATCTGCAGCAGATTGAGAAACTTCTTGAGGGCCGTAAGGTCGTAAGATATACTTCTTTGGATGCTACGGGAAATCAGAATGTTCCGGATCATTCTGACGCTCTTATCATCGACTGCTTCGGGTTGCTGTCGAGCATCTATCACTATGGTGATGTGGCCTACGTGGGCGGAGGCTTCGGCGTGGGTATCCACAACCTGCTTGAGGCTGCCGTCTGGGATGTGCCAGTGTTCTTCGGCCCCAACAACCAGAAGTTCCAGGAGGCACAGGGGCTGAAGCAGAGCGGTGGCTTTGAGATTAGTACGTACGAGGATTTCGCCCGTCAGATGGATCGTTTCGCCGCCGACCCCCAGTACCTGAAAGAGCAGGGCATGAAGGCCGGAGCGTTCGTGAAAGGTAAGGCTGGGGCTACTTCGACAGTATTTTCAAATGTGTGGAACCTTGGTAACTGACGGTTCCCTTCTTTATGAGATCTATGTGGATGTTTATTTTCATGGTGCTGCCCCTTTTGGCAGTCGTCTATATTGGCTGGCACGTGTGGGCCATCCTCCCCTTTTCGCGACTCTGGAAGACGGTGGCCGTGATACTGCTGATGGGCTGTTTCCTGTTGTTCTTCTTCGGCTTGCGGCGACAGACCGACAACTATTCGCTGCCTGTGGCACAGGTGCTCTATGAGGTAGGTACTTCGTCGATATTCATCATGCTCTATCTGGTGATCATCTTCCTGGTGCTCGACCTTGGACGGCTGGTTCATCTGGTGCCTCGCTCATTACTCTTTAACAACTGGCAGACGGCCCTCGCCATCTTCGTGCTGATATTCGGCGTGTTCCTCTACGGCAATATACATTATTATAATAAGGTACGTGTGCCGTTGGAACTGACGTCGAAGAAACTGTCGAGGGATTATCGTGTGGTGATGGTTTCCGATCTCCATCTGGGCTATCACAATACCCGTAAGGAACTGGCACGATGGGTGGATATGATCAATGCGGAGAAGCCCGACTTTATCCTGATAGCCGGGGATCTTATCGATGGCAGCATCCGTCCGCTGAATGAGGAGCGTATGACCGAGGAGTTCCACAGACTGAAGGCGCCTGTCTATGCCTGTCTGGGAAACCATGAGCACTTTGGCGGCGACGCCAATGCCCGACAGTTCTATCAGGATGCCGGTATCCATCTGTTGATAGATGAGACGGCAGTCATCGATAGTGCAATAGTTGTCATAGGCCGTGATGACCGTATGAACTTCCGCCATCGTATGAGCGTCGACTCTCTCATGGCAACTGTCGACTCTCACCTCTATACCATCGTCCTCGACCATCAGCCCTATGATCTCGATCGTGCGGAGAAAGCTGGCGTCGACTTCCAACTAAGCGGCCATACCCATCGTGGACAGGTATGGCCGATATCGTGGATCACCGATGCGATCTATGAGTGCTCCTGGGGCAGTTATCAGCGTGGCGATACGCAGTATTATGTGTCGTCGGGCCTTGGCCTTTGGGGTGGCAAGTTCCGCATTGGCACGCAGTCGGAATATGTCGTTGCCACTATAAAAGGCGAGAATTAATTTCTCGCCTTTTACCTCTCAAAACTCCAAAATCAGACTTTGGCGGGGCTTCAGCTCCAGGTTCTTCGACAGGTCGTAGTAGCGTCCTGTCAGGATGTCCTTAGCCTTCGCCGTGCTGCCGATGACCTCTGCGTAGCGTGCCACTTCCATCGTGGCGGGCTTCGACGTGCCGTTGAGGATGGTGAGGGCCGTCCGCGTCACGACGTGGTTTGGTGCATCCAGCGCGCGGTCGTCCAGCTGACGGGCGATCACGTAGACACCCTGATAGGGGATAAACTGGATTTGCTTACCCTTTGTGATCACCTCGTTGCCCTGACGCCAGTGCAGCAGACGGCTTGTCCAGGCAAACATGCTCTGTTCGGCCTTCGTACGACCTTCCTTTGTGAAACAGTTGTGCTCGTCGCCGGGGAATCCGCCGGGGAAGTCCTTGCGCACGTTGCCGTCCGTCACTTCCTTCGTGCCGTTCATCAGCACCTCCGTACCGTAGTAGAGCTGTGGGATGCGGTTCACCGTCAGCAGCAGGGCGAGAGCCTGTTTCAGAGCCAGCGTGTCCTTGCCGTTGCCGAGGAAGCGGTCTGTGTCGTGGTTCTCGATGAAGGCCATCACACTCGAGGGGTTCGGATAGAGATAGTCGTAGACGAACGAGTTGTAGAGGCGGTTCAGTCCGTTCCACCAGGCGTCGGTCTCCTCGTGCTTTGCCTGGTTCAGCTTATCGAAGAACGAGAAGTCCATCACCGTCTTCAGGTAGGTGTTGTTCTTTGCGAGCTTCGAGTCTTTCTGCCAGGCGGCGGTATAGGCCGGCTCCGTCACCCACGTCTCACCCACGGTGTTGAAGTTCGGATACTCCTCGTCGAGTTCCTTCATCCACTGGGCCATCGCATCGGCGTAGGCGTAGGGATAGGTGTCCATGCGGATGCCGTCGATACCCACGGTCTCGATCCACCAGATGGAGTTCTGAATCAGGTAGCGCATCAGGTGTGGATTATGCTGGTTCAGGTCGGGCATCGAGGGCACGAACCAGCCCTCTACGGTCTCCTTCAGATCCACCTTCGAGGCGTAGGGGTCTACGACGGGGGTCAGTTTATAGGATGTCTGCAGATATTTGCTAGTCTCACTAGTTTGACTAGTCTCACTAGATTCGCTAGAATTAGCGAAGCCTGTCATCGGGTCGCGACCGCTCTGCTTCTCTGTGAGCCACTCGGGCACGTTCAGCCAGTCCTTCGTCGGCATGTCCTGCGTCCAGGGGTGCTCGAATCCGCTGTGGTTGAAGATCATGTCCATCACGATCTTCAGTCCCTTCTTGTGGGCCTCGTCGCAGAGCAGCTTGTAGTCCTCGTTCGAGCCGAAGCGCGGATCCACCTTGTAGTAGTTTGTCGTGGCGTAGCCGTGATAAGTGGAAAAGCCGTTCTCAGAGTCTGGCGAGTCGTTCTCCAGCACGGGCGTGAACCACAGGGCCGTCACGCCCAGCTCCTTGAAGTAGTCCAGGTGCTCGCGGATGCCGTTCAGATCGCCGCCATGCCTCAATGATGGTTTCGAGCGGTCCTCCACATAGTTGCGCATGCCTGCCACCTGAGCAGGATGGTTCTGCCCCTGTGCGAAACGGTCGGGCATCAGCATGTAGAGCACGTCGGCGTTGGTGAATCCCATGCGCTTGTCGCCGCTCATCTCACGGGCCTTCAGCTGATACTGCACCTTTTCTCCTTTACTCTTTCTCTCCTTCCCTCCTTTAAAAGTGAGCGTCATCGTACCCGGCTGGGCGTCCTTCAGGTTCATGTAGATAAGCAGGTAATTCGGCGAGTCGAGGCGCACGAGGCTGTCGATGCTGACGCCGGGATAGTCGGTCGTCACCTCGGCCACGTCACGGATGCCCTTTCCATAGACCATCAGCTGCACCTGAGGATTCTTCATCCCCACGTACCAGTCGGTAGGCTCTATCCGGTCAATCACTGTCTTTTTTGCTCCACTCATTGTCAATACGTTTGCCAGCACGAATGCGGCCATTAATAAAATCCGTTGCATAATCAGTCTTTAGTTTATTCTTTGAGGCAATGACGGTGCAAACCGAATGCAGAAAGCATGCTTTTTGCTGAGGTGAAGCCCGACATCGCTAATTTTTTGCAAAGTTACGAAATAAATCTATATGCCGTATGCCTGAGCGCCATATTTTTTTCTTCCCCCTGCAAAAACGATTGCACAAGTCCGTCGCGTGTACATTATATATATTAAGGAGAGCCGACAGCCGTGCTTGATATGACCTCCTTTTCATTAGTCACTGTTCACTTCAGAACAGACCTCTGCCCCATACAGCTGCCATCTCTCTCCCTTTCATCAGTAAGCAGACAATTGGTGCGCACGTCATTCTCACTTTCTCAGTTTCTCAGTTTCTCACTTATGACAGGAAGGTTTTGTATTTCTGCAAAATATTCAAGTATTCATGTATTCAATTAGGACAAGAAGGTTTTCAACTTTTGACAGACAAGGAAATTTTTTGCCAAAGATCATAATTCCTTTTTATTTACATCTATATATTTATTATTTCAATATTTATATATTATATATTATTATATATATTATAATATATATAATAATATATAATATAATATGTAAAGTATATTGAATATTATAAACTATCCATAAATCCTTACAAATGTGTTTTTAATACAATCAGATAGACACAACCCAAAAACCTTCCTGTCATAAGTGAGAAAGTGAGAAACTGAGAAACCTTGTACTTTGTCAAGTTGTAAAACCTATACTTCATCAAGTTATAAAAACCTTCTTGTCCTAGTTGAATACTTGAATATTTGAATAAATGAGTGCAGAGCCAACTGGAGGTCGCTACTGGGTTCACTTCGCCGTGCGTCCGCTGAAGGAGGGGAACAGGAGGAAGGTTGCGTTTTTGCGAGCGTAGATGAAAGTAAACGAGGGGTTGGCCATCACCAACTCCTCGTTTTTAACTTGGTATCCTCGAAGTGGAGAATGTTACTGTGCCTTCAGGGCGTCGGCGATGATGTCGGCCATACGGGCGGCTCCCTTGCCGTCGGGATGGATGCCGTCGAAGAGCATCTTGTCACCGTCGCCAGCGTAGAGCGTGTGCAGGTCGACGACCTCAAGGCCGTACTTCGCGGCCACCTCCTGCTGGATGGGGATGATGGCGTTGGTGATGACAGAGTCGTTGATGTTCCACGTCGACTTGAAGGCGGGTATGGGCGTGCAGAGCAGGATGCGGGGCTTGGCGGGAGCGGCTCCTGCCTTCGCTGCCTTGGCCTGCGCCTTGGCCATGGCCTTCTGGGCCTTCTTGGCGGGCATGGCGGCGTACTGCTGCAGGTCGGGGCGCAGGGTGAAGATCATCTGCTCCAGGTCCTGACGGAACTCAGCGCCGTACTGCCAGTTCTCAGGCTTTGAGTCGTTGGTGCCCAGCTTGATGACCACGATGTCGGGCTGGAAGGCGAGGGCGTCGCGCCAGGCCTGCTCGTTCATGTAGGGATAGTCGCCCTTGTTGAGCATGGTGCGGGCACTGACGCCGTAGTTGCGCACCCAGTAGTCCGCGCCGAGCTTCTTCTGGAGCATGGCGGGATAGCCGTTGGCCGTGGCCATGTCGATGCCGTGGCCGTCGGTGATGCTGTTGCCGATGCAGGCCACGCGGACGGCGCCGGGCTTAGGTGCCTGACGGGCGTCGAGCCAGTTGCCGATGTCGGTAAGCAGCTGCTGGTGGTACTTGAACCAGGGTCCGAAGCCGAAGCCGTGGTCACCGGTGGGGTAGACGTACATGGCGCACTCATTGCCGGCCAGGCGCATCGCCTTGTAGTACTCCAGTCCGTTGGTCACGAACGGCACGAGGCGGTCGTCGCTGGCAGAGATGATCAGGGCTGGAGGCGTCAGGTGGCGGCGCACGGCGTTCATGGTCGAGTAGTCGCGCACGAGCTCAGGATTCTTCTGCCCCTCCTTGCCGAGGAAGTTCACGCACGACCACTTGTGGCTCACGCGCTCGTCCATCGAGATGACGGGATAGAACAGTATCGAGAAGTCGGGGCGCACCTCGTAGGGCGAGTGCGTAGAGATGACGGATGCCAGGTGGCCGCCGGCCGAGAATCCCATGATGCCTACGTCGTGGGGGTTGATGCCCCAGACGGTAGCCGAGTCGCGCACGATGCGGAAGCCCTGCTCTACGTCGCTGATGGGGCGGGTGCGGTCGCCGTTAGGCAAACGGTAGTTCACCACGAAATAAGCGATGCCACGCTGATTCAACCACCCTGAGGCCTGTGTGCCCTCGTGGGTGTTCGACAGCATGGAGTATCCGCCTCCAGGAATGCCCACGATGGCTCGGCCACAGGGCTTTTCAGGGAGGAAACAAACCATCTCGGCCTGACCGTCGGCCAGGGGGAGCTTAAAAGTTCTCGCTGTCTGTGCGAGCACCGTGAGGGCCGAGCAGACAGCGAGAATAATCAGTGAGTATCGCTTCATACGAAACTGCGTTTACAGTCCTGATTAAGCGAACGGATTCTCCGTGGGATAGTAGTCACCCTTCGGGAAGTTGTAGTCGATCTCGTCCACGGGAATTCCCATGTACTTCAGCACCTCCCAGAGATACTTGCCCTGGTGGCCGAACATCACGGCGCAGTGGTGCGGATAGTGCTTCTCGATGAGGACGTGACGATAGAAGCGGCTCATGTTCTTGATGCCGAAGATACCGATGCTGCCGAACGAGCGTGTAGCCACGGGAATCACCTCGCCCTGGGCGATGTAGGCGCGGAGCCTGGTGTCGGCAGTAGACTGCAGACGATAAACTGTAGCCAGACCAGGCTGGATGTCACCCTCGAGCGTACCGTTGGTCACCTCAACAGGCAGAGCGCGAGCCATAATGCGCTGGAAGCACATCTGGCAGTTGCATACCTTGCTTGAAGCAGTGTTACCGCAGTGGAAGCCCATGAAGATCTCCTTGTCGGTATAGGTATCGCAAGCAAACTTCTTGCCCTTGATGCTCTCCTCGTACATATCCTTAGGTACGGTGTTGTTGATGTCGAGCAGGGTAACGGCATCCTCAGAGATACAAGTTCCGATGTACTCAGACAGAGCGCCATAGATATCAACCTCACAAGCCACGGGGATACCACGACTCGTCAGACGGCTGTTCACGTAGCAGGGAACGAAGCCGAACATGGTCTGGAATGCAGGCCAGCACTTGTTGGCCATAGCCACGAACTGGCGAGAACCCTTGTGACCCTCGATCCAGTCGGTCAGCGTCAGCTCATACTGAGCGAGCTTAGGCAGCACAGAAGGAATCTTGTTACCGTGACCGAGCTCAGCAGCCATATCCTTCACAACATCGTCGATACGAGGATCGCCCTGGTGCTTCTGGAAGGCCTCGAGCAGGTCGAGCTCTGAGTTCTCCTCGATCTCAACGTCCAGGTCATAGAGGGCACGGATAGGAGCGTTACAAGCCAGGAAGTTGTTGGGACGAGGACCGAAGCTGATGATCTTCAGGTTCTGCAGACCAACGATGGCACGTGCGATAGGCAGGAACTCGTGGATCATCTCAGCGCACTGAGCAGCGTCGCCCACGGGCTCCTCGGGGATGTAAGCACGGGTCTTACGGAGAGAGAGAGCCTGGCTGGCGTTCAGCATACCACAGTAAGCATCGCCACGACCGTCGATCAGGTCGTTCTGAGTCTCCTCAGCAGCAGCGCAGAACATCGTGGGGCCCTGGAACCAGTCGGCAATCATGGTCTCAGAGATCTCAGGACCGAAGTTGCCAAGGTAAACGCAGAGGGCGTTACAGCCGGCCTTCTTCACATCCTCAAGGGCCTGCTGAGCGTGGATCTCGCTCTCAACGATACAGATAGGACACTCATAGATACCGTCTTGGCAGACGGCATCATTTTCTTTTCGACCGAACTTCTTTTCATACTCGGCGATAACGGCCTTGCGGCGGTTAACAGCCAGTGACTCGGGGAAACAGTCGCGAGAAACGGCGACGATTCCAATCTTAATTACAGGTACGTTGTTCATTTTACAAAGAGTTATTTGTTTGGTAATGAATTTGATTTTGCTTTGAGGCGCAAAGATATGAAATATTCAGCGAACTACCAAATACTTTTGCGAAAAATAACATATTTCTTTGCTAAGCGTTGCTTTTTGGCCGCCGTCAGTCGTGGATAATGAGTGCCGACTGCGCGTCGACGATGGCTTTAGAGCCCTTGATGGTGCCTAAGCCCTGCTCATTGATCTGGCCGTCGCAGCAGACGATGGTGTAGTTGCCCTCGGGGATGGTGACCTCCGTATCGGTATTGCCGGCATTGAAGATGACAATGATGTTGCGCCAGTCGTCGCGACCTGCGTAGTTCTTCAGACGAAAGGCCAGCGTCTTTACCGGGGTGTCGAGGAACTCCAGATGCTTCCTGACGAGATCGGCGGATCCCAGACGGAAGGCGGGGTGGTTCTTGCGGAGGGCAATCAGGTTCTTGTAATAGTCGAACACCTTCGGGTATCTGGTCTTGTTCGTCCAGTCGAGCTGGTTGATGCTGTCGGGCGACTCGAAACTGTTGTGAACGCCCTTCTTCGTGCGCAGCAGTTCCTCACCGCTGAGCATGAAGGGCACGCCCTGAGAGGTGAAAACAACCGTCTGTGCCAGGAGGTCGAGGCGAATCAGCTCGTCGGGGGTGATGCCGGGGATGCTGGCCTTCAGGCGGTCGACGAGGCACATGTCGTCGTGACAGCTCACGTACGACATCATCTGTGTGGGCTCCAGAGCCCAGGGCTCCTTCGAGTAGTTCACCTTCGTCATATCGACCTGCGGATGAGCGATGGCTCCGACAATGCCGAATTTCAGGCTTTCCTTCTGGCCGGACAGATCCTGCAGCGTCACCTTGGGGATGCGTGCTCCCATCCAGCCGGGTTTCGTGTCGTCGCTGAAGGGACCACGGAGGGCGTCGCGGATTTCGTCGGAGAAGGCGGCGATGCCGGGCATCTGCGTGATGTTGGCCTTCATGCCGAGCTTCTCGTTGGGAATGGCGCAGGCGCCGGCACTCCAACCCTCGCCGTAGATGAAGATGCTGGGGTTGATCTCGTCGACAGCCTGACGGATGGCGTTCATCGTCTCGATGTCGTGACAGCCCATGAGGTCGAAGCGGAAGCCGTCGATATGGTACTCGTTGATCCAGTATTTAACGCTCTCGATCATGAACTGCCGCATCATGGGCTGGTCGGAAGCTGTCTCGTTGCCACAGCCGGAGCCGTTGGAATACTGGCCGTCGGCAGTCTTGCGGTAGTAGTAGTCGGGATAGGTGCGCTGGAAGTTGGAGTGCT
This sequence comes from uncultured Prevotellaceae bacterium, assembly GCA_946415365.1. Lineage (GTDB taxonomy): Bacteria > Bacteroidota > Bacteroidia > Bacteroidales > Bacteroidaceae > Prevotella. The sequence goes on from CAMKSE010000011.1 coordinate 64,003, forward strand.
CGATATCGTAGGTGTGGTTATACACCACGTCGAGGATTATGCTGATGCCTGCATCGTGGAGTGCCTTCACCATCTGTTTGAACTCTCGGATGCGAACCTCTGGCTTGTAGGGGTTGGTGGAGTAGCCGCCTTCCGGCACGTTGTAGTTCACTGGGTCGTAGCCCCAGTTGTACTGCGGCGAGAAGTCGGGCCGTGCTGGAATCACGCCCTTCGGCAGTTCCTTGTAGGCATACTCATAATAGAGGTCGGGGTCGATGCGCGTCTCGTCCACGGAACCATAGTCATAACTCGGCAGGATGTGGATGGCATTCACACCGAGGGCCTTCAGATGGTCGATGGCCCAGGGCTCCGTCAGAGCTATGAATTTTCCTGGATACTGTGCATCCTTGCGGGCGATGGAGAAGTCGCGGTGGTGCATCTCGTAGACCACAAGGTCGGCAGGCGACTTCACCACGGGGCCCTGGTCGCAGCACCAATGCTCGGGATCGGTATCTGCCATATCGATGATGGCTCCGCGCTTGCCGTTCACTCCCACTGCCTTGGCGAAGACGCCTGGGCACTCACCCTTGCCCATGTCGAAGGTGTAGAACCGGCCCATGAGGTCGCCCTTCACCGTGGCCTGCCACTGCTCATTGGCGGTACGTACCATCTTGACGGTTTTCAGGACCTTGCCGCCCAGTCCGTTCTGATAGATACGTACGACGACCTTCTTAGCGTCGTTGGGTGCAAAGAGCGTGAATACGGTCTTCTCTGGTGAATAACTCACCTCCTGGAACGTTTGTGTCTGTGCCGCTGCTGATCTTGGGAACAGCAGAGACAATAATCCTGCTAATATCAATTTCTTCATTTTTGTTTTTTCCTTTTGATAAACATGACGATGAGTGTAATGAGAAGAATCGCAATCACGCCAACGGCAATCTTGAGAATCAGGTCGGCCCGTGCCAGAGTCGCCTGACTGTCTTTCTCAATGATATTGATGACCCGATCGACTTGGTAGTTGCGCAAACGAGGGCAGAAGGTCAGGTTGCAGTCCTTGGCAAACTCCATGTAGCGGCGGGCACGCTTGAAATCACCGTCATTAGCGAGATGATCTGCCAGGAAGAGAAGCGAGGCCTGGTTCATCACGGCACACTTGATGTCGTCGAGGGCCGACTTCCCCAGCCAGTAGCGGACCATGTCGTGATTGTTGAGACGGTCATAGATCATTGAGCGGTAGAAAGCGGCATAAGAGTTCTCATGCGTGCCCTCAGTGACATTCTGGAGCCATTGATTGCTGAGTTCCAGGGCATCTTGATACAATCTGCGGGCACTGAGGATATCCACCTTCAGATGATACCATTCCTCGCTGCCCTCTTCTGCAACCGCCAGCACGGAGTCGCGGTAGAGATCCTGCAGCCTAAAAGATCTTTGGGCGATGTCTTGGCGCTGGGTATATAGCCCTAATTCGCCGCATAAATGCATCCAGGCATGATAATAGTCAACCAGTCCCCTCTTATCGAGAGCGGACTTGTTGACGAGACGGAGTTGCTCTAATGATTCTGTATGCATATCCGTCCGGGAACACTGATATGCCAGCAAGGAACGGAAACGCCCGATGAGGTCAGGGCGGCGAAGAGAATCGGCCAGACTGATGCAGCGCTCAATGAAATAGAATGCAGAGTCATTGCGATAGGGCTCATAGAGGCGGAAGAGCCTTTCGGCAAGCAAAAGCCTATTTTCCGCGTTCTCCTCTATCTTCAGACTGTCACGGCAGGCGGTAATCTGCCGCTCCAGTTCTGCCACGTATTGCGGTGACTGGCTGATGGCCTCGTCGATCTCTTGATAGAGTGCGTTAAGATCTACTTTCTCGTCACCCTGGGGGGCAGCTGCATGTGCCGATCCCACTGCCAGGGTCAGCATGAGTATGATATTGGATAATCGTCTCAGGTGCATTGTCGCTTCCGGTTTAAAGGGTTATTTGGCCATCAGTGAGATGGCAAAGCCTCCGCCGGGAGCCTCCTGCAACTTCAGCGTCTGGCCAGCCTTCACCACCTTCTTGGTGATGGTGTAGGCTTTCGGATTGGTCTCATAGTGGGCATCTTTGGCATCGGCGTAGATGGTGCAGTCGTACTGACGGCCCTTGTCGAGGAAGTCGAGCTTGATGACGCTCAGGTGACCGTTCTCGTCGCACTTGCCACCTATGAACCAGTTATCGGTCCCCTTGGCCTTACGTGCAACGGTAATGTAGTCGGCAGGCTCTGCCTCCAGATAGCGGGAGTCGTCCCAGTCACAGGCTACGTCGCGTATGAACTGGAAGGCGTCGTCGTACTTCTCGTAGTTCTCCGGCAGGTCGGCAGCCATCTGCAAGGGCGAGTACATCGTCAGGTAGAGGGCCAGCGATCCAGCGATGGTGATGCGGGCCCAGCTGGTATTGTCGCTCCAAGTGGAGAGCTTGGTCTCGAAGATACCTGGGGTGTAGTCCATCGGGCCTCCTTGTAGACGTGTGAACGGCAGGATGCAGGTGTGGTCTGGACGTGAACCTCCGAAAGCCTCATACTCCGTGCCACGGGCACTCTCGTTGCCTACGAGGTTCGGATAAGTGCGGCAGATGCCTGTAGGACGTGTGGCTTCGTGGGCATTCACCATGATATGGTGCTTGGCAGCCTCTTTGACGACATAGAGGTAGTGGTTGTTCATCGACTGCGAATAGTGGTGGTCGCCACGGGGGATGATGTCACCCACATAACCAGTTTTCACGGCGTCGTAGCCATACTTGTTCATCAGTTCGTAGGCCTCCTTGATATGACGCTCGTAGTTCTGTGACGAGGATGATGTCTCGTGGTGCATTAGGATTTTCACACCCTTAGAGTGGGCATAGTCGTTCAGCATTTTGATATCGAAGTCGGGGTAGGGGGTCACGAAGTCGAAGACATCGCGCTTCCACATGTTCGCCCAGTCTTCCCAACCAACGTTCCAGCCCTCCACAAGCACTTCGTCGAGACCGTTCTTGGCGGCGAAGTCGATATAGCGCTTAACGTTCTCATTATTGGCCTTGTGGGTGCCGTTGGACTTCACACTACTCCAGTCGATTTGGTCGAGTTTGATGCTGGGGAAGTCGTTGGTATAGTGCCATGAGCCGCGACCCACAATCATCTCCCACCATACACCGCAATACTTCGTGGGATGAATCCAGCTGACATCCTCCAAAGCGCAAGGCTCATTGAGGTTGAGAATGAGGTTTGAGGAGAGCATGTCGCGTGCATCGTCGCTGACCATCACCGTGCGCCAGGGAGTCTCACAAGGTGTCTGCATACAACCCTTCAAACCTGTGGCATCGGGGGTAAGGTGGCTCACAAAAGTGAAGGCCTTCGGCAGAGGCCAGGGCGACGGCTTGGGATTGGGTGTGTAGGCATTGCTGCCACCACCTAGTTCTGTGGTCAGGGCCTTGGTCTCGGCATCCACCAGTTCGAGGTGCATCGTGGCATAGTCGAGACAGGCAGCCTCGTGGATGTTGATATAGAGTCCGTCGTCGCTTTTCATTTGAAGCGAGGTCTGTACGCCTGTCGGTGAGAAGACTGCCACAGAAGAGTTGCCCCAGTTCACAGCCTCTTTCATACGGCTACGGATCCCGGAGAGTTTGGTCTCCTGTGTCTCCTGCTCCTGAGTGTCGTAATCGCCGGGGAGCCACCATGCGGTATGGTCGCCTGCCATGGCAAACTCGCTGTGTTCCTCCTTGATAAGGAAATAGTTCAGCTCTTTCTGCTGCGGGAATTCATAACGGAATCCGATACCGTCGTCATAGACACGGAAACGGATGGTCATCTGTCGGGTCTGCTGAACTTCTTTCATGCCTTCCTGCGTGGGATTGGTCGCCGTACGCACTGGTTTGGTAATGGTCTGCTCCAGCAGTACTGCCAATTCGTTGTAGTGGTTACGGATATCCTTGGTCTCACCCCATACGGGCTGCCAGGTCTCGTCGAACTCCTTGGTTTCTTCCTTCGCAATCTTGAAGCCGTCCATCAAGTCGGTCTCTTGCAAACCTTTCGAGGCATGCTTGTCCTTGGCCAGTTCGAGGCCGAGGAACGAGGGCCTTACCACCTCACGACCCTTATAGGACATCTCATAGACGGGTCGTCCTGTGTTATCCACTGAAAACTTCAGTTCGACGTTGCCATTTGGCGACTTCACGCTGCCTGCCAGTGCTGGCAAAGGTAAAAGGGTAAAAAGGTAAAAAGGTAAAACACCCATTACCACACCCATTACCTTGTTAAACAATCTCTTTTCCATTTTTTACTTTTTTACCTTTAGTTATTTTCTTCCGCTTTGTATAATTAATGTGCTGATTTCATTGTTCAGGTCATCGGCAGCGAGCAGTTGCTCGATGGTCAGATGCATACGGTAGCGCCAATAGTGGCGGGGATTTGCGGGAATGTTGATGCGCTCGGCATTCTCGTCGGGCAAACGGAGTTTCTCGTCGATGCTCATCCAGTCCTGGAATGATACGAGACAGAGCATGGATGGTGATGTCAGGTGACGGCTCACGATGTCCTTTGCCAGCCATCCGGGTAACGGGCGTGGAGCCTCTCCGCCACGGCGTAGGGTGGTGTTGTAATAAGCCTGCGAACGTTCGACATCCTCGTCCCACCACTGGCGGAGCGTGGCCATGTCGTGGGTACTGATGGTGTCCACGCTGCGGTAGGGATTGTGCGACAGTTTGCCGAAACGGGTCGTGGGATCCTTAGGCATCGATTGAATCTCGAGACTTAGGATGCGCAGTTCGTTCATCACCCAGGGTACGCAGTCAGGTACCATACCGAGGTCTTCGGCACAGACGAGCATACGTGTGGCCTGTGTCAACTTTGGTAATTTCTTCATAGCCTCAGTATACCAGAACTGGTTATTGCGGCGGTAGAAGTAGTCGTTGTACAGACGGTTGAAGCAGTCCTTCTGTCCTCCGTCAAGTTGCTGGTAAGCCTCTTGAAACTGTACTGCTATGCGAGGATGCCAACGGTCGTCGCGCTTGTGGTCCACAAGGAACAGTCCATCGTTGAACTGCACGCCGTAGGCCTCAATCTCTTCCTTGCTGAGTCCGAGGGCTGGAGAGAACTGACCCATTAGTCCAGACTTGTGGGGCATGGGTATCTCCCAGATGCGGAAGAAGCCTAATACGTGGTCAATACGGTAGGCATCGAAGAACTGTGCCATCTTACGGAAGCGTCTTACCCACCACTGACAACCGTCGGCGAGCATGGCGTCCCAGTTGTATGTGGGGAATCCCCAGTTCTGTCCGTCTGCAGAGAAGGCATCAGGCGGTGCTCCTGCTTGTCCGTTCAGGTTGAAGTATTTCGGTTCTACCCATGCCTCCACACCATCGCGGCTGATGCCGATGGGGATATCGCCCTTCAGTATAACTCGCTTCGAACGGGCATAGTCGTGGGCGGCATGCATCTGTTGATCAAGGTTGAACTGTACGAAATACCAGAAGTTAAGTTCCTTCTTCACACCCGTCTTCTTCGCCAAATTCTCCACGGTAGCTTCCTTTGGCCACTCCGAGAAGACGGAGGTGCCATAGAGGTCGCGATAGTGGCAGAAGGCAGCATAGGGCACGAGCCACTCCTTGTTCTGTTCGAAGAACGTCTTGTACTTTACCGTCTTCATGGTCTTCGAACCCTCTTGGGCAAAGATGTCGCGCAGATAGCCCATCTTGGCCGTCATCATCCGCTCATAGTCAATCTGTGTCAGGGCGTTCAGTTCCTTACGTAGCGATTCATACTCCTCGCGCTTCTTCTCGTCTTTCAGAGTTGGCAATTGCCGTAGGTCTGTATATTGAGGATGCAAGGCGTAGATGCTGATGGAGTTGTAGGGGTAAGAGTCCTGCCATGTGTGGGTAATGGTGGTGTCGTTGATGGGCAGTACCTGTAGGATGCGCTGCTTTGTACGGGCACACCAGTCAATCATCAGTTTCAGGTCGCCGAAATCGCCAACTCCGAAACTGCCCTCACTGCGCAACGAGAATACGGGAATCACTGTACCAGCACCCTTCCAGGGATATACGGGGAAGTATGCCTGTGTCAGTTCGTAGACCACCACTTCGTCTTTTTCTAGTTCTGGCAGTGATACAGTGCGGTTCATACCGTTCTCCCAGAGGGGTGTGAAGTCCACCTCTTCGTCGAGAGCCACGAATTTGAACTCGAAAGTCTGCGGCAGGGCGTCGGCGTTAAGACTCACCGTCCATTCGTTGTTCTCGTGTTCGTCCATGTCAATAGCGCGCTTGGCCTCCCAGTTGCCAAGGACTTCACCGCCTCCGATAATTGCCAACCGCTCGTTGTTGCGCAGTTGTGGAGCTCTTACTTTCAGGCAAACAGTCTTTGGAAATTCTGTGCTCTTGCTTGTGCGCAGTTTGCGGGCTGCAACACACTCTGTGAAAGCCGTAGAGTAGAGATACGAATCCTCTGGAATGTCTATCCAGTGGTCGTACACCGTATAACGCGAGGCTTTTTGTGCAGAGAAGTCCAGACGGTGGGGCTCTGTCAGCCACTCCGTGCGCTTCACTTCATCGCCACACATCACGCTGTAGAAATAGTCCATTGGGGCAGAGGCTTGTTCAGCCTTGCTCAGCTCACACGTCCAGTGCAGGCCGTCGAGCGTACTCATCTTGTGCTGTTCCGTTTTGCCATCCATAAGGATGTTCATTACCAGTTCCTCGCCAAAGGTAACATGGTACTCAAGATTGAATAATACCTTCATTTCCTTGATTTTAGTTATTCTTTAGTTATTTTTGGCAAAGATACGAAATAATCCGTTAGGGTGTTCTTATTTTTAGGATATATTAAACGATTGCCGGTGCAAACGTTTGCATTTCTAAACCTTTAATTAATAATAGAGAAACGAAAAATCCCCGTCTGGAACGAACGGGGATTTGCTTTCAGGGAATCCTTGTACCCAGAGCCGGGGTCGAACCGGCACGGGTTGCCCCACTGGTGTTTGAGACCAGCGCGTCTACCGATTCCGCCATCTGGGCATATCAACGCACCTTGATTCTCAACCAAAAGCGGGTGCAAAGGTACAATTATTTTTTGAATTGACAAAAGATTCTGATAAAAAACTTAAAAATACTTGTACATATCATATATATTTCGTATCTTCGCAGCGAAATATGCTACTAGGATCTATTTCATGGAAAAAACAGAAAGCAAAAACTTCTGCGTGATACTCGCAGGAGGTAGAGGTCGCAGGCTATGGCCTGCCAGTAGGAATGCATATCCAAAGCAGTTCATGGACTTCTTCGGTACAGGGAAGACGATGCTTCAGACGACGGTAGACCGTTTCTGTAAGATTCTTCCTAAGGAGAATATATATATATGTACGTGTAGGGAGCATTTACCTATAGTGAAGGAACAGCTGCCTTGCCTGACGGATGAGAACATTCTTGTGGAACCTATCCACAGGAATACGGCTCCGAGCGTGGCATGGGCAAACATGCGGATTCTGAGACGTAATCCAGAGGCTAATATCATCGTCTCACCATCGGACCAGCTGGTGATCGACGAAGAGAGCTTCTTCCGCAGCGTCACCGTGGGATTGGGTTATGTGTCGGAGAACGATGTACTGTTGGCGATGGGTGTAAAGCCTACAAGACCGGAGCCGGGATACGGATATATACAGTTGGGTGACCTGAGTTGTAAGCCGGATGTGTATAGGGTGAAGTCGTTTACGGAAAAACCGGAGCGCGACTTCGCCAAGATGTTTATGGAAAGTGGGGAGTTTTATTGGAACACGGGCATCTTCATCTCCAGTGCCAGACACATGATAATGTGCTTCGAGAGTATCTTCCCCGTGGTACTCAGGAACCTGAGATTGAACCACCCGAACTACACTTACGAGGAGGAAATGGCGTATGTGGAGGAGAACTACCCGAGGTATCCGAACCTGTCGCTCGATTATGCCATTCTGGAGCAGAGGCGCGATGTGTTTGTGATGAAGTGTGACTTCGGCTGGGCTGACCTCGGCACATGGCATGCCATCTATGAGGCGATGAGCAAGGTGGATGACGACAATGTGGTGCTCGATTCTCTGGTGGAGATGGAGGATTGCCACAACAATATCATCCGTCTGCCGAAGGGACGTTTAGGTGTGATCAGCGGACTGGATGGTTACATAGTCGTGGAGCACGAGAATGTGCTGATGATATGTAAGAAAGGTGATTCTTCATCGCTGGTGAGAAAATACGCCAGCGAGGTGCAGATGAAATACGGAGAAGAGTTTGTCTGATCAGACAAACTCTTCTCTTATCTTTGCGGCGATTTCCTGAAATTCCTCTGGCGTGAGTTTGAGTTTCTCACGACGGAAGTCCGCATCCTGTTCCGATTGCATGGGAATCAGGTGAATATGTGCATGGGCCACTTCGAGGCCGAGCACTACCTGAGCCACTTTCTTGCATGGGAAGGCTGTCTTGACGGCCTTGGCCACGCGCTTGGCAAAGGCCTGATAGCGGGCTAGCTCGTCGTCTTCCATGTCGAAGAAATAGTCTACTTCGCGACGAGGGATCACGAGTGTGTGACCCTTCACCAAAGGATTAATGTCAAGGAAGGCGTAGAACTCATCGTTCTCTGCACACTTGTAACTGGGAATCTCACCAGCAGCAATCTTGCTAAAAATATCCATTTTGTTATTATTTTATATCGTTATTTCGTTATAACGTTATAACGTGATAACGGATTATCCTACTGTTATTTTGTCAATTCTCAACTTGATGGTGCCACGAGGAATCTTCACCTCTACCTCGTCACCCACCTTATGGTTCAGCAGGCCCTGGGCAATGGGGGTCTTGATGGAGATTTTCCCCTCACGCAGATTGGCCTCACTCTCGCTGACGATGGTGTAGGTCATCTTGGCTTTATTGGTGAGATTAGTCATCTCCACCTTTGACAGAATCTGTACAGCATCAGTGCTGAGACGTGATGTGTCCACTACTTTCGCTTCGGAGATGGTCATCTTCAGACGGTTGATCTTGTCTTCCAAATTTGCCTGTGCCTCCTTGGCTGCATCATATTCGGAATTCTCGCTGAGATCACCCTTTTCACGGGCCTCAGCGATAGCGGCAGAGGCCTTAGGGCGCTCAATACCTTCCAGACGTTGTAATTCGGCTATCAGTTTGTCGTAGCCTTCTTGTGACATATATGCCATGATAATTTACTATTTTATTATTTACAATTTACGAATTACTAATTTCGATTTAGGCGATATCTTCGGACGGTAAAAAACAAAGAATCCCGACGTTCTCTCGTGTCGGAATCCTCAACGCTCTCATGTCCTTATCCTTACTCTTCGGTTGCAAAGGTAGGTATTATTTTTTAATTGGACAAATTTTTCCGCATAAAAATTGTAAAACAACGTAAATGACCACTGCCGACACCCATCCTCCTATGACGTCGATGGCGTAGTGAGCCTGGATATAGACGGTGGCAAAACACATGAGTACATATAATGGCATGATGCCCCAGAACAGTAGTCGGCTACGGGAGCGCCAGGCAAGGAACATTAGAATGGTGGTAATGCCTACATGACTGCTGGGGAAGGCTGCCGTGGGACGCTCGCCAGTAGCATGGGCACTGGCCACGCATTGGTAGAAGAAACCGTCGCTGTAGCCTGGCATGGGTAGTGGTTTATCGTGAGTGGCGAAGAAATCATGAACGTTGGGGAATACGCCATGAGCAATGTTATCGACTCCTGCGGCCAGATAATAATATTGTGGTCCGGTAACGGGTAGGAAGATGAAAACCAGATAGTAGATGAAAAACGACGTGAGGATGATAAACATCGTGCGGTTGAACTCGTTGTAACGGAAGAAGAAATAGAACAGCGCTACGAGGGCAATGAGCGGGAAATATGAAGCATAGCCTAGGTGCATCAGTTCGCTGAATACAGGGTGTTGGATAGCCTGAGAAAACAACAGTGCAGGCTGACAGCCGAACAACCATTGTTCGTATGCTGCGAAGTGATGGTCGAGGTTGGGGAGAATACGGTTCAGTTCATAGGTGTCTGGATACCACCACGGCAACAACAGCATCTGTACTGTGATGCGGCATAACAGCGTGAAACGGCAGGGGATGAGTCTATATACGAGCCACATGGCCACCGTAAGCAGCACAATGCGGAATCGTCCCCATAGCATCGCCTCGGGGTTGACGGCCTTGGTGAAGGTGAAGAACACCATCAATGCCGTCAGCATCAGATAGCCAACGATGACCCATTCTACAGCTAGCAGCCCCTTCCGCGGCTTCCGCTCAATCTCAAATAGAAACTTTATAATATTCAACTGTATACCGTAAACTATAAACTATAACCAACGGTTTTCCTTATACCACTTGATGGTGCGCCTGACACCCTCCTCGAGTGTGACTGTAGGACGATAGCCTAATTCGTCGATGGCGGGCTGTATATCACAACGCCAGTTACGCTGTTTTAGGATGTTGTACTTATCGTTATTCAGGGCTGTCACCTTGCCCGTAAGTTGTCCAACGTATTCGCCGAAGAATGTCACAATACGCAACACCCATGTAGGCACCCTGAGACGTATCCACCAGGGATGGCCCAGTTGCTCACGGATAAGATCGCTGAACGTGGTACTTTGGTACACTTGTCCGTCGCTAAGGAAATACCTCCGTCCGTTGTCACCATGGTCGAGTGCGAGGAATACTGCCTGTACCACATCCTCCACATAGACGAAAGTGATGTCTTGACGCTTGTAGCCCACAGCGAAGTCGGAATGTCCCTTGATGCTTTTGGCCATGATAAAGTAGTCTTTTTCACGAGGGCCATATACACCTGTCGGCCTTAATATAATAAAAGGAATGCGCGTAGCGATGGAGTCGAGGTATTTTTCGGCCTCCAACTTGCTGCGTCCGTATTCGGTGTTCGGCTGTGGAGTGTCGCTTTCGCGGATTTCCTGATAAGGCAGCTCCTCATGGATGGCTCCGAAGATGCTGAGGCTGCTCAGGTAGACGAACCGCTTCAGGGGCATCTGACACGCCATGATGGCCTCGCACAGATTTTTCGTACCTTCCGTATTGATGCGACGGAAGTCCTGTTTGTTCAGACACTTCGTCACTCCTGCGGCATGCACCACGTAGTCGAAATCCTTGCCACGCAGTTGTTCCATAAGCTTCTCCTTCGAATTGAGGTTCAGTTCGATGAAGTGGATGCGCTCGTCCTGCAGGTATTCCTTGGAACTGCTCTTACGCACAGCCGCCCACGTCTCGAAGCCTCTCTTGAGAGCCTCCTCTACGATAAACGAGCCGATAAATCCGCTCGCTCCAGTGATTAATATCTTCATTATGTTAAATTTGGGTGCAAAGGTACGTTTTTTTTGAGACAAAAGAACAAAAGAAACATAAAAAAATATGTTCTTATGTACTTATGTCTAAATTTTATTGTATCTTTGCCAAAAACTTAAAAGTATTAAAGTCTATGGGAAAGAAAAAAGGAGGCAAACGGTTAGGGAAGAAACAGGTCAGCGAACTGCTGCAGAACCTCTTCCAGCATCATCCGAACGAGACGTTCTCGTTCAAGCAGATATTCAGAGTACTTAAGTTCGACACCCATCCGTTGAAAATGCTCGCCATCGACGTGATGGAGGAGATGGCGTGGGACGATTTTCTCTCGAAAGTCAGTGATACCTCGTATCGTCTGAACCTGAAGACTCAGGTGCAGGAGGGCGTGTTCCGCCGCAAGTCATCAGGCCGCAACTCGTTCCTGCCCGACGATGGTGGTACCCCTGTCTTTGTGGCAGAACGCAATTCCATGTCTGCTATGGATGGCGACAGAGTGAAAGTGTCATATATGGCCCGTCGCGACAAGCATATCAAGGAGGCGATGGTCATTGAGATCGTACGTCGTGCCCACGATACCATCGTTGGTAAACTGCGTGTGGATAAGGACTGGGCCTTCCTCATTCCACAAGACTCTACCTTCGTTCATGATATCATCATCCCCAAGCGTAAACTGAAGGGTGGCAAGACCGACGACAAGGCTGTGGTGAAGGTCATCCAATGGCCCGACAATGAGCATAAGAACATTATCGGCTCCGTCATCGACATCCTCGGAAAGACGGGTGAGAACAATGCCGAGATGCACGCCATCCTCGCTCAGTACAATCTGCCGTATAAGTATCCGAAGAATGTGGAAGAGGCAGCTGAGAAGATCGACGCTACCATCACCCCGCAGGATATAGCCCGTCGTGAAGACTTCCGTGATGTGTTCACTTGTACCATCGACCCCAAGGACGCCAAGGACTTCGACGATGCCCTGTCTATCCGGAAGTTGGAGAATGGCTTGTGGGAGGTGGGCGTCCATATCGCCGACGTTTCACATTACGTGAAGGAGGGCTCCGTCATCGACAAGGAGGCATACGCCCGTGCGACGAGCATCTATCTCGTGGACCGCACGATCCCCATGTTGCCTGAACGCCTCTGCAACTTCATCTGTTCCCTCCGGCCTGACGAGGAGAAACTCTGCTACAGCGTCATCTTCCAGATGGATGACGAGGCGAACGTCAAGAAGTGGCATCTGGCACATACGGTCATCAAGAGCAATCGCCGTTATGCCTACGAAGAAGTTCAGAAGATACTGGAGGACAATGGTGTGAAAGACGGCACAGGCGAGCCTGCTCCACCTGCCACGAAGAAGAATCCCTATAAGGGCGAATATGCCACAGAGCTCATCACCCTCGATGCCCTTGCCAAGAAACTCCGTGCCTCACGCTTCAAGAACGGCTCTGTGAAGTTCGACCGTGAGGAACTCCATTTCGACATCGACGAGAAAGGCAAGCCCGTGAAGGCTTACTTCAAGGTCTCTAAGGATGCCAACAAACTCATCGAGGAGTTCATGCTGCTGGCCAATAAGACCGTCGCTGAGAGCATTGGCCGTGTGAAGAAAGGCGTAAAGGCCAAGACGCTGCCCTACCGTATCCACGATCAGCCAGACCCCCAGAAACTCGAGAACCTGCGACAGTTCGTTTCCAAGTTCGGCTATAAGGTAAAGACCAGTGGCACGAAGGGAGCCATCACGAAATCACTTAATGCCCTGATGGCTGATGCTGAGGGCACCCGTGAGCAGAATGCCATCGAGACCGTTGCCCTCCGTGCGATGATGAAGGCCAAGTACAGCGTGCACAACATCGGCCACTACGGACTCGCCTTCGACTACTATACCCACTTCACCTCGCCCATCCGACGTTTCCCGGATACGATGGTTCATCGTCTGCTCACCAGATACCAGGAAGGCGGACGATCTGCCAATAAGGATAAGTACGAAGAGTATTGTGAGCACTGCAGCGACATGGAACAAATCTCGCAGAATGCAGAGCGCGACTCGATCAAGTACAAGATGGTGGAGTTCATGGCCGATAAGATCGGCAATACCTACGACGCCCACATCTCAGGCCTCACCTCCTACGGCATCTATGCCCAGATCGACGAGACCCACTGCGAGGGCATGATCCCCATCCGTGACCTCGGCGACGACTATTACGACTTCGACGAGAAGAACTTCGTCATCGTAGGCCGCCGTCATCACACGAAATACCAGTTGGGTGATCCCATCCGCATCCAGGTGGCCCGTGCGAACCTCGAGCGCAAGCAGCTCGACTTCACCCTCGCCGATTGACTACGACTTTAACGATGTAGTCATGCGTGTCGTGTCTCTCGCGTACCTTATATTATTACGCCTGCGAGGATATGTTAAAAAACATATTTTCTGTATAAAAATCCCGATAATCATTTGGTGGCTATCGGGATTTTTGCTTATCTTTGCAGCAGAATTTTAAACTTTAATATCAAGAAATAGTTATCACAAAACTCAGTTATTTTTGCACCGGCTTTTAGAATGCCGGCGGGATCTTGTGCTCTTTGACATTTTGGTACAACAATAGTGTTTTGTGATAGAGACTTCGAGTCAAGTTTCTGTGAACCTTACTGGACAATGGTCTTAGGCCGTTGTCCAAATACCACTTGCGCCCTATAACACGGGGCTTTCCGACAATTTATTTGAAAAACAGTTTATATTTCTTTTGTATGAAGAAAGAAAAAGAAAGTCATGTCGACGAAGAGTTCGACCTTTTCCTTCAGAAGTTTATCGATGATGCGCTCGACGATGAGACCTGCGCAGATGAAGACTGCGACGATGATGATGAGGCTGTTGAGCCCGATACTTCTGATGACCACGAAGAACCAAGCTACTCCCGTTTGCCCTTCCCGCCGGAGATGGACAGCAGGGTAGCAGATGTCAGAATGAAAACATGCCTTGAAGAACACCACGACATGGAGGACGTGCAGTCAGTGGACATCGAACTGATGTCGGGCCAGGAGAAGAGGCTCTGCTGCAACGGCTCCGTGTCGGTTACTATCCAGATGAAGCCGAAGACCCGCGTTCGTCTGAACCGCTTCAAGTGCTTCGTTTACCATGAATCCTTCTTTCCGATGTGCGCCTCGACAGAGAAGACATCAGTTAAACGTCTGCGCGACAGGCGAATGACGGTGGAACTCCCCTGCGATCATATCTGGGTGCCCGGAAAGTATATCCTCTACGTCAACGATACCTCCGATGAGTCGCTGATGCGCATTGATTTCACACTCGATGACACCATGCGCCTCACCACTCAGCCCCCTCGGATGCTCCAGTCCTATTGCGAGGAGCATATTCTGGTCGCTTGTATCGAGAGCGTTGACAACGACTGGCAGCCTGTGGCAGAAATGCCCGGACTGACTCAGTTCAGAAAGCGGGTGATGCAATCCCGCCAGCTCGTGTTCTTCAATGAGTTCCGCAAGGAATGTGGCATGGGGGAGATGGTCTCCAATCTCAATCTGCTGATCTGTACCCATAACGACGATATCAACCCTGAGTTGTTACGGCATTTCCTGCGCACGTTGAGCTACGAGCATTCCTTCACTTATATCGACTGCTCCACGCTCTATGATCCTACGAGCCAGTATCCTTATGAGCAGCTTACCAGGGATCTAAGCAATGACGGCAGGCAAGTGTACTGCCTCTCGCATCTGGGAGAGCTGTTAGGTGCCAATGGTAAGATCATCATGCGGCGCATCATGGAGAAGTTCCGTCCTTCAGACACGAAGGACAACCTCTGGCTCTGTGGAACTCGTCAGGAGATTGATGATATCCTGGAACTGTTCCCTTCCTTGAAGCCTTATTTCGAGGCGGGCAGTTACATCGAGCAGGAACGCTACGGCGCCTTCGATCTCGTGCAGGCCTTCTTCCGTGAGCTGGACCGCGAGAACCTTGACCCCACTGAGGAATTGAAGGACCGACTCTCCCGGGCCGTCATTCAGGGCTGTAAGCAGGGAGCCGTTACCAACTGGTCACTTTATGACATTCGTCGCTTTATCGCTGATGAGGTACGTCCCCGTTACCTTCGTCGGGCTCTCCAACTGATTAGTAACAATGAGGTCACACAGTTCAGCGTCGAGGATGTTCCCTTCGAACGGCTCACCGACACTGCCTCCACCTATCAGGAGAGCATCCGTGAACTCTACGAGATGATCGGTCTCGATGAGGTGAAGCAGGGCGTCTCCACAATGGCCAATCAGGCCCGCCTGTTTCTGGAACGTCGCCGCAGAGGACTCAAGACAGACAGTCAGATGGTCTTCCATTGCGTCTTTACGGGTAATCCGGGCACAGGCAAGACCACCGTTGCCCGCAAGCTCGGAAGGATATGCCATTCGCTGGGACTCCTTTCCAAGGGCGAGGTCATCGCCGTGGACCGTACCCGTATCGTGGGACAGTACATCGGCCAGACGGAGGACAATATGAAGGTTCTGCTTGAAGAGGCGCGTGGCAATGTGCTCTTTATCGATGAGGCTTACAGCCTCTGTACGGGCGATACCGACAAGAAGGACTTCGGCCATCGTGTCATCGAGTCGCTGCTCACCGTCCTCACGAGGCCCAATCCCGACATGCTCATCGTCCTCGCTGGTTACACCAAGGAGATGGACGCCATGCTGGACTCCAATCCCGGACTCAGGAGCCGTTTCCCCTATCGTTACCAGTTTGATGACTACGATGCCGCCCAACTGATGGAAATCGCCCGTCATCTCCTGGAGAAAGAGGATTATATCCTCACTGACGAGGCTGACGCCGAACTGAGGAAGGACATTGAAAAGACCTTGAAGACGAAGCTCCCCGAATTCGGCAACGCCCGTTGGATAGAGCAGTTCGTCCACAATGGCATCATCCCCGCTATGGCGAATCGCGTCATCTCTGCCATGGATGTCGATTTAGCCTCCGCCCCTGTCGCTGACTTCCAACGCATCGAAGTCTCCGATGTCACGAAGGCCTTCGAACGTCTCAAACCTCAAGCCGCCTCGCTGAAGCCCCACCACAAAGTGGTGTCAGGCTTCAGCGCCTGACGGCGTCTTTTGAAATGATTACCAAATCAAAAAGTTTATAGTAGCATGAAAGACAATGAAAATACCATTAAACTGGCTCGTGAATATAAAAAGGTGGCGGAGGGCTATGCCAGAGACAAACTGGTGGATGGCTATAATGAAGACGATTACGACGTACTCCAGATCTTCAATCAGGACGCCTCACTTGAGATCTGCAAACGTGGCCCGGCTGATTATTACTATGAGAAGGCCTACGACCTGCTCTGTGCCTGCCAAGGCAGGAACCACCCGGAAACCCGGCAACTCGTCGACGAGATCATCGACTACCACGTGCATATAGTCCAGCGGATGATGCAAGAGAACTACACCATCGTTCTGACCATCGTACTGCTTTATCTGGTGCTGAATCTTCCGGAGTTCATTGCCGATAAATCTCTGTGCGCCTTCTACATCGCCGCCTGTCAAGCCGCCCTCACCGTCTTCTGGTACCTGGAGCAGACCTTCATGTGCTATCTGGAGCGCCGACACTATCAGCGAATATATAGAAACGATTCAAAACAATAGAAAGAAAAAGAAACAGATAATTACTACAGAATTGACTATGAAGAAGATTGAAAATAAAAACAACTTTTGCAGATTGTTAAGAAGCACCAACCGCCATGGTATTGGTGATGTGATAGCTGAATTAGAGTGGCTCGATTTCTTTGAGGCACCAGCGAGTCGTAAAGACCATAATGCCTATCCAGGAGGTCTTGTCGCTCATTCTCTGAATGTGTATCGTGTGGCTAAGGAACTGTCCTTAGTCATGCGAAATATCAATCCCGACCTCGAGGTATCAGACGATTCTCTGATTATTGCCTCCTTGCTTCATGATATATGCAAGGCTCCCCGCTATCAGGGTAGCATCAATACAGGTGGTGCCTATCAGAAGAATTACAGCCACTTGCCTGTAGGTCATGGCGAGAAGAGTGTCATCATGCTTTTGCGTTTGGGTTTGGAACTGACTGACGATGAAATCATGGCCATCCGTTGGCACATGGGAGCCTGGCAGATTGCCCTCCACAACGAAGAGATGCAACAAGACTATATCCACGCCACTCACAACTGTCCTCTCCTTTCCATCATTGAGGCCGCCGACAAA
This sequence comes from uncultured Prevotellaceae bacterium, assembly GCA_946415365.1. Classification (GTDB taxonomy): domain Bacteria; phylum Bacteroidota; class Bacteroidia; order Bacteroidales; family Bacteroidaceae; genus Prevotella. Next base: position 81,523 of record CAMKSE010000011.1, read on the forward strand.
CTCGCCGCCCAAATACTGGAAGTAACAAAATAATATCAAGTGATGTTAGATATCGCTAAGTAAATGGCTCTTTGGATATAAGGGTGCCTTCAAAAGGTTTCTAATCATCATAGTTTAACAATAAATTTAATTTCACGACCATGAAAGTATGTAGTTCTTCGAAAATGCGGATGCTCCGTATGTTTGTCTATCTTAAGAAGGTAGGTGTTTTTGTGTGTGGTGCCTTTTTTATTTTGTGCTTTGTAACAGGTTGTTACAACATCTGCCATCAGCCGTTTAGCGGATTTGTGCATTCGGTCATTCTTGATGACAGATATGACAATTACAACCACCGTGAAAAGATTAGTGAACGGATTTCTTTCTGCGAGAATGGTGCTCACGGCTATCTAGTAGATAACGTTACGGGAAAGAAAGTGCTTCGTGATGTCAAGTGGGTCATTGCTCCCGATAACGAGAAAGACACATTGGCCTGTTATGCAAGTAAGGGCTATCGTGGTTATCTTGATGTCCGCACTGGCCATCCTGTTATTCCTGCCAAACGTTACACAAAAGCCTGGCTCTTCTCTGAGGGCCTTGCAGCTGTGATGGAAAAGGATAGCACCATCAAATTTATCGATACCCACGGTCAGGTGATCATCGATAAGGATTTCCATTATCCGTCTTTCACTTACGGCTATCTTTTCTATGACAGCTTATGTGCAATGACTGACGCCTTAGGCAAGTGGGGTATCATCAATAGGAAGGGTGATTGGGTCATCTGTCCCGAATACGATGGTATCGCACATGAAGATGCCGGCTTCTGGCTACTGAATAAAGGGGAGAAGAGAGGTCTGCTCGACAAGCGAGCAAAGTCAATTATTCCAGTTGAATACCGGAATGTGGAAGTCTTGGAACAAGGTATCTCCGTTGTGCTCGAGGACTACACGATGTGTATGATGGACTATGACGGCACGCTGAAGTATAAGTTTGTCTGTGATGACGTAGACGATATCTATTATGCTACTTCTGAAACCGACGAAATGGGCTGTGATATACGGAAGTTGGCTCCATGTAAAGCTTATAATACGTATGAGGGCCATTGTGGTCTGATGGGCCCTGAAGGTAAACCGCTCACTCTGCCTATCTTCACCAATATATCAGCAGTTAACGCCAACCTCTATTATTGCAAGTTCGATCATTCTGATAGTGGTATTCTCTTGGATGGCAACGGCAGGTTGGTCAATAATAGTGAAATTGAAGCAAAAGAATCGGGTAAATAGAAATGGTGATGAATGGTAAAACGATCTTCGGCCTGATGGTCTGTATAATGGCCGGACAGCCTTTGCAGGGTTGTAGCTCCCGCGCTGGAGAGGGAGCAACAACCTCATTGTTTTGGTTGGAAAATATCGTGCTCCCTATTGGGTATTTGATACCTTTTTATTGCGTTTTGGCGGCGTGGCATTAACCATTAGTGACCATACATTTTTTATCACTAAACTTAGGGGGAGGGCAAGCAAAGCAGTTAGCAGAATGACACGGATTGTTTGAGAATTGCTTGATTCATTGAATTCTACGAAGAACCTTACTCCTTCTGAGAGAGCAAAACGCTCATGTGGATCAGAAGCCTTAAAAACAACAGAGTTCATGTCCTTTTTTATCGGCTCCACATTCATTTCTGAGAAACTGACAGGTTCAGAAAAATGGATATAATATGTAATGGAGTCTATCGCACTGGTTTCAAAGGAAAAAACGTAGTTGGCTTTTGTCATGTCTCTTAATCGAGCCATTGACAATACTTTCCTCCAAATATCAAGACCGCCTTGAATCAAATGATCTGATATCATTCCCGTTGTCGAATCTTCGGAATAGGTCATAAGCAAACTTGCGTAGGAGTGATTAAACTTTGGGTCTTTTTCCTGGATACGATAAGGAAGACGCTGAGCATAAGGAGTATTTTCTAATACGGTATCATTATAAACTCCCATTGTTAGGCTCTTAATCTTTTCACCTGACTTGCTATCAAATATAAACTTCTTGTCATTCTTTAGTCTTGAAAAATCAGACTGGAACAAGTGAAGGACATAGAACCCATGTTCGAAATCAGACAAACTAACATGATGTTTGTCACACTCCTCAAGGAGATTCTTGTTCATTTCTTCACCAATGAATTGTGAAAGGTCTGGGGCCTCTCTGAAGAACGGAGCATTCTTCTCGGCATATGTAATCCGCGGAGTACCCTTTTTCCCTAAGAAAGGATAAGGATACATATTGAAATGATATTCTTCCGACTCCAATATTGAGTCATTGGGCTTGATATTCCCACCACTGCTCAAGTTCATTATATAGCCAGCTGAGATATAATCCCTTGCCAAAGTGTCTTTTGAATATACCCTTGCAATTTTTACAACATGATAATATGTAGGAACCTCATGCCATTTCATAAGTAGCCAGATCCCACCATATAATAATAGTATCCCAAAAACAGATTGAATGATCCTGCCCTTTGTTGAATCACTATCCTTGATGATGTTCCAAAGATATACAAACGGAACACCTATGTATGGTAACGGATTATACAAGTTCATAAATCTTCTATAATTTATAATCTTTCTACACTTAAACAATTTTATCACTACAGGGACACTCCCCGTTGTGTTTACTCTAACGTCATTTCGCACTAAGAACGAGACGCAAGCCAAACCGGGCTGCGCTGCAAAGATACGACTATTTTTTGAAAAGAGCAAGAAAGCAGTGACTTTTTTGCCACCACGTCACTTTGTCTTTATATCAGTCCCCATTGCGTTATTATCTTAAAACTTTTGTGGAGAATTCTTTTATCTGTAATTAAAAGTACCAGTATTTGTTATTACTTTATCAGGTATAAAATGCATTTTATTCTTTCCCTAATGGTCTTTCTATCCGTGATATTGTTTGCAAGAATCACTTTTGATAATTCGAACATTTCTTCTGCGATAGGTTGTTTCTTTATTCCATCAAATGCTATTGGCTTATTCTTTTCGGAGGTGCAGAAAGAAATGATGGTACAGTTGTCCAGAGGTATATTGTGATAGCTAAACTGGATACCCATGCACATGATAAAGACGCAGTTCGGTTTTATATTGGCATCGATATAAACGCCATCCAGAAGATTGAGTTCTGGATGTTCCAATGCGTATGTAACTACTCTAGCGACATGTGGCCTTAGAATTCCATTCGCCCTATGATTATCTACTAACTTCTTCTTTGCCCCCACACTGATGACATTCAAAGCGCAAAACACGCGAAATGCCTCAAGACTATTATGAGGCATTCCACGCGTATATTCAAAGGCTTCTTCAATGACATTTTGTTCTAACATAATGTATAACTATAAGAACTTAAAAAGTACCTATTGTTAATTTACTTTCTTATAAAAAATATAGTACCTCCATCTTTTCCAACAACGAATAAGGAGTCTTTAGTGATTCTTTTGACTATGGAAAAACCTTTCACATTCGTTTCTTGTCTGGGTCTCTCTTGACCTTGCTTATACTCTCCATTTTTTAGTCTTGAGAGTATTCCTTCTTTATACAATGTATCATTTGATAATCTCCAAGTGCCAGTGAAAATAGCATCATCATTATCTGCCAATATGCTTTCTTTGTCGCCTTGCATCTCACCAACTTTTTTTAAGGTTATCTTTATTAGTCGGTGCTCTATTTCCTTCATTGTTCCATCGGCTTTGATAGAATAGAATACTTGATAATGCTTGTGTAAAGTATCCTTTCCCCCAAAAGCACTATCCTCTGTTAGCACCCATTCCCAATCGCCAATAATGTTGGTGAAGTCAAGATTCGCTACTTCATTGTTTGATTCCTTAACATTTGCATTTTCTTGTTCAATCAGAGAAAGATGCGAGGGATCATTGTTCTTTGTGTTGCAGGCAACTATTGCCAAACAAAACATACTAAAATAAAGGACTCTCTTCATAACTCTTATGTATTTTTTCTGTTGCTCAATTATTTCTTATAATTTCATCCCACTTTATTCAATTTTTGCCAGTACCACTTACGGACATTCCACCATGTCTTCGCAATGAAATGACAAATAGACCTAAATAACTCATTATTTATTCAAATACGAATGTGATTCAGCAATTCCTATTTTGACATCTTCTGTTCTCTCAATGATATCATTAAACTCATTAAGTAGTCCCAAATCTCCAGTAAAAGAATAAAAATAAGGTTCTTCGTTTGCAATCCCATATCCTGTTAATCCGATATTACCATAAAGATTCTTTTCATTGATTATTTTTAATGCCATAACGTTATTTTTGTGCTTCTCTGCCATTTCATCAATAAAGTCTTTGGGCATATTATTTAATTCTTTTGATATAAACCTATAGACAGCTGTAATATCTGGAGCATTATTTGCCAATTTTTCATCCCACAATAGGTCATTTAATACTGCATCCATAATTCTTTTTCGATATTGCAGATCTATATTTTTGTCATTATATTTTTTTATCATCATCCTATATTCATTTATTATTTGCATTTCACTATAGAAATCATGTGTGCTAATAGAGAGATCACACCAAAAATGTAAACGTTCAAAAGGATATTCTTTATTTATTAATTGTGAAGATGTGAAATATTCATTATAACCATGCGTTATCGTAGTCAAAACTTTGTCAATTTTTTGCCCACAGCATATATTTTTACTTCTAAAGGGCCATTGTGGTAGGGACAATCGTAAAGACATTGTAATGTTATTGTATCTTTCCAATAAATCGATAACATTATCGATTGTCCAAGATGCTTTATATGTGTCAGTAAAATCCCCGTCCCATGTGATGAATTTTGAAATCTCGGAATCTATGCTGTCACAATACATAGATGGTGCATAAGAAAAAACCAAAGCTCCTGCAGGATGCCCTTTTCTAATAGCGATTTGGGCATAAAGTTCGGATAGTTTGTAATTTTGATCTCCTAGATCTTTAGTGATCCATGATATTAATACATTTGCGAAAGGTATTTCTTTTCCAATAATAGCTAGTTCTTGTAGCGATTCGTTGATGTTTTTTATTGAGGAAATAATCATTTCTTGGTTATCTTTAAACGAATATAGATCCTTAAAAATACAAAACATTTTGGCATAAAGGCAGCCTTCTTCAGCAGATAGTTTCATTAAACTCTTACTTAGGATTGTATCACCTGATAGTAATGCTGATATACTTTCGACAAATGCCATATTAAATTTCCCATTTGGACGAGATTTATTTAAGGTGTCAAGTGCTACATGCAAGTCTTTCTTGCTTTCATCATTTCTAGCAGCATATTCAAACACAATAGGATGGATATAACGATAACCTTGATATTTTCCTAGTTTTTGATAAATTCTGATAGCTGTAGTATGGTCTGATGTTTTTAATGCCTTATGAAGCATGGCAGGGGTATACCTCCGTTCAACAATATTCAGATGTTCATCTCTTTTTATTTTTAGCCTCTCATGCACTATTCCCAATCTAAAATAGGCTTCATCACTGATACTATCATTAACTGCCAATTCAATTGCTTTTTCTAAATAGTACTGTGCACTGTCATTCATGTTTAGTTCTGTATATAAAATGCCTAAACCTATTGCAGCTTGAGGGTAGTTGTGATTAACAGACTTCCTGTAATAATTGACTGCATCAAACAAATCAAATTTGATTACAGGTATTTGATATACTTTTTCCCCATTTTCATAATGCGGTAAATCTTTTCTAATATCATTTGAACTCAAGTACCCCATCCAATATTGAGCAACTGCATCATCAGCATCTGCAGCAAGCCTTAGCAAAGAATCGCCGAGCATATAATTAAAATCATGCCCGCCATATAAATACATTAAACCACGGAGCCTATCAATAATAGGGTCTTGAATACCTTTCATATTATCAAGAATTGTAGTAACTGTTTCATAGTCTTTAAAGTCGTAATATGTCTCTGCAATAATTAAGTTGCCATTTTTATATTGTTTTGGATTATTAATCATTGGTTCTATCACATGATATGCCTTGTCTCCCTCGTTATCAAAATATAAGTAATATCTTGCGAGTTTGATTCTTGCCTCTTCATCACTGCCATCACCATTCTTTAAGCACTTTTCCATCAATTTCGCTGCTGTAATATTATCCACCTTGCTATGAGGGGCAAAGAAATTGTAATTAGAAATTAAAGAATGTGTGCATTTATTGGGTATTATTATCCATGCAAATAGAACCATTAAAATTGACATCATATATGGTATTATTCCTATTCGTCTAAAATTGGAGCATATTAGTCTGGGATTTGTTGTCGTTTCATTAATATACCATAAATTAAGGCAATAACATCGCAGTTGACCCACGATAAACTGAAAATGAGCAGTCATTGATTTGGCTGCTCATTTTAACTTGCTAATAGTAGGTGTTTTCTCAAATATTTATTTATGGTCTCTGTAATAATAGAATCTATTTTCAAAGCGTTCTCTTCTACTATTGGAGGAACTTTCAAACCATATTGTTCAAGGTTTAAGTTGGCTTTGAAAACATAGACATATGGTAGATTGGTGTTGTTGTTAATTTTGATGGTATAGCCAACATTATAATTGAAATCCCTGATGAATCTTGCGCCATTTGGAAATCTTGGATACCTGCCCATATTATCCCAAGCTATTGTTGAATCTGATAAGTATCTTTTCATCCCATCAAGGTAATCACGCCATTGATATAGTGCCTCGATATTATTCTTGTTATAGGCATCAATTGCCTTGATTTCTTTATAGAGTTTAGAGGAAAACGTTACAAGTAACTTTGGTGGTAACTTGTCCTCCATTAACCAATATTGTTTTATCATTTCTTCCCATACCTTTTACCTATATTATTGATGACATCATCTGCAATAACAGTTCCTCTTGCCAAATCTTCCTCTAACGTGTAATCAACCACAACAGCCTGCATGGGTTCGTTAGACTCATTAATAGGTAGTTTGGAAAGGAAATCTTCGTATTGTTCTTTTGTCAAATCTCCTACCACATTCATAAACTCTTCTAAAGGTAGATTACTTATACGTGTAATATCTAAACTACCATCTTCTTTTAAAAACTCCATAATCTATTTTGTTTGTTTATAAATATCTATTTTTTGGCAAAAATAAGGATATAATCTGATAAAAACAAATTCTACGTGATATTTATTAGAAAATAAGATAATAAAACATATTATAATATGAATAAGAAATTGATTAAACTAACTGAATCAGACCTTCACAAAATTGTGAAGGAGTCTGTAGATAAAATTGTAAATGAAGGTTTTTGGAATAACGCACTATCAGCCATTGGTAGAGGTGTACAAGACTATAGGGCAAACAGTAGAATTGACAAAATGAAAGCCAACCAAAATAATATAAACCAAATGGGAGGAATGCAGTCACAATCACAAAAAGACCAACTTCAGTTATCAAATTATGCCCAAAACTTAAAACAATCTGCCGAGTTTATAGCAAACTATGCTACAGGAATGTGGAATGATGGAGAACTATCAAAAAAAATACAGATGCATTTAAAAAATGTTCAGTATTATGCAAATATGATAGCTAAATATTCAGGGAATTCATACAATAAAGAAGATGATTTAGATAATTTCTAAACAACCATCAGACCAACTCTAATCTCTGACCATTTACGAACAAGTCCAATTGACTTGTCAAACATATGGGCGAATCTCTCTGATTCGCTCATTTTTCTTGTGTTCCAACGATACACAGCCTCGTCAATGTATGACTGCAAATGTTCATCAGACACATCGTGGTAACAACCCACAATCATTCTCCTGAAGTGACTCCAAAAGCCCTCAATGCTATTGGTAAACACGTCACCATTGGCATACTCTTCAGCACCGTGAGCAACAACAGCGTGGGTGTAACCCAACGTAGCAAGCCCATTGTAGGCAGCAAGTTCATCAGTGATGACTCTTGAACCTTCAGCAACGAACTGTTGAATGATAGGCTGCAATGTGGCTCTATCTGTCTTTTCCACTACGATAGCGTGAACGTAAGTAATAGGCTCTTCTTCACCCTTACTGTTAGTAAAGGTGCTACGCTCCATCATACCGAAGACAGGTGTCTTAGTCTTCGTTGAACGTCCTTGGGTTTTGGGAGTACGCATTGACTTGTGCTTCCACTTCTCCTTACCACCAATATACACCTCATCACACTCTACAGTACCCTCAAATGACTCAGCATCAGTCTGAGGGTAAAGCAAACGTACCTTCTGAAGCATATACCAAGCGGTATTCTGAGTCACCTCTATATTCCTTGCAAGCTGATAGGAACTGATGCCCTTTTTATGAGAAGAGATAAAGTACATAGCCAAGAACCACTTGATAAGTGGTAGTTTGGTATTCTCAAAGATAGTACCAACGAGGCAAGAGAAATTCTTACCACAAGTCTTGCAACGAAACTTACCATCTTTACGTACCACACAGTGATGACCACCACAATAAGGGCATACAACATCACCGTCAGCCCATCTACTTTGGATGATGGCTTGTTTGCACTTCTCGTTAGAGTTGAAATACGAGGTGAGTGAGATAACGCTGTTGAACTTCTTGAAATCTATCATATTGCTATCGTTTTATAAACTATAGCAAAGATATGGAAAAAGTCCAGCGATTGCTGGACTTTCATATGTATAGATGATTATTTTAGGTCAACTTCGATGTTATTGCCTAAATTAAAACCAAACAATAGAAAAACTATAAGTATTATGGGGAGAATCCATTGCCAATATTGTAACCAAAATAAGCTCAAATCGTTTGACATAGAAATAGCAAGTATAGCAAAAGCACCTACAAATAGGATAATTTGAAATAGTACTTTCTTCAAAAAAACAGCTCTGTCATTTTTGTATTTTATTTCTTCATTTTTAGCTGTTATTACGTTTGCGTCGTCAATTTTAGCTATAATTTCCTTAAAATAATTATCGATAATATTTTGTTGGCTTGACTGATTTTTCTTAAGATTTTCTATGAACATGTCGAACCTTTCATTCATCTTCGATCCAATTATATCTGACATGTCATTTATTTTATTAAGTGTTTCTTCATGCCTTTCTTCATCCTTTTTGTTTTTGATCTCGATAATATTTTGAATGTTTTGCTGTTGTTGAAAAACGGGTGACAATTTATTAAATAAGCGAAGGATCTTTGTTGCAATAAGTGTGTTCTTGTCAAGCGCCTCTTTGTATCTAGAAAAAAGTATCCCAGCAGCAGCCTCAAGTTCCTGGTTTTCTCCCGCGATTCCTTCGAAAACATAACTTACTTTTAAAGGTGGTGTCACAATAATATCTAATTTGGGCGTCCAATAATAATAATCGGTTTTCTCGTAAATCTTATAGGGTTTATTATCACACATAAATTCTATCACAAACGGCTCATATTTTTTTGCTTCAAAAAAGAACTGTACCATTTTGCCATCTGCGACTTTTTGCGTTTCTCCATTGATTTGGTATGTACAATTATATATCGACAAGTTAGTGTCGTTAGCCCCAATTGTGACTTCTATCTTTTCCTTTTTGAAATCAAATGACTTAGGTTCTTTATAACCAATTTTGCTATCTTTTAGTGTTTGACTGTGGTTCTCCCATATTCTGCGGCAAATGTATGTGATACCTATATGAGTAAATAATACGAATCTTTTGAACAGCATTTCCTGGTTTGGATTAAACTTCATATTACCATGATTATCCCAGTTACGTAAATTCACTAAAAGATTGAAAGCATTATCAAAACATAGTTCTTTAGCAGATGAGGTGTCAGCATCTTTGTTATTTAAATTGTATGCCGATAATATGAAATTTTTAAAAGATTGTCTCTGATGCCCTAATGTGTCACCCTTTTGTTTGTTAATAGGTGGAATGCCAAAGTGTTGGAGTATAGATTTGGTGGTATCGTCTTCAAATTTATAAGGATATGTACTGTTTTCATGTGACATGTCGCCTAACAATAAATTCCTTTGTTTTGTCAAACTCTTTTTTTCTGAAGTTATAAAAAAGTATTCTTCAACAGCCAATAATACTTTGGGTTCCTCAACCTTGTCGATTTTCCAGTGACATGCTTGTCTTGATTTTTTTACATTTTTATTGTGTTCGTCCTCATTTTCACTAGTTTTAACCTTGTTGGTATAAGCATCAAGCAGGAAATGCATATGCAAAGAATTACCATAATTTGCTGGATCATCTTTATCAGCAATATCAAAACTTTTAATGAATTGTAAAAGATCTGGAAATAGTAATCTACAGAAATTTGCTTTTAGCATTAACTCTTCTGATTTTTCTTCACTCTTTGGCTTTTCTAATAAGGATTTCATATTTAATTGTTTTAAGAATTACATTGCAAAAATAGCAAAAAAAAATAGTAATTACAAAATAATAAAGAAAAAAGTGACAACATTAAGAATTCTTTATTATCTTTGCACTTGATTAATGGCGATTAATTCCGATTTCTTGCATAAGTAACTTAGTTAGTCACAAACTGCAAAGAGATATGGGAGTATATACTGTTCAGGAAGTCATTTGGGCTTTAGAGCAAAATGGCTGGAAGCAAGTACGCTGTAGAGGAGATCATCGTCAGTTTCATCATGATGGGAATCGTTATGTGATTACTGTTGCAGGCAAACTGCACGCTGATGTCAAAAGGGGTATCTTAAAGAACATTGAACGCCTATCAGGTCTTAATTTTAATGAGATCTTAGGCTAAGATTGCTGTTAATCAGTGGGCGATTTCAAGGGTAAAACCTTGAATTTGCCCATTTTTTATGTCTACAATTTTGTGATTATATAATAAAACTGTATCTTTGCAGCGGACTAATGGCGATTAATCTCATTGAGACAGAAAAATATGCGTAAATAGTGTTTACCAATTTTTGTGTATCATGGTTGAGGTTAAGATTCGAGATGTAAAAAAGGCTTTGCGCCTTTTGGGTTGGGTATTGGTGAGAATTGAAGGCAGAAGATCCTACTATCAGCATCCCGATGTCCCTTATGGGTTATCTATTGTTGGTTATGGATGTGAAGTCGTATCTTCAGATAAACTCTCCCTCCTGGAACAGTGTTTGGGACAGTGCTTCTTCCCAGTTTTAGCATAGCGCAGCTATTAATCCACTGGCGGGGAGTGGCTAATAACCATATTCCCGCCTTTCATTTGTATAATCTAAGTTCAGCGTGACGTCTATATACCTATGTCGAGACATAGTTAATTATTGATAAATTCTTGCTACTTTCAATTATTCTTTTTATTTTTGCAACTGGATTAATAGCGATTAACACCGTGTGGGAATATATATTTTAATTTCATTAATTAAGAACAATTTAATTCTGAAGTAAAAATTAGGACTAGAAGAGTCAAACAAGTGGTACTCGCAGGCTTCGGTCTGACATGGTTGCCTGTTCCCATGAAACCGCATAATAGGAGGATGCGACGAGCAGGTACATAGTTCACCAGATTGTCAAACACTTTTATTTTTCCTACATGGTATATAGTGTTCGTAAAGTGATTCGTATCCTCGAGCAGGATGGTTGGTATTTAGATAGAGAAGAAAGCAGTCATCGCCAGTTTAGACACCCAAGGAAGCCAAATGTGGTAACTGTAAGTGGACATAAAATGAGTTCTGACGTTCCTATAGGCTTACTTCACGCCATTGAATCACGAGCAGGAATTAAGTTTCCTAGAAGATAACAAAATATAGTAATTGCTGTTGATCCAATGGGCGATTTCGGGGGTGAAATCCTGATTTTGCCCATTTTTTATAAGTTTTTAATAAAAGTAGTAAAAATAATACTCTTAAAATTTGGAAGTTAGTATTAATTTTACTACCTTTGCACCCGAAAACAGAATTACATCTTTGAAACTATGCAAAAGGTTAAGGTTGAAGTAGAATGGTGCAATAAGAATTTCGCCGCTACTTTAGGAAGTAATGTCCCTGGATGCGTTTTGGTTACAGCTAAAACATACTCTAAACTTCAAAAGGAAGTAAAAGAAGCGCTGGAGTTTCATGTCAAGGGAATGGTTGAGGACGGTGATGAGGTTCCTCAGTGGTTGGTAGATGGAGAGTATGAGTTAAAATGGTGTATTACAGATACAGCCTCTCTCCTTCAGAGTTTAGAGGGAATGACAACAATTGCTGCGATTTCCCGAGCTACAGGTATTAATGAGCGATTGTTAAGTCATTATGCCAATGGTATTAAGCGCCCTAGCGCAAAACAAAGGCAAAAAATTGTGGATGGTATACATCATATAGGGAAATCCCTGATGAGCATATAATTCCAACCATGAGAGACACTATGTTTGGTGGGCACTTGGATTCATTACTAAGAATCCTTGTGCCTTAATAGAATCAATTCTATAGGGTATTGCCATTGTGTAAATAATTTTCATTTTGCTTTTGACTGCTAAAAGTACTTGTTTTCGGCAATTATGCAGCTTCTGGAGTTTGAAGCCTGTAAACTCTGACTTTCAAGCCTGCAAAGTCTGACTTTGAGGCCTGCAAACTTTTAGTTTGCCAAGGGCTGATTTTGAGCGACTTTTTGCTTTTTGTAATGTTAAATAAATTCGTAGTCTTTGTGCAAATGTGCAAAAGTGCAAATGGTGTTTTGTAAATGCCTGGACTGGTAGTAGATTTAATATTACCTTATATATATTATAATATATATATAAGGTAAAGATATAGTTTGGATTCTTGATAAAATGAATTCTTGTTTTGCACATTTGCACAATTGCACCATTTTCGAAAACAAAATCCATTTTATTTTGGTATTTCTTCTGTTTTTGCCTATCTTTGCAGCCTAAAACCGAAAGGAATTACATGGTAGATATAAGAGAAATGACGTCAGAAGAACTGCTGGCGTTCCTGAAGAAGAACTATTTCATCGGTGTTGACATTGACGTAGTGCTATCGATGAGTGTAGAACAGCGACGTGACTTTACACTTAAACAGGCTGACAGGCTGATAGGCTTGAAGAGGAGTGGTGATGCGGCTAGGATGATTGCCTACAACTTCTTTACAGAGGAGATGGAGCCCGTGAGAGAAAACCCGATGATGAGGGAACAACAAGACGGTGTGACGGCTTGGATTGTTGAATTGGCGAGATTGATGGCCTATCTGCTGATGGGACAGTTCTTGCGTACTTCACACCCAATGGATTTAAGACTTCTTGGCATAGAGCCGGAATCGGAGGTTGAAGACCTGAATGAACTATATTCACCCGATAATCTCCCACTGCTCTCATGGCTGAAGGAGACTCCCTATAGACGTGTTGGCGCAAGAGTGGCCAGGAAGTTGGTAAGTGAAGCTATTTACGAAGCGCATTTCATCGATACCGCACTTTCCGATTATTATGTGGATGAGTGCGACCGCAATGAACCTCACTGGAATGACGAAGCAGAATGCAATAATTATATTATTCAGGTCTTGCGTACTGTGGAGACGGTGAAATCACATCTGGCAAAAGGTCGTGAGCTTGGGCTGAACGATGATGAGATTGGCGTTGTGGATTCTTTGTGGAGTTACGTCCCACATAACTACCAAGCAAACTATGTGGCTGCTGCCCGTGAAATAGTGGAGACAGACAAGCGGATGTTCCCTCAGATGAAGGATATAGCATCCTATTGGCCGAAACTCAGAGCAGAGATACTCCTCATTGCAGAAAAACATGACGTGGACTTGGAGCTTGACGACCCTTTCAGTCTGCCGATGGGATACCTGAATGACTGGATTAACACAAAGCACAATATCTTACAGGATAATGAGTAGTTCGTTTTTCCCAGAGCCTTTGTCGTCGCGTAAGCAAGAGAAATATAAAAAGCTAGTCACTGAGGCAGACAGCATATTCCTGATAGGCTGGCTTCGAGAGAGGTTGAGGGAGCCTGGACAGATCCACGGAGATCAAGAGCGCCTGTTTGCTGAGGCCCTCTGTCGTACGTACCCCAACATATTAAGTGAAATGAAGGGGCTTCTGGATAATCCCTTCAGGGAACTCAATGTATTTGAAGAGCTTGAAGATCTTCGTGCGGGCCTGATCTGGGATTTTGTGCAAATGAAGATCGGCAGCACCTGGTATCTGGTGAAGGAAGAGGATGATGAGAGTTGGCGGGCCTTTGTCCATCGTGTACCTTTTGTCGACGAGTTGCGTAGGGACGAAATAGAGACATTCTTTCAGACGCTTTATCAAATCTGCATGATTACTGATATCCTGACTGGTCATGCATCAGAACATGGGCTTGCGGTTGACGAGACGCTCCGGAAAGAGCATGAAGCCCTTCGCAAGAGGAAGAATGCTCAGCCGATGTCGTCAGGTAATGGCCTGAATCCGGATACAGTAGACGACTATGAGATGGTGGAACTGAAGTTCTTCGACATGCGTGACTTCGACTCTGCAGAGAAACAGCTGGCGCTTTCGAAGGTGTTGAGAGCCGTGGCTCAGAAGATAGACCGTAATAACGGCAGGGACTGGTTAACTGTCTATGTAGCCTATCGCTATGCTAAAAAGGAAAATGGTGTCCAAGGAAAGTATGTGGATTTCTTCAGTGATATAGAGTCGCTCATCCCTGACATGTTGTATGTGAAGGATAAGAGTGCCAAAGGAGATGCCAGATACAAGAACTACACGAAGGCGCTTGGTCAAGAGGTAAGGAACTGGTATGTGGAGAATATGTGTCTGCCGCCGATCAATAGTCTCGTGTATAGTTTATATCGTTTCGGCTGTCACGAGAAGCGTTTTCTCAAACTCAAACCTATCATCAGTGAGTTATACAAGTGGCTTAAAGATAATATATAAAAAGGTATAGAGAATCAATGCAAGGTGTATCGGAAGATGCGCCTTTTTTCTTCCCTTTCTGAGGGGTGCAGGTGGTGAAAAGCACTTTTTTTCGGGGTGCGGGTGGTGACCCCAATCAAGCGTGAAGAAATAAAATGCCATCTAAAAAATAATGCTTAAATTTGTCCTCGCTTAGCTGTGGTGGCGAGAAAGACCGGTCCTCTGACTGCCCAGAAAGCAAACGAGATTAAAAACCACAAAATGACAAAATTAAGCACAAAAAGACAAGCAAACATGATCTGTTATCAAAAAGATGTCAAGAAGTCCTCTACCGCTAAATGCCTCAGAGGTGACTTTTGGAGAGAAGTGAGAAGCCAGAAGACGGAATGGCATATTAATGCCCGAAGAGCCATCAAGGCGGCTGTAAAGGCTGACCTTGACGGTGAGGGCGTCGCAGCTATTCATACATGGCTTCAGAACGCCGACTTCCAGAAGTTCCTAATCAGGAAGCCTCGGGAATTGAAATCGAAGCGGGCTAAGGATGCCTTTGCGAAAAAGACAGATGAGCAGAAACTGTTGGCTTGGGCAGAGGAACTGAAGCAGGAACTGGCGGGATTCATCTTCAGCTGCTATCTCTTCGACGAAGTAAAGGTAAAGAAAAAGAAGAGAGACGGCACTGAGTATGAGGTCATGGAACGGCGGAGACTGTTGAAGAATTGCCATCTCAATGGTTTGGTGATGCTGGATATTGACCACGTTGAAAACCCCATGCAGATATGGTGGAAACTCAGGGAGATGAAGGAACTCATGGACAGAGTCGCACTGGTTCATATCTCTTGCTCAGGTGACGGCATCCGCATCGTCTTCACTGCTGACATAAAGGTTGGCAACTTGGCTGATAACCAGATTGAGTTTGCTAATGCCCTCGGATACAAGGCCGACGGTTCTTGTATCGACGCCACTCGTACTTCCTTCTGTCCTAAAGAGGAGGATATACTCTACATTAATGAAGACCTGTTATTTAATTACTACAACGAAGAATTTGACAAAAGGTTTACTCCAGAGTACCGCAAGAAGAAAACGCAACCACTGCATCAGGAATTCTCTGAAGGTACTAAGAAAAGGGATGTTAAGTCTGAAAAGATGAAATGGAGAGGATATGACCTGCAAAGCATTATTGATGCCCGTTATAACGAAAAGCTGCCTTGTGCAGAGGAATCAAACAGGCATAAAGAATCTCTCAAACTTGCCACGGATTTACTCCTTATGCTCGATGGTGACAAACAGATGGTACAGCATGTCGTAGAAGGCCAGCCCTGGGTGCGGGAGATTATTGAGGAAAGAGATGAGAATGTCGGGCAGACGGTAGAATCAGCAGCCTCATGTGTCGCGGAGAAGGAGAAGAAGTACGCAAGCTCTTTGCCCAGTAAGGCCATGCTCGAAGCAGTGAGGATAGCCACAGGGAAATCTTATCAGGAGATTATCCATGGAAGTAATGGGGATAATGGATCTCAAGACAGTATTCTAAGCGCTCAGCTTGATGCCTGGGGTGCTGAGATTGAGGCGATGTTTGACGACTTCCCATTATTAAAGGACGTGTGCGCAGGACTTAAGAGGTCTCAGTATCCGGCAGCGGTGTTTGCTGCAGGTGGTGCCTTGATGACTCTGATGACTCGTTGCTGGTATAGGTTCTATCATCGTCCTGAAAGGGAACGAAGACTGAATTGCTCACTGCTGATCATCGGTCATCCCGCATCGAACAAATCTTTGGCAGATGATATCTGTGACATCCTGATGGCTCCTGTGGATGCTGCCGATAAGGCTTCTATCGCAGCCCTGAATCGCTACAAGCGGGATCAGAAGAAGAAAGCAGCCAATAAGGAGGGAAAGGACAAGCCTCAAGGTATCATCCGAATCCATCCTGCCAGAACCAGTAACGGCCAGTTGATTGAAGATATGATTAACGCCAAGGAAATCGTAGACGGGAAAGAGATCCAATTGCACATGTTCACTTTCGATACCGAGTTGGACAACTCCATCACCCTTCAGAGTGGTGGCTCATGGATCAACAAGCAAAGTATGGAACTGAAAGCCTTCCACAACGAGGAGGACGGACAGATGTACCAGAATGCAGATTCGCCCGTAGACCGCTTTCACGTCACTTGGAATTATATCTATACTGGTACGCCTATTGCTCTGAAGAAAAAGGTCAATGAGAAGAACTTCGGAAGCGGACTTTCCACTCGTCTGGCAGTTATTCCCATGCCGAAGACGAACTTTGAGATGATAGAGTTTCAGGAAATAACGAATATTGACTGGGAACGTTTGGATCGCATGAAAGAATGGGCTTACAAACTTGACTCTCGTGCAGGGGAACTCCCATTCTGGGCATTGGTAAAAAGGATATACGACTGGACGAAAAACCGTATGGAAGATTGTGCTGAGGATCTGTCTGAGGCCAATGAAATGATGCTGAAGCGCGTGCCCTATCATGCCCTGAACTATTCGGCACCTTTCATTGATATGCGTCATTTTGGGGATTTGCACTTAGAGGGGAAATTCTGGGAAGGGCAGTATGAGGTGGACGATACCGACTGGAAACTGTGTGAACTTATCGCCCGCATCCAATATGCCACCCAGCAGCGTTTCTTTGGGGTGATGGCTGAGAAGTACTTCGACGACATGAACAATGACGTGCAGATCTGTGGAAGGCGTCATCATCAGAAGTCGGTAGATGCTTATAATCGTTTACCTGAAGTTTTCACAGTGGAGGATCTGAACAGATGTTTTGGCTATACGAGCGTTAATTCAACAAATAGCAAGATAAGACGTTTGTTGGAAGATAATCTGATCAAGAAAATCACCTCTGGTGTGAATAAGAATAAATATCAAAAGATTAATAGGTGTGCATAATGTGCAAATGTGCAAAAGCACATAAGAATTGGGACGGGCTTTTTAGGGCTCGTCCCAATATTATTTTCGAAACTGCAAAAAGTTTTCGGTTATTTTGTTGGTATATAAAAAATAATGCCTATCTTTGCATGCCCTTAACTATTATAATTGGTATAGCGTATGATTAAGTACACCAGGAAGGAAGAAATCTGGAATGCCGCGTCGCATGGCGGGGGCATCCTGTTGGGGGTGGTGTTTGGCATTATCTTCCTGGTGTGGTGTTTCCAGAGCGACAACAACTGGGCACGGTGGGGAGTGATCCTCTATCTGTTTGGTATGCTGGCGTCGTATGTGGCCTCGACGCTATATCACTCCATCCGGCACCACTCGAAGTGGAAGGAGCGTCTGCGAAAGTGGGACCATGCGGCCATCTACTGGCATATCGCAGGTTCCTATTCACCACTGACGCTGACGGCACTTCGTGAACAGGGCTATTGGGGCTGGAGTCTCTTCTCGTTCGTCTGGGCCTGTGCCATTGCAGGAACAATCATCAGCTTCATCCGCCTGAAGGAGCACTCAAACGTGGAGACGTTCTGTTTCGTGGGCATGGGGCTGAGCATCCTCGTGGCCTTTAAGCCGCTGATGGACTCAGTGTCGGCGGCTGCCGTCATCTGGCTGATTGCCGAGGGCGTGAGCTACATCACGGGGGCGGTGTTTTATTCCTTTAATAAAACGAAGTACATGCACTCGGTGTTCCACTTCTTCGTCCTCGCGGGATCGGTCTGCCACATCATCGCCGTCTGGGACGTGCTGATGGAACAACTATAATTGATTATACTGTAAAGGCCAGAAGGCACGGAGGGTGGTGAGCGTGCCGTCGGGCTGACGGAGGGTGAAGAGGTAGCCCAGGTTGCGCACCCAGCGGTAGCGCAGGAACTGCTCGAAGGTGAGGGGCTGGCCGTTGATTTGCTCAATGACGCACCCCTGGCGGAATCCCGCCTGCCAGGCTTTGCCGCTTTCCATCACCATGCCAATCATCGCATGACCGTTGCGCTCGACGATGACGATGTCGTGCAGACGGTTTGAGACCGTGCAGGAGGTTGCGCCGTCGTAGGGCTGGAACACGAGCAGGCGACGGAAGGGGTTGATGACCACAGCACCGTATTCGAGGAGCTTGGTGCCGACGTGGGAAGCGCCGTTGATGGTGGTGCAGCGGACGTCGTGGAAGGCAAAGCCGCCCCATAAGAGCCGATGCAGTCGCAGGAGCGTGATTTCTCCGGAACGCTCAGTGCCGAAGTGTCCGATGGTGCGGCTGCCGTAGGTGATACCCTCTATCTGATTCACGATGTCGGGATGCTGGCTTTTCATCTTTGCGAAACTCGTGGCGCTGACGGCGTAGGGCAGGGGACTGCCAGTGTCGAAGAGTACCTCGTCGCTGACATCAGGAAAGGAGCTTATTTTTATATAAGGTACGTGCTTGCGCAGGCGATATCTCAAGGCCTCGCCAGGGGTGTAGGCATAGTGGTCGCGACGGTCGGTGAGGGTGAGCTGGTGCTCGCGGGTGTCGATGCGGGCGGCGATGCCTTTGTTGAACAGGGCGAAGCCGAGGATGCCGTCTTCACCTTGGCGCACCACCCTGCGGCTCATGCGCTGCACCTTGTAGCCGCTGATGGTGAGGGGCCCCAGTTGGAAGGGGGGCAATTGTACGGTCTGCATCTGACGGACATGGCCAGCGGCGTCTTCCGACTCGATGGTGCCAAGGTATCTGAGCCCCTGCAGGGGCACGTCGTCGTAGATGACGCCCTGGCTGGATCCCGTGTCGAGCTTGAAGCGGTAGGGACGGCCGCCGATCTCGAGGGTGACGAATATCTGGTCGCGCTCCACCTCGATGGGTACGGCCACCAGAAAGTCGCGCTCGGACACGAAGAAATCGGTGTCGTAGCGCTTGACCTGTCCGAAACTGTAGGCAGTCATCAAGATGAGCATCATCAGCAGTATCCATCGTCTCATCATTCTGCAAAGGTACACCTTTTTCGGAGAAAATCAGTTGTTGGTATGTTATTATGTCTTAAAATCGATACTATGTCTGAAATTATGTGTAAATTTGCACGCAAATTTGCAAATTATAAAAATAAGATGGCTTATACACGTATGACTGCCGCAGAGGCTGCGGCACTGATTAAGAATGGCGAGCACATCGCCATGAGTGGCTTTACACCTGCCGGTGTGGCCAAGGCAACGACCAAAGAGTTAGCGAAGATCGCTGTGGCTGAGCATGAGGCCGGCCGCGAGTTTAAGGTGGCAATCTTCACGGGTGCATCGACGGGACAGTCGACAGACGGTGACCTGGCTAATGCCCAGGCCATTCTCTATCGTGCGCCCTACACGACGAACCCCGATTTCCGTAAGCACGTGAACATGGGTGAGATCCCCTACAACGACCTGCACCTGAGTCACATGGCACAGGAGTTGCGCTATGGCTTCTACGGACCTGTGGACTGGGCCATCCTCGAGGTGTGTGACATTGAGGAGGTGGGCAACGACTACCACGTCTATCTGACGGCCGCTGGCGGTATCTCTCCGACGGCTGCAAGGCTGGCCAAGCACGTGATCCTGGAGCTGAACTCGTTCCACAACCCCAACGCGAAGTATATCCACGACGTCTATGAGCCGTTGGATCCCCCTTACCGCAAGGCTATCCCCATCGAGCATGTGGGCGACCGCATCGGACAGCCGTTTGTCAGCATCCCCAAGGAGAAAGTGGTAGGTGTGGTGGAGTGTAACATCCCCGACGAGGCCCGTGCCTTCAAGGACAGCGACCCCGTGACCGACAAGATAGGCTTCCTGACGGCTGAGTTCCTCGTGGAGGAGATGCATAAGGGCCGTATCCCCAAGGAGTTCCTGCCGCTGCAGAGTGGTGTGGGCTCGACGGCCAACGCCATCCTCGGAGCACTGGGCGAGGACAAGCACGTGCCCGACTTCAATATCTACACCGAGGTGCTGCAGGACAGCGTGGTGGGCATGATGCTGAACGGTCGTGTGAAGGATGCCTCGGCCTGTTCGCTCACCGTCTCTAACGAGTGCTTGATGCAGGTCTATGACAACATGGACTACTTCAAGAACCACCTGACGCTGCGTCAGAGCGAGATATCCAATTCGCCTGAGATAATCCGTCGCTTAGGTGTCATCGCCATCAACACGGCTATCGAGGCCGACCTCTATGGCAACGTGAACTCTACGCATATCAGCGGCACGAAGATGATGAACGGTATCGGCGGAAGCGGTGACTTCATACGTAACGCGTACCTATCTATATTTACATGTCCGTCGGTGGCCAAGGGTGGCGTGATCTCTTCTATCGTGCCTTTCGTGAGCCATCAGGACAGCTCGGAGCACGACGTGAACATCATCGTGACGGAGCAGGGTATCGCCGACCTTCGCGGAAAAGGTCCCATCCAGCGTGCAGAGACGATTATCGAGAACTGCGCACATCCTGACTACAAGCAGTTGCTCTGGGACTACCTGAAGATTGCGAAGATGGGCCAGACCCGTCATAACCTGCCAGCTGCCTTCGCCATGCACGACACGCTGGCTCGCAAGGGTGACATGAAGTTGACGGATTTCTCTGAGTATATCAAGTAATATGCGTGTCGGAATCATCGGCACAGGATGGATAGCCGAAAAGGCAGCCATCACCCTTCGGGGCCTCTCAGAGTGTGAGGCCTACGCTGTTGGCAGTCGTACACTGGAGCGGGCTGAGGCCTTTGCGAAGGAGTGGGGGATAGCCAAGGCCTGTGGCTCGTATGCAGAGCTGATTAACGACCCCGACGTGGATCTCGTCTATGTGGGTACCCCTCATTCCCACCATTACGACGTGACGAAGGAGGCCCTGTTGGCTGGCAAACCCTGTCTTGTGGAGAAAGCCTTTATGGCCAATTACCGTCAGGCAAAGGAGATCGTGGACATTGCCCGTGAGAAGAAGGTGTTCCTTGCCGAGGCCATCTGGACGCGCTATCAGCCAGTGGTGAAGATGGTGCGCGACCTGATAGACAGTGGCCGTATCGGCACACCCCGGCTGGTGACTGCCACGCTCGGCTACTCCATGGGTGAGAAACCGCGCATCATGCGTCCCGACCTCTGTGGCGGCGCGCTGCTCGACCTCGGCGTATATGCCCTGAACTTCGTGAGGATGTTCTTCCCTGCGGATATCGTGAGCATGGAGAGCCAGTGCGTGAAGTCGAAGACGGGCATGGACCTCACCAATGCCATCAGCATCATCCTCGCCGACGGTGTGCTCTGCAACCTGCAGTCGAGTGCTGCCTGTGTGGGCGACAATATCGGTGTCATTGCTGGTACTGACGGCAATCTGATCATTGACAATATCAACAATCCGCAGAAGATAACGGTGAACACCCATGACCGTGAGTTTGTGGAGGATATTCACGTGCCGCAGCAGATAACGGGCTACGAGTACCAGTTCCTTGCCTGCCGTCAGGCCCTCGCCGACGGACTCCTGGAGCCCAGGGAGATGCCGTTGGAGGAGACGCTCTACGTGATGCAGCTCATGGACGGCCTGCGTCAGAAATGGGGGGTACGCTATCCTATGGATGACAATTAGCGCAACGCATTGCGGTATTGTTTTTATGTTTTTTAGTAGGCAATTAGGAGATAATTGCCTACTTTTGCATCGTCATCAACACAAAAATACATCATAAATAGGTTAAGTACATAAAAAAGGATGCTGGATTGCAAGATTTGGCATCTTTTTTCTATATGCACTTTTCCGTGTTGTTAACATTCCATAATTACGTCACAACCCCATTAAACAAACAATGGTAGTCATACGTCAAAATAAAAGAGAGGTACGCAACGCGTTGCGTTGATTTTGTTCGATTGTTGCGCAACAATCATTACCATAATGTATTAATTTTGTAGGGTCTAAGGTAAGATATATCAGTCAATGAAGAGAATATCACAGCGTGATATCGCAAAGAAACTTGGCGTGAACGTTTCCACCGTCTCTCGGGCGCTGAGGGGGCTGGACGGCGTGAGTCCGGACGTTCGGCAGAAAATTGAGCAGTTTGCAAAGGAAAACGGCTATCGTCCGAACCCCTTTGCGACAAGTCTGCGTTATGACACGACGAGAACCATCGGCATCGTGGTGCCCAATGTGGCCTACAACCACAATGCACAGATCCTGAAGCGCATTGAGGCTGACGCCAGGAAAAACGGGTATATGTGCATCATTACCGATTCGGATGAGAGTTATGAAAACGAAGTCAACTGCCTGGAACTATTAGAGAACATGCACGTTGAGGGAATCATCATCTGCCCCTCGCAGGAAACCACAGACTTCAGTCATCTTCTGCGTCTGAAAGAGGCTCACATGCCGATTGTTTTCTTTGACCGTGCCCCAGACATCGGCATCTCTTCGGTCGTTATCAACGATGCCGCTTCAGCCTATCAGGCTACCAACAGTCTGATCGAGGCAGGTGCCCGCCGTATCGCTTTCCTTGGTGGCCCGAATCAGTTTAAACAGACTGTGGACCGTAAGCATGGTTACTTAGAAGCTCTGCGTGAGCGGGGAGTCCCTATTCATACGGAGTTGGTGAAGTGTAACCATATCAGCTTCAATTCCGGTCTCTCTGACACCCTTGAGTTATTTAGTCTGCCGGAGCCACCTGATGCCATCCTTGCCACCCATGGACTGTTGGCCATATCTGCTCTGCAGGCCGTCACCAGCATAGGTAAGCGTATTCCTGAGGAAGTGGCTATCATAGGTTATCTGAGTGATTGGGTATCGGAGATGTCACATCCCCGCATCTCGTTCGTGAAGCAGAATCTCAAGGAGATTGGCAGCAGGGCATTCCGCCTGCTCTCAGACCAGATCAACGGGGATGACAGTGTGCAGCATGTGGTCATCAATGCGCGGTTGGAACTGAGGGACAGTACGAAGAAGATATAAATAGAACAGAATAAGTATGAGAAACCTATTATCAATGATTGTTTTGACCTTCGTGGCCATTGTCGCCAAGGGTCAGGATCTGCAACTCAACGACCGTGAGTATTTTGAGCGGCAGGGTGTGAACGTGTTGGTGTTCAGCAACAGTTTCAACGGAGGCTTCAACGACGAGAAGAACTCCGGCATAGAGATTATCCACCATGGTGTGCGGACAGTGCAGGGTGGTGCCGTTCGTCTGAACAATACGCCTGAACAGTGGGATCTCGTGCCAAAGATGACGAGCCGTAAGGTGGATCGTGAGAACGGGAGCATAGAGGTAGGCCTGCGGTATGATGACTACGATTTTGACAGCCGTATCATTGTCACCGCCAAGGGAAAAGCTGTGGAGATAGCCGTGTGGCTCGATAAGCCTGTGCCTGAGAAACTGGCGGGTGATGCAGGTCTTAATATCGAATTCTTGCCCTCGCAGTATTGGCTGAAGACTTTTACCGTCGACGGACGTCTGGGACGTCTGCCACGTTATGCCACGAGTCAGACTATTACCCGTCCTAACAGTGAGAAGCCCCGTCAGTTCAAAGGCTTCAAGACCTACGACGATCGTGGCACAGACCGCTTCATCGACCCGCTGCCCATAGAGACTGGCCATCAGTTCGTGATGGCTACGGATGATCCAGGTCGTATGGTAAAAGTAAGTAGTGAAGATTCTGAGCTGAAACTCTTCGACGGTCGTATGCTGGCACAGAACGGCTGGTTCGTGATGCGCAGTGTGTTGCCTGCCGGCAAGACTGGTAAGGTCATCACCTGGACCGTTGAACCCCATGCCATCCCAGGTTGGATACGTGAGCCGAACATCGGCTTCTCACAGGTGGGCTACATCCCTGAACAGCCGAAGGTAGCCGTCATCGAACTCGACAAGACTGACACTCCGAAGGCCACTGCCTCGCTCATGCGCATCAAACCCGACGGTACTACTGAGAAGGCCTACGAGGGCGACATCCAGTCGTGGGGACCATACTTCAAATACAACTATGTGAAGTTCGACTTCTCATCAGTCAAGGATCCGGGCGTGTATTATATCCAATACGGTAACACGCGGACAAACGACTTCCTGATCGACGAGCATGTGTACGATAAGATCACTGATGCCACCACCGACGTATGGGTGCCCATCCACATGAACCACATGTATGTGAACGAGGGCTACCGCACGTGGCACGGCGAGCCTTTCAAGGAGGGTTACCTGCAGGCGCCGGAGAGCGACCATTTCGATCTGCACAGTCAGGGGGCATCGACAGATACGAAGTATAAACCTTACGAACTGATTCCCGGACTTAACATCGGTGGATTCTTCGATGCCGGCGATTTCGACATCGAGACAGGCTCCAACATCAACGTCGTGCAGAACTTCATCCGCACTTGGGAACTCTTCAAGCCCCAGCGTGACGAAACATTCGTCAGCCAGAAACAGCGCTATGTAGACCTGCACCGTCCCGATGGAGTGCCCGATATCCTGCAGTTCATTGAGCACGGCACGCTGAATCTCGTGGCACAGGCCGAGCAGATAGGTCACATGTCGCAGACACTCTCCAACTCCATCCTCGACAACTACCACCATCTTGGCGATGCAGCCAGCATTACCGATGGCTTGCATTATGACCCCTCGTTGAAACCCTATGAGGTATCAGCCGATGGTAAGCGTTCTGGTACCCCTGATGATATGTGGGCCTTCACCAACCGCAATCCGCAACTCGACCTTCGCGCTGCCACCATGTTTGCTGCCGCAAGCCATGCACTTAAGGGTTATAATGACGACCTTGCCGAGCGAGCCCTTACTCAGTCGAAGCGGCTGATGCAGGAGGCCACGGAGCTGATAAAGAACGGGCAGACAGGAGGCGGAAGGGATGAATTCAGTTGGCTCGATGGTACGGAACAGACAAGCATCGCCAATCCCCGTCAGCAAGGTGCCCAGCCTGACAAGAAACGTCAGAAACTGTTGGAGCGTAGCCGTAAGAACCGTGAACAACTCGGAGATATGGCTACGAACCTGATGCTCTACAGTGCTACGCAGGAGAAGCCGTATCTTGACAATTTCACCGCTCAGATATGGGATGCACTCGAGTTGCGCCTGTCTGGTAATATGCAGACGGCCCTCGATGCGGTGCCCTATATGGATGAGGCCTACAAGCAGAAACTCCGTCCCTACGTCGAGAAATATGAGCAGTATATCAAGAGCTTCGACACCAACAATCCCTACGGAGTACCCATCGGACTCGGCAACTGGGCTGGCGTTAATATGGTGCTCAACTTCGGCATCACCGTCAACTACGCCCACATTTACTTCCCCGACATCGTCGCTAAGGACGAGGTCTATCGCGTGGCTAACTGGCTCTACGGCTGTCACCCCTACCACAACTACTCATTTGTGGCCGTTGTGGGTGCCGCCCGTCCGAAGCAGGTGTTCTATGGCAACAACCGTGCCGACTTCTCGTTCATCCCCGGTAACGTGGCTCCCGGACTGCTCTTCCGCCGTCCAGATCATTTCGAGAACTACGACGACTGGCCTTTCCTCTGGGGTCAGAACGAGGGAACTATCGCCGGCAATACCCAGTACATCATCTTCGGTTCGTCGCTTAAGGGAATAGTGAATAAATAATTTTGGCTAAACTATGATTATAACTAAACAGAGTGGCAGCAGCCTTGTAAAAGTGCTGCTGCTACTTATCATTTTTAATTTCTCGTTTCTCACTTCTTTGGCTCAGCCCGATCCTGAATACCAGAGGCTGACCATCAGCGGACAGCTGCTCGACGCTGACCTGAAGGAGCCGATGGTGCAGGCCACCATCCAGTTGTTTACTGTCACTGACAGCACTTTTGTAGGCGGTGCCGTGAGCAACGAGCGGGGAAACTTTATCGTGCAGGCTCCAACGGCAGGCACTTTCCGCCTGCGTATCTCGACTGTAGGCTACCAGACCATCGACCGTGAGGTGACGCTTCGTCGCAATGAGAGTCTTGACTTGGGCAACGTGATGATGGAGACGGAGAGTATCATGTTGCAGGAAGCCGTCGTTACGGGCCGTGCCGCACAGGTGATAGTCCGGAAAGACACCATCATGTATAATCCAGAGGCCTTCCGCACCCCTGAAGGCTCGGCTATAGAAGAACTCATCAAGCGCATTCCAGGGGCAGAGGTCGACGAGGACGGAAACATCACCGTCAACGGCAAGGAGGTGAAGAAGATTCTGCTCGACGGTAAGGAGTTCATGCTCGGCGACGTGGAGACGGCGCTGAAGAACATCCCTGTGAGCATTATCCAGAATCTGAAGTTCTACGACCAGCAGAGTGACCAGGCTCGTATCACTGGTATCGACGATGGCGAGAAGGAGACTGTGCTCGACTTTTCCATCAAGAAAGGTATGAACCACGGCTACATGACCAATCTCGACTTGGCGGGCGGTACCAAGCACCGCTACGCCTCACGGGGAATGGGCAGCAGCTTTACCGATAAGACCCGTTTCGTGCTATTAGGCAACTTCAACAACAAGGAGGAGAATGCCGGCTGGTGGAACCGTCGCGGACTGAACGCCCGTAAGATGTTAGGCACCAACCTGAACTACGACGACGGCAAGAAACTGAAGCTCGATGCCAGTATCCGCTGGAACCATCGCGATGGTGACAACCAGACGGAGAATGCCAGCGAGAACTTCTACAGTGGATCATCGCGTACGTTTTCTAACTCATCGACGTCGAACTACACCCGCAGCAACAACTGGCGGGGAAACATCCGTGTGGAGTGGAAACCTGACTCACTGACGAACATCTTGTTGCGTGCCAATGGCAGCTATGGCACCGATGATGCCACAAACGCCTCTCTTTCTGCCACCTTCAACGACGATCCATATCTCTACACCACTACCCCCCTTGGAGAACTCTCCCCACTCTCCGACATCCTTGTCAACCGCAACCAGAGTGCCAGCCTCACTTACAGCGACAACAAAAATGCCTGGGCCATGTTACAGCTTTATCGTCGGCTGAATCCACGGGGAAGGAACATTGTTGTAAGGCTTGAGGCCAATGGCGGCAGCAGTAATAATGAGAATACGTCAGACAACGAGGTACACCTTTTCCTTGTGAAGAATCAGGCAGGACAGGATTCTACCTATTATACAGCCCGATATAACACGACACCCTCAGACCAGAGTGGCTATGTGCTGAGCACAACCTACAGTGAACCATTATGGAAAGGTGCTCACCTGCAGTTCAACTACGAGTTGCGCTACAGCCAGAATAAAAGTGACCGCCAGACCTATGACTTCAGCCTATTGCCGGAGAATCCCTTTGCTGGCATCGTGCCGGAATACCGAGAGTGGGATCCCTGGCTGTCAACAGTCTATAGTCAGATGGATAGTTTCTTCGACAAAAACCTGAGCCGTTTCTCAGAATACAAGAACTACACCCACAACTTGCGGCTCACCTTGCGTCACAAGGAGGAGAAGTATGACTATAATATCGGCTTCCTCGTTCAGCCCCAGCACTCGAACTTTATTCAAGACTACCGAGGCATCTACGTTGACACGATTCGCAATGTGACGAACCTCACGCCAACATTAGACTTCCATTATAAATTCAGCGACCAGAGCAACCTCTGGATTCATTACCGGGGCGACACGCGTCAGCCGGAGATGACACAACTGCTCGACATCACCGACGACTCCAACCCCCTCTACATCACTCAGGGTAATCCTGGACTGAAACCACAGTTCACCAACTCCCTGAATGCCTACTACAACAACTACATCGTGCGCTACAAACGGAGCATCGTGGTCTATGCCAACTACCGTCACATCCGCAACTCCATCTCCAATCTTGTGCGTTATAACCCAGAGACGGGTGGTAGTATCTCGCGCCCCGAGAACATCAACGGCAACTGGAATATGAACGCCGGTTTCACCTTCAATACGGCACTCGACTCCACTGCCCACTGGAACATCGGCACCGACACCCGTATGCGCTACAATCACTATGTCAGTTATGTGGCCCAACAACAGGCTGATGCCGCCAAAAACACTACCCGCACCACCAACGTTAACGAGCGTCTGACGTTCGGCTATCGCAACGACTGGTTGGAGGTGACGCTCGACGGTACTGTGAACTACCAGCACTCGCGCAACGAACTACAACCCACCGCCGACCTTGACACCTGGCAACTGAACTACGGCGGACAGTTCCTCGTGCGCCTGCCTCTCGATATCGAGGTGAGTATGAACCTCCACGAGCGTAGTCGTCGAGGCTATAATGACTCGTCGATGAATACAAATGAACTGCTGTGGAACGGTCAGATATCCAAACCTTTCCTCAAGAACAAGTCGCTCATAGTCGCCATGAACTTCTACGACCTCCTTGGCCAGCAGAGCAATTACGAGCGATGGATCAATGCCACCAGCCGTAGCGATACACAATACAACAGTGTGAACTCCTACGTTATGTTCCATGTGCGCTATCGTCTGAATATGTTCGGTGGAAAGATCGACACCGAGGGCCGTTACAACAAGAAATGGGGTAATCGCGACAACAACCGTGGTGGTGGCTGGCGCAGATAAAGCTGACCAGAGAACTTTTACTTTATAGACGGCAGGTCAGTCCGATCTTGGTTTCAAAGGTCCTGGCGCCATATTAAAACTCATATCCGAGATTCAGGTAGAAGTATGGTTCCTTCGTGCGGTTGCTATAGCCGAGGGCGGCACCGACGGGACCGAACATCGTGTTGTAGAAATAGGCGGCCTGCACACCAAACAGGGTGGTCTGGTCAAAGAGGTTCTTCAGCTTGTCAGCCTGCTGACCGCCGGCCAGGCGGAGCAGCATGTAGCTGTTGCCACCGATATGCTCTTGGGCTTGCAGCTGGACTGCAACGAACTGATGGTCTACGTACTCCATGTTGCCGATGCCGGCAAAGGGCATCTGCTGCTCCACGTAGTGACCGAACCAGTCGGTGCCGATGGTGTTGCCGAATACAGGTGGCACGACATCGCCGAAGAGCAGTCGGCCGTAGAGCATGGGCTGGAGGGTAAAGCGCTCGCCGATGGTGAACGACCAACGCCAGTCACCACTGTATTCCATCATACCAGTCTCGCCGTCGAGTTTGGCGAAGTTGTCAGTCAGATAGGCAAATTCTGACCTGAAACGGGCACCACGTTTGGGGAAGTTCCAGTTGTCCTCGCTGTTGTAGTTCAGTCGGGCTCGATAGCTGAAGAAGTGCTCATTCTCGAGCGTCACCTGATTCGACGTCTCTGATCCGAGTTTGCTGCGGTAGTGCATGTAATCCCATCGGACGCCTAACTGCAGGTTGAAGTGCCGCAGGTCGAAGTTGAAGGGCGTCAGTTCGCCCTGGAACTGGTTATATCGGATGTTATAGTCACGGTCACCGTTGTTATACACATCCACGTCATTCCGGTAGAATGTATAGCTGATTTTTGGCCTGGTG
This sequence comes from uncultured Prevotellaceae bacterium, assembly GCA_946415365.1. GTDB lineage: Bacteria > Bacteroidota > Bacteroidia > Bacteroidales > Bacteroidaceae > Prevotella. The sequence continues at coordinate 111,648 of CAMKSE010000011.1, forward strand.
AAGAAGCGCGGGTGGACGGTCAACTCGGCACCGACTTTCATCCGCTTGCCTAGGCGTGCGGTAATCTCTGTACTCACGGGTATGGCGGTCTTCAGCGGGATGTCGAGTCCTAACTGCACGGCAGCATATTCCTCTGTGTCGAAACGGAAGCCAGCATGGAACTGCACCGACTTGCGGTTGCCTGCCGAGAGGATGACGCGTACGCCGTCGGCATGCGTCCAAAGCGAGTCGACCTCGTCCCGGATGCCGTGAACTTTCCGCACGGAGGCTTCCAGTTTCTCAGGTACCAGGCGGCATTCGGCAGTCTGATAGAAGAGATCCACGCGCATCGACGTTGTCAGTTCCTGTTCCAGGTTGGCATCGATGCTGTCCGTGCGGTCCAGATGGAACTTCTGACGGAGAAAGCGCTCGGCCTGTGGTGTCATGTTCTCAAAGGTAAAGCCAAGGACACGGTGCTTCTCAGTCATCACCTTCGGGCGTAGCGGATGCAGGATGACGGGACGGAAAGAGTCATCGATGCCGATGAGCTGCTTCAGGGCTGTGATGTCGTCCCAATGTCGCATGGCCAACTCCTCACCGCGGCGGATGAGCGTGTCGATGGCGGCAGGCGAGAAGCTGGCAGAGCCGTAGCCCTTCGTGTCCACCTGCAGGTGCAGGTCGGTGATGGCCAGGTTCTCTTCCACCTTGTTCTTACAGTTCACGTCTACAATCTGGCTGATGATGCTCATCGTGCCGCCCATATCCTCTGCCACCTTCGGAGCGCCCTGCACGGTGACACCGATAATCACGTCGGCTCCCATCTCACGGGCAATGTCTGCTGGATAGTTGTTCTTCAGACCACCGTCCACCAGCACCTTGTCGCCGGTCCTGACAGGCGAGAAGGCGGCAGGTATGGCCATCGAGGCACGCATGGCCTGCGGCAGCCGTCCGCTGTGGAAGTCGACCTCGTCATTGGTGATGATGTCCGTCGCCACGCAGGCAAAGGGGATGGGCAGGTCGCGGGTGAAGTCGAGGGAGTCGGTAAAGCCCACGCATAGCTGGTTGAACAGCTCTGCCAGGTTCTTGCCCTTGATGATGCCGCCGGCGTTCATGTCGCGCTTGCCGATGGTCATGCCTGTGGTGAAGAAATAGGTATTCTGCTTCTTCCGGTCACTGAGGCTCTGGTTGCGAAGATCCTCCTTGTCGGTGATGACGTAGCTCCAGTCCTGGACTCTCACCATCGAGTCGAGGGAGTTGGCATTGTAGCCGATGGCATACAGGCCGCCGATGATGCTGCCCATCGACGTGCCGGTGACGATGTCGACGGGGATGCCAGCCTTCTCCAACACCTTGAGCACGCCAATGTGCGCCATACCCTTCGCGCCGCCGCCACTGAGTACGACGCCGACTTTTTTCCTTTTTACCGCTGTGCTGTCTGTCTGAGCGTTTGCTGCACCGATCATGAGTACAGCAATAGTCATCATTATTATTTTTTTCATTTCCCTTTGTGATATTTAATTCGATACTCCAGTGGTCAATGGCTGATGTTCGTTTTTTACATCTTTTGGCTGCAAAATTAGAAAAAATATTTTATTATTGCAGTTTGATTTGTCATTAAAAATGTCTTGTAGCTTAAGAATGTTTTTCAAGGTACAGAAAATGGCAATAAATTCGGAAAAATGGAACATGAATCGTTGTTGAGATTTGAGTCCTTAAACACATCGATGTTTAGAACGTGAGCAACACTGATGAAGTCAAAAAATGATAAAACCTTGTTTGTTTATGTTTTTTTTTGTATCTTTGTGCCATTCTTCAGACTCAACAACTATGCAATCAATGATTATGAAATGTACTATTAGGCAACTCAGGGGTATGGTCCTGTTAGCTGCTGTGGTAATGACGGCCTTGCCGGCAGTGGCAGGACAGTATAAAAACTTCAAGGTGTCGACATACATCCGGGCGCAGGACGTGGCGAGGATGGCCGACGACAAGTTCCTCAACCAGATCTGGGAGACGGTGAGTATGCAGGTAGATCTCGACAAGATCTATTTGGAAACCCACCGCGACGCCTTCACCGTGGACGAGAAGACGATGACGAAAGTGAAGAAATTCTTCCTCTCGAAGGGCCTTGAGGTGGGTGGTGGCATAACCTATACCCGTTCGGAACCCACCGACTTCGAGACTTACAGTTATGCTCGTCCTGTGGAGCGGCAGCAGGTGAAGGAGGTGGCGGAATATACAGCTAAGCTCTTCGATGACTTTATCCTCGACGACTTCTTCTTCATCGATCTGAAGAACGATGAAGAGATAGCCGCCAAGGAGCGGAGTGGGAAAAGTTGGACGGAGTATCGTCTGCGACTGATGGCCGATGCCGGGCGTGAACTCGTTGTGGATCCCGCGAAGAAGGTGAATCCGAAGGTAAAGGTCATCATCAAGTATCCGAACTGGTACGACCATTTCCATGGCCTCGGCTTCAACCTCGAGGAGGAACCGCTCTATTTCGATGGCCTCTGGACTGGTACGGAGACGCGCGACCCTGCATCGGCCCAGCATTTGCAGAACTATCTGAGTTATAATGTGGTGAGATTTTTCGATAATATCGCCCCTGGAAAGAATGGTGGCGGATGGGTGGATGCCGGTGGCATTAACATGAGCATGGACCGCTACGCCGAGCAATTGCATTTGACGATGCTGTCGAAGACGCCAGAGATTATCCTCTGGAACTACATGCAACTGAATGACGTGAAGATTGCACCGGAGATGATGCGCAAGTCGTGGCAGAATCATGGTGGAAACAGCTTCCGCTACGATGAGATGGTAAAGCCGTTTACCAAGGACGGCAAGACTGTCACGCCAACCACGATGGCACGTTTTGCCAGTGTGACGCTTCGTGAGACTGACCGGCTCATCGGATTGCTTGGCAATCCTGTCGGATTAGTATCGTATAAGCCTTATCACTCTTCGGGTGAGGATTTCCTACAGAACTATCTCGGCATGATCGGTCTGCCGATGGATATGCACCCGCAGTGGCAGGATGATCGTCGACAGATTCTTCTCACCGAGCAGGCCGCGAAGGATCCGCAGATTGTTGAAAAGATCAAGGCACAGCTGAAGAAGGGCGGCGATGTAATCATCACCACGGGCCTGCTGAAGGCCATCCGTGAGAAGATGGCCGATGTCTGTGAACTCTATTGCGGTGACCTGAAAGCTATTGTCAGTGATTTCGGTTGGGCTGGAAAGTCGGAGCGCGAGTTTATCATCCCACAAGTGAAGTACTTCACGAACGATGCCTGGGAGGTGGTCAGTGCAGGGCGTCCGCTTACAGGTGGTGTCTCGGGCTATCCCATCCTTCTGCGAGACACCTATTCGAAAGGTATGCTCTTCGTGCTCACCATTCCTGACGACTACGGTAACTTGTACGACTATCCGGCAGGAGCGCTGAACGTCATTCGCCGTGCCATGAGCAAGGACGTGGGGGCCTATATCGAAGGACCGTCGAAGGTTGCCCTTTTCCCCTATGACAACCAGACACTGGTGGTGGAGAACTTCAATGACGAGGCCGTGAGCTTGCGCGTTATTATTAATAATAAGGTAAGTGGGCTGCGCAACCTTCTTACGGGTGACCAGCTGAAACCCGCTAATCTGCCGAAGGCTCCGAGAGGGTGGGGGCGCAACCGCTTTATGGGCTATGCTGATGATGCGACGGTGTTCGACCTTCAGCTGCCCGCCCACAGTTATATCGGATTAGGTTATTGATACATGACATAAAGTATAAAAAAGTATGAAGGACTTTAATTATTATGCACCGACAGAAGTGATGTTCGGTGAACAGAGTGAAGAGCAGGTGGCTGCTCTTGTGAAGAAGTATGGTGGCACGAAAGTGCTGGTACATTATGGCGGGCAGAGTGCTGTGCGTTCAGGACTGCTCGACAAAATCTGCAGGTTGCTGAAGGAGAATGGTGTGGAGTACGTCACCCTCGGGGGTGTGGTGCCCAATCCTCGTCTGTCGCTGGCACAGCAGGGCATTGAGTTGTGCAGGAAAGAGAGCGTTGACTTCATCCTCGCCGTAGGTGGAGGCAGTGTCATCGACTCGTCGAAGTGCATTGCCTATGGTGTGTGTTACGATGGTGACGTGTGGGATTTCTACCTCGGTAAAGCCGAGCCTCAGAAGATGTTACCTGTGGCCTCGGTACTGACCATTCCAGCCGCAGGCAGTGAAATGAGCGAGGCTTCAGTCATCACCAACGAAGACGGTGACGTAAAACTCGGCTATTCGAACAATATGTCACGTCCGAAGTTCGCTATCATGAACCCGCGTCGTACCATGACGCTACCGCCATATCAGACGGCTGCCGGAGTGACCGACATGATGATGCACACCATGGAGCGCTACTTCACTAAGGACGATGATATGGACTTGACCACCGATTTGGCCGAGGCTGTGCTAAGGAGGATGAAGACAGCTGTGTTTGATGTGTTGAAGAATCCTGAGGACTATCGCCAACGTGCCCAAATCATGTGGGGTGGCAGTGTGGCCCACTGGGGACTGACGGGTTGTGGCGTGGCCGATGACTGGGCGACGCATCAGTTGGAGCACGAACTCAGTGGTATGTTTGATGTGACCCATGGTGCTGGCCTTGCAGCTATCTGGCCGAGTTGGGCCCGCTATGTGATGCATGAGAACCTGAGTCGATTCGTACGCTTCGCTGTCAATGTGATGGACGTACCCAACGACTTCACTGATCCTGAGGGTACGGCTCTGAAGGGCATCGAGGCTATGGAGCGTTTCTACCACGCCATCGGCATGCCTGTCAACATCAAGGAACTGATCGGCAAGGATATTACCGATGAGGAGATTAGTGAGATGACCCGTAAGTGCAGCCGTGACTATACGGCCACCTGTGGTGCCCTGAAGGTGCTGAAGGCTGAGGATATGGAAGCAATCTATAAAATGGCAAGAGGATGAAGATATTAATGATAGGTGGTACAGGCACGATAAGCAGTGCCATCACAAGACAATTGGCAGAGAATGGTCATGAGTTGTGGCTACTGAACCGCGGCACAAGGAAGAATGAAGTACCGGCAAGTGTAAAGCAGTTGATAGTGGATATCGACGACACTGACAAGGTGCTTCAGTTGCTCGGTGACGAACAGTTTGACTCGGTGTGTGAGTTCATCGGTTTTCTGCCGTCGCAGGTGGAGCGTGACATCCGACTCTTTAGTAAGCGTACGAGACAGTATGTGTATATCTCTTCGGCATCGGCTTACAACAAGCCTGCCGCGAGCCATATGATCACTGAGGGAACCTCGTTGGCTAATCCCCATTGGGAGTACTCGAGGAATAAGATCGCCTGTGAGGAACTGCTGATGAAGGAATATCGCGAGTACGGTTTTCCTGTGACGATTGTCAGGCCCAGTCACACGTATTGTGAACGGGGCGTGCCTGTCAGCGTGCATGGTCTGAAAGGCAGCTGGCAGGTACTGAAGCGCATGATGGAGGATAAACCGGTGATTGTGCATGGCGACGGGAGTTCTCTGTGGACGCTGACGTGGAATGAGGATTTTGCTCGTGGATTTATAGGTCTGTTGGGTAATCCCAAAGCGATCGGTGAAGCATTCCAGATTATGAGTGACGAGCAGTTGACCTGGAACCAGATTTATGAATGTGTGGCAAATGCTCTCCACGTAACTCCTCACCTTTATCATGTTTCATCCGATTTTCTGGCTGCTGTGGCTCCTAAGGAGTGGGATTTTGAGGGTAATCTGCTTGGTGATAAGGCCGTCACGGTCTGCTTCGACTGTACTAAGTTGAAGCGTGCAGTACCGGGATATCAGGCCACGACAAGATTTGACGAGGGTGTGCGCCGTTGTGTAGCATATCTGCTCGCCCATCCTGAATTGCAGACTGAAGACTCCGAGTTCGATACATGGTGTGACCGTGTCATCGAAGCACAAGAAGTCGCGAAGGGTCAGTTATAGTTGACGCTTTAGGGTTTACAGTTTACAGAGCTGAACGTATAGTATATAGATTTTCCGCGAGATTCTTGCGAGTCTCGCGGATTCTTTGTAACTTTGCAGCCGATTTTCTAAGTTTATAGTTTATAGAATGAGTGCTTTGGTTATTTATAATACGCTGACACGGCAGAAGGAACGCTTCGAGCCGCTTCACGCTCCTAATGTGGGCATGTATGTGTGTGGTCCTACGGTCTATGGTGATCCCCATCTGGGTCATGCCCGTCCTGCCATCACCTTCGATCTGGTGTTCCGCTATTTGAAGCATCTTGGCTATAAGGTGAGGTACGTGAGGAATATCACCGATGTGGGCCATCTGGAGCATGATGCCGATGAGGGCGAAGACAAGATTGCAAAGAAGGCAAGGTTGGAACAGTTGGAGCCGATGGAGATAGCGCAGTACTATACCAACCGTTATCATCAGGCGATGGATGCACTGAATGTGTTGCGTCCTTCCATAGAGCCGCATGCCTCAGGACATATTATTGAACAGCAGCAGTTGGTGCAGCAGATCATCGATAATGGTTTTGCCTACGAGTCGAATGGTTCGATATACTTCGACATCGAGGCATATAACAAGCAATATAAGTATGGTATTCTTTCTGGTCGTTCACTGGAGAATATCAAGGACGCCAGTCGTGAACTTGATGGGGTCGGTGAGAAGAAGAATCAGGCCGATTTCGCACTATGGAAGAAGGCCCAGCCCGAGCACATCATGCGCTGGCCGAGTCCTTGGAGTGACGGCTTCCCTGGTTGGCACTGTGAGTGTACGGCTATGGGACGAAAGTACCTCGGTGAGGAGTTTGATATCCACGGTGGTGGCATGGATCTCGTATTCCCCCACCATGAGTGTGAGATTGCGCAAGCGGTAGCTTCAATGGGTCATCAGGCGGTGAAGTTCTGGATGCACAACAACATGTTGACCATCAACGGTCAGAAGATGGGTAAGTCGTATAATAACTTCATCACTTTGGAACAGTTCTTCATGGGTAATCATCCGTTGTTGGAGAAAGCCTACTCACCAATGACTATCCGCTTCTTTGTTTTGAGTGCCCACTATCGTGGCACCGTTGACTTCTCGAATGATGCCCTCATGGCAGCTGAGAAAGGACTGGATAAACTGCAGAATGCCATCAGTGATCTGGAGCGTGTTCAGGTATCTGACAAATGCGATACCGAGACGGAGAAGGTTGTGAAGAGCCTGCGCGAGAAGTGCTATGATGCCATGAACGATGACTTTGCCACACCACAGGTGATCAGTTACCTTTTTGAGGCCTGCACCACCATCAATAAACTCATCGACCATAAGGCCACTATATGTGCAGATTGTCTGAATGAGCTGAAGGATACAATGCATCTTTTCACCTTCGATATCCTGGGACTCTCAACGCTTGGTTCTCAACGCTCAAATGGTGGCGGCTCTGAGGCCCGTGAAGAGGCCTTTGGCAAGGTCGTGGATATGGTGCTGGAACTTCGTGCTAAGGCCAAGGCTGAAAAAGACTGGGCCACGAGTGACAAAATCCGTGATGAACTTGCCGCTGCTGGCTTTGAGGTAAAGGATACCAAGGATGGTGTCACCTGGAAGCTGAACAAGTGAACAAAGTAAACAGTTAATATTGAGCCTACGGGAGACCGTAGGCTTCTTTTGTCATCTCAACGGCGACGGTATGCTTCCGGAAATGCTTATATGAAATATATTCAAGTCCGCCATAGGGACCGCTGGTGCCCCAGGAGTTTTTCATGATGAAGTATTTGTCGCCCTTGTCATCGTGGGCGATGCCAACGATGGCCATTGCGTGACCCTTATCCTCCCAGCAGACACCGTGGTGAGCTCTCACGGCATGTTCTGTTTTCACAATCATTGAGTCCATGGGAATGTTCAGATAACGGTCGTGGAGCCAGTTGTCGGGCACTTCCAGCTCCGACTTCTCATAGTAGGGCTTGTCATCGTCGCACATCAGTTGCAGATATTCTCCAGGCTTACAAACGCTTCGGGCAAACTCTTGTGGAGTGTAAGTGACGCCAAGCATGAACACCCACTTGGGGGCAGGTGTCTTGACGGAGCGCATGGCATCATAGCCTACGATACCGTATTTCTCCAACAGTCTGAGCAGTGTGGTAGGTTCTCCTCGTTTGCTCTTCGGACACTTTGGCTCCTTCTCCAGCATCTTCTCAATATAATAAGGTGAGAGGTTCACGGAATCGCCCCATGCGAGGTGTTCAGTTTCGATGGTAGCCAGCATCGCATAGATCCAACAAGTCTCATTGTCCCCCTGATCCTTGATGGGTGTCATGCGGTTGAGCACTTCATGAGTGAAGTGCTTTGGCTCTTGCTGCATACAGCCGCTCAGCAGCATCAGGATGGTTGTCAGATAGAACAAACGTTTCATATTCAGCTGCAAAGGTAGTAAAATAACTACAGATTATTCCGATTCTACAGATTTTTTCTGTGTAATCAGTGCAATCTGCGGTTTATTTCGTAATTTTGCAGCCGAAATGAAGAAGATCGTATGTTTGTTACTGGCTTCGTTGACTGTGATGCCTCTTTTCTCAGGTGAGCATCGCTCTGCCGAAAGACGCTTGCTGCCAGAGGGACGCAAGAAGGTCGCCGTCGTGTTGAGCGGTGGTGGGGCGAAGGGTACGGCCCACATTGGTGCGCTGAAAGTCATAGAGCGTGCGGGGTTGCCGATAGATATCGTGACGGGTACTTCGATGGGCAGTCTGGTGGGTGGTCTCTATGCCATCGGCTACAATGCCGATGTCCTTGACTCGCTGGTAAGGTCATTGGACTGGAGTTATGTGATCAGCGACCGCGAGGACATGAGCCGTCAGAGCTTGAGCGACAGGAAGAAGCAGAACACCTATATCCTCTCCAGAGGTCTGACAATCGGTAAGCGCAACAACGACGACGGCGGCTTCATCAAGGGCAAGAACATCAACATGCTGATTGAGAAGCTCTGTATGGGATATACCGATTCCATAGACTTCAATAAACTGCCCATTCCCTTCGCCTGTGTGGCTACGAATCTCGTAGACAACTCTGAGGTGGACTTCCACTCCGGCCATCTGCCTCAGGCCCTCCGTGCCTCGATGGCCATTCCTGCCGTCTTCTCCCCAGTGCGGATAGGGAAGAAGGTGCTGGTGGATGGTGGTCTGACGAACAACTTCCCCGTAGACTTGGCCCGCGCTATGGGTGCTGATATTGTCATCGGCGTCACAGTGCAGGATTCCTTGAGAAGCTCTGAGGGACTGAACAGTACCCTCAGCATCTTGATGCAGATTGTTGACTTCAATACTTTGAACAAGTACAACGAGAATATAGCCAATACCGATGTTCATATCCGTGTGGATCCTTCAGGCTATTCCTCTGCCAGTTTCAATTCTGCCGCAGTGGATACGCTGATCAATCGTGGAGAAGCAGAGGCCATGCGCCATTGGGACGAGCTGATAGCCCTGAAGGACAGTATCGGCATCGACGACTCGTTTGAGCCTGTGAGACTGCAGCCCTTACGTCCGAGGGTGATGACGGAGCATGTGCACCTCACGGGTTGTGTCTTTGAGAATATGACTTCACAAGACGAGGCTTTCCTGAAGGCAAAGTTCCACCTGAACCGTCTTGACAGCATCTCTACCCGGGATGAGGAGGAGATAACCACCTCTATGCGTACTGACTTGTTCTACCAGACTGCCACTTCGCATCTGGTGGAGGAAGCAGATGGCTACAGACTTGTGCTGACGGCAGGCAACCGCAAGACCAGTCAGGTGAATCTTGGCTTCCGCTTCGACAATGAGGAAATGGTGGCCCTGCAGCTGAATGCCAACCTGCCGCTGAAGAAGACGCTCTACGTCTCATCTGACCTGACACTCCGTCTCGGCAAGCGAATTCTGGCCGGAGGGGAGATTACTTTCCACCCCCGTTGGATGAGGGTAAGTCGTCCTAGCGTGTCATATTATTTCCGTCGTAACGACATCGCTGTGTATAAAGAGGGCGACCGTGAGTACAGCATCATCTATAACCAGCATCAGGCCTCAGTGGAACCATTCAACTTCAGCATCCATAATTTCGATTTCCGTATGGGCCTCTGCTGGGACTATTACCATTTCGGAAAGAAGCTGCAGTCAGATGATTCGCGGGAGGTGAACTTCGAGAACGGACATTATTTCAAGTATCAGGCTCAGGTGAACTACAACTCCGAGGACTTATGGTATTTCCCGACGAAAGGAAGCCGCTTCATGGCTGGCTATGCGTATATCACAGATAATTTCGCACGTCTCAACGGCAAGGCTGGTGTCAGCGACGTGAGTGCTTCGTGGCGTAAGTCGGTGGCCCTAAGTAAGAGTTTTGCCCTTCAGGCGATGGCCTACGGACGTCTGCTCTTTGGCACTGACATTCCTAACGTCTATGGCAATCTCATAGGTGGTGACTACTTCGGGCACTATGTGGAACAACAGCTGCCGATGACAGGTCTTGGCCATGTGGAATATGCCGAGCGTCACTTTTTGGGTGTGCAGATGCAGGCCCAGCAGCGATTTGGCAAGAGTCACTATTTTCTTTTGAGAATGTCTGTTGCACAGCATTCCGCCGATCTGGAAGATATTCTGAAGACCAAGTCGCTCATTGGTACCCAGCTTGCTTATTATTACGACACGGTGTTCGGTCCACTTGGAGCAACTATCGGCTTCTCCAACCGGACCAAGACACCTTATTTATATATTAATTTAGGTTATGTGTTCTGATATGATATATGAAGTGATGGCACCCGTTGGGTCGCGAGAGTCGTTGGCAGCAGCCATCCAGGCCGGTGCTGACAGCATCTATTTCGGCATAGAGAAACTGAACATGAGAGCGCACTCTGCCTCTACGTTCACTATCGATGACCTCCTCGATATTGCCAGCCAGTGCGATGCCAACGGTATCAAGAGTTATCTCACTGTTAACACCATCATCTATGGCGAGGACATTCCCTTGATGCATGAGATCATCGATGCTGCTAAGGAGGCAGGCATCTCTGCCGTCATTGCCTCTGACGTCGCAGTGATGACGTATTGCAATAAGGTAGGACAGGAGGTGCATCTCTCCACACAGCTGAATATCTCGAACATCGAGGCACTGCGCTTCTATGCACAGTTTGCTGATGTGGTGGTGCTTGCCCGTGAGTTGAATATGGAGCAGGTGGCAGACATCTTCCGTCAGGTGGAGGCTGAGCATATCTGTGGACCTTCTGGAGAGCAGATACGTATAGAGATGTTCTGTCATGGTGCCCTGTGTATGGCCGTCAGCGGTAAGTGCTATATGAGTCTTCACGCAGCCAACCGCTCGGCCAATCGTGGAGAGTGCATACAGGTCTGTCGTCGTTCGTATACCGCTACTGATAACGAGACAGGCTATCAGCTCGCCATCGACAATAAATATATCATGTCGCCCAAGGACCTGAAGACCGTGCGTTTCATCGATAAGATGATGAAGGCTGGCGTTCGTGTATTTAAGATAGAGGGTCGTGCCCGTGGGCCTGAATATGTCTATACCGTCGTGAAGTGTTATAAGGAAGCCATTCAGGCAGTAATCGACGGCTCGTTCACAGAAGAACGTAAAGACGAGTGGGACGAGCGTCTCGCCACCGTCTTCAATCGCGGCTTCTGGGATGGTTACTATCAAGGGCAGCTCATGGGAGAGTGGAACAAGAACTATGGCTCCAACGCTACGGAGCGCAAGGTTTATATTGGCAAAGGTGTGAAATATTTCTCCAAACTTGGCGTAGCGGAGTTCACCGTTGAGGCCAATACGTTCCGTGTTGGCGACAAGATGCTCATCACTGGCCCTACCACTGGTGTCATCTATGTCACGGCCGACGAGATCCACGACGACTATGGCCCTGTCGCTGAGGCCCAGCAGGGCACGAAGGTCTCCATCGCCGTTCCCTCCAAGGTCCGTCCCTCCGATAAACTCTTCAAATTAGTGAAGAGCGAAGAATAAGGGGCTTAAAACGTTAATAAAGAATAAATCTTCGCGATTTGATGCAGTATTTTGTATGTTTTTCTGTTATAATAGTAGAGAATCATTAAAAATGTATTGCATATGAAGAGGTGGTTTACCTTGGTGGTAATGGCTTTGATGGCCGTTGGCACGAACGCCCAGGAGTTGACGGTGTCAGACAAACATAACAGTGGTTGTCTCGGGATGACACGGGGTGGCGAAGGTGATGAGATGCCTATAGAACAGATTCCTACAATCATCCTACAAAAAGAGGGCAACATCCTGTCTGTTGAACTGCAGAATTATACGAGCAACTGTGCTACGTCTGATTTCTATGTGAATTCCAGTATCAGTGAAGGCAGCGAAGGCTCACCCAGTATATTGTCTGTCAATGTGACTCCTGTCACAGGTGAAGAATTAGCAGACTGCATTTGCACATTCAATGTGTCGTTCACTGTACGTGACCTTGAAGCCAATAGTTTCTACTTGAAGTGTTGGTGGTATGAGGGTCAGGTCGAACTTTCGAGTGGGGAACCGTTGGTGTTGGAATACAGGAAGGTGGAAGCATTTATCGATGGCGCCTCTTACCAATTGCTTAAAGTCATGCATAAGGCCATGCTGATGAGTTGGGTCATAGGGGAAGGGGAACTGCATATACCTTCGGAGGTGAGTTATGAGGGAGAGACTTATGCCGTAACATGCATAGCTTCGTTTGGAAGTGCTTCGTTTGGAGAGAAAGTGACCAAAGTCTTTGTCCCTAAGACAATCAGGAGCATGGACTTTGAAGCAGACGGTGCCATTTATTCTAATCCCTTCGCTGGTTGCACGTCTTTGGAATCGATAGAAGTGGATGAGGACTGTCCTCTGTTCAGTTCTGTTGGCGGAGTGCTGTTCAACAAGGACAAGACGATGCTTATAGGCTATCCTGCTGCATCGCCAAGAGAGACTTACACTGTGCCAGAATGGGTGACCATTGTCAGGGCAGGTGCCTTTTGCTATTCGCAGCATTTACGGAAACTGACAATACCCGACAACGTGACGTACATAGGTTATGGCTTATTCTGGAACAGTAAAAGCCTTGAAGAGGTGAGACTGCCATCTGGTTTAGAAGTATTGGAATCGAATCTTTTCAACAATTGCCAGAGCCTGAAGTCTGTACAGATACCTGAGAGCGTTACCATAATTAATAATAATGTTTTCGAAGGATGTAATGCTCTCACCAATATAACCTTACCGCAAGGCTTGGTCAGTATCGGTAATTCGGCTTTCTACAAATGCTCTGCCTTACAGACACTGGATATACCTAAGAATGTCAACCGAATATACGCTGGCGCATTTAGCGGTTGCAGGCAACTGAGCACATTGTATATCAGGGGAGTCCTTGAATCCTTCTGCATGAACAGAGACTTATTTAGCGGCATGGGTAAGCAGGCGAAGCTCTATGTGCCATCATCAGAGGTGGAGAAATACCAGGCCATCTATGGTGGTGAGGTATATGCGTTGGAAGACACATGGGGTTACCATCCTATGGTGGAGCAAGGGAAGAAGTGGACGTATGACAATTTTATGCCATTACGTCCCGCCAAATACGATCATTATTATTACTACGAATTGAAAGGTGATACCCTGATTGCAGGTAAGAACTGCCTCAGGATGTACTCAGACAATCAGTACAACGATAGTATTGTCAGATATGAGGGTGGTCTGTACGAGGAAAACAAAAAGGTGTACTGCTTCTATCCTGAGAATGATGAAGCAGAGCTGTTGTATGACTTCGACTGTGAAATAGGCGATACGCTTCATGTGTTGAATAGACAAATGCTTGTGAAAGATATTAGGACGGAGGATAATGGTGGCATCACCATTAAGAAATACACTCTCCAGATTGTTTGGGACTATGAGGAGGAATATGTGTATTGGATTGAGGGCGTGGGAGCCACGAAGGACTTCTTTGCCATGATACCAGCATCAGGAAACTACAACAGTCTAAACGCTTGTGAGTTGAACGGCGAGAAGTTGTATCAGACAATAGAGCCGGACCCCACAGATAAAGGTTATCACAAAATGGGCATCGAGGGTAAGCGTTGGAACTACATACATTATTACCTTGACGATGAAGGAGAACACCGCGATCCCTATTCCTATGTGGTAAAAGGCGATACCATTATCAGACGCCAAACATACAAGAAACTCTGGTATCAGGATGACAAGACGGAGCGGCTTGTATGCCTTCTTTATGAGACGGGTCGTAGCATTTATAAAAGCCAGGATTTTGGCGATAATTCCTATGATATGCCGTTAATGAGACTTTTCTTTGATTTCGGTCGCGATGATTTCGGAAGGGTGTTCACATGGAATGCCGATATGAATACAGGCAATACAAACTGGATGGTTTATGGCATTGACGACATAATGGTGAACGGTCGCCAGTTCCGTAGATACACTTGCCTTCAGAAGTATTCTGAGGCAGGAGAGGACCTCCCGACGATAGAATACGATGATGATGGAGTATGGCACGACATCTGGGTAGAGGGCGTTGGATCGGCAATCAGTGGTATTGAGGACCAAAATCCCTCTCATGAACCACCAGTGAGGACGCCAGGCAGATACACTTATTTCGTATCCTGTTATGAGGACGGAGAGTGTATCTTTACGGCAGAAGACTTCAATATCCCGTCTGCCATTAGGCCTGTCAAGAGCTCTGTTAGTAAAGACATGGAAATCTATGACCTTCGCGGCCGTCGTCTGATGTCACCCTCAAAGGGCATTAACATCATTCGCCAGAGTGACGGCACGACGAGGAAAGTTGTTGTGAGGTGACATATAAGGCCTCATCAAATATGGTGCAAATATACAAATAGTTTTTGAACGCCTCAAACTTTTAACGGACTTTTCTTTGTATTCGCTGCTCCAAAATTTGGTATTTTGCTCGAATTATACTACCTTTGTGGCCGAAAATGAGAAAGGATGATAAAGATGAGCATAAACGAGATACAAGACGAGATAATCGAGGAGTTTTCCGGCTTTGACGACTGGATGGACAAGTACCAGCTGCTGATTGACTTGGGCAACGATCTGGAGCCGCTTGACGAGAAGTATAAGACGGAGCAGAACTTGATTGACGGCTGTCAGAGTAGGGTATGGCTGCAGGCGGATTATATTAATAAGGAGTCAGGAGACAGGAGTCAGGAGTCTGGAGTGATTAGCTTCCGTGCTGAGAGCGATGCGCTGATCGTGAAGGGCATAGTAAGCCTGCTTATCCGTGTGCTCAGCGGACATACGCCGCAGGAGATTCTCGATGCCGACCTCTATTTCATCGAGGAGATAGGACTGAAGGAGCATTTGTCGCCCACGAGAAGCAACGGACTTGTAGCAATGGTGAAACAGATGCGGGTTTATGCGTTGGCTTTCAGCACGAAGCAGTGAGTGAAAGTTGTCCGAAACGGGAAACTTTGCATTAATTAACAAAAGAAAAGTTGTCCGAAACGGATAACTTTTCGTTTTTTATTGCTATCTTTGCATCCGATTTTCGACTAAAAACTTTTGATATATATGATTCAGACAGTAGTAAAGCGCGACGGACGTATCGTTGGGTTCAACGAGCAGAAGATTATGGCAGCCATCCGTAAGGCCATGCTCCATACAGACAAGGGCGAAGATGAGCGCCTGTTATACCAGATTACCGACCGTATCGCTCAGCAGGGTGACAGTCAGATGACCGTTGAGCAGATTCAGGACCGCGTAGAGGTGGAGTTGATGAAGTCGAGCCGCAAGGATGTGGCCCAGAAGTACATAGCCTATCGTCATCAGCGCAGTGTGGCCCGTAAGGCCAAGACACGTGAGGTGTTCCTCGATATTGTGAACATCAAGAACAACGACGTGACCCGTGAGAATGCTAACATGAATGCCGACACGCCTGCCGGTATGATGATGAAGTTCGCCTCGGAGACCACAAAGCCCTTCGTCGATGACTATCTTTTGAGTGAGGAGAGTCGCGAGGCCGTGGAGCATAATTACCTGCATATCCACGATAAGGACTATTATCCCACGAAGTCGCTAACCTGCGTTCAGCACCCGTTGGACCATATATTGGAGTGTGGATTTATAGCCGGACACGGTGCCTCGCGCCCCGCCAGACGCATTGAGACGGCATCAGTGTTGGCCTGTATTTCGATGGAGTGCTGCCAGAACGAGATGCATGGAGGTCAGGCCATCCCAGCCTTCGACTTCTATCTGGCTCCATACGTCCGCATGAGTTATATTGAGGAACTGAAAGCCCTCGAAGACCTGAATGGTGAGGATTATAAGGATCTCTACGACGAGCCTTTGATGGACTATATCAAGAAGCCGCTCGGCGGACTTCAGGGCAAAGAGCGTGCCCAGCAGCATGCCATCAACAAGACCGTAAGTCGTGTGCACCAGGCAATGGAGGCGTTTATCCACAATATGAACACTATCCACTCGCGTGGCGGCAACCAGGTGGTCTTCTCTTCTATTAATTATGGTACGGACACGAGCGCAGAAGGTCGTTGCATCATGCGTGAGATCCTTCTCTCCACCTATGAGGGCGTGGGTGGTGGAGAAACGGCCATCTTCCCCATTCAGATCTGGAAGAAGAAGCGTGGCGTGAACTATCTGCCCGAGGACCGTAACTTCGACCTCTACCAGTTGGCTTGTAAGGTGACGGCACGCAGGTTCTTCCCCAACTTCCTGAACCTCGACGCCACCTATAATCAGGACAGCGACTGGAAGGCCGACGATCCCAAGCGCTATGAGCATGAGGTGGCCACGATGGGTTGTCGTACCCGCGTGTTCGAAAACCGTTTCGGGCCGAAGACCAGCATCGGCCGTGGTAACCTCTCATTCACGACCATCAATATCGTGAAGCTTGCTATCGAATGCATGGGTGAGCAGGACCAGCAGAAGCGTATCGACATGTTTTTCGCCAAGCTCGACCATATGCTCGAGGTGGCTGCCAAACAGCTCGACGATCGTTTCCAGTTCCAGAAAACCGCCTTCGCCAAGCAATTCCCCCTGCTGATGAAGAGCCTCTGGATTGGTGCTGATAAGCTGAAGCCTTGTGACACCATCGAGAGCGTGATCAACCAGGGTACGCTTGGTATTGGCTTCATCGGACTGGCAGAGTGTCTTGTCGCCCTTACTGGTAAGCATCACGGCGAGAGCGAGGAAAGTCAGGAACTGGGCCTGAAGATTGTCAGCTATATGCGTCAGCGTATCAACGATTTCTGTGAGCAGTACCACCACAACTACTCCGTGCTGGCCACACCTGCCGAGGGTCTGAGTGGCAAGTTCACAAAGAAAGACCGTAAGGAGTTTGGTATCATCAAGGGTGTGACGGATCGTGACTATTACACCAACTCTAACCATGTGCCCGTGTATTACAAGTGCTCTGCCCGTCATAAGGCTGAGGTGGAGGCTCCCTATCATGAGATGACGCGTGGCGGACATATCTTCTACGTGGAGATCGACGGCGACGCCACCCATAATCCTCAGGTGATTATGAGCGTGGTGGACATGATGGACCAGCTGAACATGGGCTACGGCTCAGTAAACCACAATCGTAACCGTTGTATGGATTGTGGCTACGAGAATGCCGACGATAATTTAACCCATTGCCCGAAGTGTGGCTCGACGAATATCGACAAGCTGCAGCGCATCACGGGCTATCTCGTGGGAACAACGGACCGTTGGAACTCTGGCAAGCTCGCAGAACTGAATGACCGTGTGACACATATCGACCACGGAACAAAAGATCTTTTCGGAGAATAAAAACAACGAATTAAGACGAATTGCACGAATTATACTAATTATATCGAATTAACTTGAATTCGTCCAATTCGTGTAATTCGTTTAAATTCGTTGTCAAAAGAAAAATGATTAGAGTTCTTGATATCATAGAGGATACGATGGTGGATGGTCCGGGCTTCCGGACCTCCATCTATTGTGCTGGGTGCAACCATCAGTGTCCAGGCTGCCATAATCCGCAGTCGTGGGATTTTAACGGTGGACATGAGATGTCGACGGCACAACTCATGCGCATTATCATGGCCGACTCCTTCGCCAACGTCACCTTCTCTGGCGGCGATCCTATGTATCAGGCGGCAGGCTTCGCCGAATTGGCAAGGGCCGTCCACGAACAATCAAACAAGGATATCTGGTGCTATACGGGCTTTACGTTTGAAAGCCTGATCAACGAGGACCAGCGCGAACTGTTGGAGCAGATAGATGTTCTGGTGGATGGCCCGTTTATTGAGAAACTACGTGATCCTGACCTCTTGTTCAGAGGTTCGTCGAACCAGCGGCTTATTGATGTGCAGGCCTCACTCTATGCCGGCAAGACCATCTTCTGGCAGCCGGACATAGCCCTTTGAATCAACTATAAACAAAGATCACTCGTCGTTCAAGTAGAACTTTGAGTAGGCAACGTAGTGCTCTGCGTTGTCAGTCTGTCCTGGACGTACAGGCTTGATGTACTTGGCAGGTACACCGCCCCAAATCTCTCCAGCAGGAATCTTTGTGTTCTGTAGCACAAGTGCACCAGCAGCTACGATGCTTCCTTCGCCCACCTCGCAGCCGTCGAGTAGGGTGGAGCCCATGCCGATGAGCGCGTGGTCGTGGATGGTGCAGGCATGGACGGTCACGTTGTGGCCGATGGTCACATACGAGCCGATATGTGTGGGACCAGTATCAAAGGTCACATGGACGCAAGAGCCGTCCTGAATATTCGTGCAATTGCCGATAGTGATGGGAGCCACGTCACCACGGACGACGGCATTGAACCATACTGAGCACTCGTCGCCCATCGTCACATCTCCCACAATAGTAGCATTTTCGCTGAAATAGCAGTCTCGCCCCCACTTGGGGCTTAGCCCGCGATAACTCTTTATCAGTGCCATATTTTATTCTTTTGCGGGTGCAAATATAAGAAAAAATGGAAGAATAACGTTCTTTCATAGGATTTATTCGCATTTTTCTTGGTTTATTAAATTATATTTTATAATATTCCAGTGATTTATAAAGTGTTTTGTCTTTCTAGACAAACAGCGCATCTATAAATGTGAGTGTACTGTCTGTAAAATAATTTCAGATCAGTTGTTTTGTGCTTTTTTACCCCTGTTTCCGCTCATTTTCGGCCTCTGGAGTTTCAAGCCTGCAAACTCCTATTTTTAAGCCTTCAAACTCCCACTTTCAAGCCTGCAAACTTCTAGTTTCCCCAGCCCGTCATCATGGAGTATTTCAAGAAACTGAATTTGTAAAGAATTATTAAAATACTTTGTAGAACTGTACCACGCTCATGAATCACAGATCACAGTATTATAGTTTTATTGAAGCCACACCTCATCCCCATGCCCCCTACGCTCTCCAAATTTTCACCTCTCTAAATAACTGTGATACTGTAATCTGTGATATAAATGATGAAAGACAATCCAATTTAGTTGATACTATTGATATTTTGTATCTCAAGCTTTGAAACGTACATTGCAGGCTTTGAAACGTACATTGCAGGCTTTGGGATGTATGTTGCAGAACGTGCAATATAAAATATAAAATTAAGCATTAATATTTTGAAAGACTTTTGGCTTCTATAATCTCATGAAGAAACAGCAGTACGGTGGCCCTATAGATGAAAAGGGTTGCCCACAGGGAACTTGCTTGTGGCATATGATGGTGAAACTGGTCAGTTACACAAATATAGAAGGTGGACGTTTTTGGCAGATGATGCGTTACTTAATGTATGGTCCTCTTTCAGGATCGCACTCCTTTGAGAAAAGTAAGTTCACATGCGTGCGTAGAGATAGTTTTCTCTCTTTTTCTTGTTTGTTTCAGAATATATTCGTATCTTTGCACCCGATAAATCTTTTTATTAACTCTTAAAACGCTTTTATTATGAAAAAAGAAGGTACAAAGAATGGAAAGGTGATGGTAAAGGGCAAGAACAAGTACATACGGTTTGACTGGGCGGCGAAGTATATGCTCCGCTCCAAGGCTGACTTTGCCATCTTCGAGGGCCTGATAAATGTGCTCATCGGCGAGAAGATCGAGATTGTGGAGCTCTTAGAAAGCGAGTCGAACCAGGAACACAGGGACGACAAGTTCAACCGCGTGGACATCAAGGCGAAGGACTCTCAGGGACGGATCATCCTCGTGGAGATTCAGCAAAGCCGTGAACTGGACTATCTGCAACGGATGCTCTATGGTGTGGCAAAGACCATCACAGAGCACATGGGCAAGGGGATGAGCTATGAGAATGTGAAGAAGGTGTACAGCATCAACATTCTCTATTTCGACCTGGGCGAGGGAGCCGACTATCTCTATCACAGACAGACCACGCTGATTGGCGTGCATACAAAGGACACGCTTCAGTTGACACAGCATGAGCAGGACGACTTGCATGTGGTGACGCCAGAGGATGTCTTCCCTGAATACTTCGTTATCCGTGTGAATGAGTTCAATAAGTTAGCCGTTACTCCGCTCGAGGAATGGCTAGAATACCTGAAGGACGAGTATATTCGTCCAGACACGAAGGTTCCTGGCCTGATGGAAGCCCGTGAACGTCTGGAGTATCTCAGAATGTCTGAGGAGGAACGCCGTGTCTATGACAATTATCTTGACACGCTTGTCCGCGATACAGATGTCATGAAAACGAAATTGCTTGAGGCAGAAATCCAAGGTCGCAAACAAGGAGAGGCTAAAGGGCTGGCAAAAGGACTGGCTAAGGGGCTGGCTGAAGGTCGGGCAGAAGGTCGGGCTGAAGGTCGAGCTGAAGGTAAAGACCAGGCCAACCGTGAGAATGCTCGCAAGATGAAGGCAGATGGGATGTCATTCGAACTTATTTCTAAATATACAAGCCTTTCAAAAGAGGAGATAGAAGCATTGTAACAAAACTATTGATATAAAAATACAGGCGGGGATTCCAGAAAATCCCCGCCTGAGTGTATTGTCTAATGCTATTGAATAGCGATTAGAGGTTCGGATTAATCTTGTTCCACTCAGAGATGGGAGGAACGATGTTCAGCGTCACCAGTTCGTCGCGCATCTTGCAGAGGTGCTCGTAGCTCTGGTCGAGCTTGGCGTTTTCCTCGGCAGTACCCTGGGGAACCTCGAACTTGGCACCCTCGGCAGTCATGGTGGTCTTCATGGCCATCATGATGTGATCGTACTTGTCGGTCTTCACGTAGGTTCCAACGGGGAAGCGGAAGGGCTCACCACCCATAGCGGCACGGATCATCTCAACAGAGAGATAGCTGGGGCTCTGGAAAGAAGAGCGTCCGCGGAGCTCGATGATCTTGGCACCACCCTTGGTGACGTCGATCTTCATCTGCTCCCACTCCTCTGCGGGGAACTCTGCTGTGCCGATGATGTCGGTCAGCTTGCGGCCTGCGATCTCCACGTGGCTTCCGAAGACGGCCATCTGCTCACCGTGGCCACCATAGGTAGCGCAACCAGTGATCTGATTCTGCA
>CAMKSE010000012.1 GCA_946415365.1 uncultured Prevotellaceae bacterium
TAGCCGATGCCGTCAAGCCTCTCAACCGACTGATGCTGGACTTTGACGAGAAAGGCCATACGGAGGAGATCGTGGCCCGACTCTTGGAAAAGTCTCCCTTAGTGGTGTTGCTCATTGAAGAGTCGGTTCGTAAGGGTACTCACGTCCTGGTGGAACTGCCAGAAAATTTGACAGTTGAGCAGGCTCAGGAGCTGATGGCCCAAGCTACGGGATTCACACCCGATGCAGCCGTGAAGGATGTTTCAAGGTGCATCTATATGGTGCCCGAGGATCATACCAAGTATGTTAATCCAAAGTTGTTCGAGGTAGCGACAAGTGATGATGATTCAACGACAACAATGACAACTAAGACAACATTTAATGGCGACAATGTGTCGCCTCAGGCAGAACTTCTGCCTGAAAAAGAGTTGTCCAAGTTGTCTCAGTTGTCGTCAAAAGAAAACAAAGACTTGTCGTTCAAGGGCATTCCGTATTCGAGTATCATCTCTGAGTGGTGGCGGAGGAATGGTGGTGAGCCGGCAGAAGGAGAGAGAAATGTCAAGTTGCATAAACTGGCCGTCAATCTCCGAGCCATCTGCGACAATAAGAAAGACGTGCTGATGCAGGTGATGCCCCGTTTCGGACTTTCCGATGTGGAACTGAAATCCATCGTTGACTCGGCTTGCAAGGAAGAGCCCAAGGGCATTAGCAAAATGATGAATGACATCATTTTGAGTGAAGAGTTAAAAGTGAAGAATGAAGAATTTGCTTCCGCTCACCCTGAACTTCAACTCGACGACGATGCGCAGTCCGATTCTTCACTTTTCACTCTTCACTCTTCACTTAGAAAGGCTTTGCCCATCGGACTCAAAGAATCCTTAGTTGGTGTGCCTGTGTCAATGCACATGCCTGTACTTTGTGGCATCATGCCCATCTGCGCCACTTATGCCGATCAGGTAACGGTTGAGTATTGTGATGGCAACATCCACCGCCTCGGACTGATGTCAATCATTCGTGGTGAGCAGGCTTCGAACAAGTCAGTAGTCAAGAACGCTGTCGATATTTGGAAGCGTCAGCTTGACGAAGAGGATGCCCTTGCCCGTAAGCGTGAGGAGGAATGGAAGGAGCGCAAGAAAGGTCGCAAGGCCAATGAAAAGGCTCCCGAAGACCCACACGTCTTGATTCGAGTGGTGCCCGTAACGGTCTCTTGCTCAACGCTTTTGAAGCGATTCAAGAATGCTCAGGGACATACCTTGTACAGCTTTGGAGAGGAACTTGATACCCTCCGAAAAACGAACGGTGCTGGCAGTTGGAGCTCGAAATACGACATCTATCGTTTGAGCTTCGACTACGGTGAGTGGGGTCAGGATTACAACTCTGATCAGGCTGAGTCGGGTGTGGTCAATGTGACCTACAACTGGACGATGCTGGGCACCAACGGAGCCATGCGGAAGTGCTTCAAGTCGGACAACATTGAGAACGGTCTTTCGAGTCGTGTGCTCGTGGCTGAGATGCCTGACTCCAGCTTTCAGAAGATGCCAAAGTTCGGACGTCGTTCGGCTGAGGATGAAGCCCGTATTCAGCAGGCAGTCACTCGTCTGCGCAGCTTTACGGGTCTCGTGGATGTGCCTCGTTTGAGGAAGGCCATCGAGCAGTGGTGCGAGGAAAAACGCGTGGAGGCTGCCAAGGATATCGACCACGTTAAGGACACTTATCGTAAGCGCGCTGCCGTCATCGGTTTCCGTTGTGGGGTGATTTTTCACATGCTTTCTGGGTGTGCTCGTGAGAGCAAAGCGTGCATCGACTTTGCGCTGATGATGGCCGACTACTGTCTCTCTCAGCAGATTCGTGCCTTCGGTGAGGCTTTGCAGAATCAGTATGTCGATGCTCAGGACGAGTGCCTGCGATACGGCGTCAATCACTCCATCTTCGACCAGCTGCCGCCTACGTTCACCATCGACGATCTGCGCCCTCTGAAACGAGGTTTCTGCTCAGAGGCAGCCCTCAGGAAAATCACTTCCCGATGGGGTCGTGACGGCTGGATTGAGAAGGTGGACAAGACCCACTGGAGTAAATTGAAAATTGAAAATTGAAGATTGAAAATTAGACAACGTGACTTCGTGACTTTGTGACATTAAGGACATTGAACATTGAACATTGAAAATTGAAAATTATGGAATTAGTATTAGTACGCATAGCAAAACGCAAGACCTATACAATAGGCAAGCTCTACATCAAAGAGCAAGTTATGGACGAGTTTCTGGCAGGTGAGAAACTAACTTACTTCTGCGATACCCTCGAACCAACGGCCCTCGAACTAAAGACAACGGTCTCGAAGGAAGCCGTGCTTCGTTCACCAACGAAGGCACAGAAATTGAAGCCCTTCGCCATTCCAGAAGGCCGTTACGCCGTAGTGATTACGTGGAGTCCGAAGTTCAAGATGTGGTTACCATTGTTGCTCGGTGGTCCCGACTTCAACCACCTCTTCAAGGGCATCCGCATCCACATGGGCAACACCGCCGCCGATACCGCAGGTTGCATCCTCGTGGGCCGTAACCAGATCGTAGGCCGTCTGCTCGAATCCCGCAAGTGGCTCTACGAACTCAAACAACTCATCGTAGCCGCCAAAGCCCGCAACGAACCCGTCTGGCTCACCATCCGTTAACCCTCTATTACACAACAAGAGCCGTCACTCCAATCGGAATGACGGCTCATTTTTAGAGGGTGCCCTTGCGGGCTACTCACAAAAAAAGACATTGCCTTTCGGCGATGTCTCCTTTTGGGGTGCCCGGACGGACTCGAACCGTCGACATTCAGAACCACAATCTGACGCTCTAACCAACTGAACTACGGGCACCATGTCGGTTTTGCGGGTGCAAAGGTACGGCAAAAATCTGAGACTGCCAAACTTTTGCACGTTTTTTTTCGAAAATTCATAAAATCACCCCCGCCTTTCTACGAAAAACGGGGGCTTTAATAAAAATCATTAATTAAAACCTGTATTTACCCTTACATGAAGAGCAATTAGTTTGCTGGCTGAGCAGGTGCGGCAGGAGCGGCAGGAGCCTCAGCTGCGGGAGCTGCAGGTGCTGCAGGAGCATCCTGCTGCTGGCTTGCGCCAAATCCAGGCAGATTGTTAGGATTGGTAGCAGGCACCTCATAGTTCTCCATGACGGATCCAGTGCTGGATGCACCTGGTGCCACATATGCGCAAAGGACGCTGAGGATCACCATGCAAGCGGCGAGGCCCCAAGTGGTCTTCTCGATAAAGTCAGTGGTCTTACGCACACCACCAATCTGATTGTAACCGGAGAACTGGCTAGCAAGGCCGCCACCCTTAGACTCCTGAATGAGCACAATGCCGATCATGAGCAGTGCTGCAATGACGATTAAAACTACAAATAATGTGTACATCTTTTTTACTCTATTTTTGATTACTATTTATTATCAACTTCTCGAGGAATCGGATTTGATCTGCAAAGTAAGCATTTTTTTTCGGAATTTGCAAACTTAATCGCTGAATAATTTCCAATGCCTTCGAATATCTGCCCTGTTTTATGTAAATTCGCGCTAAAGTTTCAGTAAAGCACTCCTCTCCAACCTCTTCTTCAGGCTCTTTCTCATGAATTTCCGGTTCATCAGACGGAAGAGGCACATCGCTGAGCGTAAAGCGTCCTTTGTCAGAATTTATGAATGTATCTATGAGCGATTGTCCGCGCATTTCAGGCACAGGTTGCTCCTCTGGAGCGTCAGCACCCTCAGTCTCCATGAGGTAGGCTACATAGTCAACTGCTGCATCTGCCGGCGTAGGCTTGCGCTTGCCTGGCTTCGGCTCTTCCTGAGGAATGGTGTCGAGGAAAGAGTCGATGAGTGAGATCGTGCGCGAGGAGGTTTCTTTGTTCTCCTTCTTTTCCGGCTTGGCCTTGCGCAACTGATAATGTGCGGCCTCAACCATATTGAACAGCACGCGGCGGTCAGTAATGTAGATGGCGGCACGGCGCAATTCTTCATCGAACGTAGGATCGTGGAGCAGATAGAGATTCTGGAGCATCAGCAGGCGTACCGTCTGATGATAAGGATACAGGGCCACCTGAGAACGCAACTCGTAAAGTGTGTCGCGATCCATTCGCTCTGGGTGGTGTATCAATTCTAATATCTCCATCTTCTACATATTTTAAACATCACCAGTTGGCCACTGCGGCATTGAATATCTGCTCACAAATATTCTTGATCATCTCCTCTACAAGGCCGTCCTGCACGGAGTTGAGCGACTGCGTGGAGTCGTAACTGCTGGTGGCGGTAAACTGCTGCTCAAAATCTTCGCCATGATTGGCATTGTTGGTGAACCGAACGTTGACGGTCATCGACAGTTCCACCATCGAAGAATGGCCCTCACTGGAAACACCCTTGTTTCGCTGGTCATAGCGCGTTATCTCACCTTCCAGTTTCAGGTCACCATTGCGCTTCACGATCTGAAGACGTGTGTGGTCAATAAACTGGTTTCGCAGTTCGTTGTTGAACATTGGTCCCATCGGTGCCCATGCGTAAGAGGCACGAACGGGGAAGTCGCCTATCTGTATTGTCTTCGTCTTCGCGTAATCGATACTTGCGCCGTTGAACTTGTAACTGACTGAGCAAGCACTGCCGATGGCGACGGCTATCGCCATCAAAGCCACCTTTATATATTTACTCCAGTCCATACTGCTTCAGTCGTCTGTAAAGTGTGCGGTCGCTGATGCCCAGTTCCTGAGCAGCCATCCGACGGTTACCGTGGTTGCGCTCGAGGGCTTTTTCCAGCATCTGCCGGCCGATGGTGCTGAGGTTGAGATTCTCAGGTTCGCGCTCAGGCTCCACATATTCCTCAGCCATCGCGTCCTCCATGGCAGGAGTGATGGGCTGAATAGGCGTGATGGGTGCGAGTTGCGTCGTTGGTACCGATGGTGTCTGAGGCGCAGAAATACTGCCCTGGGCATCGTCGAGACGTTTCTTCAACTGGCTCATCTCATGACGCATCTCATTAACGTTGCCACGCAGTTCGAAAAGTATCTTATAGAGTATCTCGCGCTCATTCTCAAACGAGTGGTCGCCACTGTCCTTGTGGATGGTTGCCAGCTGGGTGGTCTCCTGATCCTGTGGGATGAAGTTACGCAGCATGTCGGCTGTAATGGTACGCTCAGGGCTAAGCACAGAAATCTGACGGGTGATGTTCTTCAGCTGACGGATATTGCCTGGCCACTTGTAGCGCATAAGCACATGTTTAGCCTCGTCGGTAAGCACCACCTTGTCCATCCGATACTCCTCGGCCATCTGCATAGCAAAGAGACGGAAGAGCAGCACTATGTCTTCGCCACGTTCCCGCAAGGGAGGTATCTGCATGGGCACCTCGTTGAGACGATAGTAGAGGTCCTCACGGAAACGACCTTCACTGATGGCGCGCTGGATATTCACATTCGTGGCAGCCACAATGCGTACATTGGTCTTCTTGACCTCAGTAGCACCCACAGGGATATATTCTCCGTTCTCGAGAACACGGAGCAAACGGGCCTGGGTGGCCAGTGGCAACTCACCCACCTCGTCAAGGAAGAGTGTGCCTTTGTCTGCTGCTCCGAAATATCCTGGAGAGTCGTTGATGGCTCCTGTGTATGAACCTTTCACGTGTCCGAAGAGTTCTGAGTCGATGGTGCCCTCTGGGATGGAACCGCAGTTGATGGCAAAGTACTTCTCTCGGCGGCGTGGGGAGTTGTCGTGGATGACGCGAGGGATAATCTCCTTTCCCACACCACTTTCACCGACGATGAGTACACTAAGGTTCGTCGGCGCCACCTGAAGAGCGACGTCGAGCACGTGGTTCAGAGCTTCGCAATTCCCCACGATGTTGTACCTCTGTTTTATTGTCTGCAGATCCATTACCACGATTTTGGCTGACAAAATTACACATTATTTCTGAAACAACTGCAATTTTGGCAGAAATTAACGCAAAAAATTATGCTTCCTCCATCTCGTCTCCCTCTTCAGTTGCGGATTTCTTCTGTATGGGGCGCACAGCGAAGCGGGCTTTCTCGCCGTCCTCACGCTTCTCGTGATAGAGTTTCGGCAGCGGATTAGCCATTGGAGCATCGTAGTCCATACGATGACGGAACATGTCGATGGCCGTGTAGATGGCGTGACGTAACGACTGCTCATCGGCCACACCCTTACCGGCAATGTCGAAGGCTGGGCCGTGATCGGGCGTGGTGCAGATAGCATTGATGCCAGCCTTCAGTTTCACGCCATATTCGTTTGCGAGTGTCTTGAAGGGCACAATTCCCTGATCATCGAACATAGCCATAACACCATCAAAGTTGTAATACATCTGCTGTCCGAAGAAGTCATCAGCGATAAAGGGGCCGAATGCCTGCACGCCCTGTTTCTCGAGTTCCGCTACGGCTGGGGCGATCACCTTCTCCTCTTCTGTTCCCAGCTGGGGATTCAGTGCGAGCACTGCCAGACGAGGATTGGAAATACGGAAGTCGCGCTTCAAACTGGCATGGAAGATACGGCCTTTGTCGACAATTTTCTCTACGGTGATAGCTTGAGGCACATCCTTGATAGGCAGATGAGTGGTGACGAGACCCACGCGCATCTGGTCACAGACCATCATCGTCAGCGACTTATCTTCCTTGGCGGGATTAGCACCAGAACGCATAGGAGCCTGCACCAACACGTCGTAGAGACCTTTCTGCAGGTCTTCCTTCGCACGGGCAACGGCCTTCCTGGCTGCAGCATCCGATTCTTCTGAAGGCACACCAAATTCCACCTTCACCTCTTCATCAAATGTAGTGAGCAGGTTTAGGCGTCCGTCATGTGCGTCCTCAGCCTTGTCGATAATAGAAAACTGTGTCTCCATGCTCAGGGCCTTACGATGGTAGGCAGCCACCTTCGGCGATCCGTAGATGATGGGCGTACACAACTCGAACATCGCAGGATTATCAAACGCCTTCAATATCACTTCATAACCAATACCGTTAGTATCTCCGTGCGTGATTGCCACGCGTATCTTTTTATCTTCCATATATTTTTATATAATTACGATTTACGATCTTAGGAATATCCATTTAGTGTCTGGCGAGTTTCTTGTCTGTAGAGAGGAGTCCGCATGCGGCGAGGATATCCTGTCCACGGCTGGCACGTATGGTGGTAAACACACCGTGTGCGGTCAGATAGTCGCGCAAGGCCTCCATACGCTTCTCGTCAGAGCCAGGAAGGTCGACGTCAGGTATCTCATGGAAGCGGATGAGGTTCACCCTGCATTCCAATCCCTGCAGCAGCTTCACTATCTCACGAGCGAAGGCGGGTGTATCGTTGAGTCCCCCAAAACAGATATACTCGAATGAGCAACGGCGCTGGTGGCTGAAATCATAGTGCTTCAGCAGTTCCACCACCTCCGTAATCGACATCTGTCCTTCTGCGGGCATCAGCCTCCGACGCTGTTCAGGCAGAGGCGAGTGCATGGAGATAGCCACGTGGCACTCACTCTCATCCAGAAAGCGTTTCAGCTTACCCTTGACACCTACGCTGCTGACAGTGATACGTCGCGGACTC
Source organism: uncultured Prevotellaceae bacterium (assembly GCA_946415365.1). Classification (GTDB taxonomy): domain Bacteria; phylum Bacteroidota; class Bacteroidia; order Bacteroidales; family Bacteroidaceae; genus Prevotella. The sequence goes on from CAMKSE010000012.1 coordinate 7,561, forward strand.
CAGGCATAGCCATAGTCGGCAGTCAGGATCTCCGTAGCCCGCATGACGGCGTCGAGATTATCCATCGGCTCTCCCTGCCCCATGAACACGATATTCGTCAGTCGCTCGCGCTCTGGCAGGGAATATATCTGATTAAGGATGTCTGCAGCCGTAAGCTGACCCTCAAAGCCTTGCTTGCCTGTCTGGCAAAACAGGCAGTTCATCTTGCAGCCCACCTGGCACGAAACGCAGAGTGTGGCCCGCTCACCGTCAGGGATAAAGACGGTCTCGACGAATAATCCTGCACCACTGGAAGAGCCGGCTCTGACAGGAAAGAGATACTTTATGGTGCCGTCTTTCGAACGCTGGCAGTCGATAGGAGCCATCGCCCCTACCACATAGTCAGCCGTCAGCCGCTCACGATTAGCTTTCGAGAGATTGGTCATCTCGTCGATACTTCCCACATGCTGCTGATAAAGCCACTTGAGAATCTGACTGGCAGTGAACGAGGGCATACCCAGTTCGCGCACCACGGCCTTCAACTCCTCAGGCGACAGGCCCATCAATACTTTCTTTTCGCCGTTCATCACTCTTTTCGGGTGCAAAGGTAGTGCAAACTAAGCGAAAAACCAAATTTATTTGAGTTTTTCCATTTAATATTTGGTACTTTCGGAAAATATTACGAAATTTGCCCTGCAATAATTCATTAACAGACCTTCATGAGAGAAAAAATAGACTGTTTCCTGCCCTGCTACGACCCCTGTGGCGCAGCCAAGACCGTAGCGCAACTGCGCGGAAGCAAAACCATTCAGAATATATTCCTGCTCACGTCTGGACCACTCTCGGCTAAGGATGGCGACACCCTTAGGAAATGTATTCCGCTGACTGTCGACAACCTCACCAGCAGCAACACCCTGATGACCATCGCCGAGAATGCTAAGGCAGACTACGTGCTCCTTCAGACGAAGCCTGTCAGTTTGGAATTGGGCGAGGGAGCCCTCGACAGATTCCTGCGTGTGGCCTCCGACAGCGACGCCTCGATGGTATATGCCGACCACTACGACCTGATCGACGGCAAGCGCATACCCCATCCTGTCATCGACTATCAGGTGGGCAGCATCCGCGATGACTTCGACTTCGGATCACTGTTGCTCATCAAGACCTCGCTGCTGCACACTTTCGCCATGCAGGCCGGAGAGAGTGACTACCGCCATGCGGGCCTCTATGCCCTCAGGCTCTTCCTGAGCCGCAACGGTCAGCTCTTCCACATCGACGAGAAGCTGTACACTGAGGAAGAGACCGACACAAGGGCCTCAGGCGTGAAGCAGTTCGACTACGTGAACCCACGCAACCGTGAGGTGCAGATAGAGATGGAGCAGGCTGCTACTGCCCATCTGCAAGAGATTGGTGCAAAGATTGACCCGTCATACTACCGCCGCCCAGACTTCAACGAACAGGAGTTCGACGTGGAAGCATCGGTGGTCATACCCGTCTACAACCGTGAGAAGACCATCTGCGACGCCGTTAACTCCGCGCTCAGCCAGAAGGCCAGCTTCAAGTTCAACGTCATCGTGGTCGACAACCACTCTACGGACCAAACCACCAAACTGCTCCAGGCCTACCACGACGAACGGCTCATCCATATCATCCCAGAGCGCACGGACCTAGGTATCGGCGGCTGCTGGAACCAGGCCATCAACGATGACCGTTGTGGACGCTTCGCCGTGCAACTCGACAGCGACGACCTCTACTCCTCACCAAAGACCCTCCAACAAGTGGTCGATGCCTTTTACAAGCAGAACGCGGCAATGGTCATCGGCTCCTACCGCATGTGCGACTTCGAGCTTAACACACTGCCCCCAGGACTTATCGACCACGCCGAGTGGACAGACGACAACGGGCCAAACAACGCCCTCCGCATCAACGGCCTTGGCGCGCCACGTGCCTTCTTCACGCCCCTGCTGCGACAGATAGGATTTCCCAATACCTCCTACGGCGAGGATTACGCCTTGGGACTCATTTTTTCGCGCCACTACCGCATCGGCCGCATTTTCAGCGAACTGTATCTCTGCCGCCGATGGGGAGGCAATAGCGACGCTGCGCTGAGCATCGATCGTGTGAATGCCAACAACCTCTATAAGGACCGTCTGCGCACGCTCGAGATCCTGGCTCGTCAGCAGATGCTTCAGGGTAAGCAGGAACTGATGAACGATTCGCCACTGCAACGGTTCTTCAACCGTCAGTTGGAGAAATGGGACGATGCCCGCAACCGCTATCACGACTTGCGTAACGTTCGTACGCGAGAGTTAGCCGTCGGCGCCTCGTCCGTTCTCGTACAGTGGAACCCCGCCCGCATGGTGTCCACAGGCGCCAGCATCGACAAGAAGGTGGTCGCCGAGCGTCCCTGTTTCCTCTGTGAGCAGAACCGTCCAAAGGAGCAGACGAAGAAAGCCGTCGACAGTCAGTTCGATCTGCTCGTCAACCCCTACCCCATCCTGCCCTGTCACTTTACCATCCCCTGTGTCAGGCACGAGCCGCAGCGTGTCCTCAACTACTACGGTGAGATCCACAAGCTGCTTGACGAGTACCCAGAGATGATGGTGTTCTACAATGGTCCCAAATGTGGCGCCTCCGCCCCTGACCATGCCCATTTCCAGGCAGGCACCAGCGGACGACTGCCCTTGCAGTTGTCCTGGCAGCGACTGAGTCGTAATCTGACACAGATATACAGCCTCAACGATGGCGAGGACATCTCCGTCATCGAGGAATACCCCTGTCCGGCCCTGCTCATCCGTAGCCGTTCGCAATATGGCGACGAACAACTCTTCCGCCGTCTCTACGAAGCCCTGCCGATGCAGGACGACGACGAGGAGCCGATGCTGAACATCGTCAGCTGGCGACGCGACGATGACTACCTCTCAGTGGTATTCCCCCGTCGCAAGCACCGCCCCGACTGCTATTATGCCGAGGGCGACGCGCAGTTCATCATCTCCCCAGGTGCCCTCGACATGGCGGGACTCATCATCACTCCACGCCAGGAAGATTTCGAGCGTCTCACGCCTGAGAAAGCCCTCGGCATCCTCCATGAAGTGGCGCTGACAAAAGACCAGCTGCAACAGGTTGTCAGCCGTCTCAAGGCTTCCTCCGAGAAACTCTCAACTCTCAGCTCTCAACTCTCAACTAAGAAGGAGCCTACCGTCTCTGTAGGACTCATCACAGCCGAGAAAATCTCGTTCGTACTCAACAAACCCTATATCGCCAAAGGCGAAGTCATCACAGGCGTGCAGACGGTTGCCTTCTCCGAGGGCGGCATACTTTGGAGCGGCACACAGTATCGTGAGCTGACCTTCACCCCACAGGCCGATGACGCCACGTTCTCACTCAACGACGTCACCATCGGCGTAGATTTCCACTGGGAGCGTCAGCAGACACTGGAGTACGAAGGTTCCCTGCGCTTCGTCGTAGAGGCCGACAAGATTGTGGCCATCAATGAACTCCCTGCAGAGCGCTACCTGACGAGTGTCATCTCCAGCGAGATGTCACCCACCGCCTCCCTCGAGTTCCTGAAGGCCCATGCCGTCATCAGCCGCTCCTGGCTGCTGGCACAGATGGACAAGCGCCACAAACTTGAAAGCGGACAAGACAGTTTCTTCTCTTTCACGAGGAAAGACGATGAGCTCATCCGCTGGCACGATCGTGAGGACCATGCCATATTCGACGTCTGCGCCGACGACCACTGCCAGCGCTACCAGGGCATTCCCAAGGAAAGCGGCGGGAAGGCAGAGGAGGCCATCAGCGAGACGCGCGGACAAGTGCTCACCTACGGCAACGACATCTGCGACGCACGCTTCTCGAAGTGCTGTGGCGGAGTAACCGAGGAGTTCCAATACTGCTGGGAAGACACACCCAAGCCCTATCTCATCAGTATCCACGACCCCTACTGCGACACCCACGACAGCCATATCCTCTCACAAGTGATGAAGGACTATGATCAGGAAACGCCCGATTTCTACCGTTGGACGGTGGAATACACCCAGGCAGAACTCTCCGAACTCGTCAACCGCAAACTGAAAGACGACTTCGGCCTGATCACCGACCTCATCCCTCTGGAGCGAGGCAAGAGCGGCCGCATCTGGAAACTCAAGATAGTAGGCACGAAGAAGACGTTCACCATCGGCAAGGAGCTCGAGATTCGCCGTGCCCTGAGCGAGACCCACCTGCTCTCCTCTGCCTTCGATGTGGAGAAGCTCACGGGCAGTTTCCGCCTGCACGGACGTGGCTGGGGTCACGGTGTAGGCCTCTGTCAGATTGGCGCTGCCGTCATGGGCGAGCAGGGCAAAACCTACGACGAAATACTGCTATTCTATTACCGCCACGCCGAAATACAGAAGTTGTATGAGTAATCATAAAGTTCAAAGTTCAAAACTCAAAGTTCAAAGTTAATGAAAAAATCTCCTTGGGCCTGGGTGCCCACTTTGTATTTCGCTGAAGGCCTGCCCTACGTGGCCGTGATGACCATCTCGCTCATCATGTACAAGCGCCTCGGCCTGTCAAACACCGACATCACGCTCTACACCTCGTGGCTCTATCTGCCGTGGGTTATCAAACCCCTGTGGAGCCCCTTCATCGACATCATCAAGACCAAACGCTGGTGGATTGTCACCATGCAGCTGCTCATCGGCGCAGCCCTCGGCGGTGTGGCCTTCACCATCCCAGGGCCATACTGGCTGCAAGGCTCACTCGCCTTCTTCTGGCTGATGGCCTTCTCCAGCGCCACCCACGACATCGCTGCCGACGGCTTCTACATGCTCGGACTCCGTCAGCACGAGCAGGCCTATTTCGTGGGCATCCGAAGCACGTTCTACCGCATAGCCACCATCGTCGGACAGGGTCTGCTCGTGATGCTGGCAGGCAATCTCGAGGTGGTCACCCGCAACATCAAATATTCCTGGAGCATCACGTTCTACGGCATGGCGGGACTCTTCATCGCCTTCTGGCTCTGGCACCACTACATCCTGCCGCGACCCAAGGAAGATTCACGGGACCAGACCTCTCCCTCCATCATGCACGAGTTCTGGCACACGCTGAAGACCTTCTTCCAGAAACCGCAGGTGTGGGCTGGCATCTGCTTCATGCTCTTCTACCGCATGCCTGAAGGACTGCTGGCAAAGGTCAGCGCCCTCTTCCTCATCGACGCCACCGCCAAGGGCGGCCTCGGACTCTCACCCGCCGAATACGGCCTCGTACAGGGCACCGTGGGCGTCATTGGCCTCACCCTCGGAGGCATCCTCGGAGGCATCGCCGCCAGTCGCGACGGTCTGAAGCACTGGCTGTGGCCCATGGTGATAGCCATCACCCTGCCCGACCTCGTCTATGTCTATCTCTCCTATGCCCTGCCAGAAAGCCTGATCATCGTCAACGTCTGCGTCTTCATCGAGCAGTTCGGCTACGGCTTCGGTTTTTCGGCCTACATGCTATACCTCATTTATTATAGTCAGGGCGAGCACAAGACGGCCCACTACGCCCTCTGCACCGCCTTCATGGCCCTATCGATGATGATACCCGGCCTCTTTGCCGGCGCACTGCAGGAGAGCGTTGGCTATCCCACATTCTTCCTCATCGTCATAGCGGCCTGCTCACTCACCTACATTGTCTCAGCCACCCTGAAGATCGACCCCGACTTCGGAAAGAAGAAACAAGAATAGGGAAATCCCTACCCATGAATAGGATAATTCACTTGCCCGGCACGGACTAAACACTTAATTTTGCACCATCAAACCATTTCAAAACGTTACAATTATGAAGAAGTTATATTTTTACATCCTGATGCTGATGCCGGTCTTCGCAATGACCAGCTGCGATACCGACACGATGATTGCCGACAAGCTCACTGGCGCTAACTGGGAGGGATGGCTCGACACCTACTACCAGAACAGCTGGGGCGAAGAGTTCCAAGACGGCCAGTACCGCACCGTATGGCGCTTCGACGCTGCCTACTACGACGACTACGGCGCAGCCACCTACGGCACCGGCTATGAGGTAGACTACTCTACCACCAACCGCAACGAGTATGCCTACAGTCCCTTCGACTGGGCAGTGCGCAACGGTGACATCTACATCACCTACCGCAACCCCGACTGGAACAACGTACGCATTGACTACCGCAACTACTCCATCTCGTACAACCACTTCAAAGGCACTATGTACGACTGGGAGAATCGCATTTATGACTTCGACATGGAGAACAATGCCTCCTGGGATTGGGACTACTACCGCCGCTACCGCACTCGCGCTGCCGATGCCTCTGATACCGACGGACTGCCCGTCAGCATCGGCGAAGACGGCCAGAGCGTAGCCACAGGCAAGTTCGCCGAAATTCTCAACAAGAGAAAGGCTTCCCGTTAACAAAGAACACGTATAAGAGAAAGGCTTCCCGTCAAGGAAGCCTTTTTCTTTAATCTGACTAAATGCCTGCGCCGTCCTGGAAGCCAGCGTCGATGGCTTTCGACTGGAGGATGCGGGAATAGGGCGGAACGGAGTGCGTGAGCCAGATATTACCGCCAATGGTGGAGTGGTGGCCGATGGTGATGCGGCCGAGAATAGAGGCGTTGGAGTAGACGGTAACATTGTCCTCGAGGATCGGATGACGGGGGATGTTGAGCATGTTGCCCTGCTCGTCGTACTTGAAACTCTTGGCACCAAGGGTGACACCCTGATAGAGCGTGACGTGGTTGCCGATGATGGAGGTCTCGCCAATGACGACGCCAGTGCCGTGGTCGATGGCGAAATACTCGCCTATTTGTGCACCCGGATGGATGTCGATACCAGTCTTAGAGTGAGCCAGCTCAGTGATGATGCGTGGGATGACGGGCACGCCCAGTTCGTGCAGACGATGGGCAATGCGGTAGTGGGTCATCGTGTTCATGACGGGATAGCAGAAGATGACCTCGCCATAGTTCCTGGCGGCAGGATCGGCGTCGAACATGGCCTCCACGTCGGTATAGAGCAGACGCTTGATCTCAGGCAGCGTGTCGATGAACTGCACCGCCAGCCGCTCAGCCTCGCCATAGACCTGTGCCTTCGTGCGCATCTGCTCGCAGTCCTCACAGAACTGGAGTCCGTGGGCGATCTGCTTGATGAGCAGTGTGGTCAGCTCCTCCATGTGGACGCCTATGTAATACGAGCGGATGGCCTCATCGGGCTGCCGCTTGTGGAAATAGTCAGGGAAAATGATGCTCTTGACGAGCGTCACAATCTGCTTCACCTGCTCCACTGATGGCAATGGGGCTTCGACGGCCGGCATCATGCCCGCCTCTTTCTCTCCGATTTTCGACAGCAGCTCCACGTTACGGCGCAGCACGTCGTTGGTCTCTCTTTTATCCATATCGGCTGCAAAGGTACGATTAAGTGAGCAAAAATCCAAATTTTATTTGGGATTTTTCGAGCACCACGACCTTCGAGCCTAAAAACTGACTTGCAGATTCTCGCCCCACGAGTTGTCGACAGACAAGGTGACAAACACGGAGGCAGACCTGTTGCCGCCGTCGAAGAGGTTGCCCCGACAGACGGTGATACTGTTGCGCTTCAGGGGCACTTCGTCGATGCTGCAGCCTCCCAAGCCCTGGATCTGACTGTCGTAGGCCATCATGGAGACATCGATCATATCATCATCGCTCCGAGGTATCAGATAGAACTCATATTGGCTGTCGTTGCTGCTGGCACTCACATTGACCGTCTGGGAGGCGGTGGTGCTGCCGTAGCCCGTCAGACCGTTGAACGTGCCCTTGCTGCCTTTGTACTTGAACACAATATGGTCCAGATCGACTGGCGGCGTGACGGTAGGGATGAACCTCAGCAGCGAGACGATACGCTTCAGCTGAAGGTTCAGGTCGACCCGCTCGTCCTCTACCTGGAAGTCAGAACAGCACCAGAACGTATCGCCCAGATTGCTGCCTGATATCGTCACTTTCTCGTTGGCACTGAAACTGGGATTACCCGAACCACTATGGCCTACAACCACCAGATAATAATGGCCCTTGTCGAGCAGGAACGAGGCACTGCCGAAGTTTGCATCGTCGATCTTCTGGTTGACATAGTCGACCCTGATGCCATCATCGCCGTAGACATGGAAACAGAGGCGGGAACAGAGTTCTTCGATCGTAGCCCTCGTGGCCACGGGAAAGGGTATCTGCTCGATGCTTCCCACATGGAGCACGACATTTGCCGGCTGAGCGTCACCAGCATCGTCCAGATTCATTTTCTCACACGACACCCCACCAAGGAGCATCCATCCAACACACAGAACAGCCACAAGACGGCATTGATTCTTGCTTCTCATATTACATAGTTTTAAAGTTAACGCCCTCCCCTCGCGGTCAGGCTTTGTGGAGCTGGAGGGAGTCGAACCCTCGTCCAAACAGGGAAACCATACGCTTTCTACACGCTTATTCCAGACTTTGGTTTTCGAGCAGCAACAAGACCTGGACCACCAATTGATGCCTTAGCTCCTAAATCTCATCCCACCGTCGGAGCCCGATGGGACTATTTCCGATTTAACCTGCGCCGCTGAATCTCTGGATTCGGAACAACATCCTCGGAGCGACGTCTCGTTCAACTACCTGGTAGTCGAATTGAGCCTGCATCTACTATGCTTCGATTAGGCAGCGAGAGCGTAACGTGTTTCGCCAATTAATTTTTCCTCAGCTCAGATTATGGAGGGAACCAAGAAGCCTCCGCGTGCTTACGTACCATCTCAACCCGCTGTCAAATCCAGTCAACCCCAAGTATCGAAAAAGTAGTAGCAAAAAAGCATCCGCTGACGTTTTTCGGTGCAAAGATAGGAATAAGCGCGGAAAAAAACAAATATTTTGGGGAATTTTTCACGCCAGATGCATAAAATTGGGATAAATTTCGTACTTTTGCACCCGCTTTTAAAATAAATGGCACTACGCGTACGTTATTATTTAAGATAATTGCAAACTATATGAAGATAAAAAACTGGATTTTCGCAGGCTGTTCGGTGCTCTTGCTGGCATCCTGTACCACACCCAAAAACATTACCTACTTCCCTGACGTACAAGACGGCGAGACCGTCACACTGACTGATGTCAAAGGCATCGTGCTGAAGCCTACAGACAAACTGTCAATCATCGTCAACACCAAGTCTGTAGAGCTGAACAACGTGCTGAATATGCCCGTTTCCTCACAAATCATAGGTTATCAGGAGCAGCAGGCTCTCACCCAGAGCCGAGGCACCTCCGGCTATACCATCGATCCGGAGGGATATATCGACTTCCCACTTATCGGAAAGGTGAAGGCAGCAGGACTCACGCGCAGTGAGCTGGCCGCCCATCTGAAGCAGACACTTCAGGAGAGGCACACTGCCACCGATGCTGTCGTGACCGTGGAATACCTGAACCTGGGATTCTCCGTGATGGGTGACGTGGACAAGCCTGGCTTCTATAAGTTTGAAAATGACAGGGTGAACCTGTTGCAGGGACTGAGTATGGCCAGCGACATGAAAATCACTGGTATGCGCCAGAACGTGAAAGTGATACGCACTGACGGCAACCAGCAGAAGATCTACGTTCTGGATCTGCTCGACCACAAAGCGCTGATGGCATCGCCTGCCTACTATCTGCAGCAGAACGACGTCATCTATGTGGAGCCTAACAGCTACCAGAAGCGTCAGTCTACGGCCAATGCCAGTGAGATTACCAAGGCGTCGTTCTGGCTCTCGGCCATCTCCGTACTCACTACTGTGGCTGTGCTTGTGTTTAAGTAAGCATGGCCTACCGATAACCGCCAGGGTATGTCATATCTCAGTAACAAACTCGGAATCTTGAAAGATGCTTTCATGGGGAATCTCATGAAGCTAAGGGTATTGTATGACATCCGTCTGCGGAAATCCATCAAACTCTCATCGCAGCAGAACAATTCTATCATCCTGTCACTCACGAGCTACGGCAAGCGTGTCAGGAGAAGTGCCGTCTATACCGTGTACTCGCTGTTGCGTCAGACCGTACGCCCTGAACGCGTCGTGCTGTGGCTCAATGAGGAGGAGTTTAACAGCCAGAATCTACCCGACGATCTCCGTTTCCTGTGCAACTACGGCTTGGAGGTACGCTTCGGAAAGGATATCGGGCCCTATACCAAGATTATTCATTCGCTTTCGGCATTCCCCGACAAACACATCATCACGGCTGATGATGACCTATATTACAGCAAGAACTTCGTCAAGGAGTTCTTAGAAGCCCACTGCCAACATCCGCAGGCCATCATTACGGCCTTTGCGAAAGTGCCTGTGTCGGAGAACTGCCAAATGGCCACCTACGATGCATGGCCCGAATACCACCATATGGCGGCCAGTTTCCAATATGACAGTACGAAACTCTTCCCATTGGGTGTGGGAGGCGTGTTCTATCCCAGCCATGTCTTCGACGAAGAGGTGACCAACGAGGCAGTCTTTACATCCCTATGTCCTAAGGCCGACGACATCTGGCTTTATATCATGGGACTGCGGAGTCAGGCTGAGAAGCGGATTCTCGTCGATTCACATATCTCCTATTACCATACAGACCTGCTGCGGCAATACCTCACCAAAGACCGTCTGACGGCTACAAACCGTTTCGGAGGTGAGAACGATACCCAGCTGCAGGCCCTTATCGCACACTATGAGATTGAAATTTGAAAAAAACAGAATATTGAAATAACAGCGTATGAAAGAAACATTTACCTTCAGTGAGTTTATACGGCTCTGCCTCAACAAGTGGAAGTGGTTTGCCGTTTCCGTTGCCACGTTCCTGTTGCTGGCCATCGCCTATCTGGTGGTCACCCCTCCCAAATACACCAAGAAAGCACAGATACTCGTCAGAGACGAGGGAGGCATGGGCGGACTCATGGGACAATTAGGCGGTCTGGCTGATATCGGAGGACTTGTAGGCATGAGCTTCGGCGCCTCGAACGTCTACAACGAACTCTACGCCTTTCAGTCGCCCTGGCTGTTGCTCAACGTGGTTCATCAGCTGGACCTCGACATGAACTACACCATCAAGGGCATCCGCAACAAGGATCTCTACGGCGAGTCGCTGCCCGTCACCGTCACCTTCAAGAACATCACTGAGGAAGACGATCTTCGCATGAAACTCGACCTGAAGAAGAACGGCGAACTGAAGGTGTACAAACTGAAGAAGAACGACGACAAATACGCTGACGAAATCACCGGCCGTGTGGGACAGACGCTGAAGAGTCCTGTCGGCGACATCGAGATCAAGGCCACGCCCTATCTCGGCAAGATGAAGGACGAGGAGGTGACCATCACCGTCACTCGCTCGGAGCCCATGGCCGTAGTGGAGTATCTGAAGAAGCAGGCACTCGCAATGGTTGTCAGCAGCCGCGACGCCTCGATCATCGACATCAAGTGCAAGGACAAGTCGAAGCAGCGTGCCACAGACATCATCAATGCCATCATTGCCGAATACCGCAAGGAGGCTAACGACGACAAGGACGCCCAGACAGCCATCTCAGAGCAATACGTGCTGGAGCGCCTCGCCTCACTGGAGGGTGAGCTGAAAAACCTCGACCAGCGCGTGGCAGACTATAAGAGCAAGACCATGATGCCTGACCTCGAGGTGATGGCCAAGGCCTATGCCGAAGGTGCCCAGAACATCTCGAAGGCCCAGATGGAACTGAAGAGCCGTCTCTACATGGTAGAGTCCATCCGCGACTATCTGCGCGACGAGTCGAAGAAAGACGAACTGCTGCCCGCTCTGCTCATTACAGAGAAGGAAGGCGGACTGGGCGAACAGGTTCAGGCCTATAACAACGTACAGTTGCAACGCAGTAGGATTATTGCCAGCTCGAGCAAGGAGAGTCCTCTGGTGAAAGATTTCGACCAGCAGCTCTCGGCTATGCACGACGCTGTGCTGGCCTCAGCAGAGAATGCCATCAAACAGTTGAAGGAACAGTTGAAGGGTGTCATGGAAAAGGAGAACGAAGGTAAGCAGCTGCTGGCCTCAGCACCCAAGAAATACATCGGCGGCCTTGGCGACGAGCGCGACTGGAAGGTGCTCAACGAGATCTACATCTTCCTGCTGCAGAAGCGGGAAGAGGCCCGTATGTCGAAGGCCCTGAAGACCGATGTCCGCGTGCTCACGCCGCCAGTTGGCGTCAAGAAGCAGACCTCTCCCGTCAAGTCGACCGTCCTCTTCGGTGCCCTGCTCATGGGGCTCTTCATCCCCGCCTGCTGCATCTTCGTACGTGAGCGCAACAAACGATAGTCCTCATACCGCCTTAGAGACTGCATGGTCTATCTGTTCTGCGCACTCCTCATCATCCTCCTAATACTGTCACGGAGGTATATCCTCAGGCTGGAGCCTGCGGGTATCTTCGCTGCGTTGTGGATCTTCTTTGGCATATCCACACTGCTGCTGCAGAACTATATCGACCTTCGCTTCACGGGCTGCGCATTCGTTATCGCAGGCGTCATCTTCTTCGTCTGTGGAACCATTTTCAGCGACTACTTCTACCGTCCTGAGCCCTCAGGCATCCAGATACAGCTCAGGAAGAAGTGGGTGACGCCCCTGCTGCTCATCCTGCTGGCAGGAGCTATGGTCAACCCCCTCTACTCCATCATCCTTCACGGCTTCAGCCTGCGGGCACTGCTCGACATGCGCGAGGTGCTCGAGATGAACAAAGGCATCTCTGAAGACCGCTATGCGGGAGCCGAGGCATCGAACATCGTCAACCAGTTTTTCCTAATCTTCTCCTACGCTGCGCCCGTCATCGGCGGACTCTGCTACCGTCTTGTGAGCAAGTGGAACAAGGTACTCTGTGTCATCACCCTCATCCCCTGTACCTTCATCGCCCTGACACAATCGCTGAAGATGGGAATGATCGCCTCGTTCATCCTCTTCTTCGCGGCCTATATCGTCTGCTCCTATACCTACGGGCTGCCCATCCGTCTCAAGGGAAAGATTATCCTGCGTTTTGTGCTGATCATCGCAGGTTTCCTGGGAACGCTCTTCATCTCTATGGTGTTCCGCACGGGCGAGGTCAGTCAGAAGACCATCCTCGAGATCAGCCAGAAATTCGTATCCTACGCTTTGGGCCATATGCACAACGTGGACTTCTGGTTCACATCGTACCAGCCTACGGAACTCACCTGGGGCAGCCACACCTTCCTGGGCATTTCGAATCTGTTGGGTATCGAGGAACGCGTGCAAGGCATATACCCTGAGTTTAATAACGTTGGCAAAAACGGATTTTTCGGCATCTCCAACACCTTTACCATCTTCCGACCGTTGGTCGAGGATTTTGGCGAGGCAGGGGCCATGGTCTTTATGTTCGTCATGGGTGCCTTAGCCAACATGTCGCTCAAGGCAGTCATCGCCCATCGTTCAGTTTATTTCAACCAGATGGTTCTCGTGGCTATCTTCGCTTTCCTCCTATGGTCGTTCTCGGCCTCATTTTACGCTTACACCACCTACCTGGCCATGTTCGCCCTGGTGTTTATACTGTTTCATATCGTTCAAACAAAGGAGGCGCCATGCTGAAGATGATCAAAGAGAAGTTCAACTCGGGAATGGGTCGCGACGTCATCTGGACATTCTCCCTCCAGATATTGATCATGCTCTGCTCCTTCGCCATCAACAAGTTGCTGGCCAGCCGCCTGAGCATTGACGATTTCGGACAATACAACGTCATCAAGCGCTCCGTACAGGTGCTTTCCTTCGTCATGCTGGCCGGAGTGGGTATTGCCCTGCCGCGCTACATACCACTCTACCGCAACGGCACACCCCCACGTCGTATAGCCCCTCTGCTCATGGCCTCCATCATATATATAATAGGAGTGTCGATCGTGGTTTTTGCCGTCTGCTTAATCTTCTCCAGCCAGATGCAAGAGATTGTCATCGGACAGTCAGAGAACATGAGCCTGCTCTTGGTGGCCCTCGCCTATGCATTTATACTCGCTATGGCCCAATATGCCTTTGCCTATTATCGCGGCATCGGGCATTTCAAATGGTTTAACGGTTCCCAGCTGGCCATGCAGCTGGCGATCATCGTTCCCCTTGTCCTACTGCCAGTGCTCACCGTCAGTAATGTGTTTGTATCGTGGCTCATCATCACCTTCCTGCTCGTAGTCTACTATCTGGGCAGGGAACTCTGGCAGAAGCGCAGCCAGCTCTTCCGTTTCACCTTTTCGCCCTCTCGCCTTACGCCTCATCTTCTTACTATAGTAAAATACTCCTCTGGCCGTCTGGTGGCAGATTTCTTCCAGTTCTCACTGGCAGCCTTCCCACTCATCTACATCAGCAATGTGATGGGATTACAAGACACGGCCTATTTCTCCATCGGCATTACCTTCGTCACCATGATCACGCCCCTATTCTCCTTTATGGGCATCCTCCTGTTACCATACGTGTCAAAAGCCATTGCCAAAAATGAGATGAAGTCCGCCAACCGACTCATCCAGCACCTGCTACTGATTTACGTAGGCAGTGCCCTGTTCTTCATCGTCGTACTCTACATCTTCACGGAGTTCATGACAACCCTGCTCTTTTCCAGCGATTATGTGGTAACCACCGACCTCACACGAATCATGGCACTTGCCATCCTGCCACAGGCAGCCTATATGCTCTATCGCAATACCATCGATGCCGTCAGCGTCATACCTTACAACGCCATCATCCTCGGCATATGCATTCTGGCAATGGTCATCAGTTTCATGCTGTCCACCACCCTCACACAGTTCGCATGGGCCTATTTCGGCGTGTCCCTCCTACAGGGGCTCCTTTCACTCATCACATGGCATGCCATCAAGAAGAAAGCATGTCAGAACTAGTAAAATAGCCCGTTTTTATTCTTTTCTTTAAATTTTTGTGCTGAAGTACAAAAAAATGTAGTACCTTTGCACACTAATTTGGAAATAATTACGTTTTAAGCTTAAATGAACGTTCGAACTGTATCAGTCATATGCCCCCTGTTCAATGAAGAGAAGTTCATTGAGGGGTGTATCATGTCGATATTGGAGCAAGACTATCCGAAGAACAAGTTGGAGGTGCTCTTTATCGACGGCAGGAGTTCTGACCATACGGCTGACATCGTCAGAAAATACGCAAAGAAACACGCATTTATCAAGCTTCTTGACAATCCCGAGCGCGTTGTGCCATACGCCCTGAACAAGGGTCTGGAGGTGGCTACAGGCGAGGTGATCATGCGCATTGACGGGCATTGCACCTACCCCACGAACTATATCTCTGAGCTCGTGAGATATCTCTATGAACTGAATGCCGACAACGTTGGCGGTGTGTGGAACACCCAGCCAGCGAAGGATACGGCGGTATGTCACGCCATCGCGCTGGCCTCAAGCCATCCTTTCGGCGTAGGTGGCTCGATGCACAAGATCGGGGCATCAAGGATCATGGAGACCGACACCGTTCCCTTCGGCTGCTACAAGCGCGAAGTGTTTGAGAAGACCGGACAATTCGACACCGACCTGGTGCGCAATCAGGACGATGAGTTCAACGGACGGTTGCAGAACCTCGGCGGCAAGATCTTCCTCATCCCACAGGTGATTATCAACTACACGGCTCGTGACTCCATCAGGAAGATGCGTCACATGTATTATCAGTATGGCCTCTACAAACCATTAGTGAATAAGAAATTGGGCTCACCGGCCACCATCCGGCAGTTCTTCCCGCTGGGATTCCTCCTCGGACTTATCTTCGGAGCCATCGCCAGCTGCTTCTCCACGACAGTCCTATACATCTACTCAGCCTTGCTGATGCTCTACCTGTTCATTGGAATAGTGGTAGGAGGAATGGGAGCTGTCAGAGCCAGGAAGTTTGCTGTTATGCCCCTGATGCCCTACGTATTCCTGAACATCCATCTGAGCTACGGCTTCGGCTACCTGAAAGGTATCTTCAAGGTGCTTGGCAACGGGACATACGACGTAAAATCAAACAGATAGCCTATGAATATATCTTTCTCTCCCCCAGACATTACGGAACAAGAAGCTCAGGAGGTCAGTCGCGCACTGCTCTCTGGATGGATTACTACAGGCCCTCGGACCAAGGAATTTGAGAGACAGATAGCAGACTACTGTCAGACGGCGAAGGCGGTCTGCCAGAGTTCGGCCACAGCCTGCTTGGAGTCTATTCTCCGCATCCTTGGCATCGGCCCTGGTGACGAGGTGATCACTTCAGCCTACACATACACGGCATCTGCCAGTCCTGTGTGTCATGTGGGTGCCAAATTAGTGATGGTCGACACACAACCCGACTCTTATGAGATGGACTACGACAAGCTGGCCGACGCCATCACGGAGAGAACCAAGGTGGTGATTCCCGTAGATCTGGGCGGTGTGCCATGCGACTATACGAAGGTTATGGCGGCCGTAGAGAGCAAACGGGGTTTATTCCGTCCGAACAATGAGTTGCAGGAGGCCATCGGAAGGGTGATTGTCGTTGACGATGCTGCCCACGCCTTTGGTGCCAAGTGGCACGATAAGATGATTGGTGCCGTAAGCGACTTCACGTCGTTCTCGTTCCACGCTGTGAAGAACTTCACCACAGCGGAAGGAGGCGCACTGACCTGGCTACCTATCAAGGGTATCGACGACGAGTGGCTCTATAAGCAATTCCAGCTGAACTCGCTACACGGACAGAGTAAGGATGCACTGGCGAAGACACAATTGGGCGCCTGGGAGTACGATGTGCTGACCCCTGCCTACAAGAGCAATATGACAGATCTCACCGCAGCCATCGGACTCGTGCAGATGAAGCGGTATCCGCAGATGCTGGCCCGCAGGCGGGAGTTGATAGGACGTTACGACGAGGCCCTGAAAGAACGGAACATTCAGGTGCGCAACCATTATACTGATGAGTACACTTCATCAGGCCATCTTTATCAGGTGCGCCTCTTAGGCAAGGATTCAGACCAGCGCAACGAGGTGATTACTGAGATGGCCCGTCGCGGCATTGCCTGTAACGTGCACTTCAAGCCGCTGCCGATGATGACGGCCTACAAGCGTCTGGGCTTCGACATCAAAGACTTCCCCAATGCCTATAACCAGTTCAAGAACGAGATCACGTTACCCTTACATACAAAACTGACTGACGAGGAGGTTGACTATATTCTCTCGAACTTTAAAGAAATAGTAGCTTGATCAGACTATTCGACATACTCTTTTCTGCAATGGGACTGGTGGTTCTCTCGCCACTATTCCTGATTCTGTATGTGCTGATCAGACTCACCAGCAAAGGCCCGGGCTTCTTTATCCAAGAGCGTATCGGATTGGGCGGCAAGCCCTTCGGACTGTACAAGTTCCGTTCCATGCGCACTGATTCTGAGAGCGAAGGCCTCATTACCATAGGTGAACACGACAGCCGCATCACCCGCATCGGACACTTCATCAGGAAATATAAACTCGACGAACTGCCCCAGCTGCTCAACGTGCTGAAGGGCGACATGAGTATGGTGGGACCAAGACCCGAGGTGAGAAAATACGTCGAACTGTATACTGACGAGCAGCGGAAGGTACTTGACGTGAAGCCTGGCATCACCGACTACGCCTCCATAGAGTATGTGAACGAGAACGAGCTGCTGGGCGATGCCGAGGATCCAGACCGTGTGTATGTGGAGCAGGTCATGCCCAACAAGCTGAAGCTGAACATGAAGTATATCCAGAACAAGAGCCTGACGGAGTACTTCAAGATCATCTTCCTGACACTGAAGAGCATTGCCAGCATCAGCATCTTCAACAAACTCATCAACTGGTACTTCAACAAGAAGTCGCTACCCTTCTGGGGCATCTTCCTCATGGACTGCACCATCGTATATGGCTCTTTCCTCTTCATTTATCAGCAGTTCAACAGCGGAAAGGATGCACTTTACGTCATTGAGCGGCTGACGCTCTGCATTCTCACATATCTGGTGTTCTACATCATCGGCTTCCGCATCTTCCGAACCTATTCAGGCATACTGCGCTACTCATCATTCGTGGATCTGAAGAAGGTGGGTTATGCTACACTTTGGGGTCTGGCGCTGTCGGAGATAGCACATTTCCTGCTATGCGGGCATGAGATATACTCCTACCTGACACCCATACAAATACTGGTAGCCACCATCCTCGCCACGTTCCTGCTCTGGCTTGTACGTATCGGCGTGAAGACCATCTACGACGTCACGCTAAAGGGCATCCACTCGAAATACGCATATATCTACGGCGTGAAGAACGGCGGTATTGCCATTGCCAAGCATATCAGGAACGAGAATCCCGCAAGGTTCGACCTGAAGGGTTTCATCTCCGACGACAAGAATGTGGAGGACAAGATACTGATGGGTGTGAGAGTGCACAGGCTGGACGAGACCTTGCTACAGACGATGGCCGACGAGGGTATTGAGGCCCTGATCGTGTCCCCATACCGTAAGGAGTCATTCCTACAGAACGAGGCACTTCTCGACAAACTGATCAATGCCGGCATTCACATCTACCTTACCCAGGAGGCACAAGAGTGGGATAAGGTCATTGGAGGAGCCTCCCCACAACTGAAAGAGGTCAGCATCGAAGACCTGTTGCCGAGACAAGAGATTGTCATAGACATGAAGTCGGTAGGTGAGCAACTGACGGGCAAATGTATCATGATCACTGGTTCTGCAGGAAGCATCGGACAGGAAATCGTACAGCAAGTATGCAAATTCAATCCTGGAAGACTCATACTAATAGACCAGGCAGAGACACCTCAGCACGACCTCCGACTGGTGATGGAAAAGCAATGGCCCAACGTTAATGCGGAGGTGTTGGTGGCAAGCATCTGTCACCAGAAACATTTAGAGTCTCTGTTCCGAGAGTACAGACCCGACTACGTGTTCCATGCAGCGGCCTACAAACATGTACCGATGTTGGAGGATAATCCTGAGGAGAGCGTATATAATAATATATATGGTACGCGCGTGTTAGCCGACTTTGCAGTGAAGTACGGCGTAAAGAAGTTTGTGATGATCTCCACCGACAAGGCCGTGAATCCCTCGAACGTGATGGGTTGTTCGAAGCGTATCTGCGAGATCTACGTGCAGAGTCTCGACAAGGCTATCAAGAGCGGCGTGGTGAAGGGTGTGACACAGTTCGTTACCACTCGCTTCGGAAATGTTTTAGGATCCAACGGTTCGGTCATCCCATTATTCAGGGAACAGATAAAGAACGGCGGTCCCGTGACGGTGACTCATCCAGAGATAATTCGCTACTTCATGCTGATTCCCGAGGCCTGCAAACTCGTGTTGGAGGCTGGCACGAAGGGCAACGGTGGAGAGATATTCGTGTTCGACATGGGCAAGGCCGTAAAGATTGATGACCTGGCAAAGCGCATGATTCAACTCAGTGGTGCAAAGGGTGTGGAGATAAAATACACGGGTCTGCGTCAGGGAGAGAAACTCTTTGAGGAACTGCTGGACGCTGAAGAAACCACCATACCATCGTTCCATAAGAAGATTAGGATTGCAAAGGTAAGAGAATACGACTACCACTGCATCTGCAAAAAGATTGATGATCTCTACACCATCTGCGAGCATTACGACAAGATGGCCACCGTCAAGAAGATGAAGCAGATCGTGCCAGAGTTCAAGAGCAAGAACTCCATCTACGAAGAATTGGACGCTGAGTTGGAAGCTGCCCAATAAAAAGCATTCTAATACCTTCGGAAGTGCAGACGAAGTTCGTCGTTGAACAGCACCATTCTATCATCATTCAATTCCTCGATGGAGAAAACTTCCTCTAAGTCATATATGCCGTAGGGTTTCAGAATCTCCACATCGTCTATTGGTTCATCCGTCTCATACAGATGGTGAAGGACAGGAGACGATAAGTTCAGGGTATAGGCTCCCCTTTCAAACCTGAACAACAAGCCCTCTCCCAGATACTTCCCGTTTTCTGAGAAACGAATCTGAAGCAGTTTGCCTTGGATTCCCCAGTATATAAGGGCCTCACGCGTATCTGTAATGCCTCCTGTAGCCAAAGTGTCTACCTGGCTCATCTGCCAATAGCCATCCAGTTGTTTGTTTCCTGAGGTCTCTAATTCACAGGAGACAAGCAGCATGCTGAATGCCAGTACACAAATTATCTTTCTCATTTCTTCTTTCCTTTAAGTATACCGTTCTTGGCAATTGTTAATTGCACGCCATAGTTATCACCCATGAGTTCTCCGAAGTCCATGCCTAAAGCACCTCTCAAGCTCCAACCCTTGAATTTGGAAGTGTTTGCGAAAGAATAGTCAGCTTCGGCAAGCAGAGAGATTGTTTTGCGTGGTTCGGAGTAAGGTGTATCGTAAGTACCATAGCCTTTCAGATAGGTTCCAAGTAAACGATAATGGAAACCAGGGACGGGGTCACCGCTGAATCCGATATGGAAGGCTGTGCTACGATTGTTCTTCACTTCTATCGACCCGTCACTATTATATAAAGGTGACAGGAAGAGAGGATTACCGATGACCTGCCCCCAATGCTGCCAACCTGTATAAAGACTGTGATTATAGTAATTATCCTGTCCGCCCAGATGATCTGAGATGACCTCATCGTGATCATGGTACACTGGACCGCTCTGGTATTTGGAACCGAGATATTCCAATAAGAATCTATTTAACCAAGGGGCATCCAGAAAACGAATCTCGATTCCCAGCTGGATATCCTTCAAAGCATAAAGGAAATAACGGCGGTCCTTCTTTTCATTCCACTCGGAGCCTTCGCCATATCCATCATAATCCATGAACAACATGGACGAATGGTCTTCAAAGAAATGGTCGACATAGAAGCTGAATCCCCATTCCTCTGTGTCGAAATTAAAACGCGCCACCCAACTGCCCAGACTGTTTCCTGCGCCACCTGTATAGTCGTCGTCAACAGTATCTTTTCCCCCTGGTACAAAGGCTCTCAACATGCCTTTAACACCTCCCTCCTGATGAACGACATCATCGGGAGTGCCATCTGAATGGAAACGGTAACAATCTCCTCCAAACTGAGTGGCGAGCTCTCCTCCTAATTCTATTGAGAACAACACTTCCTCGGGATTACCGATCTTCAGATATCCCGCCTTGGAGTGATAGAGCATACCTTCGGTATATTTATGATGCTGATTGGTAAAATCCTTCTGCCAGGCATCATCGGTAGTCTTGCCATAGGCTATGTGACCCTTCAGCGACAGCCAGTTTCTGGTATGGGGAATCGTCCAGTAGTCAGGCAGTGCCAGACGTACCTGTGGAATGGGACGGGCATTGATACCAAAGGTCTGGGAACCGGAACTCAACTCCTGATTCTTCAACTCCATCGGCTGCTCTTTGGCTCCGATAGTGAGCGTTCCCTTCAACCAGCGCCCCTCAACGTATGCCTGCTGCACGACAAGTGTACTGGTAAACCCTGCGGCAACAACAGCATCCAACCCGTAGCCAATGCCCCACTTACGGCCATTGTCTAACGCCAGTGGACGCTCAATGGCTCCCCACAGATAGCCGTTCGTCGTCTTCAGTGAACTAAGACCGTACTTGTTGGCATTCAGCCAAAGCGGGTTATGATCACCGCCTCCCACCGTAGCCTGCATCTCTGCACGATAGGCCAGACTGTCGAACAGCGAACGCTCCTGTCCCTGTGCAGGTAACAGCCACCCTGCCATGATGAAGAAAAGAGCGATAAAACATCTTTTTTTCTTGTCAATTTGATTCCTTGACACCATAATATATAATATTTGGCTGCAAAATTACAAAAATAATCCGAGACAAAATTACAATTTAGGGATTTTCCCCTGCCCGATTAGGGAAAATCCTTTGCGTAGGAGCGTTTTTTGTTGTTCCTTTGCAACGTAGAAAAGAAAATTCAATTGTAAAACCCTTTAAAAGTTACGAGTATGAAGAAGATGATTTTCGCACTGATGATGATGCTGACAGCATCAGTCTCTGCAAACGCTATGAGTTATGAGCAGGCCCGTAACGAGGCCTTGTTCCTGACCGATAAGATGGCCTATGAGCTTAATCTGACTGATGAGCAGTATGAGGCAGCCTACGAGATCAACCTCGACTACCTGATGGGTGTCACCAGCCGCGACGATGTGTTCGGTCTGTACTGGGAGCGCCGCAACCTCGACCTGAGCTATATCCTGCTCGACTGGCAATGGAACGCCTACCTGGCAGCCTCTTATTTCTATCGTCCACTGTATTGGGATGCTGGCTACTGGCACTTCGGCATCTATGCCCGCTACCCGCACCGCAGCTACTTATACTTCGGACGTCCTCACTTCTATTCCACCTATCATGGAGGTCACGCCTGGCACAGGGTGGGCGGTCGCGGATACTATCACGGCCACAGCAACCACTTCCGTGGCAACGGCAGAGAGCACTTCGGCATGCACGACCGCATGAATCGCGGTGACTTCCGTGGCAACCGCCACAGCTCTACCCGGGTGACGGCTGGCAACAGAGATGGTCACAGGATGGAGCATGGAAATCGCAGCATGGATCGTGGCAACCGTGCCATAGAGCGTAACAACCGTACTATTGAGCGTGGTAACAGGACCATAGAGCGCCAGAACCGTACCATCGAGCGCAACAATCGTACGATAGAGCGCGGCAACAGGACGATTGAGCGTAACAACCGCAGCATAGATCGCGGCAGTTCACGTAACAGTGGTTCCTACAACAGCAGCCCTCGTGGCGGTTCACGTAGCAGCAGCTTTAGCGGAGGCTCTCGCAGCGGTGGAAGCTTCAGCGGTGGTTCTCATAGCAGTGGATCGCGCAGCGGCGGAAGCTTTGGCGGTGGTTCTCACAGCAGTGGATCACGCAGCGGCGGAAGTAGTTTCAGCGGCGGTCACAGCGGTGGTGGGCACAGCGGTGGTGGACACAGCGGCGGAGGTCACGGAGGTCGCAGGTAGAATCAGAGCAACAGTTCTCTGACTTCCGCATTCGACATCTTTTGAATTTCTCTCATTGACTTGTGATAATATACGGCCTGTATGGCTTTGTTGATAATGCCATGTCCTACGGCCAACACCTTCTTTCCTGGGAATGTCTCTCTGACATAGGTGATGAATTCGCCCGCCCTGGAAAGAAGGTTTTCCAATGATTCCACATTATCGGGAAACGGTTCGTTCTTCAGGTCGGGGATATACCGTCCGGTGAAGTCGCCCCAGTCGCGTTCCCTCAACAGCGGCGTCTTCACGACCTCCAGACCATGAGGAGCCGCTACGATAGCCGCTGTATCAACAGCACGTTTCAAGTCGCTGGACACAATGACGTCTATCTCCCTGTCCTTCCACTCCTCACTGAGTTCCTGAGCCTGAAGGATACCACGCTCGTTGAGTTCTCCCTGTGTCTGACCCTGCATGGTCTGATTGGCATTATCAACCGTTTCTCCGTGCCTTACAAGATATAATATGGTACTCATTCACATTAATTTGGTGCAAAATTAAAAATAATCTGTGATTATCTGTGTAATCTGAGGCTTTTTTTGTATTTTTGCAGCGTAAATATGAGCAAACAACCATTATGAAGATATTTCAGAGTTCCGTTTTCCGCGCCATCAGCGCCATTGCCGTAGGTATCCTGCTGATCAAGTATCCTGACAACACTGTCACATGGCTCACCGTTGCCATAGGTGTGCTGTTCTTCCTTTCAGGTATCATCTCACTGGTGGTATATATCAATGCCAGAAGGAATGCGTCTGAATACAAAATCACCGATGCCGAAGGAAACGTGGTGGCAGGAGAGCGTCCGACCTTCCCGATTGTTGGCGTGGGAAGCATCATTCTCGGAGCCATCCTCGCTCTGACGCCCAACATCTTCATCACCGCCCTGATGTATATCATCGGCGGTATGCTCATTCTGGGAGCCATCAACCAGTACATGAACCTTGTCAATGCCAGGAAATACGGCAAGATAGGCTTCGGCTACTGGATATTCCCCTCCATTATCCTCATCACTGGTATCTACGTCATGCTCCGTCCGATGGATCCCGCAAGTGTCGCCATGCTGATTCTCGGCTGGTGTACGTTACTCTACGGTGTGACGGAGATGATCAACTCACTGAAGTTCTACTCCGACAAGCGGAAATACGCTAAGGCTCAGGAGATAGCCGTCGCTGAAGAGATAGCTTCGTCTGAAGCAGAAGAAGTCACTGAAGCAGAAGAAGTCACGGCGTCGGAAAGCGACTATACGCTTCCTGAACCTAAGACTGAGGAGTAAAACGCAGCCTTACGTTCTATTTTCATAGGATATGCCCTCGAAGAACTGGGCATACGATACAGACGCAGTTTGCGCCCGTCGAGCTCGAACGCCGTATAATCCCCTACCCCAGGACCTTCTATGCCAAACTGCCTGCTGGCGATGTCCGTGGCCAGCTGTCCCGCTGTGATCACCACCCGGCATTCCGGCAGTTTACGGAGCATGGCGCAGAGGTCTGTCTCCTCCACAACCTCAAGGTCTTTGTCTGAGGCTGTGCCGGTAGTACGGCGGATACGCGTGGCCGTATCAAAGAGGGCTATACCCTGTTCCTTGAGAAACGGGATGAGTTCATCCAGACGGAAGGTCTTGGATGTGGCATCTACGAAATGATCCTTGTCGTTGAAGAAGATCAAGCCGAAAATCCTCCACATGTCGTTAATGTAGTTCGGATAATAGAACTTCATCGACCATCGTTTCTCCGACGGAGGAAATGTGCCCAGCATCAGCATTCTGGCGCCTTCAGGCAGAAACGGCTCAAAAGGATGACTCTCGACTGTCAACTGTTCGCTGTTCACTACGCGTGTTTCATCTCTTCCTTGACCTCCTTTGAGAACAACTCAATGTATGTCTTCAGGATGTCAATGCCCCGTTTGTTCTCACGCCCCCAGGGAATAATGAGGTCGGCAAACTTCTTTGTCGGCTCGATGAACTGCTCATGCATGGGTTTCACGTCGTTCTCATAGTGGTCGAGCACCATATCCACGGTACGTCCACGCTCCACCACATCACGGCGGATATTCCGGATCAGCCGCACATCACTGTCGGTATCCACGAAGATTTTCAGGTCCATCATGTCGCGCAGTTTCTTATGGTGCAGCGTCATGATGCCCTCAAGGATAATCACGGGTTTCGGCTCCACATGCACCGTTTCCGGCAAACGGTTGGAGAGCACATACGAATAAGTGGGCTGCTCAATGGCCTCACCATTCTTCAGTTTCTTGATCTGCTCCGTCAGCAACTTCCAGTCAAAGGCGTCAGGATGGTCGAAGTTGATGTTACGGCGCTCTTCCTCCGTCAGGTCCGAGGTGTCGTTATAATATGAGTCCAACGGAATGACTGCCGCACAATGGGGAGGCAGCACCTTGGCAATACGCTTCACGACGGTGGTCTTGCCCGAACCAGAACCGCCAGCGATTCCTATAATAATCATAGTCAGGGTCTTTTAGTGGGTACAAAGTTAAGAAAAATATTTCGAAACGACATCATTTTATCAAAGGAAAAACAAAAAAGAAGTGAAAAGTTTGCGTAATCCGAAAAATCTTCGTACCTTTGCAGCCCAATATGAGAATTTGATCTATTTATAAATTAATATTTTTAACTCAAAATGAAAAAAGGTATTCATCCTGAAAACTATCGCCCCGTCGTGTTCAAGGACATGTCCAACGGCGATATGTTCCTTACGAAGTCTACTGCAAAAACAACAGAGACCGTAGAATTCGAAGGCGAAACTTACCCTGTGGTAAAAGTAGAAATCTCCAGCACCTCTCACCCGTTCTACACTGGTAAGAGCAAGCTCGTCGACACCGCTGGACGCGTCGACAAGTTCATGAGCCGCTATGGCAAGGCCGCCAAGAAGTAAGGGAAGACGAAAGATACATCTTCAGAAAAAAAGATTGCGCTTGGGTAGTTGCATATGCCCAAGCGCACTTTTTTTGCCCATTTATTTGGTCATAACGCGGAAAATATGTAAATTTGTACCCGAGAACTTAACATATCACAATTTAAACATAAGATGAAAACAGTTTATGACTTCACTGTCAAGGACAGAAAAGGCAAGGACGTATCCCTGAAGGAATACGCCAACGAGGTGTTGCTGATTGTCAATACAGCAACAAAGTGTGGATTCACCCCGCAATACGACGAACTGGAGAAACTCTACGAGAAGTACCATGCCCAGGGCTTCGAGATTCTCGACTTCCCCTGCAACCAGTTCGGACAGCAGGCCCCTGGCACAGACGAGAGCATCCATGAGTTCTGCAAGCTGACTTTCGGTACCGAGTTCCCCCGCTTCAAGAAGATCAAGGTCAATGGCGACGATGCCGATCCCCTCTTCCTCTTCCTCCAGCAGGAGAAGGGCTTCGCCGGCTGGGACATGGAACACCCCATCGCCCACATCCTCGACGACATGCTCTCCAAGGCCGATCCCGACTACAAGGAGAAGGCCGACATCAAATGGAACTTCACGAAGTTCCTCATCAACAAGAAAGGTCAGGTTGTCGCCCGCTTTGAGCCGACAGAGAAAACCGCCAATATTGAGAAGCAGATTGAGGAACTACTTAAATAAATTGAAAAAGGCTCGTTTCACAACGAGCCTTTTTCTTTTACTTAAAAAACTAAATTAATCAACCATAAACCTTAACCATTAAAATCTTTTTCTGATGCAAAAGTACAACAAGTTTCACTAAGTAATGTTGACTTATCGTTTTTTAATGTTTAAAATGCGTGAAATCACGCTTTTTAAACGTAAAATCACGCATTTTAAACGTTTTGCGTACAAAAAATGCATTTTTTTTTGAGATTCGTGCTCTTTTTCGAGAAAAAACACTATTT
Source organism: uncultured Prevotellaceae bacterium (assembly GCA_946415365.1). Taxonomy (GTDB): domain Bacteria; phylum Bacteroidota; class Bacteroidia; order Bacteroidales; family Bacteroidaceae; genus Prevotella. The sequence goes on from CAMKSE010000012.1 coordinate 34,347, forward strand.
TTGCAGATGATTGACAACCATAACAGTCATGGCCGCACGCTTTCTATTAGTTTTTGTAATACTTGCAATCGTCATCGTATTCTCCTTCGTAGGTCGGAATCTCTACCTGCGGAGCCAAAGACTACGCAGGCGTCTGCAGATGAGCGCCATCTACACCAATATCACCCACGAACTACTCACCCCGCTGACTGTTATATCCGCCTCCGTAGACAAATTAAGGGACGAAGAACCGAAATTTGCCCACGACTACGACCTCATGCAACTCAACATCCAACGTATGGTGCGCCTGCTTCAGCAGATTCTGGAGACCAACAAGTCGGAAGCCGGCGAGCTGAAACTGCTCGTTGCCCAGGGCGACGTGATGAGGTATATCCATGAGACAGCCGAGTGTCTTGAGCCGCTTCTGGTCAAGAAACGTCAGAAATTCACCATCTCCTGCCAGCCGTCAAGCATGATGGGATGGATCGACACCGACAAACTCGATAAGATCATCTACAATCTGCTCTCGAATGCAGCCAAATACTCCAATGAGGACGGAGAAGTGGTACTGCGCGTTCAGACCAACAACACCTACGACCACATCAGGATTGAAGTGAGCGACACTGGCGACGGCATCCCTCCCGAGCAGATGAAACACCTGTTCCAGCGCTTCCACGACGGCGAGTACCGTCGCCATAAGACCATCGGCACCGGCCTCGGACTGGCACTGACCCACGATCTCGTCTATCTGCACCACGGCACCATCCGCTGCGAAAGCGAGGTGGGAAAAGGCACCACCTTTATCGTCAACCTGCCCATCAACAAAGAGGCGTTCCTGCCTGAACAGATTGACGAACGCCACATGATCGACGTCAACATCCCCAAGAACGCCATCATCGACTTCCAGGCCCTCGTGCCGGATGTCAACAACGATGACGACGACAAGGACCTGTACGACGAAGACACCTACAAGCTGCTCATCGTCGAAGACAACGTGGAGTTGCTGATGCTCATGCGCCAGCTGCTGAAAGCCACCTATCATATATATATAGCCAAGAACGGCCTCGAGGCCCTCGACATCATCCGCGAGAAAGAGCTCGACCTCATTATCTCCGACGTGATGATGCCTGAGATGGACGGCTACGAGCTGACCACCGCCGTCAAGAGCGATCCCAACTACAACCATCTGCCCATCATCCTGCTGACAGCCAAGACCCAGGAGGAAGACGAGCAGGAAGCCCTTCTCGCCGGCGCCGACGAGTTCCTGACAAAGCCCTTCCGCCTCGGAGACCTCAAGCTGCGCATCGACAACATCATCGAGAACCGCAAGCGCATCCAGAGCGAATACAGTCAGAAGAGTGCCGCCGAGACCCGCATCAAGGCCGATGCCCCGAAGTCGCCCGACGAGATCTTCCTCAGCAAGGCGCTTGAGTGCGTCTTAAGCCACCTCGACGACGACACCTACGACCGCGAGTCCCTGGCGGCAGACATGGGCGCCAGCTCGTCAACCATCTACAACAAACTCCGTTCCATCACAGGCCTCAACGTTTCAGGCTTCATCCGCGACATCCGCCTGAAGGAGTCGAAGCGGATGGCAGAGGAAGATCCCAACCAGCGTGTCAGCGACCTCGCCTACAAGGTAGGCTTCCGCGATCCGCGCTATTTCTCCACTTGTTTCAAGAAACAGTTCGGCATCCAGCCGAAGGAGTACCTCGAGAGTCTCACACAGTAATCTCTGCCCACATGGGGGCCGATATTGGTTATAATTATTCATATTTGTTTCCAAAAAAAATATAAATATCCTATTTAGTACTCCGTTTTCATTATAATATTGTACCTTTGCACACGGAATTACCTAATTCTAAATCTTTTTTTTATGGCTAAACAGAAAAAATTCATCCTCCAAGAGAGTGAGATCCCAACACAGTGGTACAACATCCAGGCAGACATGCCCAACAAGCCCCTGCCTCCCATCCACCCGGCTACAAAGCAGCCGCTTGGCGTCGACGACCTGGCACACATCTTTCCCCGCGAATGCTGCGTGCAGGAGTTAGACACGGAGCACCGCTGGATTGACATCCCGGAGGAAGTGCTCGACAAGTACAAATACTACCGCAGCACACCGCTGGTACGCGCCTACGCTCTCGAAGAGGCCCTCGGCACACCAGCCCACATCTACTTCAAGAACGAGTCAACCAACCCCCTCGGCTCCCACAAGATCAACTCCGCCCTGCCCCAGTGCTACTATGCCAAGCAGGAAGGCACGACCAACGTGACTACCGAGACCGGTGCCGGCCAGTGGGGCGCCGCCCTCTCCTATGCCGCCAAGATCTACGGTCTCGACTGTGCCGTCTATCAGGTGAAGATCACCATGCAGCAGAAGCCCTACCGCTCCAGCATCATGCGCACCTTCGGCGCCGTTGTTGAGGGTTCTCCCTCCATGTCCACCCGTGCCGGTAAGGACATCCTGACGAAGGACCCCACCCACTCCGGTTCTCTGGGCACAGCCATCTCCGAGGCTGTCGAGCTGGCCACCACCACTCCCAACTGTAAGTACACGCTGGGTTCCGTGCTCAACCACGTAGGCCTTCACCAGACCATCATCGGCCTTGAAGCCGAGAAGCAGATGGAGATGGCCGGCGAATATCCCGACATGGTGATTGCCTGCTTCGGCGGCGGTTCCAACTTCGGCGGCATCGCCTTCCCCTTCATGCGTCACAAGATCCTTGAGGGCAAGAACATAGAGTTCATCGCTGCCGAGCCCGACAGCTGTCCGAAGCTCACCCGCGGCCAGTTCCGCTATGACTTCGGCGACGAGGCCGGCTATACCCCCCTGCTGCCGATGTACACCTTAGGCCACAATTTCCGTCCCTCTAACATCCACGCTGGCGGTCTGCGCTACCACGGTGCCGGTATGATCATCTCACAGCTGATCAAGGACGGCTACATGTACGGTGTCGACATCCCGCAGCTCGAGACCTTCGACGCAGGTATGCTCTTCGCCCGCACCGAGGGCATCATCCCTGCTCCCGAGAGCTGTCACGCCATCGCAGCCACCATCCGCGAGGCTAAGAAGTGCAAGGAGACAGGCGAGGAGAAAGTCATCCTCTTCAACCTCTCCGGCCACGGACTCATCGACATGCCGTCCTACGAGTCCTTCATCAAGGGTGACCTGCAGAACTACACGGTCACCGACGAGATGATTGCCGAGAACCTCGCCGAGCTCGACAAGCAGTAATCCCCCATCCATTCACGATAATCTCCGCTCAACGCGTGGTTGGGCGGAGATTCTTTTTTATGCAACAATTATGACTGGGAATCCTCGCCCTCGCCTTTTTCATCGACAAAGAATTGCTCCTCTTTCGCAAGCGAGAAACTAACACCTTTGCCAAGTTTGTCGTAGAATGCTTTACGTGAGCGCTTTTCCTTCACAAACATCGCCCTTGTACCTTCGCCACTGGACATGAAGTTCAAGCTATGGTCAATACCCATGTCTCGGGCGACAGCCAGCACATCCTGATTGGCGCCGATGTAGGTAAAAAGCCAGTTTTTCTTCTTCAGGTCCTCCACGAGTTTGAATATTCGCTCATGGTTCCATTCTATAGAACACTGTAAAGGATGCCTTCCACGACAGTAAAGGATAGGGGTTTATAAGGGTAAAGTCCTATCTCTTACAACCGAAACAGGCATTACTTACACCCGAAACTGCCATACTTTTCATTGCAGTCATAGTCGGTTTTACTCAAAAAACTTAAAAAATTGGCGATTTCCTTGCAAAATCAAAATTAAACGCTTATCTTTGCAGCACGAAAGGAAACGATTTCCTCCCGCTGAAATGAAAGAGTAGCACCGTAATCGGGTTAGCAAATCAGTTCAGCGGTTTTTTATTTTCGCAGATTTTGTATCTCAGCATCGAACATCGCTTGGTCAATAATGGCATATGGCTTGAAGAGTCCTGTGTTCTTGATTTTACGAACACAGAGATATACCTTGGCTCCCAACTCTCTACTAAAGTAGGCAAAATATGCAGTCTCAGGATGTTTACCAGGAATAACCTCGCGCCATCCTTCATAATTTGCTTTTTCAATGAAGCCTCTAATATCCTGTGCGACCTTGTTCTTGAAGGCATTGAAACGGTTGTCCTGAGTATTCTTGCTGACAATGGTTTTTAAATCAGATTTCGTTACTTCAACATCCATTGTAATACCATTGGTGACAGTGAAACGAAGCGGATTATCACGCAAAGAATCAGCCATCAGCATTGTCTCTGCCCGAAGCCTTCGGCTCTCGTTGTAATAGTCCTCTTCTGTACGTTGCTTCTTTGCCATTGTCGTTTATTAAGATTGCAAAATTACGAAAAAGTTATCGAATACAGTTGGTTTTACTCAAAAAACTTAAAAATACACGCTAAAATACTTGCAACTTTTAGAAAATACATTAATCTTTGCAGCATCAGATGTATGTTCTAGCTATTCGATAAAAATGTGAGGCTTTGAGCCTAGTCCTATGCACAGCTTTGGCAAGACTCGGCGGTCTTTCTTCAACGTAATTATCTGAGATGGGGCACTAAGTCAATTTATTCTGGAAAATCACTTAAGTAGATTGGGATAACGTCTTAAGGCAAACTATTACGTGCCTCAAGGCAAATCATCATATGCCTTAAGCCAAATGATGGCGTGCCTAAGGTCACATTAAGTCATACACCTTACCTTAACCTTACGGTAACCTTAGGGTACTCCATCGGTTCTACTGGCTCGGAGAGCCATGTTCTCACGAAGCTGATCGCGATAGAGCCATATCTCACGGGTGTGGTAGTTGCCCTCCACCCCTATTAACGGCAGCATATAGTCCTGGGCGGTGAAGCCCTCCACAATCAGCAGCCCTGACGCCGTGTCGAGGTGAACGGTCATCGTGTCGCGCTTCTGCTGGTCGACAGGCAGCAGTGGCGAGGGCTCTGTCACCAGTACGGCAGGTGTACTATCTGTCCGCCAGTTGACGGGGTTGATGGCGATGCTGCTCTTGGTCCAGCCCCGCATGGCACATGATGTGTCGCGGACGGAATTGTAACAGATGGTGACACCCGTATCGTCAGCGCCCTTGGCAGCCACGATGTGAGGGTGGTCTGCGGCGGGTATGGTGATGCCGATGGCGTAGGCAGCAACCATCCGACGGAAGGTGTCGTCGTCCATCTCCTTCAGCAGCTCCAGCATGATATGGGCTCCCTGACTGAAGCCTGCCAGGAGGAATGGGCGACCGCCGTTGTGGTGCTCCAGATAGTACTTGAAAGCCCGTCGCACATCGTCGAGTGCCAACGGCATCCGGGCGGCTGCCAGACTGTCGCTCTCGAAACTTTGCAGCGAGCACTGCCGATAGTAGGGTGAATAGTAGTTCAGCTGTCCGCTGACCAGTGTATCTACGCCAAGCATCTCGCCGTAGAGGGGTGCACGAAGACTGTCGCTATAGGTGTCGGCATAGTGGCACGTCTCGCCGCTCGGCAGGGCATAATCGCCTGTTTCGGTGGAGATAATGTAAAACAGGTCGGCGGCTGCCTGACGGTCGGTGATGTACCACTGCGAGGCGTCCTGGTAGTCTGGGGCAACGGGAACAGACACGTTTTCCGCCTGCCGGGTCTTACACGAGGTACATAACGCACAGGCTACAAACAGGATGGGTAGATAATTTTTGGTCATATTCTCTTGTTTCTTGGGGATGATCAATAGCCTTTGTTCTGCTCCAGATTGTGGTTGAGGGCAATCTCGGCGGCGGGGATGGGGAAAAGACAGGTGTGACCGTCGCTCTCATCGACCTTGGCGTAGAAGTTGTCACCTTGGAAGAGGCTCTCGTACTGATTGAAGCGGATGAGGTCCTGACGGCGCCAGCCTTCCCAGCAGAGTTCCAGCAGGCGTTCGTCGAGCAGGTTCTGAAGGGTGATGGGCCGAGAGGGCATGTCTGCCCGCCGGCGTACGACGTCGAAGTCGTCTTGTCCGCCCTTCCCACTGCGGAACTTAGCCTCGGCACGCATCAGCAGTACGTCGGCATAGCGGAAGAGCACAATGTCGTTCTCGACGAGCTGTCCGGATTTCAAGGCGTTCTTGTCAATCTCATACTTTCTCATGCGGGCTCCGGCTGTCTCCACATAGGGACTGCCGCTGATATCCATCTCCACGGCCAAGGGATAGTAGACGAGTGGTGCCCCAGTGCGGTCGGTAGCAAGACCATAGTGCCGATCCTCAACAATGTCGGTCCAGTAGTTCAGGTCCAAACGTTTGTCCTTGTTCTCAGTGCCATAGCCAAAGATCTCCATGACGCGCGGTGTAGCGCACGAGCCGTTCTCGCTCCCATAGCCGTAGATGGCGGCATGGCGGTAGTGAAGGGAACGGATGACGTTCTGCTGCAGGTTCCGATAGAGTTCGCGATTCATGGGGATGACCCAGATGTTCTCCATAGAGGTCTCGTTGTGGACGGAGAAGTTCGTAGCGTAATCGTCCTCGAGCCGGTAGCCAAAAGACTCAATACGGTCACAGAACTCGATACAGTCATCCCAGCGAGGACTGCCGGTATAGACTTCTGCATTCAGCATCAGTTTCGCCAGTACAAAGAAGGCGACTGGCAGCGTTACCCGTCCGTAGTAGTCGCCATGGTGGGCGCTTCTTCCTGCGTGAAGATGGACGCAGGCGCTACGCAGTTCGCTCTCTACAAAGTTGAACACATCCTTGCGCTCCGACTGTTTAACGTCGTTCTTCGAGGTCTGGGTGCTGGTGAGGATGGGTACGCGCCCGAAGAGGTCGAGCAGATACCAATAGCAGATGGCGCGGAGCGCCTGGACCTCGGCAGTGTAAATGACCTGTACCTTGGGGTCGAGCATGTCCTGATGGGCCTCAAGTTGTTCGATAGAGCGGTTGCAGAGGGTGATGACTTTATAGAGATAGAGCCAGGAATTATTGAGCAGGGGATGACCTGCGTTCCAGGAGTGGCGGTAGAGGTCCTGCCAGATGCCACCGTCGTACCAGTCGATGCCGCGTGTAGGCAAGATGGCCTCGTCGGAGCCGAAGGTCTGCAGGTCGTAGATGCCGCGGCAGGTGCCCTGCAATCCCTGACCATCCTCACTGCCACCAATATAGTTATATAGGGTGGCAACGGTATTCTGGAAGAGGATATCAGGCGAGGCGTAGGCTTCCTCTTCGGATATCTGGTTGCGCGGGGTCTCTTCGAGACTGCACGCTACGAGCATGGCACAAAAGGAGAGATATAGTATCTGTTTCATATTCCTAGAATTTGATGCTCATTCCGATGGTATAACTGCGATAGACGGGCATGACGTTCTTGTCGTCGATACCCAGCATGCCGTTGATGACGCTCGAGTTGATCATCGGCGTCAGGCCGCTATAGCCGGTGATGGTGGCCAGGTTGTTGACAGAGGCGGAGATCCTGAAGCTCTGCAAGTATTTAGAGCAAATAGGCACCGTCCAGCCGATGGTCAGGTAGTCGATGTTCACGTAGTCGCCGTTCTCCAGCCAGTAGTCGCTGATGGTCTGGTCCTGGATATTCTGTTCGGGCGCTCCCTGTATCACATTGTAGTTGGGCAGCGAGAGCATGTTCATATAGGTGAGTGCCGTACCATTGTAGATCTTATGGCCGAAGGCACCGTTCATCTGCATGGTCACGTCAAAGTCGCGATAGCGCAGGGCGATGTTCGAACCCATCATGGCCTTGGGGGTAGCCTGTCCGCAGATGTAACGCTCGTCGGTGACATCGTAGTACTTCGAGCCGTCGGTGTCGGTGGCCAGCCCTTTGCAGTGGGGCAGATAGAACACACCCAGCGGTTCGCCCACCACCTGGAAGACCACATCGCTGGAACCGTGGAAGCCGGCTCCGTAGAGCGACGAGATGGCACTCATGTCGGGAGCCGTCAGATACTGGCCGTTGTAGTAGCCGTTGAGGGATAGCAGGCGGTTGTGCTCGAACGTCCAGTTCATGTTGATAGTCAGGTCGACATCCTTCGTTCGCAACGGGGTGATGCCGAATCCGATCTCCACTCCGCTGTTCTTCATGGAGCCGAGGTTGGCCAGCAGCTTGTCGTAGGTGAATGGCGGCACGGGCACGTCGTAGACATACAGCATGTCGGTGGTCTTCGAGTTATAGTAGTCGACTGACAGCATGATGCGACGGTCCCAGAGCAACAGGTCGAGTCCGACGTTGAAGGCCGTCTTCACTTCCCATTTCAGGTCGGGGTTGGCATTGCGCACGATGCCGAGGGTGATGACGGATGCGCCGTTCATGGGGACGATACCGTTAGGCTGCAGCAACTGCATGGAGTTATAGGAGCCGATGCCGCCCTGACTGCCGGAGAGGCCGAAGCCGACACGCAATTTGCCGACGCTGATGAAGCTAGCGTCCTTCATCCACTTCTCCTTGTTGAAGACCCAGGCTCCGCTGACGGAAGGGAAGAAGCCCCAACGGTGGTTCTCTCCGAACTTCGAGGAAGCGTCGGCACGGGCGTTCGCTGTCAGCGTATAGCGGTCGAGCAGGGAATACTGGGCGCGGAACAGGAACGACTCCATCTTCGCATCGGTATAATAGGAGTCGGTGCCTTCCCACGGCGTGGCTGCTCCCGCCGACAACTTGTCGTAGCCGAAGGCATCTGTAGAGAAATTAATAGAGGCAGCATAGAATCCTGTGCTTTTCTCATTTTGCGCCTCCGCCAGCGCCATCAGGTTCAGCTTGGCATTTTTTCCCTTGATGGTATAGTCTATCGAGATGTTTCCCAAGCCTTCCTCGCTCTTGTCATTATCACGGTAAGCCTCTCCGTGGTTCCACACATAGGTGGGATAATAGTGGGCGTTATTCACCGTGCTATAGCTGTAGGAGCCGAAGGCCTTCATCCGGAGATTCTCCATCAGCTGGACCGTCGCACTCATGTGGATGTTGAAGTGTCCGTTGTCCTCGTCCTGCTTCATCCGCAACAACGAACTGGGATTATTGATCCAGATGGCTTCCGTTACCTGGTCGTAGCGGCCGTTGGCATCAGCCTCCTCAGGGAAGGTGGGATTGAAAGCCTGGGCAGAATAGATCAGCTTCTGCATGAAAGGCAGCTGATTGTTCTTCTGCAGTGAGCCGAAGACGCCAAGGTCAACAGTCAGATGGTTGTCGAAGGCCTTCTGCGATATGTCGAGCTTGGCGATATAGGTTTGGTAGTTCTTTGTCCGGATCACCGTCCTATGGTCCATCATACCTACAGAGGCACGATAGCTGGCCGTCTCTGAGCCTCCTCCGAAAGCAATATGATGGTTCTGTACGAAGCCTGTCCTTTCGATGCTCTTACCAAAATCGGTGTCCTCTCCCTTGTCGATATAGGCGAGCCCTAACGACGAGGCCGCCTGACGAAACGCTGTGGCATTGAGCATCCCTACGCGCTTATACACGCTTTCGAATCCGACAGTGCCGTCGTAGGAGATATGGAACTTCGACTGACGGCCTTTCTTGGTGGCTACCTCGATGACACCTGCCGCACCTCGAGAACCATATTGTGCGGTCTCCGAGGCGTCTTTCAGAATCGTGAAACTCTCGATATCGGCAGGATAGATGGTCGAGAGGGTGGCCAGGTCGGAGGTCACACCATCGATGATGACCAGCGGGTCGTTGGCACCTGTCAGCGAGGTTGTTCCCCTGACGCGTACGGCACTCACCATCGCCTCCTGATTGCCGCCGGAAGTGACTGTCACACCAGCCGCCTGACCACTCAGCGCATCGAGCGACGAGATGACGAGACCTTTGTTCATACGTTCTTCCGTCACCTTATCCACAGCACCAGCCAACGTATTCATGCTACCGCTGACGTAGCCCACGTTCACCGTAGCCACAGTGTCTCGCCGTTCTGTCTGCGCTACCATCGTCATGGGCAGGACAGCCATCAAGAGAAGAGTTGTCTTCATGCGTTATCTTTCACCGTGATTGTTGCGGAACTCGTCAAGCTGACGGAAACAATGACGGTCGATGATCTGCTGGAGTTCACGGTCGGGATTGTTGCGAATCAGGCAGTCGTAGTCGAAGACCATCAACTCACCGTTTTCCGGGGTATAGGGTTTCCAGGCGGGAAGACCTTTGATATTCGGATTGCCGTTGTGGGCGAACTGCGCCCAGACACTGCTCATCAGATCGGCCAGCTTCAGGTCGGCAGCCGTTGGCGAAGGCAGTTCGTTGGGAGAGTGATGGAGGGTGTTGAAACAGAACTTCAGTTCGTGCCCGTGTACGGAACCCTTGTTGACGGGCGAACGCCAGGTGAACATATACATGTAGAACTTATTCTTCATGGCATCGGCAGTGATCAGCGTCTTCGGACGGAAGAGCCAGTCGATGCTCAGCAGATCCTGTGGCATGTAGTTCGGGTGAGCCTTGGCGAAGGACTTGACATAGGCATCGGTCTCGTCACCGAAGGTCTTCTGGAGCTGCTGAACAGCCTCTGTCTGAGTCATGGGTTGGTCGTACTGCAAACGCTGCAGCTCGTTGAAGGTGGTGCCAATCATCACAGGGATGTCTGACGAGAACACAGGGAACGTGGGCTGGAAGGGTTGCTGTAGCAGCGTCTCCCCATCGGGTGTAGGTCCGAAGCCCCACATCATCGGCGTGCCGGGCTTGCGGGTGCCGATGCTGGCGGCCATAGCCCGCTGGCCTGCGTCATAGAGCTGCTGGTAGGGAATGTCCTTGATACGGTCGACATCTTGCTCGCTGATGCCAAGTTCCTTCAGCACGGCCTTACCGAGGGCCTGTGTCATAGTATGGTTGTTCACATTGAGGATGGTACCACTCATGATGATGGCCTTGTGGAAGAGTCCGCGGGCCTTGGGCATGCACATCAGGGTGCCCACCTTGCCGCCACCGCCGGATTCCCCAAAGATAGTGACATTCGTGGGGTCGCCGCCGAAGAGTGCAATGTTGTCACGCACCCATTCGAGGGCCTGCACCACATCGAGCATACCGACATTACCAGACTCCTTGTATTTCGGTGAGACAGCCGAGAGATCGAGGAAGCCGAGGATGTTCAGACGATGGTTGACACTGACCACCACCACATCCTTATGGGCCAGACACATACCAGGATTCCAGGCAGACGTGCCCGAGTCGAAGCCACCACCGTGGAGCCAGACCATCACAGGCTTCTTCGCCTTCATATCGGTGGTCCAGACATTAAGCACACAGCAGTTCTTCTCCGACATCTCGTCTTCGCTGAGCTGGCGACCCCAGGTCTGTTGCATGGCCTGAGGCCCCCAATGGTCGCAGGCCCTGACACCCTGCCACTTCTCTACGGGCAACGGAGGCATACAGCGCTCTACCTTGGCGTAGGGGATGCCAAGATAGGCCAGAGATCCCTCCTGAACGATACCACTCACCTGACCTGACGTCGTGCTGACTACCGGCGCCAGGTCGGGCTTAGGGCCCACAATGTCCCTCACCTGCTTTGCCAGTGCCTCCGAGGGTACTGCCTCTCCATCAAACGGCACCAGATACCAGCGCACCGTCCATGAGAGCGACTCCTTCGGCTGCAACAGCTGATAAGCGCCTTGACTCTCGAGTTCGATATGGGCCTTGCCACGATTCACATAGACCTGGATCTCAGCCTCATCTGGTGCAGGCTGCTCTGGTGTGAGGTCGTCGAAACGCTTCACCAGTAACAGACCTCTGGAACAATAGGCCAGCCAACCCTTGCCGTCGGCATTCACCTTACGGTTCTCGTTACGTTCGTCTGTCTGATACCAAGCCAGTCCGTGCTCAGCCTTGAAGTCCATCAGTCCTGCAGGCCAGATGCCGTCTACCGGAGCGTCGAAGAAGATCAGGCCTCCCTCGTTCTGAACGCGTGTCACCTCCCAGGGAGCCACCTTGCGAGGCTGGTCACCCTCATTGGTGATGGTGTAGGTGATCACGATGGCACCGTCTTTCTCGTCAGTGGTGAAGACCTTCCCCACCCTGCACTTCAGGCGCTCAGACACCTCACTAGTCATGCGGAGCGTCTGTCCGTCCTGCTCCACAGTGTAAGGATTCTTGTCGAACTCCTTCACCGGGGGCCAGTTCCATTCCTTCTGAGGACTGGTCCAGAACGTACTGCCAAATGCCTCGGGCCATCTCAGCTGTGAGATAATCTCGCGGTCGTCATACTTGAATGAGAGGATTTTTCCGCCCTTGGCGGCGTCGATGGTCATGGTCAGGTTGCCGCATTTCAGGCTGTACTTGCCTTCCTCGGCATCCTGTTGCGTTGCAGCCGAAGCGCTGATGCTTCCGAAGGCGGCAACAATCAGTAGTGAAAAGAGTAATCGTTTCATAAGTTACTATTTAGTTGATATTAAACCTTTTTTATAATACGCAGAGAAACGGGAAATGCCCAACCGCAGACCTTCTATTTATAGAACATTAACGAAAAAGCGCCCCAGACATAGTCTGAGACGCTCAATCTACCAATAAATCAAAACCTTATGCGATATCAATCTGGCGTGATACCTTCACCTTCTCTTCGACGATCTTCGGGAGTTCGACGGTGAGCACACCGTGCTCGACTTTAGCGGAGATGGCATCCTTCTTCACATCGTCGGGCAGTATCAGCGTCTGCTCAAACTTCGAGTACGAGAACTCACGGCGCAGATAGCGGGTGGTCTTGTCCTCCTCCTTCTTCTCGTTCTTGCTCTCCATCTTCACAACCAGGTTACCCTCGTCGTTGATGTGAACATTGAAATCCTCCTTCTTCATGCCCGGTGCGGCCAGTTCTACGGTGTAGGCTTTGTCGCTTTCTTTCACATTGATGGCGGGTGCTGTTGCATTCACCTTCGGTAAGAACTCCGTGTCAAACAAATCGTTGAACACTGTTGGAATCCAGCTGTTTGATCTCATAATTGGCATCATAATCGTTACCTCCTAATTCTATTTTTAAATGGTTATACATGTTGTCTTTTTTAGCGATTGCCTTGCGGCTTTCACTTACCAATATGCAATCAGAATGCCAGACCACCTTAGTCTGTCATATCGTCAGAAATATATGACAAAATGTCGGAAACAGGATTATTTACCAAAACTCATCTGTGAGAGGATGCTGACGGCCTGCGTCACGGTGGGAACATCGGCAATGACAATGGAACGCTTGCCGTTGGCCTCACGGAAGTTGCAGCGACGAGGATTACTACCCACAAAGTCGAGAATACGGTCGAAAGCCTCACTACGATAGAAAGGACTGTCTGGATTCGACACAAAAAAGAGTGCCAGGCGGTTCTGCTTCAAGACCATCTTCTCGCAGCCAAGACCTTTTCCCAACCTGCGGAGCGGCACCACCTGCATGAGTTCCTCGCCTACATGTGGGACTGGGCCGAAACGGTCTATCAGACGAGTGCGATAGGCTTTCAACTGATCGTCAGTCTGCAGACCGTCGAGTTCTCGGTACAAGAGCATGCGCTCTGAGTCGGAGGGCACGTACTGGTCAGGGAAATACATCTCAAGATCACTTTCGAGAGAACAGTCGGAAACGTAAGACTCTCCACCCAGTCCATCTCTGCGAGAGACAGGAGCAGACTGTCTTTGGGCAGGCCTAAGGGCAGACTCCTCATTACGTATCTCCACCACGGCCTGCTGCAGAATCTTCACATAGGTTTCATAGCCCAGGTCGGCAATGAAGCCAGACTGCTCGGCACCAAGCAGATTGCCCGCCCCACGTATGTCGAGATCCTGCATGGCGATATGAATGCCGGAGCCAAGGTCGCTGAAGTTCTCAAGGGCCTCAAGACGGCGACGGCTCTCAACGGGAAGCGCCGCCAAGGGAGGAGCCAGCAGATAACAGAACGCCTTACGATTGCCACGTCCCACGCGACCACGCATCTGGTGAAGATCGGACAGTCCGAAACGATGGGCACCGTTGATGATGATGGTGTTGGCGTTGGGGATGTCGATGCCGTTCTCGATGATAGTAGTGGAAAGCAGTACGTCGTAGTCATAATTGATGAAGTCGAAGATCACTTGTTCCAGTTCCTCTGGTTTCATCTGTCCGTGTCCTACGGCAATACGGGCATCGGGCACGTACTTGTGTATGATTTCCTTGATGTCTTGAAGGTCGTTGATACGAGGATTGACAAAGAACACCTGTCCGTTGCGCGACATCTCGAAATTCACGGCATCGGCAATGATTTCGGCTCCGAAGGTATGGATTTCCGTTTGGATGGGATATCGGTTAGGCGGTGGCGTCTGTATGATACTCAGGTCCCGGGCTCCAACGAGAGAGAACTGAAGCGTACGGGGAATGGGCGTTGCCGACATCGTCAAAGTATCGACATTGGTTTTCATCTGGCGCAGTTTCTCCTTGGTGCTGACGCCGAACTTCTGTTCTTCGTCGATGATGAGCAGCCCCAAATCCTTGAACAACACATTCTTGCCGATGAGTTTGTGCGTACCTATGATTATATCTATCTTGCCGTCGGCCAGGTCTTTCAGTATGGCTGCAGTCTGTTTGGCAGAACGGGCACGCGAAAGGTATTCCACTCGCACAGGTAAATCCTTAAGGCGGGAGGAGAAAGTCTGATAATGCTGATAGGCCAACACCGTGGTAGGCACAAGCACCGCCACCTGCTTCGAGTCGCAGGCCGCCTTGAAGGCTGCTCGGACGGCCACTTCAGTTTTGCCGAAGCCCACGTCACCACATACGAGACGATCCATCGGACGAGCCTGTTCCATGTCGGCTTTCACGTCGTTGGTGGCCTTCAACTGGTCTGGAGTGTCCTCATAGAGGAACGAAGCCTCCAGCTCATGTTGCATGAAAGAGTCGGCCGAGAAGGCAAAGCCCTTCTGCCTGCGACGTGCAGCATAGAGTTTGATAAGGTCACGGGCAATATCCTTGAGCTTCGTCTTTGTGCGCTCCTTCATGCGTTCCCACTGACCTGTACCGAGATGTGAGAGCCGAGGCGCCTCGCCGCTTTCCTGAGCCTTGTACTTGGAGACCTTGTACAGAGAATGGATGGAGACGTAGATGGCTCCTCCACCCTCGTACTGTATCTTGATCATCTCCTGATAGCTGTCACCCTGCGGCATACGCACAAGACCTGCAAAACGGCCGATACCGTAGTCGATATGCACCACGTAATCGCCAGGTTCAAACTGTTGGATTTCCTTCAGCGTCAGGGCCACCTTACCAGAGCGGGCCTTGTCGGAGCGGAGGTTGTACTTATGGAAGCGGTCGAAAATCTGATGGTCGGTAAAGACGCATATCATCAAGTCATCGTCGACAAATCCCTCGTGGAGCGTCTTTTCCACAGGCGTGAACACCGTCTCAGATAAAATCTCCTTCAGTCGTTCGTTCTGCTTCTGACTGTCGGCACAGATAAAAATCTGATATCCTTTCTGCAGGAAACTCTCAAACGACTCCTTAAGCAGGTCGAAATTCTTGTGGAATTGCGGTTGGATAGAGATATTAAACTGAAACGTAACGAGTGACGACTGGAAACTGGATGGTCGATGGCCGATCTCAATACGGCGGATCCTTACAGCATCACTCATAAACTGCGCACCAGTGACAAGCATCGTCTCACGGCGCAACCGCTTCTCCATCTCAGCACGCTCCATCTCCGTGGCCCCTTCCATCTGCTCTACCAAAGCCTGAGAAGAGAAGCCCTCCTGATAGGTCCGGTCGATAGCATCGCGGACATAAAGGAAGTTCTTTGTCACTAGCAGCACGTCATCAGGTACGAACGACAGGAACGGTACCATTTCGTCTGCGCCCATCGCCAACTCTGGCACAATCTCCACCCGCTGCTGACTCTCCCGCGAGAGCTGATTCTCCACCTCAAACGTACGAATGGAGTCGATGTCGTCACCAAAGAAGTCGATACGATAGGGGTATTCACAACTGAATGAATACACGTCAAGGATTGAACCACGCAAGGCAAACTGTCCTGGTTCGTAGACATAGTCCACCTCACGGAAGCCAAACTCATGGAGTGTTTTCTCTATCTCAGAAACAGCAATGGCCTGATTCCTCTCCAGCGTCAGCATCCGGGTGTCGAGTGTTTTCTTTGAGACCACAAGTTCGGCAACAGCCTCAGGGTAAGTGACGATGAATACCCCTTGGGAATGGTCGGAAGAAGTATTCAGTCTTGCAAGAACCTCCGTGCGAAGGATCTCACTGGCTGGGTCACGCTGGGCATACTTGATAGCTCGACGGTAACTGCTGGGAAAGAACAACACGTTAGTCGTACCCATCAGCTGCGTCAGGTCGTGATAAAAATAGCCCGCCTCCTCGGCATCCTGCATGATGAAGAGCATTCTTTTGCTGCACTTGGAAGCCAGACTGCCGAACAACATCGGAGCCGAAGAAGCCAACAAGCCTTCAAGAAAAATCGTCGTCATCGAGGATTTTTCCAGTTCCTTCGCCAGTGCCGTCACCTGCGGCAACTTAGCATATTTCCTCTCTAATTCCTGTATATTCATTAGAAATTGTGTGCAAAATTACTAAAAATTCTGAGATTAGCGTATGCTTATTGCAGAATTTTATTAACTTTGCAGCGTAATTCATGAGATTATGCATAAAAGTGACAGTATAGTCATAATACCCACCTACAACGAGATGGAGAATATCAGCAAAATCATCCATGCTGTATTCTCCCTGGAAAAATGTTTCCACATACTCGTGATTGACGACGGCTCCCCCGACGGGACAGCAGCCATCGTCAAGGGACTGATAGCAAAAGAATTCGGCGATCGTCTCTTCTTAGTGGAGCGCAACGGAAAACTGGGACTTGGCACAGCATACATCACAGGATTCAAATGGGCATTGGAGCACGACTATGAGTACATCTTTGAGATGGACGCTGACTTCAGTCACGACCCGAACGACCTGCCCAGGCTCTATGCTGCCTGTCATGATGAGGGCTACGACTTGTCGATAGGTAGCCGCTATGTGTCAGGTGTGAATGTTGTCGACTGGCCCATCGGACGCATACTGATGAGTTACTTTGCCTCGAAGTACGTGCGCATCGTCACAGGCTTCAAGGTACATGATACTACGGCCGGATTCGTGTGCTACAAGCGCCGTGTGCTTCAGACCATCGAGCTCGACAAGATACGTTTCAAGGGCTATGCCTTCCAAATAGAGATGAAATATACCGCCCACAAGATCGGTTTCAAGATCAAGGAAGTATCGGTGGTTTTCGTAAACCGTAAGGAGGGTATCAGCAAGATGTCTGGCGGCATTTTCGGAGAGGCATTCTTCGGCGTGATAAAACTGAGGTGGGACGGATGGACGAGGAAGTATCCGAAAATTCCCAATTCATAGTTTTCGATTTACAGATGATGACACTTTTGTATAGAACATATCAGATTGTTATCGGGTTTCCGGTTCTGATCATTATCACTATTATCACAGCTTTAGAGGTGGGTATCGGCACAACCATCGGCAACGGTCATTACTGGGGCTACTACCCTGGACGGTGGTGGGCCAGGATTATCCTTTGGGCTTTCCTGATACCCGTAAAGGTTGAGGGGCGTGAACAACTGGAGAAAAACCACAGCTATGTGTTTGTAGCCAACCATCAGGGTATATTCGATATTTTCCTTATCTACGGTTATCTGGGTCGTAACTTCAAATGGATGATGAAGCAACAATTAGGAAAGATTCCCTTTGTGGGTTATGCCTGCAGGAAGTCGCACCAGATATTCGTTGACAAAAGCGGTCCCAAGAAGATCAAGAAGACATACGACACGGCTCGTGAAATCCTACAAGAGGGTTACAGTGTGACGGTATTCCCAGAGGGTGCCCGTTCGTTTACAGGCCACATGGGAATATTTCGGAAAGGGGCTTTCGCACTGGCCGATGAGCTTCAGCTGCCAGTAGTGCCACTGACCATCAACGGCTCGTTCAACATCCTTCCACGCACAAGAGGATTCATCAACATCATCAACTGGCATCCGATGCAGCTGACGATTCATCAACCCATCTATCCCACAGGCAAGGGACCAGACAACATAGAAGCCATCAAGAACCAAGCCTACGATGCTGTCATGTCGGCACTCGTCCCAGAATATCAAGGCTATATTGAGAACCCAGACCAATGATTGCACGAGCCCCTTACCTCTTCCTGCTGCTGATACTCATACCCGATCTGTACTTTGACCGGCACTATTGGCGTCATCGCCTATCACCAGGGAAAAGGTTCTTATACTGGCTGCCGTCTATCGCACTTGTCGTCTATACCCTTGCGCTGACCAACGTGAAGAACTTTATACCCGACAATCCCACCTTATTATATATATATCTGCTGTTACTCGGACTGATTGCCGTTCCCAAGGCGGTATTCATGCTCTGTTCCTTAACGGGACTGGCCACGTGTCGGCTGTTTCGGACGCACAAGAATTATGGAAATCTCGTAGGTCTGCTCTGCGTACCTGTCATCTGGTACATTGTGTTCTACGGTGTGTTCATCGGCTTCAACAAGTTGGAGGTGAACCACCAGGAGTATTCCTCCACAGATATTCCTAAGGAGTTCGATGGTTATAAGATCGTACTTTTCTCCGATGCACATGTCGGCTCCTATACGGAGCGCAACCAATATGTATTGCGACGGGCCGTCGACAGCATCAATGCCCAGCACCCAGACCTGATAGTGTTCACAGGCGACCTGCAGAACACTCAACCGCCAGATCTGTACCGCCACATGGACGTGCTGAGTACCCTAAAAGCGAAAGACGGGATATTTTCCGTACTCGGCAACCACGATTATGGCGACTATATCTGTGGAAACACTGCCCAAAAGGTGGCCAACTTCCGTGAGACCGTCAGCCGGGAGAAACAATTGGGATGGACGTTACTGCTGAATGAGAATCGGATAATCGAACGTAGCAAGAGTCACATTATCATCGCCGGTATGGAGAACGATGGCGACGGCATCAAATTCCCTCAGAAGGGCGATGTTAATAAGACGCTGAATGGTATATCTACTGTCATCCCTCACAAGGGAGGATCAGATGCGGCACCCTTTATCCTCATGCTCGAGCACGACCCCTCTGCCTGGCGGCGGAAGATTATACCCGACGGTCGTGCCCAACTGACTCTCAGCGGGCATACCCACAAGATGCAATTCTCACTCTTTGGCTGGTGTCCAATGACACTCACTGGAAAGGAGGTCAACGGCTGGTATGAAGAAGGCAACCAGTCACTTTTCGTCACGGCCGGCCTCGGTGGTCTCATCCCCTTCCGTTTCGGCTCCACCGGTGAAATTGTCGTTCTCACATTGAAAGCACGATAACAACAGAAAAAGTGACAGTCTCTACAAGCGACAACAAACAAATTTGTAATTATTTGCACTCGCCGTCGCCGTAGACGTAAGGGAAGGCACCACTCTGGTAGTCGAATATCTCATCTGGACGGAAAAAGCGTGCCAATTCAATCTGAGCATTCGATGTAGAGTCGGAAGCATGGACGATGTTCTGCTGGTTGCTGACTGAATAGTCACCACGGATAGTGCCAGGGGCAGCCTCACGGCCATTGGTAACACCCGTCATCGTACGCACCACCTGCACGGCATCAACGCCAGAGATAGCCAGTGCAATAACCGGTGATGTCTGCATCGAGGCGGCCAAAGCCGGGAAGAAAGGACGATCTACGAGGTGGGCATAGTGCTCACGGAGAATCTCGTCGCTCAACTGCATCATTTTCATACCGGAGATGCGGAGTCCACGACGCTCAAAACGGTTCACAACTTCACCAATCAGTTGCCTCTGTACACAACTGGGCTTCAATAATACTAATGTTGTTTCCATACTGCAAGAATATTTAAAGGATTAGAAAATCAACTGCAAAAATACGAATAATTATTTAGAAATCCAAATATTATGGGCAGAATAACAGCAAATGTTAATCTCAATATATTTACACCCCATTACATATTAAGAAGTGTTGCCAATATTTCCACACAATATTATAGAAAAAAAGAATAAAAGTGACTATCTTTGCACCCAAATTGGAATGAGATATGGTACATATTGGTAGTTTAATAGAACAGGAACTTCGCAGGCAAGAAAGAACCGTAACTTGGTTTGCGAACAAATTGCACTGTGACAGAACAAATATCTATAAGATATTCAAAAAGCAGAGTATTGATACGCAATTACTTGAGAAAATCAGCGGCATCCTTCAACACAATTTCTTCATTTACTTTATTAATAAGGTTTAATTTATTACCTGTATTAGACAAATCTACTACACAATAGTCGCCTTATTGTCCACACACTATTGCTCAATGTTTTAAATTATGTTAGTATCTTTGCAGCAAAATAATTACTAACTTTAAAATTTTCAGATTATGATTAAAAAGAGTTTAAATTTATTAATGAGAAAAATCAGTATTATGCCCATTATGCTGATGGCTGTAATGAGTGTTGGACTTATATCATGCGGAGGTGACGATGATGGTGATGATACAGGTGGTAGTAGTAGTGCCTTAGGAGATTACTATTTCCAGTGTGAAGTTGTTGACAGAGGAACTTTTTCTGATGCGCAGGCTAGTCAGTTCATGGGAGCCTTGAATTCGGAGCTGCCTGTTATGGAAGCTTACACCAAAGATCAAGCAATCTATGTATTTGACAGAAGTGTTGAAGATATAAGAGTTACTTATAGTGGTGCCAACGATTTTGAATTATCATTCAGAATCAAATTAATGCTTAAAACATCAACTATAAAATCCAAAGTGGTTTCTATAAAACGAAATGGATGTACGGTCAATTAAAATTGTAAAACAATATAAGGAGGTCATCTATGATCTCCTTTTTTTAGCGACTTGAAATGACAAGATTATTTTTAGCATTTTTGCTAAATACTATATGTTTGGTCAACATAAGCGCAATTCCTGCCTATCCAAGAAAAGTAAAAATGAATATAAATGGCAAAATTGCGCAAGTGAGTTTGTTTGGTGATGAGCATTCAAAACGAGTGGAAAACGAGGAAGGATATACTATTATTCAGAATGAAAAAGAAGAATGGGTCTATGCCACTCTTGATAAAATGGGACAATTAGTACCATCAATTTATAAGGTAGGTACCATTTCATCAGATTTGACTCATTTCCTGTCATCACATCCTTTTCATTTATCTGGAGAAAAACAATCTATCGTAAACAATATTCGCAAAGCTCCAAGACAACCAGCAATAGGGCAGCGCAGGATGCTCATCATCATGATGGAATTTCCAGACAGAAAGTTCACAAAAAGCGCAGAAGATTTTGACAGTCTGTTTAATCAATCCGGCTATTGTGATGATAATGCACAAGGGAGTGTCAGGGATTTCTTCTACCGCTCTTCATATGGTCAATTAGTACTGTCATGTGATGTTTACGGACCGTACCAGACAACTAAGTTAATGAGTAACTACGGGAAGAACGCAATATTAGGTGGAGGAGACAAGGATCCTACAATTTTATTTGAAGAAGCAATAGAAAATGTTTCAAAAGATGCCAACTTGCGCGATTATGATGGAGACAAAGACGGTTTCATAGACAATGTACATATAATATATGCAGGATATGGCGAAGAGGCAGGAGGCCCAACTAATGCCATATGGGCACACGAAGCAACGTTCTCAACGCCATACGAGATACAGGGGATCAAGATTGACAGATATTCTTGTGCAGCAGAATTGCGAGGGAATTCTGGGAACGGTATTTCTCGTATCGGTCCCCATTGCCATGAAATAGGTCATGCTTTGGGAGCAATGGATTTCTATGATACAGATTATAAAGATGGTGGACAATATTTTGGCACTGGTGATTGGGATTTAATGGCTTCAGGTAGCTGGAATAACGATGGTATCACACCGGCAGATTTGAATCCTTATGTAAAATCTTATTGTTATGGATGGATAGATACTCATCCGTTACCAGAAGGAAATGTAATTATTTACCCTTCTGACGAAGATAAAGATAGTTACTTTTCAATAAGAAATGGTCAAGAACTATATCTGTTTGAGAACCGAAACCCTAAATATTTTAGTGACGGTTTACCAGGGAAAGGTTTATTGATTTTCCATGTACATTCTGAAATAGAAGAAGCAGGAAATAAAATTAATGTTTCCTCTCCCCAGATGTGTTACATAGTGTGTGCTTCAGCCAAAAAGAATAAACCCGGGAACTCAAATAATGACTATGGTGACATCAATTCTGAGAGTTGTCCATATCCAGGAAATACTGAAAACACGGAATTTAATAAGAATTCTACTCCTATGGCTTTTTGGTGGGATCGAAGTGATTGTAGAATTATGTTACATGATATTCAGTTAGATGTGGAAGGTTATATAAGCCTGTACAATGACTATAGCGCATCAAGTAAAGAAACGACAGCAACTAAAGAGTTATTCTTTGACGGATTTGAAGAACAAGGTATATACTCTTTATTATCATCCTCAAAACCAGCCTGGGAAAGGGTAAAGAGTTCATATTTGGTTGACATGGTTTTAGGTCGTCCTACTCCATACGAAGGTGAATATAGTTTGCAATTGTCTGCTAAAAATAGTATTGGTAGTTCCGTAAGTAAAATAGGTTTCCAAAGTACAGCCTCTTTGGATGCAACAACTATACAGCTGTCAGGTTTCTTCATTTCAAAGGGGTTAAATAAACTGCAGTCAAATCTTCTTAGAGTAGGTTGGTGTCCCACTGGGAACGGTGAATGGGAATTTTATGATTACGAGGTTCCCGTGAATGATGTTTGGACACCATTTGTTTTGAAAATACCACCTTCTACCATGTTAGACTTCTCTATTGAAGGAACAGCACTAGGGGGAAGCGTCTTGGCTTTGGACAACATAAAAGTTGAGCAAATAATTACCACTAGCAATAAAGGAATAGATTTCCACAAATTACCAATCAGCAAAGAAATATATGACTTATCGGGGAATCGTAATAATAGTCTTCGAAAAGGTCTTAATATAGTTAGAGAAAGTGATGGAACTATAAGAAAAATATTTGTAGGTCAAAAATAATCAGAGATTAGCGGCGAGGAAGCGGCGGACGAGTTCTAGGGGGAGACCGCGACGGCGGGCATAGTCGAGGAGTTGGTCTTCACCGATTTTACCAATGGAGAAATAACGGGACTTTGGATGGGCGAGCATCAGGCCAGAGACACTGGCGTGGGGCTTCATGGCACCACTCTCTGTGAAGTGGATACCAATCTGATGCATATCGATAAGTTCGTCGATCAAGAAGTTCAGACTGGTGTCTGGCAATGAGGGATAACCGACGGCGGGACGAATGCCCTGAAACTTCTCCACAAGCACCTCAGGGATGGTCAGATGCTCATCCTTAGCATAGCCCCAATACGCTTTCCTCACCTGTTCGTGCATCCGTTCTGCGGCAGCCTCAGCCAGACGGTCTGCCAACAGTTGGGCCATCATCTTCTGATAGGGATCGGCATCGAAGTCGGTCTCAAGGCCGATATCGACGGAGGTTGCGAAAAGACCTATTTTAGAGGAGGAAGGACTTGAGAAGTCAGCAGACATGTTCTGAGGAGAAATGAAATCGGAGAGACAGAGGTAGGGAGGATTGCCCTGTTGCTGACGCAGACAAGGTATCTTACCGACTACTAGCTCCTGATTACCGACTGCTCTACGAACTACAATATCATCCCCATCGCTATAGGCATCAAAGAGTTCGAAGAGGCCATAAGCATGATAGCGACTCTCCAACTCTGTCAACAGGGCTTCAGCCTCATCACGCAGACGATCTTTCTCTGCCTGCTCCTTAACCTGCCAGGCGAAAAAGAAATACACCCAGTTGATATAAGGTCTGAGTTCTGATATCTCGTAAACAATCTTCATCGGAAAATGACGGGTTGGCCGATATAGGTAGTGTCCACCCTACCCTGCTCATAGACAGTGTGGCCATTGCAGAATGTGCGCTCCACACGCCAGAGGTACATGTGTCCCTCCATCGGACTCCAACCACAACGGCTCTGGATAATGTCCTTCGTCACCGTCCAGCCTGTGTTGGGACGTACCAACACAATATCCGCCTGATATCCCTCACGCAGGAAACCGCGGCCTCTGACGTCAAAGAGCCGGGCTGGATTATGACACATCAGCTCGACGAGGCGCTCTAAAGAAAGTACCCCTTGGTCTACCAGTTCAAGCATCGTGACAAGCGAGAACTGTATCATCGGCATACCGCTGGCAGCACGGGCACAACCGCCCTCTTTTTGAGATAGCAAATGGGGCGCATGGTCTGTACCTATGACGGTGATACGTCCGTCGTTCAGGGCATCACGCAGCGCATCACGATCGCGCTGGCTCTTGATGGCGGGATTGCACTTGATACGAGTGCCAAGGGCGTTGTAGTCACGATCGGAGAAATAGAGGTAGCTCACTGTTGCCTCAGCAGTGACACCTTGAACATTGTTC
Organism: uncultured Prevotellaceae bacterium; assembly: GCA_946415365.1. Taxonomy (GTDB): domain Bacteria; phylum Bacteroidota; class Bacteroidia; order Bacteroidales; family Bacteroidaceae; genus Prevotella. The sequence goes on from CAMKSE010000012.1 coordinate 58,723, forward strand.
AAGAGCTCGAGTTCTTTGGCGGTACTGAGGTGGGCCACGTGGAGACGAGCATGATGCTTTTTGGCCAGTTCAACAGCCAGACGGGTACTCTCATAGCATGCCTCCTCGCTGCGAATATCCGGATGATGAGCGACCTTTGGATCATCACCATAGAGACGCTTCGCCTCTGCCATATTGCGGTTGATGATGCCCGTGTCCTCACAATGGGCCATGATAGGCATAGGTGCAGTGGCAAAGATGCGCTCCAGAGCCTCTCTGCGGTCAACGAGCATGTTACCCGTTGAAGACCCCAAAAAAAGTTTGATTCCCGGAATGCGATGGATATCAAGCTGTGGGAAAAGGCTTGTATTGTCATTCGTGGCTCCGAAGAAAAAACTATAGTTCACGTGACTCTTTCCTGCAGCCAGGGCGAACTTTTCCTCCAATGCATCAAGCGTCGTTGTCTGTGGCACGGTGTTGGGCATGTCGAAATATGTAGTGACTCCCCCTGCGGCTGCCGCACGGCTCTCACTTTCCATATCGGCCTTCTCTGTCAGGCCTGGCTCACGGAAATGCACATGGTCGTCGATGATTCCGGGAAGCACAAAACAACCCGAAGCGTCGATGACTTCGTCATAAGACGCTTCGGGCATATAGTTTCCCTCAATTATCCAAGTTATTTTTTCATTCTCAATGACCAATGAGCCATTGAATGTCCTGCCTTCATTGACAAGCGTGCCTCCTTTAATCAGTATTGCCATTACTTCTGCGGAAGGCTGAGTGGCGGCAACTGCATGGAGTCGGGCTCTGCCTGTGGTGCAGGCTGCTGCTGAACAGCTGGTGCCTGAGTCACATCATCAACCAAACCATTCTGGCGGGCCTGTATCTCGTTGGCCGCCTGATAGTACTGCTTCACGTAGGGATCCTCCTTGAACTTCTTGGTGGCCTTGCTCATAATATCCTCAATCTGAGGGGTAAGCACGGGATAAGGATAACTGCCCGTGAGCATCATGAAGACACCCGGACCAAGCACATTGTCGAAGTTCTCAACAATGAAGTTCGTCACCAGTGAGTCTTCCTGCTGTGCCAAACGCGCTGCCTCCACAGAGAGTTGACGGTTAATGACATCTTCATCGATGCCGTCAAGCAACATCTGACTCTGCTTGTGCGACAACTCGTTAAGTTCATTGCCTATCTGGTCGTGACGCTTAATAAACTGATAAAGCTTATCGTTCAGCGGAGAGCCGCTGACACTGCGACCTGTATTGTCGATGCGTATCTCTATCTCGCCTTTTTCTATGACGACAGGCATCATCAGCGACTCGTCGTCCATATACAGCGTAGCCAGTTTGACGGTATCCAGGAGGCCGACAAAGCGGAATTTGCCATGGACTACGTCACAGGAGTCCATATTCTTCAACTCCTGATCCTTCACCGTTTTCAGGTAAAGTTTGCTGCCATCCAGCGATGATACTGACGAAGAACCCTGTATCGAATATGATTCAGCACAGGACGTCAATATGGCCAAAACAGCAAAGATATATAGTACCTTATTCATAAATTCACACGTTTCGTGGCGCAAATGTACAACGATATATTGAAGTAGAAAAAAAAATTTGCGCATTTTAAAACAAATGCGCACTCTTTTATAGTTTTTTTGAAGAAGTATCCGTCTCTTTGGCCAACTCACTGTCAATTCGATGGGTTGAATACAGTTGCAATATGGCGGCAACCAGCAGAGTCAGCACCCACTTATTATATATATAGGTAATATAGTCGATATGACTGAGTCCGAAGACATTCCCCATGCTTGCAAACATCAGCAGGGCTGACAACAAAAACAGTACATCGCTCAGAATCATCATCCTCCGCAGACGGCGTATGACAAAATTGTTACCCTCATAGCGCTGCAATAACTGCATGGATGCAAAAGCCAAAGCTCCGACAGCAAAAACATAAGGAGCCCCCTTCCAGGCCAACAGACTTGCTCCCGCACCAATGACCATCAACAGAGCACCAGCCAAAAAGACTATTGTCTGGACTTTATTCAGCTTTCTCATTGCTATCGGTCTGATCCGATGAAAGGTCTTCGTTTTCCCGTAGCACGAAGATATCCTCATCATCGGTTTTCATGAAGTATCGCTCCCTGGCAATCTTCTCCATTGCCTTCGGATTACGGTCCAATTCCCTAATCTTAGCCTGGTCACGCTGATAATCTGCATGATAGCGGGCTTTCTCTTCCGTCAGTTCGTCTATGCGCTGACGGTTCTTCATGTGACTCCAAACGCTGTTCTCATCAAGGAAGCCCACGATGAGCACACCAACAATAAAGACCACTGCATATTTCAGAGCCTGAGACCTCCAGATACGGAGGAAAAAAGTTTTAATTCTGTCTATTACTTTCATATTCGTTTGCAAAGATAATAAAAAGAGGTGAGAGGTAATAGGTAAGAGGTGAGAATATGACACCTTTTAACTCCCTTTAACGCCTTTGTCTACTTAAACTCCATTAATATTTGTATCTTTGCACCACAATTAATCAATAACGAATATGGAATACATCGTATCAGCCAGGAAATACCGTCCGATGACCTTCGACACTGTCGTGGGACAGGAAGCCCTGACCACGACTCTGAAGAACGCCGTTAAGAGCGGAAAGCTGGCTCATGCCTACCTCTTCTGCGGTCCCAGAGGCGTAGGCAAGACCACCTGTGCCCGCATCTTTGCCAAGGCCATCAACTGCCAGCACCCAACTGCAGACGGCGAGGCCTGCAATGAGTGTGAGTCGTGCCAGTCGTTCATCGAACAACGTTCGCTGAACATCTTCGAACTAGACGCAGCTTCCAACAACAGTGTAGAACACATCAAGACTCTGATGGAACAGACGCGAATCCCACCTCAGCTGGGAAAGTACAAAGTGTTTATCATTGACGAGGTACACATGCTTTCTACGGCAGCCTTCAACGCTTTCCTTAAGACGCTTGAGGAACCGCCCGCACATGTCATCTTCATTCTTGCCACTACGGAGAAACATAAGATTCTGCCAACTATCCTCAGCCGTTGCCAGATTTACGACTTCGAGCGTATGACCATCCGCAATACCGTAGACCACCTCAAGAACGTGGCCAGGCAGGAAGGCATCACCTACGATGAGGAGGCTCTCGCTGTGATTGCCGAAAAGGCCGACGGTGGTATGCGCGACGCCCTGAGTATTTTTGATCAGGCTGCATCATTCTGTCAGGGAAACATCACCTATGAGAAAGTTATCGAGGACCTGAACGTGCTCGACTCGGAGAATTATTTCCAGATCATTGATCTTTCTATTAATAATAAGGTGAGTGATGTGATGGTGCTACTCAATACAGTCATCAACAAGGGTTTCGATGGCGGACTGCTCATTCAGGGCCTTGCCAAGCATGTGAGAAACGTACTGATGGCCAAGGATCCGCAGACACTGCCCCTTCTCGAGGTGAGCGACCAACAGCGCCAACGCTATCAAGAGCAGGCCAAGCGCTGTCCCACAACATTCCTTTATCAGGCCCTCAAGCAGATGAACCAGTGTGACATTAACTACCGTCAGAGTTCCAACAAACGTCTTCTGGTGGAACTGACGCTGATAGAAATCGCTCAGATTACCCAACCTGACGAAGGAACAGACGCTAGCGCGGGGCGCCGCCCCAGAAAATTAAAATCCCTGTTCAAGCAACTGATACAGCAGTCTCAGCCCAGGAAAGCGGCTCCGCAGGTGGCCGCGGCTAAGACTGCCGTATCCAAAGAGGTTAAGCAGACTAGTACAACTAGTCAGACTAGCCAAACTAGTAATAATAGCAGCGCAACTACCAGCCCATCCATAAAGGCTGCCAATATCGGTTTCTCATGGGGCAGTCTGCGCAAGAAGCCCTCCAAAATAAATCTCATCCCCGGCACGGTCAGCACCCCATTAGAACAGCAGACCGATGCCGTCTTTACCCAGGAAGACCTGGAACTACAGTGGATGTCAATGTGCAACCGCATGCCACAGGAGTATAGCGGCATAGCCACGCGTATGAAAAACATGAATCCTACTATCACTGAGTTCCCTCAGGTTGAGGTGGTTGTCGACAATACCCTCATCCAACAAGAGATGGAGAACTTCAAGGGACGCATCATCAAAACCCTCATCAACAGCCTTCACAATGAGAGCCTAACCCTTGAGATTCGGGTGGCTGAGCAGAAGAACCGCGTACGACTCCTCACCCGCCGCGAACAGTTCGAGGCATTGAGCAAAGAAAATCCCGCCGTAGAAAAACTGCGGCAGGAATTCGATCTTGAGTTGGCTTAATGCCGACTACTCTCCTATGAACTTTCTGATTGTCGTCAGACAGAGTTCACTGCTTACAGGCTTAGCCAGGAAGTCGTTGCAGCCTGCCTCCAGCGCCAGCTGACGATCACTATCAAAGGCATTTGCCGTCAAAGCAATCACCGGTAGGTCAGGACGAATTTCCTTGATGGCCTTGGTGGCCTCAAGACCGTCCATAACAGGCATCTTGATGTCCATCAGCACGATGTCAAAGTCATTCTTCTCTACCATTTCGACAGCCTCCTTGCCATTCTTGGCACGTTCATACTGATAGTACTTCTTCAGAATGTACGTCATCAGGATGAAGTTGCTGTCATTGTCTTCTGCAACTAGAATCTTTTTCATATTTACTTCTTTTACTTTCTTACATTTATTACTTAGCCAGTCTGTCTTTCCACATCTTGCTCATATCCTCCAAAGTCTTACCCTTCGTCTCAGGCACAAGACGCCATACGAATAGTGCGGCCACGACACAAATGATGCCATAGAGGCCGTATGTGAACCAGTGGCCGAAGTCATCACCCTCAGTCAGGTGCATATTGAACATCGGGACAAAGGTTGAACTGACGATGAAGTTGAAAATCCACTGGAAAGCCACAGCTATGGCAACAGCACCACCACGGATGGTGTTGGGGAAGATTTCTGCGATAAGCACCCAGGTGATGGGTCCCCACGAGAACATGAATGAAGCCGAATAGATGAGCAGTGAGGCTGCGGTGACCAGTGCAAGGCTGTCATTACCAAAGGTAACTGCCACTCCGAATGCGCCCAAAGCCATACCCAGCGAACCAGAGATGAGCAGAGGCTTGCGACCCCACTTCTCAACGGTAAACACAGCCACGAGCGTGAACGAAATATTGATGATACCCATGAATACGGTCAACATCATTGGGTCGTCCATACCCATGTCGCCAAAAATACGTGGTGCGTAGTAGAGAACGGCGTTGATTCCCACAGCCTGCTGGAACACGCTAAGCATGATTCCTACGAAGATACACAGAGCACCATAGGTCATCAGCTTCTCGGTCTTTACTACCATTGTATCTTTGATGTCCTGAAGAATCTGCTGGGCTTTCAACGATCCATTGATCTTAGCCAGAATACCCTCGGCCTTCTTGTCCTGTCCAATAGATACCAGATAACGTGGCGTTTCAGGAACAAAGCAGATGAGCAGTGCGAAGAGTCCTGCTGGTACGGCTTCACTACCGAACATATAACGCCAGCCTGTAGTCACCGTCCACTGAGCGGCGGGATTGATGGCTGCCAAACCCTTTCCCATCTCCTCCACCAGCGGCTGGATGTGATCGCCAAGGATGAAAAAGTTCACGAAGTAAACTACCAGCTGACCGAAGATGATCGCGAACTGGTTCCACGACACGAGCATACCTCTGATATTTGAGGGAGCCACCTCACCGATGTACATCGGGCAGATGGCTGATGCCAGACCGACACCGATACCACCTATCACACGGTAGATGTTGAACATAATGAGCAGCGAGTAGGTCGGTGTGCCATGCTCGAAGAACAGGAACTCAGGCTCCATCGATCCGAGTGCCGAGATAAAGAACAGCAGACCTGCGATGATGAGCGACTTCTTACGGCCAAGGTTCGTGGCAAGGAATCCGGAGAGTGCCGATCCGATGATACATCCGATCAGTGCCGAGGCAGAGGTGAAGCCATGCCACCCGTCGGTGTAAGCAAAATCCTTTGACTCCATGAAAAATGCCTGCAGACCCTTTTCTGCACCTGAAATGACGGCTGTGTCGTAGCCGAAGAGCAGGCCGCCCAAAACTGCGACCATCACGATACTGATGAGGTAGGCTTTGCTACCTGTTTCTGTTTGTTGATTCATTTTTCTGTTGTTTATGTGTTAATTTGAATTGGCTTTTAGGAAATTGTTGCAAAAATAGGCAATTTCCATGAAACCACCAAACATTTTCGACTGAATACGTTAAAAAAATACAGAATGTTGCTTAATGTCACATATTTTGTGTAATTTTGTGCCCAATAAGCTGATTATATACTACTATTATAAATATGAAAAGACTTACATTCCTCTTGCTGTTCGCAGCCAGCCTCATGGCGACTGCCCAGACGCACGTCATGGACGTGAACACACAAAAACTCGGGGCACCCGTACAGCCTACGATGTACGGCATCTTCTTTGAAGACATTAACTACGCTGCCGATGGCGGACTCTATGCAGAGATGGTGAAAAACCGCTCGTTTGAGTTCCCCCAGCACCTGATGGGCTGGCGCGCCTACGGAAATTTCGACGTGGAGGATGACGGACCTTTCGAGCGTAACCCCCACTACGTACGCCTCAAGTACTCAGGTCACAGCGACAAGTTTACCGGCCTTGAGAACGAGGGATTCTTCGGCATCGCCGTGAAGAAGGACGCTACCTACCGCTTCTCTCTCTGGGCACGCTGTCCTGAAGGGGGTAAGTCTACGCTTGAGGTGAGCTTCGTCGACAACGACTCGATGGGTGAAGACCAACGCTTCGCCACCGTCAAGATCGACATCAGCGGCAAGGATTGGAAGAAGTACACCGCTACGTTGAAGTCACCCCGCACTGAAGCCAAGGGTGCCCTCCGCATCTTCCTAGCTGGCGACAAGGCCACGACCGACGTTGAGCACATCTCCCTCTTCCCAACCGACACGTGGAAGGGACGTGAGAACGGCATGCGCAAGGATCTGGCTCAGGCACTCTTCGACATGCACCCTGGCGTGTTCCGTTTCCCCGGAGGTTGTATCGTGGAAGGTACAGACCTCGAGACCCGCTACCAATGGAAGAACAGCGTTGGCCCTGTGGAGAACCGTCCACTCAACGAGAACCGCTGGCACTACACCTTCGGCCACCGTTTCTATCCCGACTACTTCCAGTCGTATGGCCTTGGCTTCTTCGAGTTCTTCCAACTCTGCGAGGACTTCGGCAGCGAGGCACTGCCCGTCATCTCGTGCGGACTTTCCTGCCAGTTCCAGAACCCCGACCCCACGAAACCCGGTGTCCATATTGCCGTCGACGACCTTGACGACTATATCCAGGATGCCCTCGACCTCGTGGAGTTTGCCAACGGCCCTGTTGACTCGAAGTGGGGTAAGGTGCGCGCAGACATGGGCCACCCCGAACCCTTCAACCTGAAATACCTCGGTGTGGGCAATGAGCAGTGGGACTACGACGAGTCCCACGGCGGCTTCGGCCCCGTGTTCACCGAACGTCTGAAGAAATTCTCCGACGCCATCCGTGCCAAGTACCCCGCTCTGAAGCTCATCGGCACCACAGGCCCCAACTCCGAAGGCTGGGACTTCGACCTCCTGCAGCCCCGCATGAAGGAACTGAAGGTCGACCTCTACGACGAGCACTACTACCGCAACGAGGAGTGGTTCCTCTCTCATGGTCTGCGCTACGACACTTACGACCGCAAGGGCCCCCGTGTGTTTGCCGGCGAATATGCCTGCCACGGCAAGGGCAAGAAGTGGAACCACTTCGAGACATCTCTCTATGAGGCAGCCCACATGACGGGCATCGAGCGTAATGCCGACATCGTACACATGGCCACCTACGCCCCGCTCTTCGCACACGTCGAGGGCTGGCAGTGGCGTCCCGATGCCATCTGGTTCGACAATCTCCGCTCGTTCCGTTCCGTCAGTTACTACGTTCAGCAGCTCTATGCCATGAACAAGGGCACCAACGTGCTCTCGCTCACCATGCAGAAGCAGCCCGTGGCCGGACAGCCGGGACAGGACGGACTCTTCGCCTCTTCGGTCTTCGACAGCCAGACGGGCGAGGTGATCATCAAGATTGTCAACACCTCCGACACCCCACAACCCATCACGCTGAACCTTCAGGGTGTTAAGAGTGCCACTACAGCCGTGACCATCACCCTCCACAGCGACAATATGGACGGTGAGAACACCCTCGACCGTCCCGATCTCATTATCCCTGTACAGGACAGCATCGACGTCACCCCTGGCAAGAAGGCCTCCACGATAACCGACGATCTTCCCGCTAAAACATTCAAAATATATAAGGTAAAGAAATAAGAAAAAGGCGGAGCCACATAGCTCCGCCTTCCTTTTATCTCTCAAACATGATTACTCGTAGTACTCGATGGTGCGGGTCTGCTCCATTGTCTGACCCATCATCTCACCAGTACGGCTGATCCAGTTGCCTTTGTCGTCGAACTTATAGTTCGTATACGGTGACTCCATCTGATTGCCGCCCATGTCCATGATGTCAGCCTTCGGCGTGCCGTCATCGTTATAAGTACGTTTCACCTCCATGTCGTTGCCCATGACGTTCATCTTCTGACTCACCACACGGCCGTTCTCCCACTTGTAGGTGACCTCGATCTCGTTACCCATCATCTCCATCTTGGCTGACTGCAGATAGCCATCAGCATCATACTTGGCATCCTTCATTCCTTGCTGCGACATCTTGCCGTCCTGAGTGAAGTTGATTACAATGTCCTGACCCATCCTGTTGCTCTTGATACACTTCACGGCACCCTTGGCCTCATTGAGCTCAACGTCGTGGAACTTTGTCTGTGCCTGCATAGCGAACGAAACTGCCAGCATGGCAACCATCATCATTAATTTTTTCATTGTCTTTTGTAATTTTAAAAGTGATTAATTAAGTTAGATAACTGACCCTTAGACGCAACATTGCGCAAAAGGTTTAATTTAGGATATAATTTTTTTATACTACAATTAATTTTTGACGACAACTTAAACAACTTTGACAACTTTTTTCCCTTTAGGCGACAAGTTGTCGCCATTAATAGTTGTTGATGTTGTCATAGTTGTCGTTAATAACATTATCATTGTCTTTTGTGATTCCTTCTAAATTCCCAAAGTTCCACAGAATTCACGATATTCTGCCATAGCACGTAGCAACCTGCACCCACCGAGGCCACGGGGTTGAGATAGGTGTAGGCCACCCAAATCGAGAGTGCCGTATTCTTCTGGAAGAGGGCCTGACCGCCATCGATCTCATCGCCCAGATGTCGACCGATGAACCGTCCGACGAGAAAGAGTGCAAAACACAGAATCAGGCTCAGCACGGCAATCATCAGCAACAGTCCGAGACCAGCATCACTGTGCACGATATTACGGACGGTAACGCCCGAGGTGACGCTCAACTGCACGGCCCAGAGATAGAACGACAGGTCGGGTATCGACACGATCCACCGGCACACGCGCTTGGCGAAATGCTGCATATACCATCCCAGCAGCAACGGCAGTATGAGCACATAGGCCAGTTTCTCGAGGATGATCAGGAAAGCGCACCAGAAATTGAGTTGTGAGCCGCGCTCTAACAACGGGAAGACTGCTGGAATCATCAGCGCCGAAGCGAAGGACGAGAGGACCACGAAGGCCGTCATCGTGTTGATGTTGCCGCCAATCTTCGCCGTCACCACAGGGGCCGCCGTGGCCGCAGGACCGATGATACAGGTGAGCACGCTCTCCCACAGGATCTTCTGCCAGAGGTTGGCCTCCACACAGAAGATGATCCACACATTCAATGCCACGAGCAACAGCTGCGCCAGGAGCACGCCCACATGCCAGCGATGGGGGCGCATCTGGTGGAAATCGATGCGGCAGAACGTCGAGAACAGCGTACAGAACACCATCATCGGGAACACCGTATCTACTACCTCGCCCAGCGCGTCGCCTGCTGCATCGAGTAGTGGCACCCAATAAAAGATGAGGTACACCACCGTACCCACGGCTATCGCTACTGGCAGCGTCCAGTCTTTCAGGAATTGCTTCACATTCATGCTGCAAAGATAAGGATAAATTGGCACGAATTACACGAATTAACACGAAAATAGTTCACAAATCTAAAAAAAACGTGAAATTCGTGAAATTCGTGCCTAAAAATTTTTAACTTTGCACCCAATTATGAGCGTAACGGAGTTGATTCACAATAATCAGGCGGTAAGAAGGTTCTCGTTTGAGGTGCTGCCACCGCTGAAAGGGACGGGTACGGACAGGCTTTTTGCCGACATAGACAAACTGCGGGAGTTCGACCCGGCATACATAAATATCACCACCCACCACTCGGAGTTCGTGTACAAGGAACTGCCCAGTGGACAGTTCGAGCGTCAGCGCATACGCCGTCGTCCGGGGACCGTAGCAATAGCCGCAGCCATACAGCAGCGGTACAATATCCCCGTTCAGCCCCACGTAATATGCAGCGGAGCAACGGTGGAGGACATCGAATACGAGCTGCTCGACCTGCAGTTCCTCGGCATCCACGACCTATTGCTGCTTAGGGGTGACAAGGCGAAGGAGGACAGCCGTTTCGTGCCAACACCTGGAGGGCACGCCCACACCACAGACCTGATTCGCCAGGTTAAACGCTTCAACGAAGGTTTCTTCGCTGACGGAACACCCATCAAAAATCCCGGTAGAGCGTTTGACTACGGTGTGGCCTGCTATCCCGAGAAGCATGAGGAGGCACCGAATCTGGAACGAGACATGGAGTATCTGAAGGAGAAGCAGGAACTAGGGGCGCAATATGCCGTCACACAATTGTTCTTCGATAACGAGAAATATTTCATGTTTGTGGAGAAGGCTCGACAGATGGGTATCACCATCCCCATCATCCCAGGTATCAAACCGTTGGCGAAGCTGAGCCAGTTGACTGTGGTACCGAAAACATTCCACTGTGACATACCCGAACCGCTGGCCAAGGAAATCGTGAAATGTAAGACCGATGAGGATGCCAAGGCATTAGGCATTGAGTGGACAACACAGCAGTGCCGCGAACTCTACGACCACGGGGTGCAGAATATTCATTTTTACACAGTCTCAGCAGTCGATTCCGTTGTTGCCGTTGCAAAGAAATTACTATGACGTTCAATGAGGTGATAGGACAGAAAGAGGCGCAGGAGCGGCTGATACAGATGGTTAGGGAAGACCGTCTGCCACACGCACTGATGCTCTGTGGGCCTGTGGGCAGCGGCAAGTTGGCGCTGGCGATAGCCTTCGGCTGTCAACTGCTTGACGATGGCAGACCGTCATCGATTGCCATGCTCGAAAAGCTGGAGCACCCCGACCTGCACTTCACCTATCCAACCATCAAACTGCCGTCGATGAGTGCGGACCACAAACCTGTAAGCGATGACTTCGCTCAGGAGTGGCACGAACTGCTGATGCAGGGGCCCTACTTCACCATGGAGGAATGGATGCAAGCTATGGGCGGCGAAAACCAACAGGCCGTCATCACCGTGGGCGAAAGCGACAACCTCATCAAGAATCTTTCGCTGAAGTCGAGTCAGGGCGGATATAAGGTCAGCATTGTCTGGCTGCCCGAACGGATGAATATAGAGTGCGCCAACAAATTACTAAAACTCATAGAGGAACCTCCGCAGCAGACGGTGTTCATCATGGTCTGTGAAGAGCCGGAAAAACTGCTGGAAACTATCCGTAGCCGTGTACAGCGCATAGACATCAAGAAGACTGACACAGAGGACATCCGTCAGGCACTGATCAAGCGCAGAGGTATCGATGAGGAGAGCGCACAGCGCATTAGCAGAATGGCTAACGGCAACTGGCTGACAGCCATAGAGGAGCTCCAGGCCGACTCAGAGCGAGGATTGTTCCTTGACATGTATAAGAGCCTGATGCGACTGGCTTACCAGCGAAAGGTGAAGGACCTGCGCAAGTGGAGCGAGCAGATGGCTGCTATGGGACGGGAGAAGCAGAAACGATGGCTGAACTATTTCCTCCGTATGACCAGGGAGAACTTCGTGTATAACTTCCATGAGGAGGAGCTGAACTATATGACAGAGAGCGAGGAGGATTTTGCGCAGAACTTCGCCCGTTTCGTGAACGAGGCCAACGTACTGCCCATCAGCGATCTGGCAAACCTGGCCATCCGTGATATCGGACAGAATGCCAATGCGAAGATCGTGTTCTTCGACTTCGCCTTACAAATGATTGTTTTGCTACTACAAAAATAAAGAATATGATAAAAACGACAACCAGGACGACCAAAACAACTATTATAGGCGACAACTTGTCGCCTAAAGAAAAAAGTTGTCATAGTTGTAGTTTATAAGAAAAGTATATAGTTATGGAGAAAACAAAAGAAATACCCGTGAAAGTGGGCTGCGACAGGGGCCTATGCCATCAGGCCGTAGGCAGGCAGGACCGACAACTAAACACATATGACTGGCTGGCCGACGTGCCGGGTAACGTGGATTCTACTGACCTCGTAGAGGTGCAGTTCAAGCATACCCGGAAAGGGTACTACCACAACGTGAACCACCTGGAACTGAAAAAGGGTGACGTGGTGGCCGTGGAAGCCAGTCCAGGTCATGACATCGGCGTGGTGACACTTACCGGGCGATTGGTGAACCTGCAGCTGAAGAAGGCCAACCTAAAGTCTGCCGACGACATCAAACGAATCTACCGCATCGCCCGCACTACCGACCTTGACAAGTTCCGTGAGGCAAAGGCCCGTGAGCACAGTACGATGATTGAGAGCCGTAAGATTGCAAAGGGGCTGGGGCTGGAGATGAAAATCGGTGATGTGGAGTATCAGGGCGACGGCAACAAGGCCATTTTCTACTACATCGCCGATGGTCGCGTGGACTTCCGGCAACTCATCAAGGATCTGGCTGCTGCCTTCCACGTTAGGATTGAGATGAAACAGATCGGTGCGCGCCAGGAGGCAGGACGCATAGGCGGAACGGGACCCTGCGGAAGAGAACTCTGCTGTGCTACATGGATGAAGAATTTCAACTCCGTCAGTACGGGTGCTGCACGCTTCCAGGACATCTCGCTCAACCCCCAGAAGCTGGCCGGTATGTGCGCAAAGCTGAAGTGCTGTCTGAATTATGAGGTGGACGACTACATCGAGGCAGGCAAGAAGATGCCCAACAAAGATGTGGTACTACAGACACAGGACAACGACTACTATCTCTTCAAAACCGATATACTTGCAGGACTGGTGACTTACAGCACCGACAAGAACATTGCCGCCAACCTGGAGACCATCACCGCTGCCCACGCCCGTGAGGTAATTGAGATGAACCGTCGCGGCGAAAAGCCTCTGACACTACAGATTGAGAGCAACAAGCCCGCTCCGACCCGACAGAGCATCGACCTGACTGACGGTGACATCAGCCGCTTCGACAAGGCCAAGAAAAAGAAAAAGAAAAAGGATAAAAGAAGAGAAGGAGCAAAGAGAGAGTCGGAAAAAGAGTGAAGTCGGTATGAGGAACTGTAGACTGGTTATTGCCTGCCTGCTGGCGTTACTGCTCGCACTCGGAGCCTGTCAGTCACAGGTGGCATATCACCACTTCAGGCATATCTCCTCCCCTGGATGGGACAAGAGCGACACGCTACACTTTGACGTACAGCCCATGACGGAGGATGGGAATTACGAGGTATTGGCAGAGTTGCGAACTGACAAGAACTACCCATTCCAAAAACTCACACTGATGGTAACAGAGAAAGTATACCCCAGCGGACTGATCATGCACGATGTATTAGACTGCAGGCTCGTCAGTAAGGAAGGAGTGATTGAGGGCGACGGCATCAGCGCATTCCAATACCAGTTCCACGTTCGCTACCTGAACCTGCACAAAGGCGACTCTTTACACATTTGCGTAGCACACAACATGAAACGTGAGATCATGCCGGGTATCATCGATGTGGGGGTATTAATTGCGAATAAGGTTGCGCCCGGCGTCGATTCGCAGAAAGATAAAAAGTAATAGCGTGAATCCCCATAACGATGAACCGCCATAGCTGAAGAACGGCAGGGGGATTCCGATGACAGGCGTCAGTCCGAGTACCATACCCACATTGATAAACACGTGGAAGAGGAAAACGCTCAAAACACAATAGCCGTAGATACGTCCGAAAGGATGGTGTTGGCGTTCTGCAAGATATATTAACCGCAGAATCAGTCCCAGGAAAAACAATAGCACGAAAGCTGAACCCAAAAAACCTTCCTCCTCACCGACCGTACAGAAGATGAAGTCGGTATCCTGTTCAGGAACGAACTTCAGTTTCGTCTGTGTTCCGTTCAGGAATCCCTTTCCTAACAATCCGCCGGAGCCAATGGCTATCTCACTCTGATGCACGTTGTAGCCCGCACCTTTCAAGTCCTCTTCCAGACCCAATAGCACGTTGATACGTACCCGTTGGTGAGGTTCCATCATATTGTTGAGCACATAGTCGGCCAAATTGAAAAACAGCAGAGAGCCAAGTGAGAAAACTGCTATCCATAGGTAGTTACGGATACGAGTGCCCAGCCACTGCCACACAAGGAATCCTATAATCCCTATGCAGGTAATCAACTGAATGTAGGTGACGTCAAAAGGGATGACGGTCAATGAGAAAATCATTGCCAACACCGTGGCACCAATACAGATTCCCAGCATACGCAGGGCCTTGACCTGATCATTGCAGTACACCCACATGAGGACACACGAGAACACCTGCACGAGTAACAACACAACAAACTTTCCCACAGACGTAGGTGTGTACCACATCATAACGTCAGCAAAGCGGATGCCTATCACGAAATAGAGCACCATCGCCACACCCGTAAACAGCACACTGCCAGGCATACCCTCACGATAAAGCATCAGGAAGAAGGCGGTATAGACTAGTGCCGAACCCGTCTCACGCTGCAGGACAATGAAGATCATAGGCAGGAAGATGATGCCTAAGGTGAAGGCAAAATCGCGCCATTTATGGATGTTATAGCCATAGGCACTCATGAATTTCGCCAATGCCAAGGCGGTGGCGAACTTGGCAAACTCCGCCGGTTGAAGTCGCAGCGGCCCGAGCACCAGCCACGATCTCGACCCCTTGATGCTATGGGGATTGAAGATGGTGGCGAAGAGCAATATCAGCAGTATACCAAAGATGATGAATGCGAATGTCTCGTAGTAGCGGTCATCAAGCATCAGCAGCACAAAGCCAAGCACTATCGACGTGCCTATCCAAACAATCTGCATACCAGAGCGGGTGCTAAGACTAAAGATATCCGGGTTGTCAAAGGAATAGCTGGCACCGCAGACGCTGGCCCAACCACCAACGAGCAGGAAGAGGTATAATATGATTGTCACCCAGTCAAGTGACCGGAGTACACCTTTTGGTTTATCTGTCCGCCGTACCATACGCAATCCTCCTTTCCTGTATTGAACGGGCCTTAGCCTCAGATGCCTCAGAGAGCTGGCCCTTGAGATACTGTTCCATAATGAGTCCGCCTATGGGTACGCCATAGGTGGCACCCCAACCGCCGTTCTCCACATAAACGGCCACCGCTATCTTCGGCTCGTCCATCGGAGCGAAGCCCATGAACACAGAGTGGTCATGACCGCGGTTCTGGGCTGTTCCCGTCTTGCCGCAGGCCATGAAGTCGTACTTACCTAACTCATGACAGGTACCACCAAGCACCGACGAGCGCATGCCCTGAACGACATAGTCGTAGGCTTCGCGGCTGGCCTTGGTATAGTGTTTGCGGGTGAAGGTGGTGTCGAGCGGTTCGCCCTGTACCTTCTTCACCACGTGAGGTACATAGTAGTAGCCACGGTTAGCAATCGTGGCTCCAAGATTAGCAATCTGTAGCGGTGTGGCGTTTACCTCGCCCTGTCCGATGGCGATGGAGATGACCGTCAGACCGTTCCAAGAACCCTTATAGGCCTTGTCGTAAAACTGTGCGTTGGGAATCAGTCCGCGCTTCTCACCCGGCAGGTCGATGCCTAACTTGTAACCAAAACCCATGCTTACCATATAGTCACGCCAAGTGTTCATGGCGTTTTGAACCGTGCCATACTTGGAGATATTGGTGTTAATCATGTGGTAGAGTCCCCAACAGAAATAGCCATTGCACGAGGTACTCAGTGCAGGCACCAATGGCAGCGGCGCGCCATGGCCGTGACAGCCTACACGCAGCCCCTTGAACACGAAACCATGGCTACAGGGGTACATCGTTGAGGGCGTGATCACACCTTCGGTCATGAACGTCAGACCTTGAGTGGTCTTGAAGGTTGAGCCCGGCGGATACTGACCCATGATACTGCGGTTGAGCAACGGCTTCCACACGTCCTGTGAGAGCAGACGGTGGTTTTTGGAACGCTGGCGGCCTACCATCATTCGGGGGTCATAGGATGGCGACGACACCATGCAGAGCACTTCGCCGGTAGAGGGTTCGATGGCCACAATACTGCCGATTTTTCCTTCCAGAAGTCGTTCACCGAGCAACTGGAGGTCGGCATCGATGCCTAATGTCAGGTTCTTACCGGGCTTTGCACGATGGTCGAGTTCTCCGTTACGGTAACGGCCCTGCACACGTCCATGGGCATCGCGCAGCAGAACCTGAATACCTTTCTCACCGCGCAGCTGCTTCTCGTAACGGCGTTCCACACCGAGTTTCCCGATGTAATCGCCCGGCTGATAGTAGTCATCCTCCTCAATGTCGGCGGGTGATACCTCTGCCACATCGCCAAGCACATGGGCAGCCATGTTGTAATTGTATTGTCTGACCGTTCGTTTTTGGACGTAGAAGCCGGGAAAGCGGAACATCTTCTCCTGGAAAACGCTAAAGTCCTTATCAGACAACTGACTCATGAACAACTGCTGTGTATAGCGGGAGTAGCCGGGATTACGGTTGCGGTCCTTCATAGTAGCCATCCTCTGGTCGAACTCGTCGCGACTGATGCCCAATGTCTGACAGAAATCCAGTGTGTCAAGCCTGTCCCTCATCTCATTCATCACAACCATAATGTCATAAGACGGTTGATTGAACACCATCAGTTTGCCGTTACGGTCGGAGATATTACCACGCGAGGGATATTCTATCTTCTTCAAGAAAGCGTTCGAGTCGGCACTCTTCTTGTAGTCATCACTCGTGATCTGAAGCGTGAATAGACGAATGATGTAGATGCCCACTATCAGAATGGCCACCCCACCAATGACATAACGTCTGTATGAGAGATCGTAATTCTTCACTTCGAACGGACACTTTCAATAGCAAGCATCAAGACCATCGTCAGAGTTGTACTGCAGACGGAACGCAAAAGCCACATCTGCCACTCGAAGAAGTTGAAGGCCTCAAGGGCGAAAAACAAAAGTGAATAGAGCAGCGTCAGGATCAGACTGAACGTGAAGAACTTGCCCATTCCCAGTGTAGCCACTGACACCTCCATATTGTCGGCAGAGTCACGCGGCACAAACAGTTCCAGCAGATAAGGCTGCAATAGTCCTAAGAGGGTCATTGAACCCGAAGCCAGTCCTGGAGTGTTGGAAAACAGGTCGATTACCAGTCCCAGCATGAAGCACCATACCAGCACCTCACCTTTCGCACTGTTTCTTGGGAACGTGATGGCAAAGAACACGTAAAGCAGTGGTGTGGCCACATTGAAAAGCCACACATAGTTCAGCACCAACACCTGCACCAGGGCCAGCACCACGAACATGACCAGTCTGTTTACGAATCCCTCCATCTCAACTATACTCTAATCACTATTCACTCTTCTGACTTACCACGGCTATCGAGTCACGTGCTGCCTGCAACAGCGCAGCCCGTTCGGCTATGCTTTTATCACTGATGACACACACATCGCGCAGACAACTGAAATCAGTACTCAGTCTCACTTTGAGTTTATAAGACAGTCCGTCACGCGAGTTATAGGCCTGTTCAATTTTTCCTACCGAGACACCCGACGGGAATATCGAGGAGAAGCCGCTGGTGACAATCCACTCACCCAACCTGAACTTCGCATGGCGGGGCACATCTTCCACATATGCGACTGACGGGTCGCCGCCATACCAATGCAGATAGCCAAAATAGCCTCTGTTGCGTATGGCACAACTAATACGCGATGAGGTGACATTGAGCACGGGGATAACCACAGCATAGTGGTCCGACACAAGATAAACGACACCTACCACACCATTGCCGCAGGCCACACCCATGTCCACCTCCACACCGTCGACACGACCCTTGTCGATGGTCATCAGATTCTCGGACTTATGAACGCTGTTGTCTACAACCTTCGCCGGAATCACCTTATACTGGCTCAGGAACTGCAGTTCATTGCGCTCCAAAACGGTCGTATCATGAGTAATGTCGGTATAAAGGCGTTTCAGATGGTCCACTTGTCGTTCGAGATAGAAGTTACGAAGTGTCAACGCCTCGTTCTCCCTCGTGAGGGTGAAAAACTTCGAAACCTCACTCCGCCATTCATAAATCTTCCCTGCCACGGTGTTGGCCGAAGAGAACCACACACTTCCCTGATAGCTATTGTACTGAAACAATAGAAAACCACTGGCCACTTCCAATAAAATGAAAACGAACCAGTGATGATACTCTTTCAGGAAATCCAGCAGGTTACGCATCCGCGTCCTATCTCATGAGGAAGTTGAAACGGTCAATATTCTTCAGAGCTACGCCTGCACCCTTGGCCACACTGTGGAGGGGATCTTCAGGCACATGGAAAGGAATGTGCATCTTATCTGTCAGACGCTTGTCGAGTCCTCTCAGCAGAGCACCGCCGCCAGCCAGATAAATACCGTTCTTCACGATGTCGGCATAGAGCTCTGGCGGTGTATTCTCCAAAGCGGAGAGCACGGCATTCTCGATCTTCGACACCGTCTTGTCAAGACAATGGGCAATCTCCTGATAGCACACAGGCACCTCCATGGGAAGAGCGGTGATACGGTTCGGGCCGTGGACCACGAAATCCTCAGGAGCCTCGTCGCCCAGGTCAGTCAGGGCAGAACCAACGTTGATCTTGATACGCTCAGCCATACGCTCGCTGACTTTCACATTGTGCTGACGGTACATATACTCCTGAATATCGGCCGTGAGGTCGTCACCGGCCGTACGGATGGAGTTGTTGCTAACGATGCCACCCAGTGAGATCACGGCAATCTCGGTAGAACCACCACCGATATCCACTATCATGTTACCCTCCGGAGCCTCAACGTCGATGCCGATACCGATGGCAGCAGCCATCGGCTCAAAAATCAGGTAGACATCACGACCATCGGCATGCTCGGCAGAGTCACGCACAGCACGCAGTTCAACTTCCGTAGAGCCTGAGGGAACACCAATCACCATACGAAGTGAAGGTGAGAACAGGCGACTACCTGTATGTACCATCTTAATCAGACCGCGCATCATCTGCTCGCAGGCAGAGAAGTCGGCAATCACACCGTCGCGAAGCGGACGGATGGTACGGATGTTCTCATGTGTCTTCTCATACATCATCTTTGCCTCGTTACCGACAGCAATCATCTTGTCGGTACGGCGGTCCAAAGCCACCACCGAAGGCTCATCGACCACGATCTTGTCATCACTGATGATAATCGTATTGGCCGTTCCTAAGTCCATGGCTATCTCCTGGACAAAACTGAAAAATCCCATTCTTCTTATAATTTGACTACTACTTAATTATTATTCACTACAACTTAGACAACTTGGACAACTTTTTCTATCCGCAGACGGCAGTTGCCGTCGTAGGCAGATGTTGTCTTAGTTGTTCTGGTTGTCGTTTACTTCTCAAACCACGTGTGGATGGCGGTATCATAGTGCGAACTCACGCCGAAGGCACGGGTAGCGAACATACGACGCTGGGCTTTTGTTGTTTCCGCACCCTGCTGGTTTAGGATGTCGAGCAGTACACTATACTCAGCCTTTGAGGGCACAATCACAACATCGTTGAAATTCTTCGCACCGGCACGGATTAACGAAATGCCGCCAATGTCAATCTTCTCAATGATATCCTCCTCCGAGGCGCCGCTGGCCACGGTCTGCTCAAAAGGATAGAGATCCACGATAACCAGGTCAATCTCCGGAATCTCATACTGCTTCATCTGTTCAATGTCGCCCTCGTTCTCACGACGGCCCAAAATACCTCCGAACACCTTCGGGTGTAGTGTCTTCACACGTCCACCGAGGATAGAGGGATAGGTGGTCACATCTTCCACCTTCTGACACTCATAACCGAGTGACTCAATAAACTTCTGCGTACCACCTGTCGACAGGAACTTCACGCCCTCCTCGTTCAGTTTCTTGAGCAGTTCGTCCAGTCCGTCCTTGTGGAATACAGACACCAAGGCGGTCTTAATCTTCTTTGTCTCAGCCATTTCCGAAATATATTATAACGTTATAAATAACAAATAAAGCTGCAATGACGGTGCAAACCGAACGCAGAAAGCTCGCTTTTTGCTGAGATGCAGCCCGTCATCGCGGAATTTGGCCGCAAAGATACAAAAAGAAAACGGATTAATCTTCATTTTCCATACAAAAAAACGAGTTAATCCGTGTTAAAATAAGATAGGTCAATTTCAGTCGAGGTGAAACACCTCCTGAATAGGCACTGTGACGGGAGAATTGTCGGGGTTCACTTCCATGATGTCGGCCATCATATCCCACCATTTCTGGGTAATGGGATCCACGTTGTCCGTATCTTGCGAGTTACCCTCTCCGGAGCACTCCTGGTAGCCGAACAGGATGTTTGTCTCCTTGTCCCAATAAATGCTGTAGTTACTGACGCCACCGTCTTTGATCATCTTCACCAACTCGGGCCAGATAGCGGCGTGGCGCTTCTCATACTCTTTCTCACAACCTGGTTTCAGGTACATTTTAAAAGCAAATCTTTTCATAATCTATAAACTATAAACCATAAACTCTAAACCATAAACTCTAAACCATAAACCATCCACTAATTCCCGTCGGGCTTGGTGAGACAACTGCCGGTGGACATGTGCCACACGAAGGTTTCAGGGGCATCGGGACAGGCGGGGTTGAAGTCCTGCCAGTCTTCGCGTAAGAACGTTGTCAAGGGACAATCTATCTGCTTCATACCCATCACCACCATCTTGGCAATCTCCCAGGCTCCGAAAGGATTGAAATGGGTGTTGTCGGCCAAGGGCTTGTCCTGTCCGGGGAACGTGTTTACAGGATAGTGTACCAGAGACTTCTTAGAGCCTTCCTCACCCAGCACCTCATAGAATGTGGTGGACATGCTGGTGAGGTCGATAACGGGTACTTCCTCCCGGCGGGCCACGGTTTTCACGGCCTCTGGATAGTCACCGTGGGTGTTACGGATGGTACGGTGGTCATCGTTGAAGAAACGTCGCGCCGTGGGTGTGCAGAAGATGATATGTCCTCCAGCCTCACGGACACGGTCGACGAAAATCTTCAGGTTACGCGAATAGGAGTACCACGCCCCGTCACCTGCCTTCTTCTCCTTCTCGTCGTTATGACCGAACTCCACAATGACATAGTCGCCCTTCTTCAGTTGGGAGATTATTTTGTCGAGACGCAGCTGAGCGAGGAAGGAGGTACACGACAAACCGCTCTCAGCATAGTTGGCAATGGCCACCTGCGGCCCAAACCAGCGGGTGATCATCTGCCCCCATGAAGCCCACGGCTCTTCTTCCTGGTCCACCACGGTGGAGTTGCCGCACAGGAAGATGGTGGTCACATCGGTTGCCGGCTCAATACGGATACGCTGCACAGCAGGGCTTGGACCGCAGAACGAGAGGGTCAGAGAGTCGTCCCAGTTCTTATATCCCACTTCACGGGGCTTCAGCTTGACGACTTCGCTCTTTTCTCCTTCTCTCTTAATCTCCGGACTGTGTTTGTTGACGATAAACGTCACCATCTCGTACTGTCCTTTCTTCGTCGAAACCATATCCACGAAATGGCGACGCGACTCTGCACGCACAACGGTCTGCCCAACCCGCTTCTTGGCACCGAGAGTGACGGTCACCCGGTAGTTGCCGTCTGGCACGGCCACGGAGAAACTGAAAGGCTTGTCGGTAGCCTTGTTGAGCACCGTGTCTGTCACCTGCGCACGAACCGAAGTAAATAGCGAACACTGTATCGTGAAGAGTATCAGCAGAATCCTTTTCATCATTAAAAAGTCATATCGAGTGCAAAGTTAAGGCTTTTAGGGAAAAATCAACTATAATATTTGATTTTCTACCTATAATCTTTGTTTATATGCACTTCTTCGCTTGTACGATTGCCGGAAAAAGGCTATATTTGCATCCGAAACGAACCAACTAAAACGACAGACAATATGAAGAAGATTGCCATCATCACGCTACTATTTACTATTTACTGTTCTCTGTTCACAGTAACAGCCCAACCCCGCTACGATCTCACAAAGCTGAAACACGAACGGCTGGACCGTGGTGTCGTGGCCATCCGACAAGAGGGACAGGTCATCGTCAGCTGGCGCACCCTCGCCTCCGACAAGCCCGGCGAAGCCTTCGACCTTTACCGTAATGGCACGAAACTCAACACCCAGCCACTAACCAAAGGCGGTACCTTTTTCATCGACTCTCAGCCACTGTCCGGCGATGCCACCTACGAGGTGCGCAGTGGTGGACGGAACGGGCAATTCTACCTCAAGGCCGATGCCCCTGACGGGTATCTGGCCGTGAATCTGCAAAAGCCTGCCGATGGGGTGACACCAGACGGACAGACTTATACCTACTCCGCCAACGATGCTTCGGTGGCTGATGTGGACGGCGACGGTCAATATGAAATCATCTTGAAGTGGGACCCCTCCAACGCCCACGACAATGCGCACGACGGCTTTACCGGCCCTACCCTCTTCGACTGCTACAAAATCATGCCACAGACAGACACCGAACGACATGGACTTCTTTGGCGTATCAATATGGGCATCAACATTCGCTCTGGAGCACACTACGTGCCCTTCATCGTTTATGACCTCGATGGAGACGGACGGGCGGAGTTCATCGTCCGCACAGCCGACGGCACCCGCGACGCAAAAGGAAAGGTAATCGGTGACAGCCTGGCCGACTACCGCCACCGTGCCCCCGAAGGTGCCACCAATCCGACACCCGAGAAGGAATGGGCCAAATACAACCGCCCGGGACGTCCGAAAACCGGCCGCATACTCGAAGGACCAGAGTTCATCACCGTGTTCAACGGCCTCACCGGAGAGGCGATGGACAGCAAATCCTACATCCCGGAAAGGGGGAACCTGAGCGATTGGGGCGACGACTATGCCAACCGCTCCGACCGTATGCTGGCCGCCGTGGGTTACCTCGACGGGACACATGCCTCAGCGATCTTCTGCCGGGGCTATTACACACGTACCGTCATCGCCGCCTGGGACTGGGACGGACATGAACTGAAACAACACTGGGTATTCGACACCAACGACGAAGGAACAGGCAAGGACGGTAAGCCGCAGAGCAGCTACGCCGGACAAGGCAACCACAACCTGCGCGTGGCCGACGTCGACGGCGATGGCTGCGACGAGATCACCTACGGATCGATGTGTGTCGACCACGACGGACGCGGACTCTACAACACGGGCATGGGGCACGGCGATGCCATCCACCTCATGGCCTTCGACCCACAGAGTGAGGAGCTGCAGGTGTGGGACTGTCACGAGAACCGTCGTGACGGCTCTGACTTCCGCAATGCCTGCACCGGCGAAGTCATCTTCCAAATACCATCCACCAGCGATGTGGGCCGTGCTATGGCTGCCGACATCGACCCCACCAATCCCGGTGTGGAGATGTGGAGCACCGACAGCCACGGCATAAGGACTATCCGCGGCGAAGTGCTCAACAACGCTCAAGACTCAGATGATCCACAACACGGCAACCACCTGCGCCTCGGCGGGCGCCGGTTGTCCGTGAATTTCGGGATCTGGTGGGATGGTGACCTGCTGCGCGAGTTGCTCGACCATGAGACTGTCACCAAGTACGACTGGCAGCAAAAGACCGTCAGGGATATCATCAAGTTCGAGGGCGTCCGTTTCAACAACGGAACAAAATCAAATCCAAGTCTCTGCGCTGACATTCTCGGCGACTGGCGTGAAGAAGTGATTGCCCGCACGCCTGACAGCAGCGAACTTCGCATCTTCGTCAGCACCATCCCCACCGACTACCGCATCAACTGCCTGATGGAGGACATCCCCTACCGTCTCTCTACCGCCGCACAGAATGTCGGTTACAACCAACCTTCCGAGCCTGGTTTCTACATTGGACCAGACCCGACCATCCATCCCTTCCTGAAATAGACAAGATTACCTCACGCCGCCACCGAGGGCGATGTAGAGGGCGATAATGGCCTGAGCACCTTTGTACATGTTGGAGGCCTCAGAGAGCTGTGCGCTGAGGAGATTCTCTTGGGCGGTGAGCACTTCGAGGTAGCTGGCCTTACCGTTGTCCATCAACTCGTGGGTGCCGGTGTATGCCTCGTGGAGCACCTCCACCTGACGGAGGTAGTAATCGTGCTTCTCACGGGCTGCCTCGCAGTCGGCCATCGCCTCGTTCACCTGGTTGCCAGCGTCGATCACGGTCTGGACATATTTCTTCTTCAGGTTCTCCTCGGTCAGCTGGTTAATCTTGTAGTTAGCTTTGATCTTGCCCTGTGCGAAGATGGGCTGCGTCAGGGAGCCGACGAGGTTGAGGAACAGCTTGGCGGGGTCGATGACCATGCCTCCTGCGGAGTTGGTCCATCCGCCCTGTGCCGTCAGCGTGATGCTGGGGAAGAAGGCAGCGCGCGCAGTCTGCGTGTTATAGAAAGCCTCTTCCATGGCGGCATTGGCCATGCGGATGTCGGGACGCTGCTCAAGCATCTGGGCAGGGACGCCAAGACGCAGGAAACGGTTGTCAAACATGCGCTGGTTGGCCGATGACGTGTGGTAGTCGGCTTCTGCGAGCCAATGGCTTCGGTTGATGTGCTGTGGCGTGACACCAAGCAGCTTGCAGAGTGAGTTCTCGGTGGAACGGATGCTGCGACGGGTATCGACAATCTGGGTCTTGATGCTCAGATAAGAGGACTCCAACTGGTTGACGGCCGTGGAATAGGCCTTACCATTCTCATAGAGTGCCTTCTGCGTCTCGAGCGAGGCGTTCCAGAGGCTGTCGGTCTGAGTGAGGATGTCAAGCTGGCGGTCGAGCAACAGGAGATAGTAGTACTGCTGGGCGACGGCACTGACGAGGTTCGAGCGCACGGCCTCCTCGCCCAGTTGGGCCTGCAGGAGCACGGCCTTGGCGGCGCGCTTCTTACTGGTGATGGAACCGAACACATCGACATCCATCGACAACTGCAGGGGCAACGAGTAGGTCTTCGAGAAGGCACTCTTGTCGAAGCTGGCGAGTGTGCCCTGTGGAGCGAAGTAAAGAGACGGCAGATAGGCCATCTTGGCCATCTTCAGCGAAGCCTCGCTCTTCTCGACAGCGATGCGGGCAGAGTTCAGGTCGGTATTGTTGGCCAGCACCTGATCAATCAATGTCTGAAGGTTAGGGTCGGTGAAGAACTCGCGCCACGACATCTGTGCCAGCGACTCGCCCTCGGTGGATACGTCGCTGATCAGGTTATTGCCGAACGCATCAGCAGGATCCTCGACGGCCTTTTCGTATTTGTTATACAGACCGCAGCCTGTTAGCATCAGGCTTGCAGCAAACATTAAAACTATTTTCTTCATACTCTATCTTTTTTAACAACGAATTTAAACGAATTACACGAATTTTACGAATTAAAACTAATTTCACGAATTCAACTCACAGGGAAACGTTCGTATTCGAGGGAAGAACCGCCGAAATTAATGAGAAGAGCAAGCTTGTAGCCCGCTATTTTTGCATAGTTGATCGCTTGTGAACGGTGAACATCATCAAGTTCTCTAACTGCTTTTAGTTCAACGATGATCTTATCGTAGCAAATAAAGTCAGGATATATCATCTTACAAATTCGTCTAATTCGTGTAATTCGTCTTAATTCGTTGTTTTAAATATAATCTTAGTTATTTGTAACCTCTACTTGTTGTTTGCCTTGGAAACGTTCGTGGAGTTTCTGGAACACGATGAAGAAGGCGGGTACGACGAAGAGCAGGGCGACGGTGCCAACCGACATACCGCCGATGACGCCGAGGGCAAGGGCACGGTTGCCGTTGGCACCGGCACCACCCGAGATGACAAGCGGTATCATACCGATAATCATCGTGGCCACGGTCATCAGAATCGGGCGCAGACGCTCCTGACAAGCGGCAAAAGCCGCGTCACGGATGCTCATGCCCTGAGCACGACGCTCTGAGGCAAACTCGGTAATCAGGATGGCCGTCTTCGAGAGCAAGCCTATCAACATGATCACACCCGTCTGCAAGTAGATGTTGTTGTCCATACCAGGCAGATTGAGCAGCGAACCGAAGTATGCAAAGACGAAAGCACCCATCAGTCCGAAGGGCACAGAGAGCAACACAGCCAATGGTGTGAACCACGAGTTGTAGAGAGAGCCTAAGATAAGGTAAATGAGGATGACACAGATGATGTAGATAATGACTGTGGTGTTCGACTCGGCCGCTTCCTCCACCTCGCGCGACATGGCACTGTACTCATAACTGTAGCCTTTAGGCATCTCCTTCTCAAACACTTCTTTGATGATCTTGTGAACCTCACCCTCGCTGGCGCCGTTGGCCATGATATTGCAGGTGATGCTCTGGAACAGGTTAAAGTGCTCGATATTCGACGGACCGACGATCTCCTTCATCGAGACGAACTCGGCGAGCGGAGCCATCTTGCCGCTCTTCACCTTTATGAAGATATTGTTCAGCGACGACGGGTCGAGGCGGTACTCGGGCGAGGCGGCAGCCATGATGCGGTAGACCTTACCGAACTGGTTGAAGTTGCCGATGTATGATCCGCCGCAGTAGGAGCCGAGCGTGCTGAGCACGGTCTTAGGCGAAACACCGGCCCGGTCGCACTGCGTAGCGTCCACGTCCACCTGATACTTCGGATAACGCTCTGAGTATGACGACATGGCCATGCTGATTTCAGGCCGTTCCGACAGTTTGTTCAGGAAATTCTGGGTGTGCTTGGCAAACTCCGACAAGTTGCCGTCGGAGGGATCCTGCACCACAAGGCTCACGCTGTTGCTCGAACCGTAGCCCGGCACCTGTGGTAGCTGGAAGGGAAGCACCTGCACGTTCTTGATATCCTTGCAGGCAAAGTATATACGGCCGATAACGAGGTCGATCAGGTGGTTCATGCCGGGACGGTCGTCCCAGTGTTTCAGACGGACGACGAGCGTGGCAAAGTTGGAACCATTGCCCGAAATCAGACCGTAGCCGCAGGCTGTGGCGAAGCTCTCTAACTCGGGAATCTCCTTCACCTTGGCCTCCACCAGTTTCGTCAGCTCTTGCGTCTGCTTCAGTGTATAGCCCTCCGGTGCGCGGATCTCAGCCAGGAAGACACCCTGGTCCTCCTGCGGCACAAGACCCGACGGCAGGTTCTTCATGAAGAACATGAACAGGACGGCGGCAATGGCCAACAGACTCCATGACAGCACGGGGCGCTTGATAAACTTCTGCACGCTCTTGCTGTATTTGTTGTAGATGGCGTTGTAACTCGAGGTGTAAGCCTTCTTCGTATAATAGGTCAGCGACTTCTTCTCACCGTCCTTCTCCGATATCTTCAGCATGATAGCGCAGAGGGCGGGACAGAGCGTCAGGGCCGACACACACGACAGACCGACCGACGAGGCGATGGTCACACCAAACTGGGTGAAGAACGTGCCCGAGGTGCCACCCATAAAGGTCACGGGGACGAACACAGCCATAAACACCAGGGTACACGAGATAACAGCCACCGACACCTCGCTCATGGCCTGGCGCGTGGCTTCGCGGGCATCGCTGATACCGCCCTCCATCTTCGCCATGACGGCCTCAACCACCACGATGGCATCATCCACCACCGTACCGATGGCCAGCACCAAAGCGAAGAGTGTCAGGATATTCAACGAGAAGCCTGCCAATGCAACAATGGCAAACGTACCCAACAACGACACGATGATGGATATCGATGGAATAATCGTTGCCTTGATATTCTGCAGGAAGAAGAAGACCACGAGAATCACGAGGATGATGGCAATGACAAGCGTCTCGACCACGTTATGGATGGCCGCGAAGAGGAAGTCGTCAGATGTCTGCATAGTGACAAACTCCAGTCCGGCTGGCATCGTTGCCTTCATATCCTCACACATCTTCGTGATGCGGGCGTTCACTTCTGTCGCATTGGCTTCAGGAGCCTGGAATACCATGAGCAGCGTACCGGGCTGGCCGTTGATGTTCGACAGGAAATTGTAGCTCTGGGCACCTATCTCCACTTCGGCTACATCGCCTAAGCGCAGCATGTGGCCACCGTCGCTCGTCTTCAAGACGATGTCTTTGAACTCCTCGACGGTTTTCAATGTGCCCTTGTACTCCATCGAGTACTGGTACTTGTTTTCCGACTGCTCGCCCAAGGATCCCGTCGACGTCACGAAACTCTGGCCGCTGATGGCAGCGAAGACATCGTTGGGCTCCAGGCCGTACTGGGCCATCACGTCGGGTTTCATCCAGATACGCAGGGCATAGGTATTGCCCAGGCTTTGGACATCGCCCACACCGGTGATACGTTGCAGGCGCGGCTTGATGTTGATGTCTACGTAGTTCGAGATGAAGTCGTCATCATACTTGCCGTCGGTACTTCTCACCGCAAGGATGCGCAGGATGTTGTTCTGCAGCTTCATCACCTGGACACCCACTTGTGTCACGTCAGCGGGCAGCAAGGCCAGTGCCCTCGACACACGGTTCTGTACGTTCACCGCCGCCATGTCGGGGTCGGTGCCCTGTTCGAAAAACACCGAGATGTTCACGTCGCCCGTCGACGATGCCTTCGAGGTGATATAGGTCATGCCGGGCACGCCGTTGATATTCTCCTCCAGCGGCTGGATGACCGACTTCATAATCGTGTTGGCGTCGGCACCCGTGTAGTTGGTTACCACCATCACCTGTGGCGGCGCGATGCTGGGATATTGCTCAATGGGTAGTGACTTCATGCAGATGAAGCCCACCATTGCAATGACAATCGAGATGGCGCAGGCCATCACGTATTTATTGATAAAAATATTGTTCTTCATGCGGAAGCAAATTTATCACTTATCACTTTCACTTTTCACTTCCTCAGGAAAGAGGACTTGCTGTCCTTCTTGTACGTTATTGGCTCCGATGGTCACGATCTTGTCGCCTACATTAAGACCGCTGGTGACGATGACATCCTCACCGTTGCCAGTATCGGCTGTTGTCACCGTAACGGCTGTCGCCGTGCTGTCAGCCTTCACCAAATACACCTGTTGCTTGTCCTGAAGTTTCACTACAGCAGTTTGCGGAACAACCATCACGTCCTTCTCAGAATACGGCAGCACCACCGTACCCTGCACACCAGAGAAGAGGTGACCTTCAGGGTTGGGGAACGAGGCCTTTGCACCTAATGAGCCAGTAGCGGCATCCACCACGCCCGTCAAGCTGGTGATGCGCCCCTTGTATGGATACTCCGTGCCGTTTTTCATCACGAACGTCACGCTGGGCAGCGCGGCAATATGCTTGTCCCTGTCATCCTTCGTCAGACCGGCTGAGACCGATTCCTCTACGAGGGCCTCTGTCACCGAAAACTCCGCATCCATCGTCGTGTTGCCGCTGACGACGGTCAGTCGCGAACCTGGCGAAACCTGGTCACCGGTGCGCACGGGTATTTCACCGATGACACCCGTTACCGGCGCAGCAATCGTACAGAACCCCAGATTCACTCTGGCGCGGCTCACCGATGCACGGGCCTGTGCCACCGAGGCTTGCGCCTGGCTATAAGTATTCTGAGAGTTGTCGAGCATGTAGCGGCTCACGATGTTCTTCTCAAACAGGTTCTTGTTCGACTCATACTCCAGTTTCGCACTGTTCTCCTGAGCCAGTGCAGCCTGCAGGTTGGCCTGCGCAGCTTCCAACTCGAGCTGGGCGTTACGCGAGTCGATGACGAAGAGCACCTGACCCTTCTTAACCTGCTGACCTTCACTAACGGCAATCTTCATCAACTGTCCGCTCACTTGAGGTGTTATCGTCACGTCCGACTGTCCCTTCAGCTTGGCACTGAACTTCAAAGGAATCATGATGTCCTTTTTCTCTACTGTCATCGTCTCAAACGATGTGTTCACTTCCTTGGGCAGGTCTAGTCCGCACGCTGTCAGTCCAACAACTGTCATGCCAATCATTACTACCCAGATTAAAGACTTTTTCTGTTTCATATGGATGTATTATGTTAGTTATTATAATTCTTTAGCAGAACAACGCCACAAAGATACATAATTTTTTATAAATAAAACTCGGGAATCCATTTTTTTGCCTTTTTCACCTATTTTATATATAAAATGTAGTAGAATCGGGTCAAATTTTCCTAATCCTCGTACACTTACAGGTCGCGGGTTGTCATCAATCGGTATTCCACGGGCGACATTCCAAGAACGTCCTGAAAACGGCGCTGCATAGTACGAACATTGGCAAACCCTGCCTCTTCGGCAATGACAGCAATATTATACTCAGGATGTTCACGCAACATGCGCATACAAGCAAACAGGCGCAGATTATCGATATAGGCTTCGGGCGTACGATAGATGGTCTGCTTGTGAAACAATTGATTGAGCCGTACTCTGGAGACCCCCATCTTCTCGGCCAAGGCTGCGGCATCAAAATCAGACTGAAGGTAAGAGTTGTCAGATTCGACACGTAATTCTAATAGAGCCATGAGCTGACCATCATCGAGCAGGTCGGCATTGCGCTGACGCTCATAGTTCACCATAAATATCTCTCGGGCCACTTCCACCCGGCGGCGCAGTTCCGAACTTTCCTCCAACTGCTCTGTCATGTCGAGGTTACGACTGACGAGACGTATGATCTCGTCCTTCAGCCGTTCCACCTCCTGACTAAGAGCAGCATTCTGATTCTTCAGCTGCTTGATTTCTTGAGCATAGTCTACTGATTCCAGTCCACTTTCTCCTTTAGACATCTTAGTTCCCATATTGTTGGTTTCTTGAAAATGAATGGCAAATTCGGGACAAAAATACATAAAAAACATCAAATGGCCAAAAAAAAAGGCGATAAATACTTGCAATTTTAAATATTAAATGTAATTTTGCCGCCGATAAAGAATAATAAGATGCTGAAGACCACATTACGTGAGGAAGAAAATACGCTTATAATGACCTTTGAAGGCAAGTTCGATACGCCCGCCTCCTTTCAGGCAGAGCAGGATATGAAAGTGCTTTTTGACACCGAAGATCATGACGTTATACTCGACTTGACCAATTTGAGATATATTGCCAGCAGTGGTTTGAGACTATTCTTGAAACTGCTCCAAAAAGCCCGCAACGAGGATCGAGTTGTAACTGTCACAGGCCTTAGCCAATACATACAGTCCGTATTCGACGAGACAGGCTTCACCAGATTGTTCAGAATCGTCAATAAATAGTTTCAGCCGTTAATTCTCGTCTTCAGAATTAAATCTCATCGAGCTTCCTGCGTTACCTCCCCAGCTACTATTACTCTGCTGATTTTGCTGCTGCTCTGCAAGCCATTTATGATGGGCCTCCTCTATCTCTTGTAGCTTTTCTGTACGCAACTTATCGCGCTGCTCGCTCTTCTCATCATTAAGCTTTTCTACAGCCTTGTTGATGCCGTCGATTTCATCTTCGGGTTCTCCGATGATGTGCATTGCGATCAGTCCCTTAGCCTCTGAAACGGATTTATCCATCAGCGTCTTGCTCTGTTGATAGAAGGTATCAACGGCCTGCTTCAGGAAGTCATAGCGCTCGTCATTGACCTCCGGCATAGTAAGCAGGATATAGGGTACGTCGCGGTCCATTGGATTACCCTCTGCGTCGTGGGCTTCAATATGAAGCGACTCCACATCTTGCTTGAAATCTGGATGCGACATGAGAATGCCCCTGCCGACAGCTTCCAGGTCTTCGTCGATGTGGGGCACAATGATGAAGCGATATTCATCTTTTTTAGCTGTCACAGCCACCTCCTCCAACTTCTTGCTCGCACCATCCACGTTGACAGTTACTGGCAACAGCGAGGCTTCCTCTGCCTTGACACAGAGATTCAAAAACTTGAAGTTCAGCATAGCCACATAGCCAGTAAGCTTCTCTTCCAATTGATTATAATCGTGTAATACAGAACGTTTCATATCTTATATTTTTCACTATTCACTTTTCACTATTCACTATTCACCCATCACTCCTTCGGAGCATCCTCGCTCTTAAGCTTGGCACTCAAGCTGCCACCGCCTCCAGCACCAGGCACGGCAATACCGTCGCTGATGTTCGACGACTTGAACGACGACTTCGCCTCCACATTGTCGATCGTGGCCTTCGGAGCCTTGAGGTCGCCCTTGATGTCGGTCTTGGCATTGATGGTGGTGTCGCCATAGACCTGCGTTTTGCTGCCGCCGACGGAGGCATTGCCGCCACTGAGCTGTACCACAGCCTTGCCGTCGCCCTGCTGGGCCTCGAAGGTCTTGTCGGCAAAGAGTCCCACCTCTTCTGAGACAGCCTGCAGTTTCTTGCTCTTGATATCCTTCGACTTCGAACCTACATACATCTTCTCTGACACGAGTGTCATCGTGCTGCCTGCAGCGAGCTTGTCGTCGGTCAGTTTCTCCTTGTCGACATCCATCGACTTCACGCTGACGGCCTTTGCATTGAGGCTGATGCTACCGGTAGCCTTGCCCTCGGTATCAGCGGCGAGCACAGAGGTCTTCTCGGCACGTATGCTCACAGCACCACCCTTCGTCAGGGTCTTGGGTTTCAGCTTGCCGTCGGCCACCTCGTAGTCGAGACTCTCCATCGTGATGTTCTTCGACTTCACAATCACGTCGCCCTCTGCCTTGAACTCGCCTTTGGTCAGTTTGCCGTCATCGTCTTTCTCCAGTCCCGTCGGGCCAGCGGTGCTCACCTCCACGGTCTTGGCCGTGATACTCACCTTGCCGTCGGCAGTGAGCTGCTTGGGATAGAGCACACCCTCCTTGGCCTCGTAGTCGACTGACTCGAAGCTGATGTCCTTCGAATAGACTGAGACGCAGCCTGTGGCCTTCTGTTCCTTACCCTTATTCTCAGGACTAAGGGTACTCATGGATATACTCTCTGTCGCGACGGAGAAGGCACTGCCTTCGGTGAGTTTGCCCTCGTCGTCAATCATTGAGATGCCGAATCCCGGTGTGCGTACAATGATACCAGCCTCCGGGTTGGTGTGCATGTTACCGTCGCCATCGGCAGTGGCAACGTTAATTCTTTCTGCCACAATCCCGAGCGAGGCACCAGTGGTTTTCTTCTTAAAGTCGTCACCCGTCTTGATAGCCCCCTTCTCGGTCTCCAGGGCCTTCTTCCGTCTGTTAGCTTCAGCCAACATCGAGATAGTGTGTATATACTCTACCGTAGATCGGTAGAGCGAAGGCAACGAAGTCTGTAGACGCTCGTGTACTTCGCTCAAGTCAAGCATGTTCACACGCCCGAGCATAGCATCTTCTTTATTCAATTCATCCTCCTTGTCAAGCAGGCTTTTCATCGTGCCGAACCATCCCTCCACATTCTTCTTCTGATCGGCCATGAGTGTCTTCAGGTCAGAGATTTTCTTGCCGAGGTCTTTCACTGAACTCTCAATAATCTCCTTGCGCTTTTCGCTGCTAACAGAAGTTTCAATCTGCATGTCGGTGTCGGCATGGATTCGTATACCACCCCTGACGGTAGAAGTCGGTGCCAGTGAGAAGGCATCGGTAGCATCGTTGCTCTGTATCGTGATGGTACATGCTTGAGAGACCACCTCTGAGCTATCGCACACCACGTTCTCCGTGCCGTCTGTACCGGGATTGACGGCCACCTGGCGGATGCTGGGCGCACGGCTCACGATACTTCCACTATCTCCCACGCCGTCGAGAGCCACATTTTGGCCTTTTATAATCACCCGTCCCGCACCGCCGAGCAGGTCACCGCTCTGATCTACGTTACCGATAATGATTTCCGGTGCGGAGATGATAATGCGATTGGGGTCGCGGTAGTATTTAATGCCTTCAACCTCCTTGAAGATGTCAGTCTTCATCTGCTGGATGGCGGCCTTCTGCTTGTGTATCTCCTCAAGATCCTTCTCCACGCTTTTCTGGAAGTCATCGAGTACTTTTTTCCAGTCGTCAAATATATAATCTGCCATAATCGTTCTATTTTATGCGTTTTGTTCTACACCTTCATTTGGCACTCCTTCAACTACGGGATGCTCCTCCTCAACTACAGGATTCTGCAGATTTTGATCCTGACCAACTGGTGCTCCCGCTTCATTTTCATCCTGATTATCTCCCACTCCAACTTGTAACAAGGCATCTTTCACCTTAGTTGCCAGGTTTTCCATTCTACGCTGATCCTCTTCCAACAAGTCTGCTTTGACGAGCTTGCCACCGCTATACTGTGAAACGACAGGGTTAATCTGGCCGTTGTTTTCCATTTGCAGAGTCTTTCCAGTTCCAAAAAGTATCTGCCCAGACTTGGCATTTCCCCAGGAATAATACTCCTTGAAGGGCGTCCATAGATTTAAGTTATTCAGTAAATCGTCTACCAGCGACATAGCGAAGTTGGTATCCTTTTTGAGCACTGGCATTTCACTGAAATCCAGACTTTCGACATACAAATCCCACATCAGACTTTCAAATTCAGCTTCAGTATTTGGTTTTGTAGGAACAGCGGCTACATTCGTATCCATGAGCTGATTATTAGAGATTTTCCGATAGATGGCTGTGGTTTTTGGTGTTCCCCAAGCCTCTACTAAGTTCAGTGCCACACGACGCTTCAGTGCCTGTGCATGGAAATTAACGTGATCAAGACTATCAGCCCTTGCATCAGTTATCTTACCCTCCTCACCGTAAACATATTTGTAGAATGTAAAATCTGCACAACTCTCCTTCGAGAATGCCTTTTGCAGCATTCCAATGTAGTTGTCAGGTACGTAACGAGTAAACGTTCCGAACATATAACCCACATTCTCAGTAGCCGTACCTCTATCAAGAGGCAGGGTTTTCAGCTTGTTAACGCTTTTCAGCACTTCATTAGCTGCATCTACGACATCCTCCTTCAGTTCCTTGCGTTTCTGCATGATGAACTTTTTGGCTGCTTCTCCTGTCTTCTTCTTAAAGATAAGTCCATACCTGTTACGCCCAACACCTTTTAATCGATCAACGGCATCGTCATCCACATCTTCCACACTATCATGCTTGACATTCTCCGTGAATCCCAAATCGTTCGGTTTAATCTCCTTCTTGTCTCGGGCCCAGAACAAATCCCTTAGGTCATCCTCCCAATTTTCCTTACAGACGGGTTCTTCTTGATTATTTGCATATTGATGCAAATCGGCTACAGATTTTAGAAAACCATCAAAACTATTTAAGATTTCGTTATATTGATTTTTGTAATTCTCAATCATTGCATCCACAATCGGGCCTACCTTGCCGATAAGCTGGGCCATAGCCGGACCCATGTTGAGCGTTCCGTCTTTGGTGGCACCATTATTCGGTCGTTTACGCGGATCCCTGAAGGCGGCATCGGGATAGCCTGCTGAAGCACCTCCCGCCTCAAGTTTCAGGAAACGGTTTGATTTCACGGTGAGTGCGCCCTCCTGTGGCTTCCAGAACACCTCGATGACAGACCTGACAATGGAGAGGTCAAAGACGCTGATGGCCATCGAGGCCAACTTCTTGGTGACCATCTTTGCCACGTCAAGAGCATAGGTGGCGACATTGAACTTCTTGCTGCCGTCATAGGTAGATGCGAACTTGTTGCGGATGTTCGTACCCGAAGTGAGGGTCAAGTTATTACCGGCAGCGATGGTCACGTTCTTACCTGTGATCCTCACGTCACCATTAGGGGCACTGATAGTGATGCCGGTGAAGGCATTGATATTCACGTCGCCCCAAGGAGAACTGATGCTCACGTTACGGGCATCTGACGATGCCTTGATACTCCAGATGCCGTACTTGTCACCCATATCCACGCCTCCCTCGAAGCGTCGGCTCACCTCGTTGTCGGGTGTGAACGAGAATGGCACGAAACTGTTGATCAGCTTCAGTCCGGGATTGAGGTTGGCGATGAAGGCAGCAGCACCTTTGCCAAAACCCTCGTGCACCTTGATATATTCACTGTTCGGTGACATCATCACGGCTGAACCCGTCTTCAGGGCCAGAGGAACGTCGGCAGAGACGGCTCCCACCACGTAGGGACGCTCCACATTTCCGCCGGCATAGTCGACGAGCACTTTCTCTGCCAGATAGTGTCGGCCATGAACACCAGCCTTGGTGGGACCTGAGCTTGAGGCGTACAACAGCCATGGCGTGGCATCTTCCACATCTATAGTCGACAGATGATCGGCAGCCAGCTTCTCAAAGGTATTGATCTTATCATCGTCACCCACATCTTTGTCGTGGTTGGCAATGAAATCCTTCAGTTGCCAGGGATATTTCACTCGCACACGGTTCCCACGGTTGGGATCATCCACATCGACCACCACAGCCACCTGAGGCCCTGAGGTGCGCACATGTCCCGTTGGGAGCATCGGAGGATAGAACTTACCATCGGTGTCCTTGGCAATGGCCGTCACACGGTATCTGACCACCTTACTGTCGTAGCCCTTCTCGTAGTACGACTGTGAGTCTTTCTTTTCCGTCTCTGGCTGATAACCCACCACCTCGACCACAATGAACTTCTCGCCATCCACATCAATGACTTGTCCTAACGTCAGGTCGGGATACTTGGTGTCGAACTCGATATTCACCGCATTCTTTGCCGCCGTCATTTCTTTCTCCAGAATGGAAGAATAAGTGGTTTCATTGACCATAGGCGATGCCTCAGAAAACTCGTTGTAGGTCTTCTTGTCTTCATCATCCACTTTCTTCGTACCGAAGTGGGCTTCCCCATGATTGGGTAAACTGCCGTGGTCGGTCTTCTTTTCCTTGAAGTAGGCATCGTAGTATTTGTCGTTGTTTCCCTTCACCATCAGCTCAACGGAACCTAAGGCCACGAGGTCATTAACGGCCGTATCAAAGGCGAAGTTGGTAATCGACTTGCTGTTGTTGAGCACCTGTGCGGCCTTTTT
The DNA here is from genome assembly GCA_946415365.1 of uncultured Prevotellaceae bacterium. Classification (GTDB taxonomy): domain Bacteria; phylum Bacteroidota; class Bacteroidia; order Bacteroidales; family Bacteroidaceae; genus Prevotella. The sequence continues at coordinate 96,010 of CAMKSE010000012.1, forward strand.
CATCCAGAACACGTCAGCGCCGTTATCTGAGTCAAACATGTTGGCAACCGTGTTCTTCACCTTGTCATAACCATCTTGAGTCACAACGCTCTTCAGGATATTACTGTCGTAAGGAGCATCACCAACGTAGGGGCCTGCATTTTTCTGTGCAGGCCGCTTCCCATTCCAGTTGCAATAGGTCAGCACATCGTAGCTTTCCACCTTTTGTTCGGTGTCCTGATAGCCCAGAGTGAGCTTTCCATTCTCATAATAGAGGAACTCGCCCCACCGGTTCGTGGTGCGCGCCAGGAAATCGTAGAAGCTCTCGTTATACTGCACCAGGTAGGGGAAGATATGCTCTGTATAGACCTTGTTTTCTCCTTCCCCGGACACCTTCTGTATGTGCTTCATGCCCGTTGTGTCGGAAGCCAACTCTACTTCTGTGCCGTCCCTGGTGATGGAGAAGTTACCGATCTCACCCTTCAAGATCTCTTCTCCAAGCCTTTTCGCCGTGAATGTTTTACAATACTGCTGAAGGGTCATCACCATATCGGGGCTGTAGATTTTCAGCGACACATACATCCTGTCGGAATACTTGCGCGGAATGATCTCGTGGACATAATAGTCGCTACACACGACAATATCGTCGCACTTAAGCTCCACCAGCTGGGTGGCAAAGAGTTCGTTCAGCTGATCCTTGCTGGGGAAGGCCTTAACAACCTTATTATCGATATCCTCAGGCTTGATAAGGATATATGCCTCAATATAGTTTGGGCTGTAAATCTGCTTGTGGAACTCTGCGAACTGCAATGTGAACAGGAAAGTCAGATCCTTCTCTTCGTGCTTTTCGCCCCACGAAGTATCCTTCTTGCCCTTTGTATAATATTCTGCCTTGAGAATGCTTCGACCTGCAGCCGCTTCCGCACCAGTGGTCATCGACAAGCCTGTATCCAGTTTCTTTCCAGAACTATCTACTGCACTCGCTTTGGGAATTGTAAGTGTCATCTTTGCCATAACTCTTCTCTTTATTTATTTTATAAAGTGGCTTGTTAAATTATTGTCTCTACCTAAGTAAGTCACATTCCGAACTAAGACCTTCACGTTAAGCAACATCTGTTGGTCAACGCCGTTTATATTCTTGCTGCTATGATACTCCTCCTCAACGTGTACCACATAGCCGTCGGCCACTAATCCGTCCTCATAGCCTACCAACCGGTTGTCTTCCCGCCATGTGACATTGAAAAGGAATGAAAACTGGAAATGATTGTTCAGGATTGACTCCATATAGAACTGCTTGGCGTGATGCGGACTGTTCACCCGTATGCAGAACTGCAAGATGACAGGCTCAACAGCTCCATACACATCGCCGGCATGGTTGCGCCTATGGGCGCAATCGTAGGAGAAGCTCTGTACCGTCAGGGCATTCTCCCTAAGGATACTGGCGGGATTCTCTATCACATTCTCATGAATCAACACCGCCTTCAGTTCTTGTAAATGAAATGCTGCCATATAAATCTAATCACTAATCACTCAAAACACACATCATCAATACATATCTTATTTGCCAAAATGCTAAGTTTCAGCAGCCTGCGCTTGGAAGATTCAATATCATACATCTCGGAGAGCGCGAAGCATACTGCTTCCTCGAATACAATTTCCTGAGAGTCAAGACTGCTGTCGTTGGCCGCGCCGAGGCTGATGACGACACGCCCGTCGAGTACGCTCTGATTGGCGAACCATTCGAACAGCGTCAGGTCTTCCTTGCCTGGAGCCACCACAAATAGTTCCATCCGATCGCAGCGGGTATCACCCTCCGGGCAGAAATCATTATAAGATCTGTCGAAGACAAAACGACAGTCGGCCACCAGAAACTGTTTTGAATAGCGTTTGATGCTATTGTCGCCGAATTCCAATACTGCTGTTAATGCCATATATTATTTTGCTTTTAGTTTTCTGTTGCAAAATTACGAAAAAGAATCGAAACTACAAGCAGAATAATCAGAAAAAATACTTCATTTTGTTCGGACAAACTCTTTTTTTTGCGACAAAATGGAGACATCATGCCAAAAATTGTCGCAAAAAGAAGTTTGTATAAAGAAAAAGATGTATCTTTGCACCCATGTAAACTAAACAATATGAATACAAATAGAACCTCAAAAGCTTTTATAGTCCGCGCAGCAATAACGCTACTTCTGCTGCTACTCACCTCGGCCACGGCGTGGGCAGACGAAGTGTCTTACATCAAGGCCGACGGAACAATAGGCACGGCTACCCCTACTAAGATCACTAACAGTACTTCCCTCAGTGGGGGCTGGTACATAGTGGACGATGACATCGATGGACCGCTTACGTTTACTGGGGACGTAAATCTTATCCTCGCTGACGACGCTGACGTCACTATTGTTGGGGATAACGGCATCGTAGTTAACGGCAATCTAACCATTTACGGTCAGAGTGAAGGCACTGGCTCTTTATCAATCAAAGCCCAAGGTTATGACAACACCTCTGGTGATGGCATCTTTGCCCAAAATGGACAAATCACCATTAATGGCGGTATTCTCTCCATCACCGCAAATCGATATGGTATCATAACCACTAATAATGATATTACAATCAACGGTGGTATAATCAGCGTCACCGCCACTGGTAATAATAACGGCATCAATGCCAGTGGTAACATCACTATCACCGGCGGCAACGTCATCGCTAACGGTGTAAACTATGGAATATTTGCCGAAGGTACCGTCAACCTCAGCGGCGGAATTGTTACCACCAACAACATAGGTAATATTTCTCTTTCTGGTGCCATCGTCACTGCCAGCAGCTATAGTGGCACCGTCACAGTTCAGGGTGGTGTGACCTACACAAAGTATGACCTCACCACAAACTATACTGGCAATATCGGCGGCTCATCCCTTAACGGCATCACCCTCTTCCCAACCACATGTTTCGGCATAGCCTCTGGCAATGAAGGCAGTCAAGGGAAGCCTTATACCATCACGTCCCCCGAAGAATTACAGCTGCTGGCTATCGTTGTCAACAAAGGAAACACATTAACAGGCAAGTACATCCAAGTATGCAATAACATCGACATGTATGGGATTGCTTTTCGTCCGATAGGAGTTGACTCGGGCTCTAAGTTTTGTGGACATTTCGACGGCGGTGGCTACATTATCAGCAATCTAAACATCAATATAGATGATATCTGCATTGGACTTTTCGGCTTAGTCGATGACAATAATGCAACCATACAAAATATCACGATCTCAAAAGCAACTATCAACGGCGATGAATATGTTGGCGGTATAGTAGGCTCTCTTGACTACGGATCTATCATGAATTGCTACGTCATCAATTCCCAAATCACAAGTTCAAATAGAGTTCATTATTATGGCGCTATCGTAGGATACAGTAATTCTAAAAATCCCCTCAGCCACAATTATTACGGCAACAGTATTGTTAATGAAGAAGCTTCCGACGTTGGCTGTGGAACTGCCGACGGCTCCTCAGACGTTACCACTAACGACGGAGCTGTCAAGGGCACTTTCCTAAGCGACTCGAAGGACGTGCCAAGCCCCCTGAATGGCAAAGTTCTCTTCTATCGTGAGTTTACGGGCGGCAGCGCATCCACTATCTGCCTTCCATTCGCCTATACGCCAAATGGCAGCGAGGGATCATTCTACACCTTTAACCACGTTGAAAAAGTTGGCGACAATTGGGAAGCTATAATGGACAATGTGAGTGGTAACCTCGCTGCCAATACACCATATATTTTCGTACCTGACAAAAACCGGAGCATCGTGCCAATCCTGTTCCACGGCGATGCTGAAGAACCCTCCGACCCCTCAACTACGAGTGGGGACTGGACCTTTAAAGGTACCTATAAGGAGAAAAAATGGGATATTGAACCGACGGGCATCTATGGCTTTTCTGCACAGGCAGTAGCAGATGAGAGCATCAGTCAGGGACAGTTTGTAAAGGTGGGAGCCTACGTTAAGATTCGTCCCCTGCGCGCATATTTGGAATATACAGGCAGTACTTTTCCAAATACTCGTAGTTCCTTGCCTGAAGAGGGGTTGCCTGATCGTATTATCGTGCGCCTCGTAGGTGGTGGAACCAGTATCGGTCAACTCGACATGAAAACTGGTCAGGTCAACTTCGACGGTGGCTGGTATAACCTTGACGGCATTCGCCTTAGCGGAAAGCCTACTAAGCACGGTATTTACGTGCATCATGGAAAGAAGGTAGTGATTTCTACAATGAATAATGAATAAAAACAAAGGAGGACATAGCAATGAAGAAAACAATCGAAAATGTTACTTTTCCCCGCAAAGACTATAAGAAACCTACAATGAAGATTGTACCGTTGCATCACAAAAGGCTTATATTGTGTGGTAGTGACCCTGTAACACTTCAGGGCAAGAAAGATGAATATTATGAGCTACAGTAAAGCACAGCCTCTCCCCCTACCTTTTCCTATACATTATATAATAATTGTAACATGAATGCCCTCCGCTTTCTGGCTGAGGGCATTCATGTTACAAGATTAATAATTATGTAAATAATATCAGAGACGGACGGCAATGCTGCCCATGAACCATCGGCCCTGCTGCGGGATGAGATTGGTGTTCATGCCGCTGCGGTAATAGTGAGTGCCCAAAAGGTTGTGGATGTTCAGCCCGAGGGTGACAGGGCCAATCGTATATTCGCCTCCGACGTTCAGGATGCAACGGGCGGGCATCCCCAGGTGAGTGATGTTCTTTCTGGCAGCATCAACTGCGGCCTCCCAGGCGGCGGATGCCTTCTCTGCCGTTTTAGGGGAGAATTGGTTGATGGCCCATTCTATGATATAGGTATTGGCTAAAACGTCTTGTTCAAGGTCGGGGTTATAGGACGTCTGACGCCCTTCAAAGAGCACATGAGTATGAAACTTCAACTTCGGCGTAACCTGCCAGCCAAGCACAAGGTTCGACATGATGGCGGGTGTGTTATTATTGTCATCGATGTCATTTTGATAGTAGGGGGACAATAATTCAAGCACTCCAAAGTTAATGATGTTTGCCTTGAAGGTGTGAGTCCAAGTGAAATTCCAGTCAGCGGTAAACTTTGGCTGTCTGTAGTTAGCCATCAATTCCACACCACAGGTCTTGTTCTGGCCGACATTACTGTAATCGATAATAGTGGTCATAATGAGGTCACTGGCGTGGTTGTAGAAGCCGTTGACCTCGAAGTTCAGACCCTTGACCCAGTTGTTGCCGGCAAAGGAGAGCTGGAAGGAGTGGGTGCGCTCTGGAGAGAGGGCGATGGGGTCGCGGTCACGTAAGAGTACTGCCAGTACGTTGGCCTGGCGGTAGATGTAGGGGGCATCGACAAAGGACTTAGAATAGCTCAGTCTGACGCTCCACCGAGGTCGCTGAAGGATGAGGGCTGCTCGTGGCGACAGCTCGCGCACCTTGCTGTCGTCGTAGCGGTTCTTATAGTCGAAGCGCAAGCCTGCATTGGCGATGAGTGAACACCGATGACTGAAAAGTGAAAAGTTCCACCGGTGTTTCAACTGAAGCCAGGCATCTACCCTGTCCTCGCTGCCTTTTCCTATCTCTCGCATCTGCTTGTCCTCGGCGAATGTCTCATCGAAGTTATAGCCTATCTGATATCGGATGTCGTCGAGCTGGAAGTGGCCATATTCGGCTCCGAAGCTGATGTTGCCACTATGGTTGTCGCCCAGTGTGTAGGCATGGTTGCCCATCAGACGGAAACCGTAGTTCTGCTCCTGGCCGTTGACGTAACGGGAGAGTCCTCCGCAGCTGTCGAACGCCTGTATCATGTAACTGGGAAACGGGAATGCCAGGGCCACTGCGGCCATGGGTTCATCGCCGATGGCCTGGTAGCGTGTCAGGTCTGACTTGTCGTAGTTGGCACTAACCTTGAACTTTGTCTTCTGAATGTTGAACTGCCAGCTGAGGTCGGCATGATGTGAGCTGGTGCTGAAACATGGTAATAGCCCGTTGTAGGTGCGGTATCGGTCGTGGTCGTACGACAAGGCGAGCGTACTCATGGTGAAGGGGGCGACCACCTGCGAGAAATGGGTGTCGTACATGAACTGCAGACCCTTATAGCCCAATTGCAGGCCAAAGTCGTAAGTGGGGCGATTGCCGATGTGCCTGATCCAGATCTGGTCATAAGGCATGCTGTAGTAGCTGCTCGCTTCCCGCTCGTCGGACGTATTTCGACGTTCACCGCTGTTACGGTAGATGCTGCCCCAGACGAGCAAGTCAACGTCGAAATAGCGCTTGCCAAAGACGGCATCGGCCTTGATCTGCCCGTAGTTACCCACTCCCAGCTTCGCCAGAATACCATCGACATCGGCTCCTTGCTTGGTGATAATGTTCACCACACCTGTCAAGGCCACGTCACCGTAGAGCGAAGAAGCAGGTCCGCGTAGCACCTCTATCTGCTTCACATTCTCCAGGGAGACGCTGAAGTCGGGGGCGGCGGTGTTAGTGGCATAGCTGTTCAGGCGGTGCCCGTTCAGCATGATGAGTATCTTTTCCTGAGTGCTGCTATAGATGCCACGCATGGCGATGTTGATGTCGTCGTTACAGTCGATGATGTTCATGCCGGGTACATAGGCCGCCAACACTTCCTGCAGATTGCGGGCGCCACTGTTCTGAATCATTTCGGCGGTGATGAGCGTGGTAGGTACAGGTACCTCGTCGAGACTCTCGGCCTGACTGGAGGCAGTGGTGATAGTGGCGGTCATGCCGGCCTTGATGCTGTTCACCATATCGGCAAAGGTTTCTGGATCGCCTGACGACGGACTGTAATAGGGATTCTCCTGTAGCATCAACGTGGTGTACCGCTCAGTCTGCTCCATGTCGAAACGGGCCAGATAGCAGAGGGCGACAAGACGGAGCACGTTCTGGCGCAGATTGCCATGAAAGGTGTTGAGATTCTGCAACAGGACATCGCGGGCCTGTTCGATGCGGCCTATCTGGTAATCACTCTCGGCCTGGGTGTATATGTCACGCATCTTCGTGTCAACCTGGGCGTGTGCCACATAGGTGCCGACAAGCAGTAATAATATATAAAAAAGCCTTCTCATGCTGTCATTTCGCTTTTTGATGTGGGTAACGTGATGGTAAACTCTGTGTATTCGTCCTTGACACTTGTCACACTGACGTCACCGCTGTGGTTCTGTATGATCTCGCGGCACAGATAGAGTCCTATGCCCGCAGCCTCACTGGTGGTCTTGGTAGTGAAGAAGGGGTTGAAAATCTTGTCGAGCAACTTCTCGTCGATACCGACTCCGTTGTCGCGAATAGTCAGTACATACTGTCCTTCGGAGACCGTGACGGTCAGAGAGACCTCTGGGACGTAACTATCCATCTTTTGAGTTTTTTTGACTATGGCATAGACTGCGTTGTCCAAGAGGCTCATAACGGCCTTGCTGAGCATGGCTGGATTGCCGTACAGGGGCATCGCGCTGTCGGGCAGGGTAAATCTTGTACGGATATGATACTGTTCCTTCTCATTGGCGTAATACTTGGCCAGCATCTCCTTGTTCTGCTGAAGCACGGGCAGGAGGTCCATGTCTACATACGCCCCGGTACGGTCTCTCAGCATCTCCTCCATAGCCTTCAGCATGCGGCTGGTGTTCTGGCCATACATGTCCATATCACTCAGGTTACCTTCCAGCATGTCAACGATGTCAAGGGTGTCTTTATAGTCGTCCTCGCTGATGATGATTTGGCCATCGGTCTTCACCACCGAATGGTCGCCGATGTTCTCCTTGAGGTCTTTCAACAGGTCGTTGGATAACTTGGAGAAATTGATGATATAGTTCATCGGATTCAGGATGCGATCTATGAGTCCCTCGGTCAGCTTACCCACCGTAGCCATCTTTTCCTGACGTATCAGTTCGTCTTGGGCGTTACGGAGGTCGGCGGTACGTTCCTTGACGATCTGTTCCAGTTTGATCTTCTCCTTTTGCAGCCGATTCAGCCGGTAGTGGAACAACAAGTAGACGATGCAGGCAAAGATGATGAAATAGAGCAGCACCATATACCAACGCATGAGGAGCGGATAAGCAATACTGAAGCCAACGGAAGCCACCTCAGACAGTTCGCCATTGGCCAACTGGGCCTGTACGCTGAGTATGAACGAGCCGTAGGGCAGGTTGAGGAATTCGACATCCTGCTTGTCGGTCCAGGCATTCCACTGTCCGTCGGTGCCCCAGATGCTCTGGTTGCTTAGCTTATAGCGATACAAGGTCTTGCCCGAGAGCGGCGCATAGTCGAGCGCGTAGAAGAAGTGTAGATGTCCCTCGTCGCTGTCTATCTTCAACTTCCCATGCATATCGCCATAGCCCCCCCAGAGCACGCTATCGCTGCCCATGACGATGGAACGGAAGCGAACGTTACGGCTGTCGCTGAGAGCGGCAAGGGCCTGCTTGTCGGTATCGACGACGGCCAACACCTCATCACCGCCTATCCACACTTGAGCACCGTGACGATACTGAGCTTTCACCTCAATGTCGCTGACGGGCATGTACAGACGGCTGGGCAAGTCGGCGACGGGGTCGTTGGGCTTACCAGGGTCAGAACCTCGGGTTTTCCCGTGAACATTCCGGAACCAGAGACCGCCATGGGCATCCTTGCGGATGTCCGTTACCAACGGAAGGTCATCCACCAACTGTACTTTGCCCGCTTGATAGCAATAGACACCATCGGGTTCTCCTGCATATACTTTGTCACCATCCACCAGTATGGCAGTGGTAGCGTTAGACGAGAACCTACTCACATTGCCGCCACGTGCGATTCTATAGATGCCGCTGGAAGTGGCGGCGAGCAATCCGTCACGACTATGGTGCAACGCCCAACAGATATTGTGGATGTCGGCAATACGATTGCATCGCTGTGAAGTGATGCTGTAGAGACCGTTAGTGCCGCCCACGTAGATCTTACCGTCGAAGGCTGTAATGGCATGAATTTCACCTAAGAGACCGTCCTTGGGCAGGAAGTAACTGTAGACAGACGGTATTTCAATCGAAAAAATGCCATGCGACGTGGCCCCCCAGAGCATACCATGACCGTCGTAGGCCACACAGGACACCTGATTGGAGCACAGGCCGTCAGCCTCAGTAATGGTATAGAGGTCGTGGCCATGGTCATCCATCATGATCAGACCAAAGTTCTTCTTGACTTTGACCTGAAGCCCGCCATCCAGTTCTATCGTCTGGGTTATATCATCCAGCATGGCATTTCCCTCACCTTTTTTCAGAGCCTCTAATGAAACGATTTGGGCTTCCACACCAGGACGGAACTTGGCATTCGTACGCATCTTCAGTGAAATGGTGCTGCCGTTGACTTCATAGATATTGTTGTCGCTGGCAACGAACAGCAACGAGTCTCCTTCCTCAAAGATTTCCATCACCTCGCCTTCGAACAGACCGTCACGTCCCACCTGCTGCATAAACAGTTCGCCGTTGGCCCGTTTCTGTAGGCGGGCAAAGAAGTTGTAGCCGCCAATCCAAATAGTGTCTTTGCTGTCACGGTAGACCACCGTGACACGGCTGATGTCAGGCGAGTGGATGATGCGCCACCGGGAGCGGTCGTAGTAGAGCAATCCCTCGAAGTTTGCCACAAACACCGTACCGTCCTCACCAATCACTATATCGTAGCAACGGTTATGCCCGCCATAATCCGCTGCCGTATAGTTATGGATCAGTGGAAGCCCTTGCGCATAAAGATTTAAAATTGAAAAATTAAAATTGAAAATTACTGCGCACAGCAAAAGCCGCAGCACTTTTCTCTTACAAATATTCAGTACAATCACCTTCATCATCTTCAATTTCCAATCTTCAATTTCCTAATAGGAATTCCCTTTCCCACATAGTAGTCCCATTCCTCTTGAGTGAAATCGCGCTTCACATTCTGACGGAGGCGCTGGGCAATCATGGGCAACGAGATCAGGTATTCGGTGACGGTACCGTTATATTCGCCCGTCCAGATGTAATTCATGTCTTGACTGAAGGTGAAGTCGTTAAGCCAGCTGTTAGACTGGAATAGCGTGATGGGCTTGATCTGCGGGCCACTGGTCATCCAGAAAAGCAGTTTGCCGTCGAAACTCGACGAGTAGAGACGGTAGGCGTCAAACTCCAGTTTCGTCACTTGCGAGAGATGTTCCATGAGCTTGTAGGTCTTGCCCTTTCCGTCGAGCAGCCAAATGGTGCCGTCGAGCATGCCGTAGGCTGTGAGCCGACGGCTGCTGTTCTTGGCAAAGGCTGTGACCTGACCTGAAACAGGCACTTTCTCACGGGTTATGTCATCAAGGCTGTTGACAAGGTGCATGCCGCCGCGATCGTCGAAAAGCAGGGGTTTGTTGTCGCACCGCCCTGTACTGACGACATGGAAGTCGAGGCGGCGTGTGCTGATGACCTTCTCGGTGGCGATATCGAACAGTGCCACACTATTATCGCCGACAATCAGCAGCTGGCGACCGTCATGAATGTCTTGCAGACTGAAGGGGCGGCTGACTTGCTCTAAATAGACGGTGCTTATCTGACTGCCATCGGCAACCACCAGATGACCGGTATGGCTGATGGCATAGTCTTTGCCGTTATTGGCCGCATAACCGTCGCGGAAACAGTAGTTCCTGTCGCTCATCAGTCGCTTGGTTTGCATCTGGGTGCCGTTCATCCTATGGCAGAATATCTCGCCATAAGTGCTGGTTGTCAGCAGATGATGGTCTCGGGGTGAAAACCTTGTGCACGACACACTGCCGTTGTGGATGCCGAAATGGCGACGGCCGCCTGCCGATTGAATAAGGGCCTGGAATACGGAGGGATTGAGGAGGTCGCCGCCGTAATCGTTTGTAAAGAGGTAGGAGGCATAAGCCAGCATATTGCCAAGTTCCGTGTCGCCCGTCTGATAGATGGAGTATGCTTGTGAACCAAGTGTTCGCCCTAACGAGATGTAGTTCAGTGTGTCGGCCACCAGTTTGGCGTACTCAGCCCGCTGGCGCTGCTCGTCGGCCACCACACGCTGATGCTCAGCTATCTGGTAGGCATTTTTCGCCTCTTGGGCTGATGTCTCCGCAATCCCCTGGGCAACGATGGCCTTCTGTCGTTCGGCCTCCGAGCGCAGTGTCATCTCCTGGGCAATCTCCGATTGGCGGATGGCTTCGTTGCTGCGCTCCTCGGAAAGCAACTGCTGACCATAAGCGATCTCCTCCATCTGCTTGCTCACGCGGCGATCGATATCCGACTGTTTCTCCTGTTCACGCAGTTCACCGATCTGCGACTCCAACTCACCGATGCGCACACCATCAACATGATATATGTAGAGCACTGCCGCCGCCATTAACAACAGCAGAACGCCCATACACCCTATGATCATGTTGTGTCGCTTCACCTTTTTCACTTCCTCTTGACTACTAACATCGTGATATCGTCACTCTGTTCGGCACCGTCCGTAAAGTCTTTGATGGCGGCCCTGACCCCTCCGATGATCTGCTGGCTGCTCTTGCCGACCAGTCCACCAAGGGTCATCTTCAAACGCCCTGTGCCGAACTCCGTCTCATCAAGATTCATGGCCTCGGTCAAGCCGTCGGTAAACATCACCAGCGTGTCACCAGACTCCAGTTGCAAGGAATCCTCCTCAAACGCTGTCATATCGAAGACTCCCAACATTATATTATTTGACCGGGGCAGTTCTTCGACGGTGCCGTCGTTCCGCAGCAGGTGAGGCGGGTTGTGACCGGCATTAGCATAAGTGACGATCCCTGTCTTCGTATTGTAAATAGCATAGAACACGGTGACGAACATACAGTCTGCCGAGTAGGCCTCCAACAGGCGGTTCGATTCCGTCATACATGATCCGGGAGTGCCACACTGCGCCCCCTTTGAGCGGATGATGGTGCGACTGACGGCCATGAACAGGGCTGCGGGGATGCCCTTGCCGCAGACATCGCCAATTACGAAAGCGATGTGGTCGTCATCGATACGGAAGAAGTCATAGAAGTCGCCACCGATATCCTTGGCAGCCTCCATCGAGGCATATATATCCAGTCGGTCGCTGTCTTCTGGGAATGGCGGGAACATCTGCGGCAGGAAATACTGCTGGATGTCCCTGGCCATCGTCAGGTCTTTCTTCAGCGACTCCAGTTGCGAGTGCTCCTTCTGCGACTCGTGTACATAGTTAATCTGCTCAATGGCCTTCTCGATGGTCATGCTCAAGTCAGCCAAGTTAATGGGCTTCATGACAAAGTCGAAGGCCCCGCTGTTCATGGCCTGACGAATGTTCGCCAAGTCGCCGTAGGCACTGACCATGATGACGCGCAGTGCCGGGTTTTGCATCTCATTCACCTTAGCCAGCATTGTCAGACCGTCCATCTCGGGCATGTTGATATCCAAGAGAATAATATCGATGTCGGGGGTGCCTTTTAGGATATCGAGACCCTCCACACCGTTACGGGCGAAGTAGAATTCATACTCACCACTGCGTATCTTGCGCCTGAAGAACTGCTTCATCATCGACTCCATTGGAGCCTCGTCGTCTACACTCAATATCTTTATAGGAGACATCATTCTCAGCGCTTTTCAAAAGTGATGAATGGACGGATGCCGACAATGTCTAACACGTCGAGAATCTTATCGTTGCAGTTCAGGAATACAATATTGGAACTGGTACTCAGGTACTTCTTGCAGAAAATAATGACACGGACACCACTACTGGAAAGGAATGTCAATTTCGTCGCATCGAAAACCACTTTTCCCACATCTTGATCCTTATATGATGTCACTTCATCCATCAGTGCCGGAGCATTAATTCTTGTCAGCTCCTCGCCCAGCACCACAGTCAGCACAGAGCCATCCTTTATTACTTCAAAATCTTTTTCCATAATTATTCATGATCATTTTTCAATCTTCAATATTCAAATCTTAACCAGCGGATAAGCCAAGATAACAGCGGCGACGCCAGTGACGGTGACGATGAGCGTCAGGGGAATGCCAATGCGCATGTAGTCGGTGAAGCGGTAGCCGCCAGGACCATAGACCAGCATATTGGGCGACGCTGCAATGGGTGTGGAGTACGAGGCGTTGGCTGCTATCATCAGTGCAAGGAGGAAAGGCGCGGGTTCGTAGCCCACCTGCATGGCTGCTTGATACATGATGGGGAAGAACATCGCGGTGACAGCCACATTCTCAACTAACTGGGTAATCAGCATGGCCGCCAGGCACACGCCAAGCATCACCATAATGGGCTGCGTGCCGACTATACTAATGACAGCGAAAGCTATCTTCTGTGCTATCCCCGTCTTCGCTATCGCCGTGCCAAGCACAATAGATCCGGCTAAGCTCATCAGCGCACGCCAGTTAACAGAGTCCATGGCCTGATTGATGGTACAGCAGCGGAAAAGCAGCATGGCCAGGGCTGCCAGCACCGTGCCATGTAGCAAGGATACCACGTTCATGGCCGTGAGAATCATCATCGCCATCATAATCAGCGATGAAATAATGGTGTTCGGACCAATTTTTATCATCTCCTGGAAGTCGGAGAACTGCAGCATCGGCGCAAGATGTTCGGCATAGGTATTCGTCTTTCGCGGACATTCGAAGAGTAATGTATCGCCTGCCTGCAACTCCACCTCGCGAGGAGCTGCCTCAATGCGCTTGCCACGTCGTGCCACCGCCACCAGTATCATATTATTGTCCTGTTCAAGCGTGCTACCGCCGATGGTCTTCCCGATGAGTTTGCTATAGAAATTGACAAAGGCGATGCGCAGCTCGTAATTCTTGTTGATCTCGTTCATCGAACGGATGTGATGGTCGGAAACGACTAGATTATGAGTCTCCTTCAACTCAAGGATCTCATCTATCTGACCAGAGTATACCAACCGGTCGCCGCCCATCACGAACTCATCCTCGCTGAGGATTGACGGATCATGGTCGAAATGGCGAATATTTATCAGGTTACCGCCTTTCACATGGAACAGACCGGCCTCGCCCAATGTCTTGCAAATGTTCGGATTGTCGGAGGGCACCAACAGCTCCACCGTATAGTCGAACGCTGCCTCGAAAGCCTCCTCTGGGGACTTTCGCTCGGGCAGCCATCGGCGCATGGCCACGATGAACAGGATACCGACTACGAGGCATGCCGCTCCAGGCATGAGAATGGAAAACATGTTCATGGACCTGCCAGTGGCACTTTCGTAGAGATCTGCGACGACAATGTTCGTCGAAGTACCTATCAGCGTACAGACACCACCCATCTGCACCGCATACACCATCGGAAGGTACAACTTCGACGGTGCCGTGTTGAGTTTCCTCGCCCACCGTTTCAACACATTACCGAAGAGCACGGTCAACATCGTGTTGCTGACGAAGGCACTTAACATAGAAACCGGCACCATCATGCGCAGGAGAGCCGTCGGATAATTGTCAGGCAATCCGAACACATGCTTCAACATCCATTGCAGTACACCTGTATAGCGCAGTCCCGCCATCACCACGGCCAGAACGCCCGTCACGACAACTGTCCCCGCGCTGAATCCCGAGCATGTCTCCTTGGCATCGAGCACGCCTGTCACGAACAGCACGCCGATGGCGATGAGCATCACGGCATCGGTACGTACCTTCGTCGTCAGCATCACAATGATGACAGCCATCACCGTGGCGATGGTCATCCAGGCGTCTATACTGAAGCCCCACAACAGGATATTGTCATTGAGCAATCCCATTTTTCAGCCTCCATCATGATTTCGATTCCAAAAGTACACATTTTTCCGCAATAAATAATATAACGCGCGTACTTTAACATATTTTTTGCTCGTCGCTCAACGACTTCATCAATCGTTTAAAGCCAAGTTTTTATACCTTTTGCGACAGATTTCGGGCCTTTTCCCTGAGTTTGTCGCAAAATCGGCTGAGTGTCGCAAGCATTCCAACAAAAAAGTGGGAAAAAAGTTGGAAAGAAGCTAAAAACCATCGTATCTTTGCAACATCAAACAAATCAACAACAGTATTAACAACTTAAAATTAAAGAAAGGAAAAAAATTATGGCAAAGACTCCAGTTTCAATGAAGGTTGACGGTTACAAGGACAGAGAGGTCCTCATGGTAACTTACGAGTTCAATCAGGCAACTGACGTAGAAGGACAGATGGCAGGTATCCCGCGTGGCGGCAAGATCCAGGTTCGAGTGAAGGCTCTGAACGACGGCACCCCCGACCTGCTGGCATGGATGATAGAGCGTAATCTGCCGAAGAACGGCAAAATCGAGTTCCTCGAGACAAAGACAGGCAAGGCCATGAAGACCATCGAGTTCACAAACGGATATTGCGTAGAGTTCGAGGAGAAGTGGGAGGACAAGATGGGACACTTCGAGGAGATCACCATCACATGCAAGGATATCGCAGTCGGAAGTGTGAAGTTCGAGAACGAATGGGCATAGAAAAGCTCAAAGTTCAAAGTTATTATTTCAAAGTTCAAAGTTTAAAATTAAAAAATAGGAAAGGAAACATATTATGGCAGAAAATGTAACACCAGTAACCCTTGAGGTGAAAGATTTCGAAGCACGTGAGGTAATGATGATTGACTACAAGTTTGATCAGGCAACAGACCGTGAGGGGCAGATCGCCGGTATCCCCCGTGGCGGCAGGCTCACTATCCGTGTAAAGGCAATGAACGACGGCAACAGCCAGATGCTTCAGTGGATGCTCGCTCCGAATGATCCACGTGATTTTAAAGTCACATTCTTCAACACCGTCGACGGCTCCACCATGAAGGAGCTGAAGGGCACGGGATGCTATTGCATCAACTACAAGGAGAAATGGGAAGACGGTGAAGAGCACTTCGAGGAAATGGAGATCGTGTGCCAGAAGCTCGAGAACGGTCCCGTCGGCTTCGAGAACCCCTGGAAATAGGCGGTTAAGTAAGAAGTGTGAGCCCTGTAAATATATGAGAGCCTCTCGCCAATCGGCGGAGGCTCTCATATTTCATGTCTGAAAAGAATAAAAATAGTTGTATGCTATTGTATTACAGTTTCTTGCGACAGATTTCGGGGCATTTCCCTGAGTTTGTCGCAAATTTGGCTTTCTGTCGCAAGCATTTCAACAAAAAAGTGAGAAAAAAGTTGGAAAGAAGCTAAAAAACATCGTATCTTTGCAACATCAAACAAATCAACAACAGTATTAACAACTTAAAATTAAAGAAAGGAAAAAAATTATGGCAAAGACTCCAGTTTCAATGAAGGTTGACGGTTACAAGGACAGAGAGGTCCTCATGGTAACTTACGAGTTCAATCAGGCAACTGACGTAGAAGGACAGATGGCAGGTATCCCGCGTGGCGGCAAGATCCAGGTTCGAGTGAAGGCTCTGAACGACGGCACCCCCGACCTGCTGGCATGGATGATAGAGCGTAATCTGCCGAAGAACGGCAAAATCGAGTTCCTCGAGACAAAGACAGGCAAGGCCATGAAGACCATCGAGTTCACAAACGGATATTGCGTAGAGTTCGAGGAGAAGTGGGAGGACAAGATGGGACACTTCGAGGAGATCACCATCACATGCAAGGATATCGCAATCGGAAGTGTGAAGTTCGAGAACGAATGGGCTTAAGACAGAGGTACAGGTTTATTAGACAGAAGAACATAAGAACATAAAATATGTACTTTTGTACTTATGTCAAAAAAGAAAAAAGAAAAAAAGTAAGTAAAACGAATAAAAATAAGAAAGGAAACATATTATGGCAGAAAATGTAACACCAGTAACCCTTG
>CAMKSE010000013.1 GCA_946415365.1 uncultured Prevotellaceae bacterium
GAAATAGTGCTTTTTATGGCTGCACCGGCTTAACCAACATCACTATCCCTAATAGCGTGACAACCATTGGAAATAGTGCTTTTTATGGCTGCACCGGCTTAACCAACATCACTATCCCTAATAGGGTGACAACTATTGAATATGATACGTTTAGAAAATGCACCAGTTTATTCTCCGTCACCATCCCTAATAGGGTGATAACCATCGGACTTGCTGCATTCTATGAGTGCACTGGCTTAACAAACTTTTACTACGATGGCACTCCAGAGCAATGGAACCAGGTGACAAAGGAAGCTGGTTGGAACTACGGTGTGCCTTCAACCTGTCAAGTCTATTACCCCGCTGCTGTTACCACGACGGCAGCAACAACGGTGGAGATCCCCTACGGTCAGGAGTGGACGGACATCCCCGTGACGGTAAGCAGTTTGAACTTGGGCTGGTTCCAGAACGAGGGGAAACCTGCGCATCGGGCCGACGCCGTGGCGGTGGTGCCGTACAGAGGCGATGCAACCTCATACATCTCCTTAGTCAGCAGCGCTGGGATGATCGATGCCTACAAGGGTGCCGGTAAGCACGAAGTGGGCAAACGCATGTCGGAACAGCTTACTGCCGTGGGACAAAACGGCACGCTGTGGGTCTATATCCCCAAGGAGAGATGGGATGCCGCTGCGGCGGGCGAGTATTCGCAGTTCTTGTATTACGATGCCGTGTTCCTCTATAATGGTGTTACTCCGGCGGAGACCTATACCTACAGCCTGGGCAGCGACGCAATGGTAGAAGTTCGCCTGACTGTGCCCGAGGCCGTGACGCTGACGTTCGACAAGAACGGCGGCAGCGACGCGATGGCAGCCTTCAGCGCCCGAAAGGGCATCGATACCACCCTGCCCGCCAGCACCTTCACCGCCCCGACGGGCAAAGCGTTCCTCTGTTGGAACACCCAGGCCGACGGCAATGGCACGCGCTACTATCTCGACCGCGACTATAAATTCAGCGAGGACCTTACACTCTATGCCGAGTGGGGCGAGGGCTACACCATCGACCTCACCATAGACACGGAGCAGGACATAACCTTGGGACTATCGGGTCAGCTGACAATGCTCAACGGCTACTTCATGAACGACGGCACCATGGGCCTAGACGTGAACCTCGACGGTGTGATGGACGTGGAGATTGCGCAAAAGGAGGTTAATGAAGTGATGACAGCCAGCGTGAAGAAACTCACAAGCCCGACGCAGAACTACCGCTTCGTACTCACCTTTGGTGATGAACCAGGCGAATACGGCAGCGTGCTGTTCAAGTTCGTCAACGAAGGCGCAACGGTGGAACAGCCTGCCGTCGAACTGCTCTACGACAATAACGGAACCTATAACCGCGAGCACCTCCTCACGCTGAAGGACGGCCAGAAGCACCACCTGATGCTCAGCGAGCGCACACTCTATCGCGATGGTTACTGGAACACGCTCTGCCTGCCCTTCGCCGTAGGCAGTTTCACCGGCACACCGCTCGAAGGAGCCACGGTCATGGAACTCGACACCGAGACGGCCTACGACGGCCACAAGACAGGCCTCGAAGCCGACGGCACGCTCTACCTGAACTTCAAGGACGCCACGAGCATCGAGGCCGGAAAGCCGTACATCGTGAAGAAGATTACGGAATCTTCCACGCATAGCTACATCGCAACAGACGGTACGTCGGGTATTGGTGCAAATGTTGGCTATGCCAACCTAGTGGACGGTAGCACAACTACCTATTGGCGTCCTGCTTTCAGCGGCTCCGTGTTCTGCGAGTTTCATGCCGACACGCCCGTACAGGCAACGAGTTACACTCTGACCACAGGCAATACGAATACCAATCTAAACTTTAGTCCGGCGGTGTGGACGCTACAGGCCAAGGTGAACGAGGGCGACCCATGGACGACCATCGACAGCCGCGACACTGACGACGCAATGCCCGACATCAACCATTATACGAAAACCTTCACTATACAGCACCCGGGCACATATAAGTACTATCGCTTTGAGGTGACACAGACCACCGGCGGTGAACGAATATGCCTGTCGGATCTGACACTGCATGAATACGTCAACCTCACGAACCCCGTGTTCTACGGCGTCACCGTGACCGCACAGGCGAAAGATATTCCCAACCCCTACCGCTACTCCTACGATGATCCCGAATATATCACCGTGGCCGTGCCTGGTAGTGTCAGCTTCACGGGCGGCAAGTTCTGCGGCACCTACGACCCAACGGACATCTATGACGACGAGCATGACAAGTTCTACCTCGGCAACAATAATAAGCTCTACTGGCCCGAAACCGATGGCTACAGCGTGAAGGCCTTCCGCTCCTACTTCGACCTCAGTCAGGCTCCGGCAGGCGTCCGCGAGTTCCATCTCAACTTCGGCGACGAGACCACTTCGTTAAGTGAAGAGTTAAGAGTGAAGAGTGAAGAATTTGCTACCGCCACAGAGTGGTACACGCTGGACGGCCGCAAGCTCTCGGGCAAGCCGACGGCGAAGGGACTGTATATCAATAATGGTCGCAAGGTCGTGATTAAGTGAGAATAAAGCAGAGCTTGCTCATGCTTTATCGAGCGTGAACGAGCTCGAACGAAGTTCAAGGTCGTGATAAAATAAAAGGAGCCCTAAAGTTACGTCCGTCAAAAGCGTCCAGAGCAATTCGGGCATCTTCTTTTATGAAAACGAAGTGGACTACGAAGGCGAAATAAGGTAATGTCCTGACCCCGCTGTGACATTCAGCAGAGGCCGAGTATCGTTCGATAAGGAACGCTTAATTTTCAATAAGGGTTGGTTATTTTTCAATAAGCGTCCCTTATTGCGCGATAAAGGCTGGTTATCCAAGTGGTAGGGTTCTGGCGAACTGCAAATTCGGCTGAACAGGCGGTGAGGCTGTCACGGATTGCAATGTGTGACAGATGTGTGACAGATGTGTGCCACTCATTATGTAAACGAAACTCCAAGGAAATCAGCAGGTTATGATGATACTTATTTCTATGGCACACATGTCACACATTAAAAAGGAAAAATTGGGGTACTAAGTTGGAATTTTAAAAATAGAAAGAGAGAAGTAGGAAGTGATGTGTGCATAGTCTAATGTGTGCCACCAAAAAAGCCCGCTCATTTTGGGCGGGCCTGACAAAATAGAGAATTTTCAGAAAAGAAGGACTTGTTCTTCGGCTTCACTTCTCTTTGAATCCTCTTTGTACTTGAGTTCGGACTCTATGTAATAATAGGTCTTCCTCGCGTCATTACCTTCTCGCTTGATCCAGCGCTCGCCGTCGGTTTTCTTGCCGGTCTTGGAGGCGGGGTTCAGGCAGTGGATGTGGGGTGCCATGTCGCAGTAGGCCTTCAGGTGCTGGGCGAACTTCTTGGGCGACCAGCCGTA
This sequence comes from uncultured Prevotellaceae bacterium, assembly GCA_946415365.1. Taxonomy (GTDB): domain Bacteria; phylum Bacteroidota; class Bacteroidia; order Bacteroidales; family Bacteroidaceae; genus Prevotella. The sequence continues at coordinate 3,406 of CAMKSE010000013.1, forward strand.
GCGGGTCTCGGCGTTGAAGGCCGCCAGCATGTCCTCGGCCTTCAGCTCGCAGTCGAGGTTGCCGCCGTCCTCGGCCAGGAACTCATCGGCCCACGACTTGAAGTCCTTGCCCACAGCCGCCATCTGCTCACGCAGTCCGATACGTCCCAGCGGCGGCATGATGCGGCGCTCGCCCTTGGGCAGCGACAGGTAGAGCTGCAGGCATTGCAACATGAAGGCGATGTCGGCCTGCCAGTCTTGTTCAGAGTACTCCGATCCCATCAGATTGCAGCCGAGGTCGTCACGGATGGAGCGCGACTCACGGTAGTCGTTCAGGCGCGTGGCCTCGTGGTAATAGTCGGAGAAGACCTGCGGCCAGATGCGGCGCTCGGTGCTGGCATCGTGCTTGCGGAGCACATAGTTCGTGGCGAAGGCAATCTTCGGACTCTTCGTAAATGGTATCTGAAACGGGTGGTTGCCCTTTTCCTCACCCTTCATGTCGCCGGTGATGCGCCCGAAGAAGAAATCATAGTTCAGTCGGCGGTCGCACTCGTCGACGATGATCAGGTCGGTGTCCTCCGTCACGCCGTCGAACAGGAAGCGGTTGTCGACGATCGAGGGCACGTGGGCATCGATGTAGAACATGTTGAGCAGTCGGCTGACAGCCTTCAGGAAGAGCGACTTGCCGCTGCCGCCGTTGCACTCGTCCTCGCTCTCGGCCAGCTTCGAATCCTGACAGATGGGTGCCCAGGCCTCCGACTCCGACTTGTAGCCGAAGAGCAGGTATCCGATGCAGGCCAGCTTACTGGCGAGGCACTGGTGCTCTTCGAGCTGTTCCTCTTCCGTGAGATCCTGTCCGCCCTCGTCGGCCTTGCGCCAATGCAGGCGCGAGGTGTTGACAACCATCCGGAAGAATTTGCTCGGCGGGACCTCGGTGATCTCCACGCTATAGCCGCCGACGTCGAGTTTCTCTACCTTGAACATCGGTTCGTAGGAGCGGTAGTCGTGGTCGATGATGGTGTCTTCCCAGACGTAGCTGCCGTCGAGGTCGTCATAGCGGCGGAGCTTGATGCCCTCAGCGGTGACCTCCACCCAGCCGTTGCGGAAGAAGAACTTCTGCGCGCAGTCGCTGCTCTTCGTGAAGTCGAGGTCGTCGCGTTCCTGGAGATGGCTCATGTGGTCGGTGGGCAGGTCGCGGCAGCGCAGGAGTTTATTTTGCAGGGCTTCGTCGAGACCTTCGCGCTTCATCTGCGTGATGAGGAAGTTCACGATGGTCTTCGCCACCACCCGGCGCACCTTCGCCTCGTCAATAAAGATGTAGATTGGTTCCTTGCGGCTATCGTCACGGAGCGTGTAGAAGCCGTTCATGGCGAGGTAGTAGTTCAGGCGTGCGGGCAGGATGCCGTATTGGGTGTTGCCCTCCTTGTCTTCCGTCTTCGTCCAGTAGTGTGCTGACTGGGCGCGGTCGATGAGCCGCTTCATGTCCTCACGGTGGGGATGCAGCTGGATGAAGTCCTTCAGGTCCTTTCTCGCTCTGCCGCGGTTGTCGTGCAGCCGGCCCATGTCCTCGGGTGTGAGCCAGGCGATGTAGAGCTGTGGGAACTGCAGCGCCAGCTGCCGGGCGATCCTGCGGCCGGTGGCGTCGATGTCGGGAACCAGCACGATGCGACGGGCATACTTCTCGAGCTGCTTCAGGTCTTCTTCGCGCAGGCCGGCGGTCTCGCTGCTGAGCCACACGGGCTGGTAGCCCATGCTCAGACAGTTGACGGCATCGCTGCCGCCGCTGACGATCACCACCTCAGGGAATTTCTCCTCGCCGCGCTCCTGGAACTTCCGGCGCAGGGCGTTGAGTCCGAAGATGTAGTTCTGGGGCAGCCGGCCGATGATGAAGAACCGGTAGCCCTTGTTGAAGTTCTTCGGCTCGTAGACCTTCTGGAACTGTCGGGCGATGCCCTGCTCGTCGATGTAGTCGCAGGTCTCCACGAAGATGGGGTAGTGCTCGGTGGCTTTCTTGACGGTGGTTATCTTGTCCTTGGTGGTCACTACCGTTGTGACGGGGGCCCAGCCGAGTTCTTTCAGGTGCTCGGCTTTGACGCGCGGGCCCCACGTGGCGAGCTCGTCGTTGGAGAAGGTCTGCTTGGTGGTGAGCCTCGGCGGCAGGCCGATCTCGCTCTCTGTGGCGTCGCGCCTGGTGATCTCGGGTTTGTTGACTTTCTTGTTGAGTTCCTCGCTCACGCCGTATTGCTCCATCAGTTCGTGGAGGGCCAGCGCAAACTGTTGCTGCGAATAGCCTCTGTCGCGCATGTAGATGTCGATCGGTGAGAAGCAGCGTTCGCCCTCGCCGCCGCCGTAGTCGATCACACGCCAGTAGTCGACCTTGTCCGACGGGTCTTTCAGACAGGCCGACGGGGTATTCTCTCCTGAGCGGAGGCGGAATTTCTTCTTTTTCCCGTCGGCGCTTAGGGCCTCGGGGAAGATGTCGGTGATGATGTTTAATCCATGGTCGGTTGCATCATAGATCTTTTGTAGGAGTTCTGTACTTTTTGCCATAATCGTTTGATGTTTTACGGCACAAAGTTACGGAAAATCTGCGGTCGTTGTCACGCGGTAGTACCTACCGGTAGGCACTACCGTCAGGCTTCCCCCTCCAAGATCCGCTTGATCTTGTCTCTGAATTCCGGTGTCTTATCCTGTGTGAGGGCACGCTGAAGGTCGGCTTTCATGTTCTTCCTGTGCCAGAGCGTTTCGTAAGGCTTCCACTCCTTGATGTCCAGCAGGTTGTCATTCTCATCGGCCAACCGTATGGTCATCTCTTCGGCCAGCAACGCCACGTCGGTCCGCGAGAGACGAACTGGCTGGTAGCGGTCGTCGATCATACCTGCCTCTTGCAGCTTCCGCCAGATGCGAATGGCTTTTTCCGAGCTGAGCTTCGGCGGCAGCACCACATCATGGAGGTCCTGTCGCGGATGCTTGTCGGCGGTCGGCTGCTTGGTATTCTCTTGGGATTTGACGACGCCCATCATCGACTTGATCAGGTTCTGCTGTTGTTGCTGGAATAATGCTTCCGCCTTCAGCCGTTCGGCCTGCTCGGCCTCGGCAATCATGGCCATCGTGTCGAGATAGGCTTCATGGCTGTCAGGATAGATCTTCAGTTCATTGGCCACTTTTTCAACGTGCTCTCTGGCAGCAGCCGGTCCGCCATTGGCCAGATAGTAGTCTGCCACATCCGCCATCACCTGGCGGGCGATGGAAAAATCCTCGGTGGGACTTGCTCGTGAATGTTGCAGAATGGCCATTGCGGATAGAGTTGAATTGTTGGTGGATTGTAATGTAGATTGTTGAATTGTCGAGCGACTGATTGTAACTATCCGCTATTGCTCCACCTCGGTGTAGCACGACATCGCCGGCCGACCAGACTGATGCCGTCCTGGTCGCCGCTTGGTACTGATCATAGTCTCTTCTTGGTGTCAACATCCCCTTCCTTTCATTTTGTGCGCTGCCCCTGGCGTAGAGGCGAAATAATCCACAAAGATAGGACAATTGTTTGGAATATCAAACAGAATCTGCAGAACAATTTTAGGCACCTTCGAAATTCTTGATATAGATTAACCCGAAAGGCCCTTGTTAATTATTCGGCTGCAGGATCGAAGTAGAATGAGAGTTTGGTGAAGGCACCGCCGATTCTGGAAGCCATGCTGGCTTGCAGGTCTTCATCAAACAAGAATACGTTGATAGCATCTGCGGGCCTGTTAGCCTCGCCGAGATTAATAACTAATTATTACTTTTTTTATCAAGTTCTTCCATCATTTCCAGGTCAGCCTTTGTAAGGGCATGATAGGTCGACGAGATAAATTCCTCATCATCTAATTCCTTTCCCAAAGTGAGCGTATTGCCGACAACTTTCCACCAGTAAAATTCCGACTGCATATAATCGGTAGAGCTATGAATCTCCAATACCGGCTCATCTTCGTATTCGTCATCGTCAGCCTCATTATAGACCTGCGTATATTCGGTGCGAGTCACCTTGTCATTGTAAACAGAATAACGGATGGTTTTCAACCCGCTTTCCTCCGTAAAGTCAAGCATCATATAGGTGTACAGTCCGTTGTGCTCAGTAAAGCCAAACCACTTGCCCACATAGTCGTCGCCCCACAACGAAATATCGTACACGGCCAGAAGGTCCTTTTCAGCCTTGGAAGGGCGATGAAGGGGTATCGACATATTGCGATCCACATTCTCCTCATCATAGAGATTGAGGATCAGCAGCTCTTTGTCAAAGCCGTATTTTGAGGTGGTAGGGGTCTCAGAGATGTTCTCAATCGTGAGGGTACTGGCTTTTTCGTCAACGGTATAGATGCCGTGGCGGTGCATACGTTCCCAATACTTGAGTGGTTCAGTCTTATTACCGATGTAGACGTTTTGGGTTACGACGCCGTTTTCGTCAAAGGAGAGCAATAAGTACTCAATATCGTTTTCGTCGGCATCTTCGTCGTAGTCTTTACGATTGACGACAGCGAACCACTCGCCAGTCAGCGTTTTTTCCTCCTCAGTCTTCACACGAGTCATGCTGAAGTCAGCAGTGTAGGTAGAGCCGTCAGCTTTCTGACGAATGGCAGTCCAGTTCATCCTATCATTCTCGATGGACGCTATCTCCCAACTCTCACGATACTCCGTATCGTCGCCAACATTCTTCCAGCGCGTACATAGCAAGACACCATCTACGAAGTATTCGGCCATCGAGTTCACGTCGTCCACCCACTCACCATTGTCATCCTGACGGTAATAGACGAAGGTGCCGTCGGCCTTGTATTCCCAGCGGTGCAACTGGCCGTCGCTATGCACGTCCTCTTCGCTGGTCTGACGTCCTTCCCAAGTGCCGATAATGTCAGCACTGTAGTCGTGGGTCACACGGACTTTACGTTCATTCAGATCTTTTGTGATCCTATGAGATTTGCCATCGACAAAAGTTTCATTATTAGTGATAAGGTACATGTCTTTGTCAGTAATGGAAATGATGGTTGGCGACTGGGTAAACTTAATATTGGCATCAGCCAGTTCCACTACCTGTGACAAATTATTACCATAGATCATGTAACGGCCTTCACAGTGATTCACCCACACGTTCAGGTCGCTGATGGCATTGATGGACAGGCTGTAATACAATTTCGAGCCCGATTCGTAGGTAATCACCTGCTTAGAGTCCGTAGGCACCGGTTTGCCGTCGGTCTCGGCCATCATCCACTTGCCGAGGATCTTCACGGCGAGGTTGTCAATGACGGGTTCTTCGACAACTGGGTTATCGTTGCTGCTACATGCTGTCAGCATACTTGCGCAACAGGTTAGGATGGCGGCCAGCATCCACAACAAATTCTTTTTCATACCTTTATTCTTTATTTAGTTAATAATGAGTGTTTAGTTTCACTTTACCACAACCTTTCTTGTCCGGCCGTCTCTGGTCTTGATGATATTCAATCCCTTCTGCGGGCTGTTGATGCGACGGCCGTCGAGCGTGAAGCGGAGCATTTCAGAAGCACCGTCGCGGTCTATTGACTTGATAGCCGTTTCCTCGTCTGTCAAAGCCACGATAGACCCGAACTGATTCCAAGGTTCAGTATTCTGATATTTTGCCAAAGAGCCCTCCGGCACATGGAGCGTCTTGACTGACAGGTCTCCCTCAAAAGAAGTCTGAGAAGCCAAAGGCACATCCTCAGCCTGACAATAGACGTCAGTCAAAGCATTGCAACCTTCAAAACACTTTTCATATAAATTCTTGACACCTTTCCCCAAAGTCACGGTTTTAAGCGCCAGGCAACTTCCAAAGGCAAATTTAGGGATATCTTCCACTTTATCAGGAATGGTGACAGAGGTGAGGGCCGCGCAGAAGTCAAAGGCACTATTTTCGATAACCGTCACGCCATCGGGAATATGAATGGAGGTCAATCCTATGCATCCATGGAAAGTCTTTTGTGCGATGCGTGTCACATTTTCCGGAATGTCGAAAGAGGCTAACTTCTGGCAATACTCGAAAGCCCTTACCCCGATACTTGTCACGCTGCTGGGAAGCGTCAGGGAGGCGAGGCTTAAGCAATCCTGGAAAGCACATTCGCCGATGCTCGTCACACTTTCGGGAATCGTCACCGAAGTCAAATCATGGCTATATTGGAAAGTATAATCGCCAATGGATGTCACATCGTAATCGACGCCCTCATAAGTGACAGATGCCGGGATGACAACGTCGCCCGTGTAACAACCTTCATTATTAGGAACAGACGGGTTATAGGTTACCATAGCCGTGTTGTTGTTATAAAGTTTGTAATACAGACCGTCTATTTCCAATTCATCCGAGCCGCCGGCAGGATTCGTCGGCGACGGATCACCGTCGATTTCTGATGCACTTGCCACCACCGGCAGCAGGAGCAGTGCCATCGCTAATAGTTTTTTCTTCATAATCGGTTAGTTCAATTTATTTCATTTTTAGTTTCAGTATCCGGCGGACGCTCTGGTTGATGCGCTCCTCGCTGATAGTGCCGTTGTTGACAGCATCAATCACGGCATCGAAGGCATCAACCAAATTCTTCGGCCCAAGCACAATATCGACGCCAGCCTGGATGCTGCCCACGGCTGCCTCAGCACTCGTGTACTGCTGGGTGATGGCTCCCATCTCCATACCGTCGGTGATGATGATGTTCTGATAGCCAAGTTCACCACGCAGTTTGTCTTGCAGGATAATGGGAGACATGGTAGAGGGCACATCGGAGCCCGTCACATTGGGCGCGCCGATATGAGCCGTCATGATCAACTGGCAACCCCACTGGATACCAGCCTTGAAGGTCACCATCTCACAATCCATCATCTCAGCCCACGTCTTCTGAGTCGATGCGTAGCCGAAATGTGTATCAGCTTTCGTGTCACCATGACCGGGGAAGTGCTTGATACACCCCGTCACTCCAGCATCCTTCAGACCTTGCAGGTAGTTCGTCACCATGGGGGCTGCCACTGCAGGATCGTCGCTGAAAGCCCGAGGACCGATGATGACGTTCTCAGGATTGGTGTTCACGTCGGCCACAGGCGCAAAGTCGATGTCGAAGCCATAGCGGTGCAGGTAAGTGCCGATGGTATTGCCGCACTCATAGGCGTTACTAGGATCGCCCGTAGCACCGATGGCACTCATCGACTCATACTTCTTGACGTTGAAGTTCGGATTGTTGGCGATACGGGCCACACGACCGCCTTCCTCGTCGATACAGAGCAGCGGTTGGCCGTTAAGCAATCGTATCTGGGCCATCAGTTTCGAGAGCTGTGCCTCGTTATCGATATTCCACGCATAAAGGATGAGTCCGCCTACGGGATAGCGTTCGTTCACATCGCGCATGGTTTGGTTCACCTCAAGGATGGGATTCTCCTGAAGGTCAGCATAAGTATTCCAGTGAATGGTGGTATCGAGCGTTTCCATGCGGACATAGAACATCTGCCCTACCTTCTCGCGTAGAGTCATCTGTGAAAGTTGCTCTTCCACCGCATCCCTCGGCAAGCTTGGCTCATCGTAGTTTGAGCAGGAGGTCACCATAAGGCCGCAGGTCAGGATGGCGGCGAGCAACCATAATTTCCGTATATGTAGTAACATTGTTTTAATATATTTGCCGCAAAGTTAATCTTTTTTTATGTAAAAACCTACTTTTCTCCCCAAAAAGTTATTATTTTAACAGATATTTTATTCATTCTTCCGGTCGGCTGACGCTGAAATTTGGCTGCGGTTCAGTAATAAAACAATTAACATTATTTATTACATTCTCCTTGCTCGAAATTTGTGTAATTCAATTATTTTTCGTAACTTTGCAATATGAAATTGCGAGTGAAGGCTGCGGCTCAGCAAAGCCCGAGAAATCTCGGCTCTGCGTTCACCTTGCACTTCACTTGTAGGCAAATAGAGAAGCAGTTCAGACTGCATAATTCACTTAATTTTCAAACCATTTAAAACATGTAAAATTATGAACAAAACAATTAAGATGATTCTCCATGTAATCAATCTCATCATCGATTTCTTCCTCGGCCATGGAAAAGACGAAAAAGAAGAACAGCAATGAGACCTCCGGAGCCCTGGAGAACAACAAGGGCTTCAAAATCTCTCAGTACGCCTGTGCGGTGCTGCTCATTGCGAGCAGTATCGCGCTGGTGGCGTATCAGGTGGTGGAGATCGACGACGTGGCCTCGGGGCTGCTCTACTACGTGGCGCAGTCGTTCCTGTTGGCAGGCTCGATCTTCGGACTGGACCAGTATCTCAAATTCATCAAGAAGAATTTCCGTGAGAAATAGTTTTAACACGAATGACCACGAGAAAGAGTTTTAACACGAATTATCACGAATGAACATGAATGAATCACGAATTAATTATAATGATGTTCGGCTGTCACCTCACTTTAAATTACGCGAGTTCCTCCATCTGGACAAGCACCCGGAGAACTTCCCGACGATGCAGGTCGTGGCGAACCTGACGTTTGGCTGCTTGATGGTGTTGGAACCTGCAAGGCTGATCACCGGTCCGATTATTGTTACCTCTGGGTTCCGCTGCGAGGCCGTGAACCGCAAGGTGGGTGGCGTCCGCAACTCACAGCACCTGACGGGGCAGGCCGCCGACATCCATCTGGCGGATCCCTCACGGTTCCGGCAGTTGGTGGAGTTCCTCAAGACGTGCAAGTACACCGACCAGCTGCTCACGGGCAGCACCTGGCTCCACGTCTCCTGGACGCCCTTCGGCACGCCAAGGCACTGCATCCGCATCGGGTATTATAAGTGACTTTTCAATTAACAATTATTGTGTATTTTATTTGATAAATTCTTGAAGAAAGACTTGTATAATTCAGATATTTTTTGTAACTTTGCATTGTATTTAAGATACAATATAATTAATGGTAGCGGCCATAAAATCATAGCGGGATGGGGTCACCCGATGTAGTTGGCTCCTTAATATTCTAATACCACAAAAAACTTTACAGGTATGATAGAATTGTATTTGAGTAAGGTGACCGAAACTTCGGAAACCGAACAGGCGGGTAAGTATTACGCCCGCGTGAGTTACAAACAGACGATGACCGTGCAGGACATGGCCCATCACATGTCAGAACACAACACGATGTTCTCGGAGGGCTCCATTACGGGTATCCTGATCGACTTCGTGAAGTGCGTCCGCGAGATGGTGCTCATGGGCAACACCGTGAAGATCGACAACCTCGCCATCTTCAAGGCTACCGTCGAGGCCAACGGCTTAGAGACGCTCTATGACCCTGAGCAGGACAAGGTTGCCTCTGCCAGCATCGGCACGCTGCCTGAGGGTGCCAAGACCGGTGCTGCCGTCAAGGTGATCAAGTTGCTGGCACAGAGCACGGGCGACTTCACCCGCGAGGAGCTGAAGAAGGACGTGAAGCTCTCGTGGAGCGACAAGACCAAGGCCGAGATCGCGGCTGCGAAGGGCGGAGACAGTGGTCAGAGTACTCAGAATACTCAGAGTAATCAGAGTACTCAGAACGGCGGCGAAAGCCAGACTGTGAGTGCTCCACAGATCAGCGGCACAACCCCGTTTGCCGAGACGACCTCGGTGAGCATCCAGGCTGAGCAGGGTGCGGAGATCCGCTACACCACCGACGGCTCGACGCCTACGGCTGAGAGCTCGCTCTACAGCGCTCCCATCACCCTGAGCGACACGGCAACTGTGAAGGCCATCGCCATCAAGAACGGTCAGAGCAGCGAGATGGCCAGCAAGACGTTCACCAAGAGTGATGATGACACTGGCGAGAACGACTAGTCAATTAAACTTCGTTTGACTTTTCTCACGCTCGGCCATTGATGCGAGCATCATGGCACTTGCTTAATCGAAAAGTTGAAGATTGAAAATTGAAGATTGAAAATTAATCAATTGAAAATTGAAAATTAAACTTCGTTTGACTTAATTGAAAAGGGGGAGAGCACTTGGGTGTGAGTGCGCTCCCCTTTTTTGTGGCTTTGTTTTATTCTCACTTTATCACGACCACCGCACCATTATGGATGTAGAGGCCCCTACGAGTCGGCTTGATTTCGAGTTTACGACCGTCGAGACCGTACCAGTTATCATTTTCAATTTTCAATTTTCCATTTTCAATTGAAACGATGCCGGTGGTGTCATCGCCGAAGTTGAGGGCGAAGGCACGGACGCCAGAAGAGGATTCACCGGCGGTAATGCCGTTGAGCTGGAAGTAGGCACGGCAGGCACCAATGGTGGTCGGATTAGAGCCGCTGGGATAGTAGAGCGTGTTGCCGTCGCCGAGGAAGAGGACGCTCTTGTCCTCGTCGGTGTAGGTCTTCTGGTCATAGGTGCCCACGAAGCTTACCTTCTCGTCCTGACTGGTCGTCTTTTGGTCGGCGGGAGTATCGGTGGTGATAGTGACGCCTTTAAAGACGGGGTTCACGATTGGGTCGCCAGTTGTCTCCCACTTGACGATGTAGGCGACCCCAGCATCGATCTCTCCGGCTTCCACGAAGTCGAGGGTGAGCGTGCCAGTCGAGGAGTCGAAGCCAGTGTTGCTGTTCACGTTGGCGAGGCTCATGAGTTTGGCACCGGCAAGGGGCGTGTCGTCGATGTCCATGTCTTCGATGCTGAACGGCAGACAGAGGGTATTCCATTTACCGTCCTTGTAGAGCGTGCGGCCTACGAGGGCGACGTTGCGACTCTCATTGGCATTATCGCTAATTATTTTGGCGTTGTCTGTGCCTTGGTCGTAGAGGGCAATGGCGCCTACGGCTCCATTGTTCTCTGTTACATCAGCGAAATTACAGCCGATGCCGGTGGTGGCGGTGGTACTGCTGTAGGTCTTGTTAAGCGTGCAGTCGCTGTAGAAGTTGTTAGTCAGCGTGCCCTCACTTCTGTATCCTGCGATGGCTCCACCATAGCTACTGTTGTATGTATAACTCACAGTAACATTGACAGCCAAATTGTTAGTCAAAGTATTGCCAGAACAGTATCCCACTATGCCTCCGACGTTGTTGGTGCCGGTGAAGCTGCTGGTGCCGGTGATAGCAATACCGCTGATGGTTGCCTTATTGGCATAGCCGGCAAGGGCAGCAGCGTTGTTGCCGCCCGTCACGTTGGCGTTCTCGAAGGTGATGTCGCTGACGGTGGCATTACCGAGACAGCCGAAGAGACCGGCGTTGTCGTTGCCATTGGTGTTCACGGTCATGTTCTTGATCGCATGGTTGTCTCCGTAGAGCATGCCGGTGAAAGGTGAATTATTATCCTGACAGAGGGGTGTCCAGTCTTCACCCGCGAGGTCGATGTCCGCAGCGAGGATGTAGATGCCGGAGGTATTGCTGGCGATGGCAGCGAGCTGTTCGCGGGTGCGGATGGGCTTAGCAAAGGTGGCAGCGATGGCAGATACGTTCTTCACCGTGTAGATTGTGGTTCGTGCTGTTGGGTCAGCGAAGCCATCGCCCAGCCAGCCAATGAAGAGTATGTCTTCGTCTTCAGGAATAACTTCGACTGTGAGAACAGATCCAGCCGGATAAGCCTCCCTAGGTTCTTCACCGTTGATGAGGATATGACCTTTACCGCCGATGACTGACGCGGAGAGCCAGAAGTCGCTGTTCGCATCCGTCGAGGCAGCAAGATAGGGGCTGGAGGCGTTGCCCCTCGGTGCCTTCCACGTATCGGCGAAGTCGTAGTTGGGCATCGTGGCCGCCGTCGCGGCCGCAAACTCCGCCGCAGAAAGCCCCTCCACGCCATCCGCATCACTATTGTGGCAGTCGCCAATGGGCGATTCTTGCGGACGGTAGCAGTCCTCGAAGTAGTAGGTGGACATGCTATAAGGCGTGACGCCACAGAAAGAGCCAGCGCTCTCCCCCGCATCACTGCCGGCAGGGACAACGCCGAGCGCGAAGCAGCACATGATGGGCAAGTCAAAGACGTTATAACCGATAGTCGCCCGCCTGACGAAGCCGCCCTGTGTGCCGTTGATATTAGATTCGGCACATGCGCTACGTGCTGTATAGACCGAGTAGCAGTCCTTGACAGCCGTATCATAGGAAATCGTCCCGGCAAAGCCCGCCACGTATTTTGTCGAAGCGAGCGGCAGAACGGCACCGACGCAACGACTCACGGTGGCACCAGACCCTATTTCATAGGCAAAACCATAGAGTTCATCACTTCCTCCAGCTTGTGCACCGTAGGCCGCACAATCTTCAACGGTGGTCTTATTTCTGAGCGTGTGCGTAAAGCCGTTGTAGGACGAGCCATTACAAAGGTTGTAGTAGGTGCAGGACGCGCGGCAGCCCTTGAACTTGTTGATATTGGTGCTGCTGTTGTCAGGGTTCGTGGTTCCGACAAATCCTGTCGTCACCGTCGCACCAACGACGGCGCAATTGGTAAAGGTGCTGGTCTGCCCATTCTCGTAGTCGCTACTAGGCTTCTTTCCGGCAATGAGGACAAAGCCCGCCTCAGGTTTACCACCATGTACCGTACAGTCTGTAAATGTTCCGTTCCAGACACTCACGCAGAAGCCGCCAGTATTTGCATTGCTGCCATCACCAAATACGGAAACGTTATTCACTGAGCAACGGAGGAAGGTGTTGGCACCAATCGCGACTTCAGACTTCGGATGCTGCACGTTGTAGAAGCCGCCATAGATGTCGTTTCCCTGCGACGATGTGGTGCAATCTACAAACGTCGCGCCGTTGGAGGCGACGCACGCCGCGAAACCGCCGTTACCGATGATGTTTGTATGAGGAGCAGTAGTTTTGATTGTGACTTCGGTTGTGCAGTTCTTGAAGGTCTCCTCGCCTGCCGTCCAGCCGACGAAACCACCGGCATAGCCGTGAGCAGCTGTTAGCGTACCGATGGCCGAGCAGTTAATGAACTTTGAGGCACCGAGCGTGACACCAGCCGCACCGCCTTCACCGATGAAATTTTTAGAGTAAGTGCGTCCCAGGCCATTATTATAGTCGGAGGTGATGTCCCAGTTGATGTTCACCGTAGCCGTGCAGCGGGTGAAGACCGAACCGTCGGAATAGCCCACGAGACCGCCACAGCCGCCGTTGGACAGAGTGCTGGTGCTGGTACCGGGGCCTTCGCCCATCGAGCCGTTGAACGAGCAGTTCGTGAACGTGCAGTTCACAGCCACGCCGATGAGACCGCCCATAGTCCATTTACCGCTGATAGTGCCTGTGAATGAGCAGTCAGACGCTTCAACGCCCGTGCCTTTTGCCACGAGACCTCCCACCGTATACTCGCCAGTCGAGGTGATGTTCGCATTCGCCGAACAATTTTTCAGGGTGACGGAGGACCTTCCTCCGGAACTTGCAAAACCGACAAGTGCTGCCGAATGATAAACGTTCGTGACACTGCCGTTGAAATGGCAGTTGTCGAGCGTGAGTCCAAGCGGGGTTTCCACAGCTAAAACGAACGCCGCCGCATAGGCACCGCAGTATGCATCCCCCGGCAGTGATCCCTCCAGCGTGAGGTCCTTGATAGTGGCACCGGTTTCCGTGAAATCGAACATTGCCGTGCCGTAGCCTTCGTTACCTCTGCCTGTCGGCCTGTGGACGAAGTTATATATCTTGTGTTTCTGGCCGTCGAAAGTGCCACGAAACGTGGAGGGATACTCTGGATTGCCGGTATTGAACCGCCCGCGTTCACAATCGATGTCGGCCGTAAGTCGGATAACGTCGCCCGCAAAATCTTCAACGTGCACGGCCTCCATGAACTCGCGCAGTTCTTGAAGCGTAGAAATCTCGTACTCCGCCGCCCGCGCCGTCTGGGCGGTGAGCGTCAACAGTAATGTTGCGAGCAGCATCTTCGCTGCCCGCCTCGAAAAATCAATGAAAGTGTTCGTCTTATTGTTCATATCGCTCTGTTATTTATGTTCGACGGTGCAAATATACGAAAAAATCTCGAGAGCGATACAATCTCTCGGTTTTTTTTTTCGGGGAGCAGGCCTGCGGGCTGTCGCGGCAGCGAAATCGTTTCCGTAAGTTTTTTGCCTTAATTCCTCTAAAATATTTGCAAGTCTCGGAAATAGTTGCTATCTTTGCAGAAACTTTAGAATTTGGAAGTTTATCGTTTATAGTTAAAAGGAAAATAAAATGGCTAAAATTGTAACATTGGGCGAGATTATGCTCCGCCTGTCTCCGCAAGGAAACGACCGTTTCATTCAGAGTGAATCATTCCGCATCATCCCCGGCGGTGGTGAGGCTAACGTGGCTATCTCTGTGGCTAACTACGGACATGAGGCTTACTTCGTGACGAAGTTGCCGAAGCATGAGATCGGACAGATTGCTGTGAACGCGCTGCGCCGCTATGGTGTGAATACCAGTTATATTGCCCGTGGGGGTGACCGCGTGGGTCTGTATTATGCTGAGACGGGTGCCTCGATGCGTCCCTCGAAGGTGATCTACGACCGTGCTCACAGTGCCATCGCCGAGGCTGATCCGAAGGATTTCGACTTCGACAAGATCATGGAGGGTGCTGCCTGGTTCCACTGGAGTGGCATCACGCCCGCCATCAGCGACAAGGCTGCCGAGCTGACGAAGCTGGCTTGTGAGGCTGCCAAGCGTCAGGGGGTGACCGTCAGTGTCGACCTGAACTTCCGCAAGAAGCTGTGGACCTCTGAGAAGGCTATCTCGATCATGCGCCCGCTGATGAAATATGTGGATGTGTGCATCGGTAATGAGGAGGATGCTGAGCTCTGCCTGGGCTTCAAGCCCGATGCCGACGTAGAGGGCGGTAAGACCGATGCCAGCGGTTATGAGGGCATCTTCAAGCAGATGATGGCTGAGTTCGGATTCAAGTATGTGGTGTCAACGCTCCGTGAGAGTTACAGTGCTACGTATAATGGCTGGAAGGCCCTGATCTACGATGGCAAGGAGTTCTACCAGTCGAAGCGCTATGAGATCAACCCGATCATCGACCGCGTGGGCGGCGGTGACTCGTTCTCAGGCGGACTGATCCACGGTCTGCTGACAAAGGAGACACAGGGTGAGGCCCTTGAGTTCGCAGTGGCTGCATCGGCCCTGAAGCACACGATCAACGGTGACTTCAACCTGGTATCAATTGAAGAGGTGGAGAGCCTGGCCGGCGGTAATGCCAGCGGACGCGTTCAGAGGTGATTTTAATGACGGAATTTCGTGATGACGTTATAACGGAATAACGTGATATCGAAACAACGAAACCGAAACAACGAAATATCGCAAAACAATGGCAAAGTTTGATAAATTAGCAGTGATGAAGAAAATCGGCGATACCGGTATGGTGCCCGTTTTCTATCACAAGGATTTGGAAGTGTGCAAGAACGTGGTGAAGGCCTGCTACGAGGGTGGTGTCCGCGCCTTCGAGTTCACGAACCGTGGCGACTTCGCTCAGGAGGTGTTCGGCGAACTGGTGAAGTGGGCTGACAAGGAATGTCCCGAGCTGGCTCTGGGTATCGGCTCCGTGGTGGATGCTCCGACGGCTGCGATGTATCTGCAGCTGGGGGCCTGCTTCGTGGTTGGTCCGCTGTTCAATCCCGACATTGCACCTGTGTGCAACCGTCGCCTCGTGCCTTACTGCCCGGGCTGCATGACCGTCTCTGAGATCGGCAAGGCTCAGGAACTGGGTTGCGACCTGACGAAGGTATTCCCCGGCGATGTCGTCGGACCGAACATGGTGAAGGGTTTGAAGGCTCCGATGCCCTGGTCGAAGATCATGGTGACCGGCGGTGTTGCTCCCGAGGAGGAGAACCTGAAGAGCTGGTTCAAGGCAGGCGTGTACTGCGTCGGCATGGGCTCGAAGCTGTTCCCCTCGGACAAGGTGAAGGCCGGCGACTGGCAGTACGTGACCGACAAGTGCCGTGAGGCTCTCGGCTACGTGGCCAAGGCCCGCGCTTAAACGACCATCCCCTCTGCCTTAACGGGTAGGGGGGATTTTTTATTTGCTCATGAGATTCTGGCTATACATATTATCAATCATACTCCTATCAGCTTGTTCACGTACAGACAGAGACGCGGTGGATAAGTTGAATTTTCTCTCCTATGCTTCTCATTACCGTGACGTGGACTCCGCACAGCACTATGCTGAGCGGGCCTATGAGCTGTCTGGCAGCTATGACGAGGGCAGGGCAGAGGCCTGCAACAATATGGCCTTCGTCTGCATCGTCCGTATGCAGTACGACCAGGCGCAGCGGCTGTTGGAGGAAGCCCTCAAGGCGAGCGACAACCAGGTGGAGTGCATGGTGGCCTATGTACAGCAGATGCGCCTCTGTCAGCGTCGCTCCAGAAACCGTGAGTTCCATGAGTTCCGTGAGTTGGCCGACCAGGCCCTGAGCCGTATCAATGAGGAGCGTGACGAACTCTCTCCCCGTATGCAGTGGCGTCTGAGATATGCCGAGAGTGAGTATGCCATCGTCAACTCTACCTATTATTACTACGTCGGTCTTGAGGAGAAATCGATCAAGGCCCTGAGTGAGATTAATCTTGCTGAGGTCCAGCGTGATACGGCTCAATGGCTGAACTATCTCTATAACGTTGGAGCCGGCGGTATCATCACCCAGGGCACCCAACAGGAGATCAACCAGAAGGAGTTCGACCAGCTGATGCGCTGCTTCCTCATGGCCCGTCAGGCAGACTATCCATTCTTTGCTGCCAACGCCCTCGAGGCCTTGTCGGAACACCTGATGGACGACGCCAGTCGCAGTCAGCTGCTGGCAGACAACCTGCCCGCCTTGAAATTCATCAATCCGGACGATGTGGACGAGGACATGCTGGCCGGCTGGCTGGCCGAGAACGCACTCAGCATCTTCGAGCAGTATGGCGACATCTATCAGATAGCCGGTGCCTACCGAACGCTCGCATCCTGTTTCCGTCAGATAGGCGATTACGAGAGTGCCCTCTATAATCTCGAACAGGCACTTTCCGACTCGCTCATCCATCAGGCCCCCGACCTTGTGGCCTCCATCCGTGAGCAGTTGAGCGTGGCCTTTGCCGCCATCGACGACAAGCCCCAGAGCGACTATAACCGCAACCAGTATCTCGACCTTCAGGAGACCACCCGTCAGGACCGTCAGTTGGAGGCACGTGCCAGTCAGTATGAGAAGACGGCGGTACAGCTGAACATCATGATGGGCGCTGTGGTGATAGCCATCGTGCTGTTGCTGTTCTCGCTGTGGCTGTTCAACCACATGAACCGTCAACATGCCAGTGAGGACATCTCCGACGACCTGTTTGAACAGAAGCGTGAGGAACTGGCGGTGCAGCGGCTGCGCGTGGAGAACGCAGAGCGGCTGAACCTGGAGCAGCGGGCAAAGATCTCACTCGTCAACAGCGTCACGCCGTTCATCGACCGTATCATCCACGAGACCAGCCGTCTGGAGGGCGAGGGGAGTGAGGAGCGGCTCGAATACATCCGTGAACTCACTGACCAGATCAATGCCTATAACGATGTGCTCACCTACTGGATCCAGCTGCGCCAGGGAGACCTCAGCCTGCATATCGAGAGCTTCCGTCTGCAGCATCTCTTCGACATCCTCGCCAAGAGTCGTACATCGTTCCAGATGAAAGGCGTGGACCTGACGGTAGAACCTACGGAGGCAGTGGTGAAAGCCGACAAGGTGCTCACCCTCTTCATGCTGAACACGATGGCCGACAATGCCCGTAAGTTTACCAGTCGCGACGGCCGGGTGACAGTCACCGCTTCGGAACTTGCAGACAGTGTGGAGATTGCCGTCGAGGACACCGGGCAGGGTATGACCGAGGAACAGCTTGCCCATCTCTTCGATCCCAAACCGATCACCAACTCCCATGGCTTCGGACTGCTCAACTGTAAGGGTATCATCGAGAAGTACAGGAAGGTCAGTCAGATCTTCTCCGTCTGTACCATTGCTGCCACGAGCACGCCCGGCAAGGGCTGCCGCGTATTCTTCCGTCTGCCGAAGGGCATCCTCCGTCTGTTGCTGCCGTTGCTGGGACTCTTCTGGACAAGTTCTCTGACGAGTCAGGCGGCTAATTCTCCTGCGTCGGCGGATGAGCTCGAGCGGGCCAGTGGTTACGCCGACTCCGCCTATTTCTCTAATCTGAACGGTACCTTTGAGCGGACGCTGCTCTTTGCAGACTCCTGTCGCAGTTGTCTTAACAGATATTACCTCAAGACGCATCCGCATGGCCGGTATCTGATGCGCAGGATGGGCAACTTGTCGCTGCTGGCGCCGGAGATCAAGTGGTTCCACGACAGCGTGAAGACGAACTATCATGTCATCCTCGACATACGCAACGAGAGTGCCGTCGCTGCCCTCGCACTCCATGAGTGGCAGTTGTATAGCTATAATAACCGCATATACACCCAGCTCTTCAAGGAGATGTCGGCCGACAACACCCTCGGCGATTATTGCCGGGCCATGCAGCAGTCGCAGACCAACAAGACGATTGCCGTCATATTGCTCGTCCTGCTGCTGCTGGCCATCGTACCTGCCTACTATCTGCTCTACTATCGTCACCGCCTCTATGACCGTTTCCTGCGCGAACGACAGCGGGAGACGAGTCTTGAGATGCTCGACGACGAGATCCGCAAGGCAGAGCTGGAGGACGGCAACCTGCACGTCTCCAATGCCGTGCTCGACAACTGTCTGTCGGCCTTGAAGCACGAGACGATGTATTATCCCTCGCGGATCCGTCAGTTGCTGGATGCCGGTGAGGTGGTGTCGCTGGGAGAGGTCACCGGCTACTACCGTGAACTCTACGGCGTGCTCAGTCAACAGGCCATGCGTCAGGTCGAGCGCATCCGTCTGCATCTGAAGCCCCTTGAGGGTGGGGTGCTGGGCGACGAGTCGCTCATGAGGTATCTTTATGAGATACTCCGGAAGTATGCCGGACAGAAGAAACTCGACATGACCTTCTCACAGACAGACGGTCAATATGTAGAGGTGCGCGTACCCATGCCTGCCCTGAAACTCACTGAGCAGGAGGCTGCTGACCTCTTTACGCCCTCGAAAGAAAACATCCCCTTCCTGCTCTGCAGGCAGATTGTGCGTGATCATGGTGAGGCCACGAACCGTCGCGGCTGTGGCATCCGCGCGGAAATCGTCGACGGCGTCACTAATGTCGTCATCACGCTCCCGGCGGTCATAAATCGGGATAACGGGATAACGACAGAACGACATCAATTAAAAAATAAATTATATGGATAGCTTTAAAGTCATTATCGTTGAGGATGTGCCCCTGGAACTGAAGGGCACCCTCGGTATCGTACGCTCTGACATCCCTGAGGCGGAGGTGATCGGTACAGCCGAAAACGAGCCGGCCTACTGGCGGCTGCTCAAACAACAGATTCCTGATCTGGTGCTGCTCGACCTCGGTCTCGGCGGCTCTACCACCGTTGGCGTGGAGATATGCCGCCACACGAAACAGCTCCATCCCCAGGTGAAGGTACTCATCTTCACGGGCGAGATCCTGAATGAGAAATTGTGGGTGGATGTGCTTGACGCAGGGGCTGACGGTATCATCCTGAAGACGGGTGAACTGCTCACGCGCCGCGATGTCTCAGCCGTGATGGACGGCAAGCAGCTGGTGTTCAATGAGCCCATTCTGGAGAAGATCGTAGAGCGCTTCAAGGCTTCCGTCAGCGGACAGATCGTGAAACAGGAGGCCTTGGTCAACTACGAGATCGACGAGTACGACGAGCGTTTCCTCCGTCATCTCGCCCTTGGCTATACGAAGGAACAGATTACGAATCTCCGTGGAATGCCCTTTGGCGTAAAGAGTCTTGAGAAGCGACAGAACGAGCTCATCCAGAAACTCTTTCCAGAGGGTGTCGGCGGCATTAACGCCACACGTCTGGTAGTGCGTGCCCTTGAGTTGCGTATCCTCGACATCGATAACCTGGTGGCTGATGATGAGTGAAGGAGAGAAGCAGAGAAGGAGACAGGAGTCGGGAGGAGTTGTCATTCTGGTTCTGTTGATGGCCGAGCTGCTGCTCTTCATCCTCTCGTGGCTTTTATCTGCCACGAGGATGGAGGGTGTGCGCTCTCTGCTATCCAGTGAGGGCATACGCTGGTTCTTCGGCTCTTTTACGGAGATGGTGGCCTCGCCGCTGCTCGTGTGGCTGTTGCTGGGTCTTATCGCCTATGGCTGTCTGAAGCGCTCCGGACTGCTCAGCATCACTCAATCCAAATTTTCCATCAGTTACCGGCAACGCGTGGCCCTGCGTGTCGCTTTGGTGTTTCTAATCATCTATGTGATCATGATTGCTTTGCTCACGCTCACGCCCCACGCCATTCTTCTTTCGGCCACCGGCTCGCTGTTCCCTTCTGCGTTCAGCCGCAGCCTGATTCCCATACTGGCCTTCGGCATCTGTCTGGTCTCCATATCCTACGGACTCGTCTCAGGGCACCTGAGCGGTCTCGGCGACATACTCGGTGCCCTGAGTTCCGGAATCGCCAATGGCGCTCCAATCATTATTCTCTACCTGTTGTTTATACAGTTCTACGAGTCTCTCCGCTTTGTCTTCGGCTTATGACCATCAGCGTGAGGTCGTCGGCTTGTGGAATGCCGCCTGTAAAGTCGGTGATGGCCTTCTGGATGTTCTTGAAGAAAGGCTCAGGACGGGCATCTAACTTGATGGCCTGTAGTGCCATGCCGCGCAGGTGCTTTTCGCCGAGCTTCTTATGACTGGCATTCTCAGCCTCAGTGACACCGTCGGTATAGAGGAACAATAGTTTTCCTACAGGTATGGTCGTCTGACTGGAAGTGTAAGTATAGCCAGACTGTGTACCTGCAGGCAGGTTCTCTTCGTCGGTCAGCAGACTGAACTCCTCGTTGTAGCACAGGGGAATGCCGTTGCCGGCATTGCAGTACTGCAGGATGCCTGTCTTCTGGTTGAGTGAGCCGACGAAGATCTTGACGGGCATGTTCCTGCCATCGGCGATGGCCTCGCTGATGGCACTGACGATACGGTCGGGGCTGGCATTCAGGGCTGCCGCCGTGCGGAACTGTGCCCAGGCCATGGCAGCGGCCGTAGCGGCCTCGATACCCTTGCCCGTGGCGCTGCCGATGGTGAAGGTCAATATGTCGCCGTTGACAATCGTGTCGCAGAAGCTGCCTCCGGCCATGGTGCCGGGGGTGGATGAGACGAAGACAGATGGTGCCATGAGCGATGTGGACGAGAGGGCGTGACGCTGCCTGATGGCAGCAGCGATCCGCTGTTCCGTCGCTGTGCGTGAACGCTCGGTAGCCTTCTCCTCGATGCGAACGTAGTCGTTGCGCAGTTCCTCATGCGCTTTCTTGAGCTGGTGATGGTGATACCGGCGATAGGCGATATAACCAATGGCAATCAGGAACATGAGGGCAATGAGACCATAGATGCCCATCTGGTGCTGGCGGATGGTGGCTGCCTGCTGTTCGTCGATTTCCTGTACCTTCCTGATGATGGTAGCCTGCTCCTCGGCGTCGATTCGTTTGGCGAGGTCGAAGGCGTTGGCGAGGGAGTCGCACAACAGCATGCTGACGGCGGCGGCAGTATCCTTACGGCCGGCAAGGATATTTGCCTGGTATTTCTTCAACACCATCTCCTGGATGTTGTCGAGAGTATAGCCGCCCTGTTCCTCATCCAGCAGCGCGTCGAGGCTCTGGTAGTTGTCGGCAGCCTCGCCCCATCGTCCGGCAGCTGTCAGGTATTCGTTGGCCATGATGCGCCCCTCCGGGGTGAGGCTGAACGCTGTGGCACGGAAGGCTTCGTAGGCTTTGGCGGCCTCGTCGCCCTTTCCCTGGCCTTCAAGTGCCTGTGCCTGATAGATGTTGTAGCGCGCCTGCTGCTTGTCGATATAGCTGCTGTTGATACCTGGCCGCTGTTCGTATTCGTTGAGGAGCTCGCCGAACTTTTCGTTCCATCGCAGGGCGGAGCGGTAGTCTTTGGTGACGATACATGCGTAGGTGATATTGATCAGTCCGGTAATGGCATCCTTGTAGGCCTCGTCGGTACGGTTCTTCCTGACATTGTCGAGATGTTTCTGGTAGGCCTTGTTGAAACCGTCGGCTGTCTCGTCACCAGTCTGGCCGAGACCGGCCTGACTGCAGCCGATGTAGATGAGCAGGTTGATGTAGTCGCTGGTTGTATCACACTTCAGCTCCTCCAGTCGTTTGGTCACGGGTGTGACAATCTTCAATGTCGACTCATAGTCGCCTCTGATTGTCACGAGGTTAGCCAAATGACTGGTGGCTTTTGCGTAGATGTCAGGATCATCGGTACTGGCGGCTTTGATGGCTGTATCGAAATAGAACTCTGCCATCCGCCTGTGGTTGGTCCTGTCGCTGGCATAGCCGCGCCAGTAATATGCCTTGGCTGACGATAGGCTACCGTCTTTCTCCAAACTGTCTGCCAACAGCATCAGCCGCTGGTAGTCTTTTGCCTTGTGGGCAGCCTCTACCAGCTTGTCGGCCTCGTCTGACTGTTCCTTGCCGGGCTGACTGTTGCAAGAAACGAAAAGTGCAAAGTGCAATGTGAGAAATATGGCACCTGCCAGCCAGCGACCTCTCATACCTGTCATTATCATCATCTGTTAACTGAAAACATCATTTCTTTACAAATCACATCACGACTTCGACGACGTGCTTTCCGGCGGAGTAGGGGATCACGGTGCCCTGGATGGGCTGGCCGTCGAGCGTGATCTGCTTCACACCCTTCTGGGAACCGTTCGGGTGGATGGTGATCTCGTAGTCAGCCTCACGGAACTTACGGCTGACGGTGTAGTCGGCAGCCGTCTCTGGAAGACAAGGATCGATACGGATACCGTCGTAGTCGGGTTTGATGCCGAGGATGAACTCCGAGACGGTGTACCACATCCAGGCGGCCGTTCCAGTGAGCCAGGAGTTCTTACCTTCGCCCGGCTTGTAGGCATCCTTACCGGCCACCATCTGACAGTTCACGTAAGGCTCTACCTTATGCAAGGTCTGGTATTTCTCCTCGACGTACGAAGGCAGTATCTTGGCGTAGTGACTCCAGGCATCGTTGCCGCGGCCTGCGATACATTCGCCAATAATAACCCAGGGATTGTTGTGACAGAAGATGCCAGCATTCTCCTTATAACCCTCTGGATACGAGCTAATTTCGCCGTATTCATAAATGTATTTCGTGAAGGCGGGATTGTTGAGCACCATACCGTGCTCACACTCCAGATACTTCTTACAGGAGTCGAGTGACTTGGCCACCATACCATCCTCGGCACCAATCTCAGCCATCGTACACCAGCCCTGCGACTCGATGAAGATCTTGGCCTCCTCGCACTCGTTAGAACCGATCTTACGGCCATAGAAGTCGTAGGCGCGGAGATACCATTCGCCGTCCCAACCGTGCTTCTTCACGGCCTCGACCATCGCGTCGACAGCCTGTTGCATGCGGGCGGCTTCGTCGGTCTTGCCAATCTGCTTACACAGGGCGACGTAGTCCTTGCCCGTGACGACGAACAGTCCGGCAATCATGAGACTCTCTGCCTTTGTGCCCTCGGAGACGTTCTCCGTGGTCTGGAACGACTCGTTGGGATCCCACGAGAAGCAGTTGAGGTTCAGACAGTCGTTCCAGTCGGCACGACCGATGAGCGGCAGCATGTGGGGACCGAGGTTCTTGATGACGTGGTCCATCGATATTCTGAGGTGGTCGAAGAGTGTCACCTCGGTGCCAGGCTGGTTGTCGAAAGGCACCATCTCGTCGAGGATGGAGAAGTCGCCTGTCTCCTTGATGTAGGCCACCGTACCGAAGATGAGCCAGCAGGGGTCGTCGTTGAAGCCGCCGCCAATGTCGTTGTTGCCGCGCTTGGTGAGGGGCTGGTATTGGTGGTAGCAACCGCCGTCGGGGAATTGCGTGGAGGCAATGTCGATAATGCGCTGACGGGCACGCGGAGGAATCTGATGGACGAAGCCCACGAGATCCTGGTTCGAGTCGCGGAAGCCCATGCCACGACCTACGCCACTCTCGAAGAACGATGCCGAACGGGAGAAGTTGAAGGTGACCATACACTGGTACTGGTTCCAGATGTTCACCATACGGTCGAGTTTGTCATTGCCTGTACGTACATTATATATATTAAGGAGCGCATCCCAATACTCGTTTAACTCAGCGAACGCCTTGTCAACCTTCTCGGTCGTGTCGAGTTCGGCAATCAGCGCGTGAGCCTTCTCCTTATTGATGACCTGAGGTGCGGAGAACTTCTTGTCCTGTTCATTCTCAATATATCCGAGCAGGAAGACAAAGTCTTTTGACTCACCGGGAGCCAATGTCACCTCGATATAATGCGAAGCGATGGGACTCCATCCGTGAGCATGAGAGTTACGTGGTTTACCCTCCATCACGGCATCGGGATTAGCGAACTCGTTGTAGAGACCCACGAAGGTCTCGCGGTCGGTATCGAAGCCCTGAACGGGAGCATTCACGTGATAGAAAGCATAGTGGTTCCGACGCTCACGATACTCGGTCTTGTGATAAATCGTAGAGCCTTCAATCTCCACTTCGCCTGTCGAGAAATTGCGCTGGAAATTCTCCATGTCCGTAGCAGCATTCCATAGACACCACTCCTCGAAGGAGAAGAGTTTCAGTTGTTTAGTCTCTTTGCTCTGGTTGGTGAGTGTGAGTTTCTGTACCTCGGCCCATTTCTTTAGCGGAACGAAGAAAAGCACAGAGGCTTCCACCTCGTTCTTACGGCCTGTGATACGGGTGTAACTCATACCGTGACGACACTCGTAAAAGTCGAGTGGTGTTTTGCAGGGTTTCCATCCCGGATTCCATACCGTCTCGCCATCCTTGACATAGAAATAGCGTCCGCCATTGTCCATCGGTACGTTGTTGTAACGATAGCGGGTGATGCGACGGAACTTGGCATCCTTGTAGAAGGAGTAGCCGCCGGCGGTGTTGGAGATGAGTGAGAAGAAATCCTCGTTGCCCAGATAGTT
This sequence comes from uncultured Prevotellaceae bacterium, assembly GCA_946415365.1. Classification (GTDB taxonomy): domain Bacteria; phylum Bacteroidota; class Bacteroidia; order Bacteroidales; family Bacteroidaceae; genus Prevotella. The sequence goes on from CAMKSE010000013.1 coordinate 28,306, forward strand.
GATCCAGGGCCAAGGGGTCTGCGGGTCTGTGATGACATACTCACGGTGCTGGTCGTCGAAGTGACCGTAACGTTTCTGTTGTTCCATAATAATTGTTTTTTGTTATATTTGAATAATCTGCTACAAAGGTAATAAAAGTTTGTGTTATATCTTTCATTTTAATGAAGAAAAAGTAAGTTTTGCTCTTTTTTTTTTGCTAATTGCGGGAAAATGAGTACTTTTGCACGCTATTTAGTGACAAACAATTATAATCAAAGCGAAAATGACCAAATATGCGTTAGTGACGGGTGCATCCCGGGGTATCGGTAAGGCTATTGCCTTACGGCTGGCATCGGCGGGATGGCCGGTAGTCATCAATTTCCTGAATAACAAAGAGGCAGCACAGGCAGTAGCCGATGAAATAGAAGCCAATGGTGGAAAGGCAGAGCTGTTGCCTTTCGACACATCAGATCCGAAGGCCATCGAGACGGCCCTCACAGCGTGGGAACAGGCACATCCCGAGGACTGGTTTGGCGTGTTGGTGAACAATGCCGGCATCAGACGGGACAACGTGATGTTCATGATGCCCGAAGAGGACTGGCACAAGGTACTGGACACGACGCTCAACGGTTACTTCTATATCACCCGTCATCTGCTGAAGCACATGATGCCTAGGAAACGGGGTGGCAGGATTATCAACATGGCGTCGCTGTCGGGTGTGAAAGGACTGCCCGGACAGACGAACTACAGTGCCGCCAAGGCCGCTATCATCGGTGCCACGAAAGCATTGGCACAGGAGGTGGCACCACGACATATCACCGTGAATGCCATTGCTCCTGGATTCATTGAGACAGATATGACGAAGGGACTGCCAGTAGACGAGCTTAAGAATATGATTCCCACAGGACGTTTCGGACGGCCGGAGGAGGTGGCTGCGCTGGCAGCGTTCCTGGCCTCTGACGAGGCAGCCTATATCACGGGTGAGGTCATCAATATCAATGGAGGACTCTATACTTAAGTGAAAAGTGAAGAGTGAAAAGTGAAAAATTTGCTACCGCTCAGGAGAATTAAATGAGAAGAGTTGTAATAACGGGAATGGGTATCTGGTCGTGCTTAGGTACTGACCTGGAGACCGTCAAGGAATCACTGTATAACGGAAAGTCGGGCATCGGACTTGACAAGGACCGATTGTCGTATGGCTACCGAAGTGGACTGACAGGTATCGTGGAGACACCTGTCATTACCAAACAGATGTTGGATCGTCACACGCGGGCCGGCATGAGTGAGGAGGCACAGTATGCTTATATGGCCTCGCGCCAGGCTTTTGAACAGGCGGGTATCAGCGACGACTATTTGCGTCAGAACGAGGTAGGTTGTATCTTCGGCAACGACTCGTCGGCCAAACCCGTCATTGAGTCGTCCAAGATCATGGACGAGAAACACGATACGGCGATGCTGGGCTACGGGCTGATCTTCCAGTCGATGAACTCGACAGTGAACATGAACCTCAGCACCATTTTCCATCTGCGTGGGGTGAACTTCACCATCTCGGCGGCCTGTGCCAGTGGCAGTCATTCGATAGGACTGGGTATGATGCTCATCCGTCAGGGATTGCAGGATATGGTGCTCTGTGGTGGTGCTCAGGAGACGAACTACTACTCGATGGCTTCGTTTGATGCGTTGAATGCCTTCTCAGTGCATATGGATGAACCGACGAAGGCAAGCCGGCCCTTCGACCGCGACCGTGATGGACTGATTCCCAGTGGTGGGGCGGCCGCACTGGTGCTGGAGGATTATGATCATGCCGTGGCCCGTGGGGCAACGATCCTCGCTGAGGTCATCGGCTACGGGTTCTCGAGCAACGGCGGAGGTATCTCCGAGCCCAGTGACGATGGTAGTGTGACGGCTATGACAAGAGCCGTGAAGGATGCTGGCATCGCACTTGACGACATCGACTATATCAACGCCCACGCTACTTCGACACTTCAGGGTGATATGTATGAGGCTATCGCCCTTGGACGTATGTTCCAGGGACAGCGTGCACTCATCAGTTCGACCAAGTCGATGACGGGGCATGAATGCTGGATGGCAGGGGCCTCGGAGATTGTGTATAGTACGCTGATGATGCAGCATAACTTCGTGGCTCCGAACATCAATTTCGAGAATCCGGATGAGTATTCGGAGAAACTGAATCTGACGGCGAAAACAGTAGACATGGAGGTGAACACCGTGCTGAGCAACTCGTTCGGCTTCGGCGGCACCAATAGTGCTTTGGTGATTAGGAAGACATAGTATCTTTCTAGACACAGTAACAGATTAACATATATTTCAGACAGAAGAACATAAGTATTTGAAAAGAATGAAGAAGATGATGATGATGGCGCTGATGGCTTTGATAGCAGGAGTAGCGCAGGCAAAGGATGATAGAGTGACAGTCATCTCTGGTGACGGAAATACCCTGAAGGACGGTGCAAAGACTGCCGTCATTGAATTTGACTATTCGAAGACCATTGCAGAAGGAACACCCCTGAAGCAGTATCTGAAGGATCGTGGTGAGGACCACGTGGCCGACTGGCCTGAGATTGCTCAGACTGCCCGCGATCGTTTTGTGAAGATGTTTAATAAGAAGAATAAGAAGGGTGTTCAGATTGTTGACAATGGCAAGGCCGACCTGAAGATGAAGGTTATCGTCAACAAACTTGATTTCGGTCAGACAGGTGTAGCCGTCGTGTTTGGTGGTCTGGGCAGTGCCGGTGGTGCAGAGATATCAGGCATACTGGTGGTTACCGATGCCAAGAGCGGAAAGAAGCTGGTGGAGTATGACCTCCATGAGATTCGCAGCAACGGAGGTGCCGACTTCACTGAGGGCAGACGTTTGGGCACCTGTTACGAGAACGTTGCAAAGATGGTTGTCAAAGCATCAGAGTAATATGAACCTGAGTCCTGCCCTTCAGAAGAAATATACGGAAGAACAGTTGAGTGCGCGCGAAGCGCAGCGACTGGCGGAGTTTATTGCCTGGGGACCCGTGGTGTTCCAGGCTTCACGATTGATGGTGAAATGGGGTATCCTCGACCTCTTGCGCGATGCTGAGTGTGGTCTGACGCGTCAGGAGATCTGCGAGAAGACTGGCCTTTCAGACTATGCTGTGAAGTGCCTGTTGGAGGCATCGCTCAGTATCGGTACCATCTTCGTGAACCAGGAGACCAACCGTTTCTCGTTGTCGAAGACGGGCTGGTTTCTGATTAACGACCCTGCCACCCGTGTGAACCTTGACTTCAACCACGACGTGAACTACGAAGGATGGTTCCATCTGGAGGAATCATTGAAAAACGGCAAGCCTGAGGGGCTGAAGCATTTCGGTGACTGGCCGACGGTCTATGAGGGCTTGTCGAGTCTGCCTCCACAGGTGCAGAAGAGCTGGTTTGGTTTTGACCATTTCTATAGTGACTCCTCGTTTCCTGAGGCCCTGAAGATCATTTTCGATGAGCATCATGTGCAATCACTCTACGATGTGGGCGGTAATACAGGAAAGTGGGCCCTGCAGTGTGTGGGCTATAACGAGAAGGTGGAAGTGACCATTCTCGACCTGCCCCAGCAGATCGGTATGATGCAGGAGAATATCAAGGGTAAGAAAGGTGCTGAGCGCATCAAAGGGTATGGCATCAACCTGCTCGATCCCAATGCTTTGTTCCCCAAGCGTAAAGGAGGTCTCGACGCCATCTGGATGAGTCAGTTTCTCGACTGTTTCTCTATGGAGGAGATCGTAGGCATCCTGAAGCGTGCGAAGGCTGCGATGACACCAGAGACGCGCATCTATATCATGGAGACGCTCTGGGATCGTCAGCGTTATGAGCCTGCGGCCTTCTGTCTGACGATGACGAGTCTCTATTTCACAGCCATCGCCAACGGCAACTCTAAGATGTATAACACAGAGGATATGGAGGCCTGTATCCGTGAGGCAGGACTACAGATCGAGCAGATTCACGACCATCTGGGACAGGGACACAGTATCTTAGTGGTGAAGAAGAGGGATTAATTGTAATATCGTAATAACGTCATATCGTAATAACGTAATAAAAAAATAGAAAATGTCAAGACAAGAGATTGAAGAGAAGGTGAGGGCTTTCCTCATCGATGATTTAGAGATTGACGAAGAGAAGATCAGCGACGATGCCAAGCTGAAGGAGGATATGGGTATCGACAGCCTCGACTTTGTGGACATCGTCGTCATCGTGGAAAAGAATTTCGGCTTTAAGATCAAGCCAGAAGAGATGGTCGGTGTGACGACGTTGCGCCAGTTCTGTGACTACATCGAGAGCAAGGTAGGATAGTTTATAGTTTACGGTTTACAGTTGACAGATAAGCAATGGGACGGCACCACCTATGGTAACGGTCTGATGCACCGTTGGCTGATAGGCTTGTTGCGAAGAATAGATGTCAGATTCATCTACGTCTTCGCATACGTGTTTGTGGTACCTCCCTGTCTTTTCCGTCCTGGCTATAAGTTTATCTACCGTTTCTTCCGTCAGCGCTTCGGTCAGTCGCCTGTCAATGCTTTCTGGAACACTTATCTGAACCACTGTCTCTTTGCACAGGTCGTGATTGATAAGTTCGCGATGTATGCCGGGAAGAAGTTCGATGTACAGATTGATGGCTACGACCACTTCCTGCGTCTGGCTGCTCAGGAGGCAGGCTTCGTGCAGCTAAGCTCCCACATGGGCAACTATGAGATTGCCGGCTATACACTGGTGGCTGAAAGCAAGCGCTTCAATGCCATCGTGTTCTTTGGCGAGAAGGCGTCGGTGATGGAAAACCGTAACAGGATGTTCGCCCATACGAACATCCACATGATCCCCATTCGTGAGGATATGAGTCATCTGTTTGAGATCGACCATGCCCTGAGCGAGGGCGAGATTGTCAGCATTCCAGGCGATCGCATCTGGGGTTCACCGAAGGTGTTGAAGGCAGAGTTTCTGGGCAAGGAGGCACGTTTCCCTATGGGTCCATTTACGGTAGCTGCCATGCGAGGTCTCGACGTGCTGGCAGTTAACGTGATGAAAGAATCGTCGAAGTGTTATCGTATCTATGTGACGCCGCTCGACTATGATAAGCAGGCGCCTCGCCGGCGTCAGACCGACCAGTTGCTGCACAGTTATGTGGCAGAGTTGGAACGGCTGCTGGCCCTCTATCCAACGCAATGGTATAACTATTTTGATTTCTGGAATAATAAATGAAGCAATATTCAGAAGATTTTCTGCGGCAGCTCGATGTGCATGAGTTACTGCCCCAGCAGGAGCCGTTTGTGATGATTGGTAACCTAACCTCTTTTGATGAGGTCAAGACCGTTACTGAGACAACCATCTCAGCCGACAATATCTTTGTGGACGATGGCCGTTTCTCCGCCAGCGGACTCATTGAGAACGTGGCGCAGACTTGTGCTGCCCGTATCGGCTTCGTCAATAAATACATCCTGGGCAATGGTATCCAGATTGGTGTCATCGGAGCTGTGAGAAAGCTTGTCATCAATAGCCTGCCTGCCGTCGGACAGGCCATCACCACCACGGTCGAGATCGTGAGTGAGGTGTTTGGTATGACCTTAGCCAAGGCAACGGTCACCAGTGAGGGTGAGGAGTTGCTAACCACAGAGATAAAGATTAGTGTCAGAGAGGGGTGATTGCGGCCTGAAGCGGCCTGCGGCCTAAATGATGAATGATAAATGATGAATGATAAAGGTGGAATGAGGAATGTGGAATTGAAGGCTTCAAAGGAGATTGAGATCCGTTTCAGCGAGGTCGATATGATGGGTGTGGTGTGGCACGGCTCCTATGCCCTCTATTTTGAAGACGCCCGCGAGGCCTTTGGTGCAAAGTACGACCTGAGTTACATGGGTTATGTCGATCATGGCTTCTATGCACCTATCGTTGAACAGACCATCCAGTACAAGAAGCCCATCCGCTATGGCATGCGCCCGCGCATCGACATCATCTATCGTCCGACTCCCTCAGCGAAGATCGTCTTCGACTATGAGATCCACGACACGGCCGACGAAAGTCTGATAGCCACAGGCCACTCCGTACAGGTGTTCATGGATCTGCAATACCAGCTGGTGTGGGACAATCCGCCGTTCTATCTGGAATGGAAGCACCGCTGGGGTTTAGATTTTGGTATGTATGACGTATAAGATAGCCGACAATATCCTATCTCCTTTAGGTGAGACAACCCAGCAGAACTACGATGCTGTGAAGGCCGGACGTTCTGCCTTGGAGCGTTACGACCATCGGTGGGCCCTGCCTGAGCCCGTCACGGCCTCGCTATTCTCTGAGGAACAGGAGAAGCGTTTCACCGTCAATGGCCTATCGCGCTTTCAGTCGATGGTTGTCACCTCTATCCGTCAGGCACTCTCTCAGACGTCGCTCGACGTCTCTCAACCGAATGTCGTGCTGATCCTCAGCACCACTAAGGCCGATGTGGCGTTGCTGGAGAAATCTGCTTCTTTCCTTTCTCCCTCAGATAGCGGCCAATGCATTGCCCAGAAAGTTGGTTTTACCACACAACCCATTGTGGTGTGTAATGCCTGTATCTCTGGACTTTCAGCCCTGATTCTTGCCACGCGTCTGTTGGAGGACGGCCAGTATGACTACGCTGTAGTCTGTGGTGCCGACAGTCAGAGCCGTTTTATCGTTTCCGGCTTCCAGTCACTGAAAGCCCTCTCGACAGAGCCCTGCCGTCCCTTCGACATGGAGCGTATTGGCCTGAACCTCGGTGAGGCTGCCGCTACGATGATTCTTTCGCGGCATGCAGAGCATGGTACAACATGGACCATCGGACAGGGAGTTATGAGAAACGATGCCTCACATATCAGCAACCCGGTCAAGAACGGTGAGGGATCATACAGGGCTCTGACAGTTGCTTTGGGAGACACACGTCCAGAGGAACTGGCATTTGTCAGTGCCCACGGCACAGCTACGATCTTCAACGATCAGATGGAGTCTGTGGCCATCGAACGTGCAGGATTATCTTCGGTGTCTGTCAACGGCTATAAAGGCTACTATGGTCATACGATGGGTGCTGCTGGTGTTCTTGAGACCATCCTCTCGATGGTAGCTGTCGATGACCGTACTGTCATCGGTACACGTGGTTTTGAGGAATCAGGTGTCTCAGGAAAGATCCGTCTCACTGCCAATCATCAGACTACAGACAAGAAGGCATTTGTGAAGATGCTCTCTGGCTTTGGAGGGTGCAACGCGGCACTGTTGTGTAACAAAGGGACGGTTCTTTTGTTACACCACGACGGCGATGATGTAACAAAAGAACCGTCCCTCTGTTATACGCATCAGGTGCGGATTACGCCTGACAGCGCAGAGGTAGATGGTCGGAGTCTCGCTATTGAAGGAACAGGTAAAGACCTGCTCAAAGCGCTCTATCACCATTATGTTGGTGACTATCCGAAATTCTATAAGATGGACGGTCTGAGCCGTCTGGGCTTCATCGCCTCAGAACTGCTGTTACAGGCAGATGGTAAGGAGCGTTTTGTGGCTTGTAACGATCGGGCAGTCATCTTCTTCAACCATTCCTCGTCAGTCAGTGCCGACCGCAAATATCTGGAGAGCATCAACGACCCGGAGAATTTCTTCCCCAGTCCGTCGGTGTTTGTCTATACTCTGCCCAATATCGTGACAGGTGAGATCGCTATCCGCAACCACTATTATGGAGAAACCTCCTTCTACATCCTGCCTGAGCACAGCGAACAACAGATGGATAGTATTTTACGTGCCTCCTGTCTTGATCCTGCCACCAAGAGCATCGTGACTGGCTGGCTGGATTATGAGGATGATTACCACTACATTGCTGAGATAAAATTAATGAATATTGAACATTCAAATAAATAATAAGATGGAAGAACTGATTTTAGAATTGAAGCAACAGATCATTGAAGCGCTGAACCTTGAGGAGATGACTCCCGATGAAATAGATGCCGACGCCCCTCTGTTTGGTGACGGTCTGGGTCTCGACTCCATCGACGCGCTGGAATTGATTGTGCTGATGGAGAAACGCTATGGCATCAAGTTGGCATCCCCTGCAGAGGGTAAGTCCATCTTCAAGAGCGTGCGCACCATCGCTGAGTATGTCTACGAAAACCGTAAGAAATGAACATCGCCATCACTGGTGAAGGTATCATCTGTGCCATCGGAACTGACAAAGCTTCGGTGCTGTCAGCCCTGCGTAGTAAGGAGACGGGCATAGCCACCATGCGCTATCTGCCCTCAGCACATCATGAACTGCCGGTAGGGGAGGTTAAGATGTCGGACGACGAGATGAAATCGCAGTTAGGCATCGATCTCTCACAGGAGATCAGTCGTACTGCCCTGATGGGTATGATTGCCGTCCGTCAGGCTTTGTCCGATGCTCAGGTTTCAGGAAGCAAGGGTGAGCGTATCGTATTCATCTCTGGTACAACGGTTGCCGGTATGGACGTCACAGAGCGTCATTTCACTGAGATGCGCACTTCCGATGACCATCTCTCATGTCTTCATTACCACAGCTGTGGCGACAATACCCGTCAGATAGCCGAACACTTTGGTTGTTTTAGCGAGTACACCACTGTCTCAACCGCCTGTTCTTCTGCCGCCAACGCCCTGATTCTTGGTGCTGAGATGCTGAAGGCAGGTGAGGCCGATATCGTGGTGGCTGGCGGTACAGAAGCATTGTCGGTGTTTCACCTCAATGGATTCAACTCACTGATGATTCTTGACAAGGATCATTGTCGTCCTTTTGATGAGACGCGTGAAGGATTGAATCTTGGTGAGGGAGCTGCTTATGTGGTACTGGAGTCAGCGGAGCATGCCCGCAGTCGACAGGCCTCAGTCCATGCTTTCCTGCGGGGTTATGGTAATGCCTGTGATGCTTTCCACCAGACGGCCTCTTCAGAGAATGGAGAAGGAGCCTATCTGGCGATGCAGGAGGCCCTCAATATGGCTGGTCTGAAACCTAAGGATATCGATTATGTGAATGCCCATGGCACAGGTACGCCCAACAACGACCTCAGTGAGAGTGTTGCCTTGCAACGGGTGTTTGGCAGTGAGCTGCCTCCAGTGTCAAGCACGAAGGGTTTCACAGGTCACACTACCAGTGCTTCTGGCAGCATTGAGGTCGTCATCTGTCTGTTGGCTATGCACCATGGTTTCTTGCCCGCTAACCTCGGCTGGAGGCAGCCTATGAGCGATGGTATCATCCCTACCTTAGGCGAGGACAAAGTGTCGCTCCGTCATGTGCTCTGCAACTCTTTCGGCTTTGGCGGCAATGACTCTTCGTTGCTCTTGTCTACCGACTCTACTCTCCAGTCTCCTGACTCCTATCTCCAGTCTCCTGACCCTATTCGCGAACTTGCTCGTGTGGAAATCAACTCTGAGGATGAACTCTCTGAGATCCGCGAGTACGTTAAACCACTTGAGGTACGTCGTATGGGTAAGCTGATGAAAGCCTCGTTGCTCTCGTCATTGAAGTCCCTGCGTCAGGCTGGCATTGACTATCCTGATGCCATCATCACTGGCACGTCGCTTGGCTGCTGGGAGAATACTGAGACCCTGCTCACACAGATAGAGCTGGAGGGCGAGGTGATGCTCAGTCCCACGAACTTCATGCAGAGCACCCACAACACCATTGGCTCCAACATCGCCATCCGCACGCATTGCCATGGCTACAATGTCACCTATACCCAAGGTGCCGACTCTTTGGAGTGGGCTCTGCGCGATGCCCATCGTCTGCTCGCCTCTGGCCGTTGCAAGACCGTCCTTGTCGGATGTCATGATGAAACGACTCCTCTCTACCGCTCTCTCATGGATCGTCTGGGTGTTACGGACCTCCCTTCCATCCACTCCCTCGCCATCGTTCTGAGAAGTGAAGAGTGTAAAATTTGCTGCCGCAAACAATAATTCGTGTAATTCGTTAAATTCGTTGTCTAAATATATTATATGTATAAGGTAATCCCGTTAACCATTCTGCAGTGCCTTTTCCTGACCGGCGGTCAGGTGCTGCTGAAGTTCGCCCTGATGCGGATGGCCCCCTTCGGTTGGAACCGCGCGTTCTGGTCGAGTGTACTTCTCAATTGGCAGTTTGCCGCCTGCGGACTCTGTTTCCTTATAGCCTCTCTGCTGTGGATGTATATCGTGAAGACGTTCCCCTTCAGTGTCGCTTATCCGATGGTCAGTATGAGTTTCGTTATCGGTATGATCGCCGCCGTGGTCTTCTTCCACGAGCAGGTATCGTGGACGAAGTGGGTAGGTGTGCTGCTCATTGTGGCAGGCTGTCTATTCATTGCAGGACCTGTCCAGGCACAGGATACCAAGGCCGCTCGTCAGCATATCGTCGACGCCGCCAAGGGTATGAAGACCATGCAGTGCGACTTCGTTCAGACCAAACAAACTAAGTTGCTGAGTGCTGCCAGCGTATCTACAGGACGACTCTACTACCGTCAGCCCGACCGTTTGCGATGGGAGTATCTGACGCCCACGGCCCATACGTTTGAGATTGACGGCCAGAAAGTTATTATGAGCGACAACCGGGGCAGTTGTGAGGTCGATATCCGTCGCAATCGCAAGTACAGGGAAATGGCCCGTCTGATGACGAACATCATGTCTGCCCAAAGCTTCGTCGACGAGCAAGACTTTCAGGTGTCGCTCGCCCAGGCCGGCAAAGAGTGGATTGCTACGCTCATTCCCCGTCGTAAGGAGGTAAGGCACATATTTTCCAGCATCATCCTCCGCGTCACTCCTGACCAGTGGCTTGTCCATCAGGTTGAACTCGTCGAACCCAAAGGCGACCGTACTGTCATAGAATTGAAAAACGTAAAAGTAAATTGAGTAGTATGATACTAAAAAACAGCTTATATATGATTGATGGCCAGTCAACCTCAGAGGGTACCGTCTGCTACGACATCCGCTTGCAGCCCGACCATACCATCTATAAGGCCCACTTCCCTGGCGAGCCCATCACGCCAGGCGTCTGTGTCATTCAGATTGCCAAGGAACTGCTGGAAGAACATCTGCAGCGTCAGCTGGCCATCAAGGCTGTGAAGAACGTGAAGTTCCTCGCCGTCATATCGCCCCTGCAGCACCCTAGCGTGCGCTACACCTTCCGTCAGATCCAGACAGTCCTTGAGACTGTCACCACACAGGTAGAGGTTACCGATGGTGACACCACCATGACCACCATCTCCTTTACCTGCCAATATATCTAGGGACGTTATAGTTTCCCCATACAGAAACTGCGGACGTCAGTCCAATGGTAGTAGGGTGCACAGTCCGTGGTAATGGGCAGTGTAGCCTCCTGTTCGTTCAACAACACCTTCACCAGCACGTCCTTATCACTCGGGCTGCTGCGATAGAAGATGAACTGCAGGTTTCCTGCCATAGGGAATACGTTTGAGCACCACCATCCTTTCTCTTCAAGTTCGTCGAGGTTGTCTGTGGCCAGATCGAAACCGTTGATGCCCATCAGACAGACCAGCGGCAGCAGCACTGTATCGTGGCCGTAGCGCAGCTGGGCGCCCGGCTTGTCAAGCATGATACAACTGTCGGCGTCGGCTATGAGTTGTCGCAACAGGGGTTTCTGGGTGGTGGGCTGCTGTCCGCCGTTCAGTTTGCATGCACCGTGCTGGATATACCAAAGGGCGTTGTCAATCTGCCACATGTGGTAGAGTTCGTCGGTCTCGAAGAGATCCTGCAGGTAGGTGTTTCTCCAGAGGTGTGTGTGCTGCTGGAAGAGTCCCATCTTCATGAGATAATAATTGAACTGCTCCTCATCGACGATCTCTTTTACGATATCGGGGTTCTTGAAAATGAGTTCCATCAGTCGGCTGTTGTCCAGCCGGCTTGAAATAAATTTATCGTATGCTTTCTTGGCATCAGGAGTCATATAGCCCTTGCGCAGTTTGCGGTTCTGGTGGTTCAGATACCATTGGTTACGCTCCGAGGCCTCCATCGTGATGCGCAGCTTGGGATTCATCTGCTTCATCTGTATCATGGCCATGCCCATCGATATGATGCATCGTGGCACGACAGTGCTGACACATCTGACACGCGCATCGCCGCTGAATACCTCAGGGAAGCGTTCCACCATCCTCTGAGCTATCTTGCGGTGTTGTTCCTTGCCATAGGTCGTCAGTTCGCCCCAGCGTTTCTCGGTGTCGGCCATCACGAGCTTCATCTCGTCGAAAACACGTTCACCTGTGGGTGTCAGCTCATCAAGACTGTCGGCATGGGCTATCATCTTGAAGGGGATGTCGTAACCACTGCGGCTGCTGATATAGCGCGATCCGTGACGGCCATAATGTGAGATGTAGAATGGCTTCTTGCCCTCGGGCGGCGGTGTCAGGTTGTCAGGGATGTTGTCGGGGTATGTGTCGTAGTTGCACGAAGCGTATGTGGGTTTTTTGATGATGATGTCCCTCACCGTCTGGGCGTGCGTAGATGAAAAGGTGAAAAGGTAAAATAGTGAAGCACCTGTTACCAGCACTTTTCCTGATAGTTTGAATATCGTGTGTCTGTCCATGTTGCTTATTCTTTCGCCTCCTCATTTAGTCGTTTATTCTCATATCTGTATAACTTGCGCAGATAGTAGCGCTTCACGTCGTCCCAGTGGTAGTAGGGCGCGCAGTCTGTCTCAATGGGCAGACGTGCCTCCTCACCGTTCAGCAGTACTTTTACGAGAACGTCGGAATCGCCCAGCTCACTGCGGTAATGAATCATTGCGATGCTGCCGCCGAGTGGAGCGATGCGGTAGCTTTTCCATCCCATATCGTCAATAGAGTCGAGGTTGTCGGTCTGCAGGCCACAGTTGTCGAGTTCCATCAGACAGGCCAGAGCCATCACCACGTTCTCATTGGTGAAGCGCAGATGGCCCATGGGCGCAATGCGGTTTTGTGCGCTGTCGCCCATGTGGATCATGTTGCGCAGGGTGGCGCTCTGCATGAATGGCTGCGTGCTGCCGTTCAGGGTGCAGGCGCCGTTCATGATGTAGTATTTTGCATTCAGTTTCTTCCAGTGGCTCAGTATTTCTTCGGGGGTGAAGAGGTTATAGAGTGTCACTTTACCGGCAAGGTCTGTGTGTTGGATGCTCCCTGCCAGCACGAATAGCTGGCGGCTCAGTGCCACGGGATCTGTCTCTTTGATCAGGAAGTTCTGGTCGTTGAAGAGCGACTTCATCAGTCGGGCGTTACCCGTGTTGAGGGCCATGAACCGGTCGTATCGGGCCTGTGTCAGCGAATCCCAGCGCAAGGCTAGGAGTGCCTTGTCCTGAGGATTCATATAGCGCATGTCCTTGTGCGATGCGTTCAGGTTGATGTCAAGTGGCTGGACCAGCGACGATAGATGCACCATTGCCTCCTGAGTCGTCATGATACAGTTGTTTTCCACGAGACTGCGGCCGCTGAAATAACTGTCGGCTGCGAACAAGTCCGGGAAACGCTGCACAATCTGCCGCACCTGTTCACGGCACTGCTCCACGCCCTTCGACGTGAGTTCGCCAATGCGGTCCTTGGCATCGTTGCGCAGCAGTTCGAGGCGCATCTTCACATCCTTCCCCAGTTTCGTCAGCTTACCCAGGCTGTCGGCCTTGGCAAACACAGCGTACGGCTGTTCGTACACGGTGCTCATCTCCCTATAATATGATCCTGGGCAACCGTAATGGTTGAAATAGAACGGCTTTTTGCCCTTGGGAGCCGGCGTATCCTTCGGCATCTTACCGATGGGGAGGGCGTAAAAATTCCCTGCCGCACGGTTAGGGTCGTCCTGCAATTCCTTGGCTATGGTCTGGGTATGTGCCGTCACGGAACTCATCAGCAACACGCTGCTAACGAATATTCGTGACAGTCTATTTACAGCAAAAATGTTTAATTGTCTCATTTCTTTGAAAATTCAAAACGCAAAATTAGTCATTTTTTCCCTATTTTAATAATTATCCTTTACTGAATTTATATTAATTAACGTATCCGTATATTTATGAATAAAAAATAACTCATTTGTTTGAAAGTTTTCATTTGTATAGGCTTTTAATCTCAGAAATTTTGTTTAAATTTGCAGCAAAGTAGAAGAATGATTAGAAATGAACAACGAGATATTGAGCCAACTGAATGAAAGTCAGCGCATTGCCGTGGAGTACTGTGATGGAGCCAGTTTGGTGATTGCTGGTGCCGGATCAGGCAAGACACGTGTGCTGACGTATAAGATTGCGTGGCTGTTGGAAAAGGGAAAGGAACCTGGGAACAATCCCATCAGGCCTTGGAACATACTCGCTCTGACGTTTACTAACAAGGCGGCGCGCGAGATGAAGGAACGAATAGGCAGATTGGTGGGGAATGAAGAAGCCAGATACTTGCAGATGGGAACATTCCATAGCGTCTTCGCACGCATTCTCAGGGCGGAGGCAGAGCATATCGGGTATAATTCGAACTTCACTATCTATGATCAGACAGATGCCCGTTCATTGGTAAAGACAATTATCAAGGAAATGCAGCTTGATGATAAGGTCTATAAACCATCCTCGGTGGCTGACCGTATCTCAATGGCCAAGAACCACCTACTTCTGCCTCAGGCTTATCAGCAGAGCGCCTGGGCTCGAGACGATGCCACCCAGAAGCGGCCGCAGGTAGCTAATATATATATAAGGTACGCGGAACGATGTCGGCAAGCGAATGCGATGGATTTCGACGATCTGCTGGTTCAGACGTGGATGTTGTTCCAGAATCACGAGGATATCCGAAGAAAATATGTAGAGAAGTTCCATTTCGTACTTGTCGACGAGTATCAGGATACGAACTTTGCCCAACAGGCCATCGTCTATCAATTGACAAAGGAACGCCAACGTGTATGTGTGGTGGGCGATGATGCTCAAAGCATTTATTCCTTCCGAGGGGCGAACATTGATAACATTCTGAATTTTCAGAGCCAATACACTGATGCACGACTCTTTAAGCTGGAGCAGAACTATCGGAGTACGCAGTTGATCGTACAGGCCGCCAATTCACTTATCCGTAGGAATGAGCGTCAGATACCGAAAAACATCTTCTCTAAGAATGAGCACGGAGAAAAGCTACAGTTAAAGCCCGCCTATTCAGATAAGGAGGAAGCGATGATTGTATGTCAGGATATTCGTCGCATACGCAGACAAGACCACAGTAACTGGTGCGACTTTGCCATCCTGTATCGCACGAATTCACAGAGCCGAAGCTTTGAGGAGCAGATGCGCAAGGAGAACATTCCGTATCGCATCTATGGCGGTCTCTCATTCTATCAGCGCAAGGAGATAAAGGACGTAATAGCCTATTTCCGTCTGATTGCAAATCCTTATGATGAGGAAGCCTTCAAGCGCATCATCAACTATCCGACTCGTGGGATTGGCGACACTACGGTTAGCAAGATTATCCAGACGGCTCAGGCCTATGGGGTCAGCCTCTGGCAGGTGATAAAAGAACCTGTTCTTTTCCCGATGGACATCAGCAAGGGCACGATGACAAAGATACAGGCCTTTCGTGAGCTCATTGAGGGTTGGATCAAGCGAGTGAATACAGAGGATGCCTATACATTAGGCCATGACGTAATTATGAATTCCGGCATCAGCAAAGACATCTATTCTGGTCGTAATCCCGAGGACATCTCGCGTCAGGAGAACTTAGAGGAATTCCTGAGTGGTATGCAGGACTTCGTGGAGAGTCGCCGTGAGGAGGATATGGGTGATCAGGTGTATCTGCCTGATTTCCTGCAAGAAGTGGCTCTACTTACTGATTTGGATAGTGATGAAGGTGACTCAAACGACAAAGTGACACTGATGACTATTCATTCTGCGAAGGGTCTGGAGTTCCCGACGGTTTTCGTCGTGGGACTCGAAGAGAATATTTTCCCCAGTCCGATGTGTACAAACTCTATACGTGAGCTCGAAGAAGAGCGGCGTTTGCTCTATGTGGCCATTACGCGAGCCGAGAAGCATTGTATACTGACTTGTGCGCAAAATCGTTTTCGATACGGACGTATGGAGTATGACACACCATCAAGATTTATTCGTGACATCGATCCGGAATTACTTGATGTGCATTCGGAGTCGGGTGGTGGGAAGTCGTTCTTCGGAGGATCTTATGGTGGTGCTTCCGGTGGTAGCAGAAGTCCTGAGTGGATGCAGAATCCTCATCCTGTAGCCACGCAGTTCAAGGCCGATCCAAAGCCCAGAGCCGTTGCCCCGAGACAGCCTGAGAAACCCATAGATCCATTTGGTGAAAGCTTTAAGAGGAATTTCCGTCCTGTGAATCGTGCCGTGCCTCCTCGTCCGATGGCTTCAGATCCCAATCCGAGTGAGCTCCGTGAGGGTTGCACCATCGAGCACCAGCGCTTCGGTATAGGTACGGTGATAAAGATTGAGGGTACAGGTGAGAATACAAAGGCTACGGTTGAGTTCCGCAATACTGGCATAAAACAACTATTGCTGAAGTTTGCTAAGTTCAAGATCATATCATAATTAGAGCGACTCATCATCGGGTCGCTCTATCTGTCTCTTGCCAGCTTTTGGCAGGTGTCGTTTCTTTCTTAACCATTCGGCCTTATGAGCCTCATAGTCTTCGTGATGCTTCTCCAGGAATCCGTCGGCCATAGCTTAATTCTCATGGAATTTGGCATAGATGACCTTCATCTCTATTGGATTACCAGGTCCTCCTACCAGTTTAGTGCTAACTAATCCCATTTGATTTGATATCACGGCAGCTACGGTCGTTCCAGATGATGTCGTCGAAGTCGTGATACTGACAGGTACCAGCAACACTTTATTCCAATTGGGGTGCTTGCTGACCCAGTCAGGATCGGAAGCAAGTCCCTTGGTCTTGTTCTTGCTCATCAGTGTGATGAGGTTGCTGATATTTGAGAATTCATAGCAGTTCTTACTCAGTGTTACCACGAAAGAACTGTTGTAGTCATATGACTTTTCTTCCTCGAAGAATGTCCTTAGGCTGTCCGTAGGAAGCATCATGATAGTGCTTGGGGCATTCAGGAGATAGGGACTTGACACGTTGCTGTTCTCTCTTGAGAAAGAAATGCTGACCGTGAGTAGTGAGTCATTGGCGTGATTTTGTGTAATCTCATCCACAGGAAGTGTCACCTCGGTAAAGATACATGAGGGGGACTTCAGATAGGTACAACTCTCATCGTTAACAAGACGTATGAGGGCTTCTTTGTCGTTTGTTACCTTTGTTGTCTGAAGCACTTCGGGAGTCGAAGCCGAGCCCAAGAAAGAGACATATCTCGTCGTATCGCTCTGGTAATGGAAATATGTCCTGAGATGCATCTCCTTGAATTTCGCCATCAAGCCAAGACCATCGCCCAATTCGAAATAGAATCCCGGACATACAGAGTGTATAAAGGAATATGAGTTCTTGAAGTATTCCGGATGCTCGTAATAATTACGCAGGAGATAGGTTCCATAGTTGTTATATGTGGCACCATTCTTGTCTGTATAAGGGTCGGAAAGTGATACTCTAACCAGTTCTGCATAGGAAGAAAGATTCCTGATACTGTCAATATAGGTAAGATTATTCATGCTGAAAGCAATACTTTTCTTGAGACCGCCGTCCCTTATGTATCCCTCAGCCTTCGGATCGTAATTGCTGTAGTAAGTGTATGTATCGCTCATCGGCCTGTCAAGTTCAAGGATGTTCATCTTAAGTGGTGTCAGTGAGTCACCGTAGCTTGAACTCTTGTCGAAAAGCAACCATATCTCGCACGAGTCAGCCAGTATTTTGCCTTCTTCATCCTTAGAAAGCATTTGACTGAGACTTGGCAATTTTACGTCTTCCTGCATATTGAACTGTGCCATGAATTCTGTCTTCACGTACGTTCCTGTTTCAGGATCTTTTACCTTTCCGAAATATGTTTCATAGTTTCGCGCATAAACAGAATCGACAAGTACTGACCTTGAGAAAGCCTGGAAGGATCTGGTAGAGAATTCAAGTTTGTCTGTCTCGTTGGTAAGCGATGACCCGATGGTATCGGTGTCTACGCTGCAAGAAACTATCGCCATTGCGGTGATTGCAATCGCTGTCAGAAATTTGGGTTTCATTGTGATTTGTGTCTTTTTATTGAATCCTCTGACTTATTCCTCAGTGGGGTAGAGTTGGTCGTAGAAGCCTTCACATTCAGCGGCCACCTGTTCTGAGTAGTTGAGGATGGGTACGTTCTTTTCTTTGGCATATGCCAGAAGCTCGTCATTGACAATCTCCTCGGCCAAGACAATGCCGTCGCTATAGTCGATGGCCATCTTGCCGAGTTCCTGCAGATCGAAATTGTTTTTATATTTGTTCAGGACTTTCTCGTTGGCATCGCGGAACTCAAGGCATTTCTTGAAATCCTCACCGAGGTCTTTGTCCAGTTTCTGGGAGAAGAGCGATGTGACGACCTTTGCCTCTGCGAATGAGGGTTCGTCGTGATACGCTGTCTTAACGTACATGGGCACAATGGCGCTCATCCATCCCTGGCAGTGTATGATGTCAGGCACCCAACGTAGCTTCTTGACAGTCTCCAGCACACCACGTGCGAAGAATATGGCACGTTCACCATTATCAGTATAGTCTTCGCCTTGTTCATCTTTTTCCATCAGACGCTTGCCGAAATAGTCATCGTTGTCGATGAAATAAACTTGTATCTTGGCAGACTGAATAGTAGCAACCTTAATAATCAGCGGATGGTCGGTGTCGTTGATAATCAGGTTCATGCCCGACAGGCGTATCACTTCGTGCAACTGTCCGCGACGCTCATTAATAGTACCCCATTTGGGCATGAACGTACGAATCTCGTGGCTACACTCTTGAATTGCCTGAGGCAGGGACTTGCCCATGAGCGACAGGGAATTGTCAGGGACGTACGGAGATATCTCCTGATTGATGAATAATATCTTCTTTTTTGCCATCTTTGGTTATTTTACTTTGCAAAGGTACAAAAAAAAATCCGCATATCCGCTTTTCTTCCATTCTTTTTAGCAAAAAGTGACATTTTATGGTACTTTTTTGGATTATTTTTGGCTTTCTCACGTAAATAATGTGGAAAAATACAACTCTTTAACCATGCTTCATGTTGATTCCCAATATACAAAATAATCAAAAATCTTGAAAAAATCTTGAAAAAAACTTGCAGTATATAAATATATTTCGTATATTTGCACATTAATCAACAAACCGTTTGTAAAATGGGTAAGTATAACATCACAGAAAAAAAGGAAAAGGTCGCAGCCTACAGGAGTTTGGTAAGCCCAAAGATGATGGACGGTATGCAGGAGAAGATAATGAACATTATCGTCATGCAAAAGAAGTATCGCGATAAGGATTATTCGGCTAAGAAATTAGCTGAAGATCTTGGAACAAACACGCGCTACATCTCTGCTGTCGTTAATGTACGCTTCCACATGAACTATACCTCTTTCGTCAACAAGTACCGCATTGATGAGGCAATGACACTCCTTGTGGACAAACGTTACCAGAGTCTTCGTATGGAGGAAATCAGTGACATGGTGGGTTTCTCAAATCGCCAGTCTTTCTATGCGTCATTCTTCCGGGTCATGGGGATCACGCCACGTGAGTATCGTATGCAGCATCTTCAGCAGCATCCTACTATGGTGGTAAAGCGCCAAGGACGCCCGAAGAAAAACAAATGATTAAGGCTGATAATTCCGTGGACTTTCATTATCAAGATGAGCGGTTTGCTGACTTGCAACTGCTCAGATATCGGCTTACGGGCTTTGAGAATCTGTCGGTAAGCCAAAAGAAACTTGTTTATTACTTATCCAAAGCCACGCTCTACGGCAGGGACATCATTTTCGACCAGTTTGGAAAGTATAACCTCCGCGTCCGAAAGATGCTGGAGGCAGTATATACAGATCTCTCCATCGACCACTCAACGGATGAATTTAAAGCTTTAGAGGTATATCTAAAACGAGTGTGGTTCTCCAACGGTATCTACCATCATTACGGATGCGAGAAGTTCATTCCAGATTTCTCTCCTGAGTATCTCCATGAACAACTCTTAAAGGTTGTTGAGAGTCGTCTGCCTTTGAGGGCAGGGGAGACGCTTGACGCTTTCTGCGATGAACTCTTCCCAGTCATATTCGACCCACAAGTGCTACCGAAGCGTGTAAACAAGACAGATGGTGAGGACCTTCTCCAGACTTCAGCCTGTCATTTCTATGAGAATGTCACTCAGGCAGAGGCAGAGGTTTTTTACGAACAGCAAAAAAACAACGATATCTCCAAAGAAACACCTCCTTCCTATGGTTTGAATTCTACACTTGTCAAGGAAAACGGTGAACTCAAGGAGCTTGTGTGGTCTGCAAACGGTCGCTATGCACAGGCTATCAAACATATCGTCTACTGGCTTCGTAAAGCCTCTGAATTTGCGGAGAACAATCATCAGCGTAAAGTCATTAATCTTCTGATAAGTTACTACGAATCAGGTGATTTACACACTTTTAATAAATATTGTATTGAATGGCTTCAGGAACAGAAAGGTGAGATTGATTTCATCAACGGATTCATCGAGGTTTATGGTGATCCCTTAGGACTGAAAGGTTCATGGGAAGGACTCGTTGAATACATAGATAAGGACGCTACCAGACGCACAGAAATCATCAGCAGCAATGCCCAGTGGTTCGAAGATCACTCGCCCATTGACCCTCGTTTCCGTAAGCCAAAAGTTAAGGGTGTCTCTGCCCGTGTTATCTGTGCAGCCATGCTCGGAGGAGACGAATATCCCTCTACGGCCATTGGCATCAACCTTCCTAACGCAGACTGGATACGTGCGCAATATGGTAGCAAGAGTATCACAATCAGTAATATCACTGATGCTTACAACAAAGCCGCTCATGGTAATGGCTTTAAAGAGGAGTTTGTCATCGACAAGACTACACTTGAGATGATAGAACGCTATGGTGATGTCTGCGATAATCTTCACACAGACCTTCACGAGTGTCTCGGACACGGTAGCGGACGTCTTTTGCCTGGTGTTGATCCCGATGCGCTGAAGGCCTATGGCAATACGATAGAGGAGGCAAGGGCAGACCTTTTCGGACTCTATTATATGGCAGACCCGAAGTTGGTGGAACTAGGACTGACACCTGATGCGGAGGCCTACAAGTCACAATACTATACCTATATGATGAATGGCTTGATGACCCAACTTATCCGTATCACTCCAGGCAATCAGATAGAAGAGGCTCATATGCGCAACAGGGCCCTCATTGCACATTGGTGTCAGGAGAATGGTCGTGCCATTAAGATGGTGCGTCGCGATGGCAAGACCTTCGTCGAAATTATTGATTACGAAGAACTTCGCAGGCTTATCGCCCGTTTGCTTGCTGAAGTACAGCGAATTAAGAGTGAAGGAGACTATAAAGCAGCCCGTCAACTTGTTGAGTGTTATGCTGTGAAGGTTGACGCCGAACTGCATCAGGAGGTACTGGAGCGTTACAAAAAACTCAATCTTGCTCCATACAAGGGTTTTATCAACCCCATGATGTTGCCTGTCTACGACAACGATGGACAAATCATCGATATCCAAATATATTATGGTGAGTCCTATGCTCACCAAATGCTCAGGTATAGTTCGGAATACGGCACACTAATTTGATTATTGAAAATTGGATACAGAGAAGCAACTTAAAGAGATAAAGCAATCGTTCCGTCAGATGATGGACGGAAAAGTCGCACAGTCCATGCGTGACAAAGGGCTCGACTATCATCTTAATTGGGGTGCCACACTGCCGCGACTTCGTGAGAAAGCCGATATGATCGGCAATGATTACGACCTTGCCATAGCTCTATGGAAAGAAAATATCCGTGAATGTAAGATCCTTGCAACGATGATTATGCCGCCCAATGAAGTGCAGCCTGAAGTCATCGACATTTGGATGGAACAGACTCCTACACAGGAGATAGCAGAACAGGCGGCCTTTAACCTCTACCAGCATCTGCCCTTTGCTCCGGAAAAGGCATACACGTGGATAGCTTCCGACAAGGAACTCTACCAACTCTGTGGCTTCCATATCCTTTCGCGCCTTTTTATGAACGGTCAGGAGCCTAACGAAAGGGGAATCAATGAGTTCATTGACCAAGCAATAGCTGCTCTTCAGGGCGACAGTATAGCTGTTAGGAAGGCAGCTATGGCAAGTATGCAACGGTTTGCTGAACTCGGTCTGGTATACCAGCGTCTGGCTAAAAGCGCACTAAAAACGGTTAATTTGGATTTTATTTGATTAGAAGTACTTAATTGTCATTTACCTCTACTAAAAGCGTATAAATCCCAATATATTAGTTGTTTAGGCACAATATTGCATCTATTTTGCTTTTACTAAACTTCTACATTACCTCTACTAGTCGGCTACACCATAACATGAAGGTGCGGTATTCTTCTTATTATTAAGGCGTTTCGAAATGCCATTAGGGAGGAATAATTGTTCCCGCCCTGGGAACATGGCGTTCCCTTACTGGGAACATAACATTCCCATACTGGGAATATATTACGATGCCTAAGCTATCCAGAATAGGTGGCGCTTATCATTCAATAGATGGCACTTATTGCTGAATAAGGTGCCTTTATTTTCAGATAAGGTGCCTTTATTGCGGCATAAAGAATGCTTCATTCTGATTGTAGAGAAGTGGTAGATGATAAGTAGAGGGAATGTAGAGGTTTTGTAGAGGTAAAATAGAAGAAAATAGTTACGGAAATATTTGCAAAAACCAAATAAAATCAGTATCACATGCAATTATCGATTATTTAGTAGAGGTAGAAATAAAAATGAATAATATGATAGTAAATTACTTGAAAATATCGCGAAAGAAGGAGCTCATCAAGCGTCCCACCATTGTCCCTGATATAATCCTCGTTGGTTTCTATAAGATAGGCCATGCGTTCTTAATCTTTGTTCTTAAATTCGGTTCTTGGAGTTATGCAGAAATCTCATTTTTCGGTAATGTTTCAATTCAAATACCATATAAAAAGCGCAATAAAAACGGTTAATTTAGATTTTTTATAAATTAACTCTCTTCTGTCTCACTGATTATGTGTACCTTTGTGCGGTTTTCAAGAAATCGACAGTTTCACTATGGCTATTACGGGTAAGAAAAGCATGGTCAGTGACGCAGAACGCATACTGGATAATTATCTTGAGATGAATCATCATCGCAAGACCCCTGAGCGCTATACAATCCTCAGGGCGGTGTACAGCGTGCATGGTCATTTTACGTTAGAGGAGCTTAGCGAGAAGCTTGTCAATGACATGAACTTCCACGTTAGCCGTGCAACACTGTATAATACTCTCAACCTTTTCATGGAACTGCGCCTTGTGATTCGACACCGTTTCCAAGGTACCACGACATACGAGGTATATGGTGAGAGCCATTGCCATCAAATATGCACCATGTGCGGTAAGGTCACTGAGGTGAAATCGCCTGAGATAATAAAAGCAGTAGACAACATGCCAACGAAACGTTTCCGTAAGGATGGTTTCACACTTTATGTCTATGGTGTATGCAGCACTTGTTTGGCCAAAGCCACCAAACGTAAGAAACAAGAAAAGAACGATAAAACAAAATAACTGATTATGAATAAAGGAAAAGTAGATGTCCTGCTCGGTTTGCAGTGGGGCGACGAAGGAAAAGGTAAGGTGGTCGACGTGCTGACCCCTAAGTACGATGTAGTAGCCCGTTTCCAGGGTGGTCCTAATGCCGGTCATACGTTGGAGTTCGAAGGACAGAAGTATGTGCTGCGCTCGATTCCATCGGGAATCTTTCAGGGAGGCAAGGTGAACATCATCGGCAATGGTGTGGTACTCGCCCCAGATCTCTTTATGGACGAGGCAAAGGCTCTGGAGGCCAGTGGTCATGACCTCCACTCACGTCTGCATATTTCTAAGAAGGCTCATCTCATCATGCCCACCCATCGTGTACTCGACGCAGCCTATGAAGCCCAGAAGGGTAAGGATAAGGTTGGCACTACCGGCAAGGGTATAGGTCCTACTTATACAGACAAGGTGAGTCGTAACGGTCTACGTGTGGGTGACATCCTCGAGAACTTCCCAGAGAAGTATGCTAAGGCAAAAGCTCGTCATGAGGCTATTCTGAAATCGCTGAATTTCGAATATGACATCACGGAAGTTGAGAAAAAATGGCTTGAAGGTGTTGAGTATTTGCGCCAGTTCCCAATTGTAGACTCAGAACACGAAATCAATAACATCCTGAAAAGTGGGAAGAGTGTATTGTGCGAGGGCGCTCAGGGTACGATGCTAGACGTTGACTTTGGTAGCTATCCTTTTGTGACTTCTTCCAATACCATCTGTGCTGGAGCCTGTACGGGCCTCGGCATCGGTCCCAACAAGATTGGCGATGTGTTTGGTATTATGAAGGCCTATTGCACACGTGTTGGTGCAGGTCCGTTCCCCACAGAACTGTTCGATGAAACAGGTAAGACCATTCGTGACCTCGGTCATGAATACGGAGCTGTTACAGGTCGTGAACGTCGTTGCGGTTGGATCGACCTCGTGGCTCTGCGCTATTCCATTATGGTCAACGGTGTTACACAACTCATCATGATGAAGAGCGATGTACTCGATGGTTTCGATACCATCAAGGCATGTGTGGCTTACAAACAGAATGGTGTTGAAATCGATTACTTCCCCTACAACATAGAGGAGGGTATCGAACCAGTCTATCAGGAACTTCCGGGTTGGAAGACCGATATGACTAAGTTCACCTCCGAGGATCAGTTCCCGAAAGAGTTCAAAGATTATATCCTGTTCTTAGAGAAGGAGTTAGATACACCGATTAAAATCATTTCTATCGGTCCTGACCGCGACCAGACAATCGTAAGAAAGTAAAAAAAGTAATTAATATAGATATGGCACAGAAGCCAAGTATTCCAAAAGGAACGCGCGACTTCTCCCCGATGGAGATGGCCAAGCGCAACTACATCTTTGATACCATCCGTAGCGTGTACCAGCTCTATGGTTTCCAGCAAATAGAGACACCTGCGATGGAAACACTTGGTACGCTAATGGGCAAGTATGGCGAGGAGGGCGACAAGCTGCTCTTCAAAGTACTCAACAGTGGAGATTTCCTCAATAAGGTCAGCGACGAGGAGTTACAGGAACGTAATGCCCTGCATCTGGCAGCAAAACTCTGCGAGAAAGGTCTCCGATATGATCTTACCGTACCCTTCGCACGTTACGTAGTGATGCACCGTGAGGAACTTCAATTGCCATTCAAGCGCTATCAGATGCAGCCTGTCTGGCGTGCCGACCGTCCTCAGAAAGGTCGCTATCGTGAGTTCTGGCAGTTCGACGGTGACATTGTGGGCTCTGATTCCCTCCTCAATGAGGTGGAACTCATGCAGATTGTCGACAATGTGTTCGCTCGTTTTGGCGTTCGCGTACAAATCAAGATTAACAACCGCAAAATTCTGACGGGAATAGCCGAAGTCATTGGCGCTGCAGACAAGATTGTCGATATCACCGTGGCCATAGATAAACTCGATAAAATCGGTCTCGATAACGTGAACGCCGAACTCCGTGAGGACGGTCTTAGTGAAGAACAGATAGAGAAACTGCAGCCAATCATCACGCTTGAGGGCGCCAACGAAGAGAAGCTCAATACAATCGCCGAAGTTCTCAAAGACAGCGAGATAGGCCTCAAGGGAATCGAAGAAACCCGCTATATCCTCAACATGTTGAGCGGAAACAGCCTGAAGAACGAACTTCAACTCGATCTCACTCTCGCCCGTGGCCTGAACTACTATACCGGTGCTATTTTCGAGGTTAAGGCTCTTGATGTACAAATAGGCTCCATTACTGGTGGTGGCCGTTACGACAACCTCACCGGTATCTTCGGCATGCCAGGTATCTCCGGTGTTGGCATCTCCTTTGGCGTCGACCGTATTTTCGACGTTCTCAACGCTCTCGATGCCTATCCACAGGATGCCGTTGTTGGAACACAATTGCTCTTCATCAACTTCGGCGAAAAGGAGACTGCCTATTGTCTTCCTGCCGTAGCCAGGGCTCGTGAGGCAGGTATTCGTACGGAGATTTATCCTGATTCTTCGAAGATGAAGAAACAGATGTCATACGCCAACGCCAAGCAGATTCCGTTTGTAGCTCTGGCAGGTGAGAACGAGATGTCTGCTGGCAAGCTGACATTGAAGAATATGTTGTCTGGAGATCAGCAACTGCTTACAACAGAAGAACTTATAAACGTAGTAAAATCATAGCTGATGGGTTGGTTCAAGCGTTTGTCCCTTATCCTCATAGTTGTCTGCGGTCTGACGGCTGCTGTGCCCGATAGGACCACAACCATCTTCGTTATAGGTGACTCTACCGCTGCCAACAAGGACATCTCCGGTGGTAAGCAGGAACGAGGTTGGGCAATGGCTTTGCAGTGCTATTTTGACGATCATGTCATGATTGATAACCATGCCGTCAATGGCCGCTCCTCCAAGAGTTTCATTGACGAGGGTCGATGGGAAAAGGTGGTGTCGCTTATAAAGCCCGGTGATTATGTCATCATCCAGTTCGGTCATAACGACGAGAAGACACAACCTAATCGTCACACCGATCCTGGTTCCACATTCGACTACAATCTTGCCCGTTTTGTTCGTGAAACGCGAGAACATGGTGGTATTCCAGTGTTGATGAATAGTGTTGTTCGTCGCAACTTCCTTGTTAAGGCTCCTATTATTGCCGACGATGAGCAGTTGCGCAACACAACTTTTAGCGACGGTGCTAAGACGGTCGAGGGCGATACGCTTATTGATACCCATGGTCAATACCGCGTTGCTCCTCGTGATGTGGCTCAGCGTATGAATTGCCATTTCATCGATGCGAACCGCATCACCCATAACCTCGAACAGTCTCTTGGAACAGAAGGATCTAAGGCACTCCATATGTGGTTTCTGCCTGGTACAGAACCCTCCGAGCCGAAGGGCAAGCAGGACAATACACATTATAATGTTCATGGTGCGCATGTAGTGGCTCGTCTTTTGGCCGATGCTCTCTGTGATGAAATACCATTACTTAGGGCTTGCCGTACAGATGCCGATTTCACTGTAGACCGACTTGGTCGCGGCCAATACCTCACGCTTAGTGACGCTATTACTGCTGCCCAGGCATCCTCAAAAGCTGAAATCACCATACAGATTCTTGGAGGCGAGTGGGAGAAACCCCACCTTCCTAAGAACTCCCGTATCCGCTTCGTTCTCCGCCAAGGTGCTTCTTGGAAATGAAGTAGAATGAATAAGAGTCCTGTTACCTCCCGAGGAGGATTCTGGCATCTACGGTCACAACATCCTGCTCGTCTGCGAGCAGGGGGTTGAGGTCTATCTCCTTAATCTCCGTTGCGAAACGAAGGAGTGTAGAGAGGCGTACGATGATCTCGGCGTATTTCTGTTCGTTGAGTGCTTTTTGTCCACGTGTTCCTTTTATTATTTTGTAACCGCGGAGAGAGTGGATCATGGAGTATGCCTCGGCATAGGAAAGTGGAGCAAGGCCCGAGGACACGTCCTTCAGCACCTCTACAAAGATGCCGCCGAGCCCACAAAGTACAACATGTCCGAAACGTTCCTCATATTTAGCACCGATGAAGAGTTCAGTGCCCTTGAGCATCTTCTGTACCATCACACCCTTGGCATCGGGAATCCGCATCATACGGTCGTATTCGAGGGCGAGGTGTTCGGCAGTACGGATATTGAGGGCAACACCACCGACATCGCTCTTGTGGATAGGTCCCACAACCTTGGCTACAACGGGATAGCCTATCTGTGAGGCGAAGGCAATCAACTCTTCCTTTGATGGTGACACTTTCTCAGGTACCATCGGGATGCCTGCACAGGAAAAAATCTCACGGACGGTGTCAGGTTTGAGGTAGCCACAGGTAATTCCTTCGAACTTCAAACGGTTGGTCTCGCGATAGATAATATCACGAATCTTAGGAACGTCGACACCGTATAGCTCCAGTTCGGGAGGTGCCGGTTGAGGTGTACGCATGATCTGTGAGAGAGCTGTGGCAAGAATCACTTCGTCGCTGAAGTTCACATGTCCTTTCTTAAGGAATTCAGCCACTTCGGGCCCTGCTGTATGCAGGCTGGGAAGTATGGGAAAAACGGGTTTCTTACATTCGCGGATCTTCCGGTCAAGCACGTCGTAAGCCTCATAGAGTTGTGTGAGTCCTGGTGTGCCGTAAATGACGGCGATGGCGTCGATCTGGTCGAAGCGGTTCTCGCAGTAGTCGATGACGGTGCCTAATTGTTCGGCAGTGCCTGTGGCGAGGAAGTCGATGGGGTTTGCAACACTGGAGCCAGGAAAAAGTTTCGTCTTCAGTTCCTCGGCCAGTGGTCCTTCGAGCGTTGGCACGCTGATGCCTCCCTTCGAGAGGGCATCTGTGAGCATAACACCAGGGCCTCCGGCATGGGTGACTATGGCGAAGTTCTGAAGGTGGGAGACGGGTGATGCAAGATGGGCAGTGACCATGAAGATACAGCCAGCGGTGGTCAGTTCCTCACGTGAGAAACAACGTACGATACCAGCCTTACGGAACAGTGCCTCGACGGCTGCATCTGAGGATGCGAGGGCTCCGGTATGACTGGATGCTGCACGGCTGCCACTCTCGCTGGAACCAGCCTTGATGGCTGCAATGCGACAGCCCTTACGGATAAGGCTACTTGCGTGGAAGAGCAGTTTGTCGGGGTTGGAGATATTCTCCACGTAGAGTAATTTTACCTTTGAATCTGTATCAGGATTGAAATGCTCGTCCATATACTGCAGCACATCTTCAATGCCAATCTGCTTGCCATTGCCAATACTCCATACCGAGTTGAATTGCAGTCCTTTAATGACTGCACTCTCAAGTATAAATACTGCCGTTGCACCAGAGCCACTGATGAAGTCAGCCCCCATGGGATTGAGATTGGGAATGGGCAACGTGAAGACGCTGTGATGGTTGCGGTTAATTAACCCGATACAGTTTGGGCCTATCAGAGCTGCTCTGTACTTCTCGCAGGTGTCGAGTATGCGTTGTTCGAGTGCAGCTCCCTCAGCCGTTTCCTCTCCGAAACCAGCAGAGATAATGATGAAGGCCCTAACGCCTTTCTCCGTTGCGAGGTAATCTACGTAATCAGGACAGAAGCGTGCTGCCACTACGAGAATGGCGAGATCGGTCTGGGGGATGTCCTTCACATCGTGAAAGGCCTTGATGCCCTGTATTAGGTCTTCCTTTGGGTTCACTACATGTAGTTCTCCATGGTACTCTCCGCTCAGCAGGTTTCGCACGATAGAACCACCGGGTTTATGCACGTTGTTGGAGCCGCCAACGACGACAATGCTCCTAGGATTGAGTAATTGTTCGTTTATCATGATGCAAAGATAATATAATAATTCATAAATTACAAATGAATTTAGAAATATTTCTCTACCTTTGCATTGTTTTTAGTTTATAGTTAACGGTTTATTGTTTACAGTATACGGAAATGAAGAAAAGTTTCACTATATTAATTGCATTGATAATGCCAATACTGATGTTTGGAGATTCGTATGCTTCTCTTTGGAAGAAAGTGGAAGCGGCAGGGGAGAAAGACCTGCCCAAGACAGAGTATGAACTGTTGCAGAAGATTATCAGTAAGGCGTCCAAGCATCGTGACTACGGTCAGTTGCTCAAGGCGGGGCTACAGAGTGCACAGGTGATGGCATCGATTGCTCCAGACTCGCTGGCGACGGCTATAGGGGAGATGAGGAAACAGTGGGAACGGGCCGATGACGAGGTGTTGAGGACGGTGTGGCAGACGGTGCTGTGGCGTATCGGCAGCGACAACTACAGCCTGGGGCTGGACGTGGAGCCGCCCAGGCTGACAGCGGACCTCTGCGAGAAGCTGGCCCGGGTGAAGGACAGGGACTACGCGCCTCTGGTGACGGAGGGCGCGGACGGGGCGATCTTTGACCATGACCTGCTGCACGTGGTGGGCTATGAGCTGAACACGGGGTTTGAGGAGATGATGAATTATTATAAGCGGGCAGGCAACCGACGGGCTGCGTGCGTCGTAGCGGCGAAGGTGTACTGGTATGCCAGCAATGACAGGCTCGACCCCGTCATCAAGGAATATGAGGATTTGCCTGAGGCCGGAGAGCTTGCTCTCCTGCACTACCACAATATAGGAAGGGGCTTAGGGTCTTTAGGGGAATTAGGGTGTTTAGGGGAGAGGATGGCGTATATCAGCGAGGCGCTGGGCAAATGGGGGCGTTGGAGCCGTCTGAACAACGCCCTGCGTAACGAGCGTGCCAGGATGACTAACCCACAGCTGCGTGTGGCTTACGACCTTCAGGTTTCGTTGCCTGGGCAATCGCAGGGGATAGCGCTGAGCGACGTGAGGAACGTCCAATCTGTCACAATGAAAGTGTATAAGGTGAATGCAGGTGGGGACTACACGGAATCGCCTAACTACGAAAAGGGCTATGAGAAGATAAAACCGCTGTTGGGCGACGTGGTGTATGAGCAGACGCGGCAGTACGAGGGTAAGAAGCCGTACGAATTGACCGAGGACTCGATGAGGATTGAGGGGCTGCCTGTCGGCTTGTATATGGTGGAGTTCAGCTCGGAGCCGACTACGGAGACGATCCGACAGCTGTATCATGTGACGGATGTCTACACGATCGCGGAGGACCAGCCATCGAGCGAGGGTATGCGCTATGTGGTGGTGAGTGCTTCGACGGGGCAGCCTCTGGCGGGGGCTCATCTGCGTATCCGGGAGTATCTGACGTATTCGGCATTCGAGGAGCATGAGGGTGTGACCGACGAGAAAGGGGAGTACGTCTTCAAGTCGAAGTCGTTCAATCGCAAACAGGAGGTATATGCCTGGACTGACAGTGACAAGGCTTGTCCGCCGATGACTAGCGGCAGCAACTACCGCTTCTATAGTAACAAACAGTTGGAGACTCGAACGTGTATCTTTACTGACCGTGCCATCTACCGTCCCGGTCAGAAGGTCTATGCTTCGGCATTGCTTTATCAGGTGAAGGATGGTATGGAGCAAAGCGTAAGAGACCATGTGAACGTGACTTTCCGTCTGCGCGACTGCAATGGCAAGGTGGTGTCGGAGCAGAAGGGGATGACTGATGACTATGGCACTTGCACCTCAGCGTTCACACTGCCGTCGGCGGGACTGACGGGGAGATTCTCCATAGAGGTGAACTCAGCGTATCATTATTTCCGCGTGGAGGAGTATAAGCGTCCCACATTTCATGTAGACTTCCCTGAGGTGAAGCAGACCTATGCCGCCGGGGACACGCTGAGGGTGAAGGGCACAGCCATGAGCTATGCCGGGGTGGCTGTGCAGAATGCGAAAGTGAAGTACACAGTGACCCGCCGCAGGGCTTACTGGTGGTGGATGTCAGGAGGTAGGGGGATTAAGGATAGTAGGGTGATTA
The DNA here is from genome assembly GCA_946415365.1 of uncultured Prevotellaceae bacterium. Lineage (GTDB taxonomy): Bacteria > Bacteroidota > Bacteroidia > Bacteroidales > Bacteroidaceae > Prevotella. The sequence continues at coordinate 59,762 of CAMKSE010000013.1, forward strand.
GGGGAGAGTCGAGTGAAGACGAGGAGGTAAGCGCTGGTGAGACCATCACTGACGACAAGGGACAGTTTGACGTGACGATGCCGCTGACGATGCCGGAGACCAGTTATCCGATGTTCTATCAGTTTGTGGTGAAGGCCGATGTTACAGATGCTGCCGGTGAGACCCGCGACGGACAGTTGTCACTGCCATTGGGAAACCGCAAGCAGGCGCTGAGCGTGGATATGGCAGACAAAATGTTGCTTGACGACCAGCCCACAGCGACCTTCCACCTGCTGAATGCGGCAGGGAAGGACGTGGATGCGGAGGTAAGCTATCGCATTAATGGTGGCAAGTGGCAGAAAGTCAGGACAGCTGTTAGCTGTCAGCTGTCATCTCTCAATTTAATCAGCGGTGAGCACACGCTGGAGGCTGTTTGCGAGGGAGATACTATCGAGCGCCGCTTTGTGGTCTTCTCGCTCGACGATGAGCGCCCGGCCACGAAGACGGACGACTGGTTCTGGCAGTCGGCCACACAGTTTCCCAACGACGGGACGCCTGTCACTATCCAGGTGGGCTCTTCGGACCGGGATGTGCATATCGTGTACAGCGTGTTTGCCAACGATAAGGTGATCAGGCGCGGGGCCGTTGACAGAAGCGACCAACTCTTGAACCTTAAACTGACTTATGAGGAGGCATACGGCAATGGTCTGCTGCTGACTTTTGCCTGGGTGAAGAACGGCCAGTGCTACACGCATACGGCTCAGGTGCAACGTCCTCTGCCTGACAAGAAACTGCGGATGGCGTGGGCGACGTTCCGCGACCGCCTGACTCCGGGACAGCAGGAGGAATGGACGCTGACGGTGAAGGACTGTGAGGGGCGGCCTGTGGACGGTCAGCTGATGGCTACGCTCTACGACAAGAGCCTTGAACAGCTGACAAGGCATCGGTGGACGTTTGTGCCTTATCTGCATCTGCCGCTTCCGACTGTCTCATGGTCTTATCCGTCGCGCTACAAGATGAATGCTTCGGCCACGAAATACTGGAAAGAGGAAGAGGTGAGAGCGCTTGAGCTGAGTTCGTTCGACGACAGCGTGTATCCCTCTGCCTACGGCTATCGTTTCCGTCGCTTTTCCCGGGGGGCAGTGCTTGAGGATGGCGGGGCCGTGATGGCTGAACCGATGATGGTGATGAAATCCGCCAGAATGCCAGAAGATAATAACGAAGCCATAGCCGCTGAGGCAGCCGACCTTGAGACTACAGAAGAGGTTGATGTCTCAGGAGGGAAACAGGTTGAGATGCGCGAGAACCTGAACGAGACAGCCTTCTTCTATCCTCAACTGACTACCGACGAGACAGGCTGTGTGGCATTGAAGTTCACACTGCCGGAAAGTGTTACCACCTGGCGTTTCATGGGTCTGGCACATACCAAGGATCTGTTCTACGGTATGATTGATGCGGAGGCCGTAGCCCAGAAAGATGTGATGATCCAGCCCAACGTGCCGCGCTTCCTGCGGGAGGGTGACGAAGGTACGATCTCCGCGCGTATCTTTAATACGAGCGAAAAAGACCTGACAGGTAAAGTTGTGCTGAAACTGATTGATCCGGAGGCAGGAGAGAAGAAGTCGGTCATCAGCGAGTTGTCGCAGACCGTGAAGCTAAAGGCTGGCAGCACTATGCCTGTCACGTTCTCCTACACTCCTTCTACAGATACGCCTTCTCTGCTTATCTGTCAGATGAGTGTCAGCGGCAAAGGCTTCTCCGACGGTGAACAACACTATCTGCCCATTCTGCCGAGTCAGGAACGTGTGACCGTCACGCTGCCCATTACCCAGCATCATGCCGGGACGGAAAAGGTGGACCTGGCCAGTCTGATTCCTGAGGACGGCCGGAATGCCAAACTCACGTTTGAATACACCAACAATCCGGCATGGCTGCTGATACAGGCTCTGCCTTCTCTGGGCTCGCCTACGGACGAGGATGCTATCTCACAGGCGGCATCCTTATATGCAAACACCATAGGCCGACTGATTATCTCCCGCAATCCGCAGGCAAAGACGGCCTTTGAACTGTGGAAAAAGGAGTCTGGAGACGGGGAGAGCAGTACGCTTAACTCTCAACTTGAGAAAAACGAGGCGTTAAAGGACTTGCTGCTGAATGAGACCCCATGGGTGATGGATGCTGACCGTGAGACCGAGCAGCGTCAGCGACTGGCTGACTTCTTCGATGAGAACATCATGCAGAACCGCCTGAATTCTGCCACTTCGAAGCTGGGCCGTCTGCAGTTACCAAGCGGTGCATGGACATGGTGGAAGGATATGCCGGCGTCGTTCTATATAACGGTAGCCGTCAGTGAGATGCTCGTTCGCCTCAACGCCATCGCCGGCGCACAGCCAGAGACCTCTCAGATGCTCAACAGCGCCTTTAGATTCATGGGGCAGGTGATTGTTGAAGAAGTGGAGGAGATGAAGAAGTGGGAGCGTGAGGGCCATAGTGTTTCCTTCCCCAGTTTCAAGGCCCTGCAGTGGCTCTATCTCGCCACCCTCGATGGCCGTACGCTGCCCGATGACGTGCAGTCGGCCAATAACTATCTTCTGAAACTCCTGAAGAAGGACATCAAGTCGCAGTCGATCTACGAGAAGGCTCTGACGTCAGTCATCCTTTCCAAGAGCGATCCTAAGCGTGCGGCAGAGTATGTACAGTCGTTGAAGGAGTACACTGTGTTCCGTGAGGAGATGGGCCGTTACTACGATACGCCGCGTGCCGGCTACTCCTGGTACGACTACAAGATACCCACACAGACCGTTGCCATCGAGGCCATGCAGCTTCTCACGCCTGAGGACTGTCAAACTATCGAGGAGATGCAGCGCTGGCTGCTTCAGGAAAAGCGTACACAGGCTTGGGACACGCCCATCAACAGCGTGAATGCCGTGTATGCTTTCTTAGGGAGAGAAGGAGAGAAGGAGAGAAGGAGTCAGGAGTCAAATACTCTGCGGCTGGATAGGGTAAATGCCGACATAGAGGTTGACGGAAAACCTCTGGAGCTGCCGAAGGCTACAGCTGCCATCGGCTATGTGAAGACGGCTGTACAGACGGATAGCAAGACTCTCACCATCGCCAAGAGTACAGAGGGCACATCGTGGGGCGCCGTCTATGCACAGTTTACTCAGGCTATGCATAACATTGCCGACGCGGGCAGTGGTCTCATCGTGAAGCGTGAACTGCTGACCGCTGATGGTAAGCAGCCCACAAAGCTGAAGGTTGGTGACCGTGTCAGGATGCGCATTACCATCGATGCCGACCGCGACTACGACTTCGTGCAGGTGATGGACAAGCGTGCTGCCTGTCTGGAGCCCGTACGTCAGCTCAGTGGCTGGCACTCTGGCTCATATTGTGCACCAAAGGACTACACAACGAACTATTATTTCGATTGTCTCTCCAAAGGTCGTCATACGATCGAGAGCGAGTACTTCGTTGATCGAGCAGGCCGATATGAGACAGGCACCTGTACCGTGCAGTGTGCCTATGCTCCTGAGTTCCGCGGCACTACTAAGTCGCAGACGTTGAAGATTGAAAATTGAAAATTGAAAATTGAAAATAATATAAGTAATGATAATAATGAAGAAAAATAGGTTTGAAGATGGATTGAGATTTGTATTGTTGGCATTCTGCTTTCAGTTTTCAATCTTCAATTTTCAATCTTCAATGGTTTTTGCCCAGAAGCTGGTGGTAGAAAAGCCCTCGCTAGAGTGCGGACGTACAGGTTATCAGCAGCCCGTCACCGCCATATTCGATTTGAAGAATAAAAGTCGGAAGAAACTAGTGATTGAGAGCGTGAAGCCCGACTGCGGCTGTACGGCCGTGGAGTATCCCAAGGAGGTGGGAGCAGGTGATAAGTTCACTATCAAGATGACCTATGATGCCCGCCAGCTCGGACATTTCCAGAAGTCGGCAGCAGTCATAAGCAATGCTACTAAGCAGCCTGTCTATCTGACCATGCGAGGCGTGGTGCTCACAGAGATGCAGGACTATACGGGCAGTTATCCCCTCTCTATGGGAGCATTGTTGCTTGATCAGGACGTGCTTGAATTCGACGATGTGAACAAAGGTGACTCTCCTATACAGGAGATCCATGTTCTGAACAACGGTACCGACCGTATGCAGCCACGTCTGATGCATCTGCCGCCGTATCTAGACGCCACCGTCAAGCCGGAATCACTCGAACCAGGTAAAAGCGGTACGATCACCGTCACACTGGTTTCCGACAAGTTGCGCGATTACGGACTCACCCAGACACAGGTGTTCCTCGCACAGCAACTAGGTGAGAAGGTGAGTGCCGACAAGGCCATCGACGTATCTGTAACCCTGTTGCCAGACCTCAAGCAGTTCGAAGGTGTCAGCAAGGCCATTGCACCGCAGTTGCAGATGTCGACTACCGATGTTGATTTTACAGACTTCGGCGGCAAGGATAAGAAAACGGTCGAGGTGTTGCTTGCCAACTCCGGAAAGTCCACCTTGCAGATATCCTCCATGCAGATGTACACAGGTGGCCTGAAGGTCATCCTTGGCAGCAGGGAGCTGGAGCCCGGTCAGAACACCACGCTAAAAATTACCGGCTTTTCCGAAGAGCTTCAGAAGGTAAAGGGCCGTCCCCGTATCCTCATGATCACCAACGATCCCGACCATCCTAAGGTAACAATCAATATCAAGGTAAAATAGAAAATTATGGAGCATCCCGAGAACAGTTCAGAATATGCAGGCCTGCAGGTGAACAGCGGTGTCGCACAGCAACCTATCGTCAACCCCTATCTCAACCGGAACCGCTTCCGTCGCCGTGAACTCTCTGTTGGTGAGATGGTTGAGGGTATTCTCAAGGGCGATGTCACCATCCTCTCCCAGGCAGTCACACTTATCGAGAGTGTCAATCCCGACCATCAGGCCAAGGCACAGGAGGTCATCAACCGCTGTCTGCCCTATAGCGGCAACTCAGTGCGTGTGGGTATTAGCGGTGTGCCAGGTGCAGGCAAGTCCACGAGCATTGACGAGTTTGGCATTCACGTGCTGAAAGAGAAGGGTGGTCGCTTGGCAGTTCTTGCCATCGATCCGTCTTCGGAACGTACTAAGGGTAGCATCCTCGGCGACAAGACGCGTATGGAGAAGCTCGCTCAGCATCCAGACTCGTTCATCCGTCCCAGCCCATCGGCAGGTTCCCTCGGTGGTGTGGCCCGTAAGACGCGTGAGACCATCATCCTCTGTGAGGCTGCCGGCTTCGACAAGATCTTCGTAGAGACTGTTGGAGTGGGGCAGAGTGAGACAGCCTGCCACTCGATGGTCGACTTCTTCCTGCTCATCCAGGTGGCTGGTACAGGCGATGAGCTGCAGGGTATCAAACGTGGTATCATGGAGATCAGTGATGGCATTGTCATCAACAAGTGCGATGGTGATAATGTCGACCGTTGCCAGATGGCCGCCACCAACTTCCGCAATGCCCTCCACTTCTTCCCTTTGCCCGATAGCGGCTGGATGCCGAAGGTGCTCTGCTATTCAGGATTCTACGGGACAGGTATTAAGGAGATATGGGACATGATCTATGAGTATATCGACTTTGTGAAGGCCAACGGTTACTTCGACTATCGTCGCAACGAACAGTCGAAGTACTGGATGTATGAGTCGATTAACGAGCACCTGCGGCTGTCGTTCTACAACAATCCTCTTATTGCTGGCCAGCTCGCTGCTGCCGAGCAGAGCGTCCTTGCAGGCCAGAAGACTTCGTTCGTCGCTGCTCAGGATCTCCTCAACCTCTACTTTAGTGCACTAAAGAATGATTAAGATTGAAATCGACGAAGGTAGTGGCTTCTGCTTCGGGGTCACTACTGCCATAAAGAAAGCCGAGGAAGAACTTGGCTCGAGTGATAAGACTCTCTACTGCCTAGGCGACATCGTCCACAACGGCATGGAGTGCGAGCGTCTGAAAGATCTGGGACTCATTACCATCAACCACGCTGACCTGCGTGAACTCCATGACGTGAAAGTGCTTTTGCGCGCCCATGGCGAGCCTCCTGAGACCTACGAGCTTGCCCGCCGCAATAACATCGAGATTATCGATGCGACTTGTCCTGTGGTTTTGCAGTTGCAGAAGCGCATCAAGAGACAATACGAAATGGGTAGCGGACAGATTGTCATATTTGGCAAGAAAGGTCACGCTGAGGTGCTCGGACTTGTCGGGCAGACTCAGTCGAACGCCTTTGTCATTGAGAACTTCGACGAGGTGACGCGTCTCGATTTTTCCCGGGACATCTATCTGTATTCCCAGACCACGAAGTCGCTCGATGAATATCACCGCATTATCGAATACATCCAGCAGCACATTGCCCCGGAGGCCACCTTTCGCTCGTTCGACACAATCTGTCGCAGTGTTGCGAACCGCATGCCTAATATCTCTCAGTTCGCAGCCCGTCACGACCTCATCCTCTTCGTGTGCGGCCGCAAGAGTTCTAATGGGAAGGTGCTCTTTAACGAGTGTCTGCGCGTGAATCCCAACTCTCATCTTGTGGAGGATCCGCAGGAGATTCTGTGTGAGTGGCTTGAGGGTATCGACTCTATAGGCATCTGTGGCGCCACCAGTACGCCACGCTGGCTTATGGAGCAGTGCCGTGATGCCATCCTGCAGTTGCTTGACCAGAAGACAGCCTGACGTTTACTTGGGCATGGTGACAATGAAACGGCAACCCTCAAGATAGGTGTCGTCGTATTCGAGGATGCCGCCCAGACTGAGGATATGACTGCGGGCCAGCGGCAAGCCGAGACCAAGACCTTCACTGAGGTCGTCGAGCTTGTTGAACGGTTTGAAGAGCTTGTCGATCGACTCTGCGGACAGTCCCGGACCTACGTCCTCGACGGTGAAGCGCACGGAGGCTTCCGTCTGCTCGATACGCAGCGTGATGTGCTGGCCGTCGGAGTATTTGGCCGCGTTGTAGAGCAGCTCGCGGAGCGGACGCATCAGGTAAAGGTGGTTCGTCACAATCTGCAGGCTGTCGGGCACCTCGCTTTCCAAGTGGACTTCGATACCCGGGAAGTGGTCTTGTATGTAACGGACGCTATCGCGAGCCAGCTCGTTGCAGAATAGCTGGTCGGTCAACTGACTCTTCCAGGCCTTGGATGCTCCGGTGTCGGAACTGGCGAAGAGCATGCTCACCATGCGGTACAAGTGGAAGGCATTGTAGTTCATCATGCTTCGGATTTCCTGCAGTTCTTTTTCATCCATGTCCTGACTCTCGCGCAGAATCTGTGCGAAGCCGAGGATGATGTTCAGCGGGGTGCGTATCTGGTGCGACACGTTTTGAATGAATATGTTCTTCTGGCGGACACCTTCCTTGGCCATCTGCATCGCCGTCACCAGCTCTTCGTTACGCCGTTTGGTCTCCTCAGAGGCTTGTTGGATGCTGCTGATACGCTCTTCGATCGACTGCTGCATGGTGGCAAAGCTGTTCTGCAACTGTCCGATGGCGTCCTCGCGCGAGGTGCGGGGTATCTCCAGGTCGTAGTGTCCTTCCGAGATCTGCTTTGACATGCCTACCAGATAGCTGACGGGACGGACGGCATGACCCACGGCCCTGCGACAGAGCCAGAGGATGATGGCCAGACCGATGACGATGAGCGCGATGATGATGTAGGTGAGCTGGTTGTAGCTATGCAGGATCTCACTGTCGGGGCTGACGAGGGCGATGCTCCATTTGGAACTGGGGAGGGACCGGTAGACCACGTGACATTTTTCGCCGTTGATCTGGGCGTGCATGTGTCCCTCTTTACCGGTCACCATCTCGTGGCCGATGGCTAAGATGTCTGCATGGGCCTTGGGATCGATGTCGGAGGCGTAGGTCTTACGGAGCAGCCGTTTGGAGTCGGGATGGTAGAAATAGTGGCCGTTGCCGCCGAGCATGATGTAGTAGGAACCGGGGTATTCAGGCTCCCCAGCGTTGATGGCTTCTGTCAGGATCGGGAAGGAGAGGTCGACGCAGACGACACCCAGGAGGCGCTTCTTGCCATCGGGCCCGGTCTGGTTTCTGTCGTAAAGGGGTTTACAATATGAAAGGACGGTCTCGTCGGTACGCACCTCGCCCTCGGTATGTTCGAAGACGGGCTCCACCCAACAGCCATCTCCCTGGGCGACGGGGGTCTTGTACCACTGACGGTCGAAGTATTCGTAGTTTTGCTCCCTGATGCTGGCGATGGTGTCGCCTCGTCTGACGGAATAGACGGAGAAATAGCGGCCGCACTGCGGGAAGATGTCGGGGGCGGCACTGATGGTGCAGCTGTTGGTGTTGCCGTTGAGCATGACGATGCGCCGCGAGAGGACCAGCAGTGAGTCGGGTTGGAAGTTGTGCTCGATGAACCACGTGTTGGCGTTCGTGGCCATTTCCGTGGCCAGCATGTATTTCTTGATGCGGTGCATCGTCGCGTCGAGCAAGCTACGGGCATGATCGCTGGCTTCCTGACGGATGAAGTAGCGTGACTGCAGGAACAGTGCGCCCAGCGACAGCACGAAGATGGGGATGGCCATCAGGGTGATGCCCGTGCTGAGCTTCGAGAGCAGGCTTTTTCTCAGTCTATACATCGGCACCCTCCTTTCCTTTATCGCTTTCTGCCGTCTGGAGCATGTGGTCGAGCACCCGGAGAATCTCCTCGCTGCTATGGCTGATGATATCGACCTGCCGGCCGGCTTCGGCCGAGTTGATGTCCTCGAAATGGTTACAGAGGGTGGTCACACTCTTGTCGATGACGTCGGACGGCGCTATCAACTGGTTGGTCATGTAGTGGAGGAACGCTGTCTTCATCCTGTCGGCCTCCTGGGCCTGACTGTAGGCTGCCTGCAGCTCCTCACCGCGCTGCTGCAGCTGCTCCGACAACTGTTCCTGCTGGCCGATGTGGGCGGCCAGCGCCTGTTGCATCTTCTGGAAGTGGCCTTGCAGCTGGCCTATCTCGTCTTCACGATTGGTGTCGGGAACGGTCTCGTCGTAGTGGCTGTCGGCGATGCGCCGGGCCGACTCCGTGAGCAGCGTCAGCGGCTGCAGCTGATGGTGAGTGAACAGCCGGCAGGCTATGAAGAAGATGAGCAGACTCAGCGTCGAGATGACGTACAACAGGTAGAGCAGATAGTTGTATTCGCGGAAGATGTCGCTGTCGGGGTAGGCGACGCCAACGCTCCATCCGAGGTCTTTCATGATGCGTCCAGGGGCTTCGGAGCGCACGAACGGCTTGTACATCACGTACCACTTTTCACCGTTTTTCTTGTAGGGCAGGAAGCCTGATCCGCCAGCCACCATCTCCTTCGCCGCTTCAATCATGCTGGTGGTGGGTTGCCCTTCCGTGTTGGTGAATATCGTTCCTGTGGAAAGCTTGGCCGTATCGGGGTGAACGATGAACTTTCCGTCCTGACCCACCAGCACGCTGTAGCCGTTTTCAGAGGGCTTGGCGCGCAGGATGAAGTCGGAGAGACGGGCCAGCGGCACATCGACGCCCAATACGCCCACAGGCTCCAACGCTTCTCTATCGGCAAACGACTTTCCCTTGAAGTCGTAGATGGGCAGAGAGAAGGTGACGAGGGCTTCGTCGGGCCTCTGGTTCTTGACCGGCTCCAACCAGCAGGCGGAATTGGTCTCCATGGGCTGGGTGTACCATTCCTGAATGGTGTAAGGCTGTCCGAGGAACGACTTGGGGGTCTCCAGCGTGTCGTAGTTGTCCACGAGCCAGTTGCCGCCCTTCACCTTTCGCCTGACGTAGGCCATGAAGGTCTCGCGCGCGGGATAATAATAAGGTTTAAAGGCGATGGCGCAGCCCACGATATAGCGGTTGCTCAACACGAGTTCACGGCAGTAGTCCTCCATGCGGTCGGGCTCGTCCATGTGGCGCATCAGGTCGTAGTAGAAGTTGCCGGCCGTCTGCTCGACGCTCAGCAGGATATTGTCGATGTGGAGCGACGTTCCCTCCAGCGTGTGTTTGGCGTCGTGCATCGCCTCTTGTCGCAGGGCTTCGCGCGAGAAATGGAACATCACGACGAGTGCTCCTGTCAACAGGATGGCAATCGCACAGACCATCATCAGGCTTAGTCTTAGCGACAGGGTCCGGGTTAGGAATTTAATTATTCTCAATGATTGTTATGACATTTTTTATTTTTTCTTTCTCAATACCATGAAGATGAAGACAATTCCTAAGAAGGTAATCGCGATGAGCGGCACGCTTGTGATAAAGAGAGGACTCCTGACTTCCCCTTTGGGCACTACAAGCACTACTGTCCAGTTGATGTCCTCTACCGGTGCGTAGTACACGCGGGCGGACTCACCGTTGACCGTCATGTCTTTTATGCCGCCCGTCTTCCTGGCCATGTTGCCCAGCACTTCAGGGTCGGTCATCCTAAGGGGCTTGTCTTCGGGATGGGCGATGGGGGAACCGTCGTGGCTGAGCAATACGGTATAGAACTGCTGACTGCCCTTGAAGAACTTATTCATCATAGCGTCGGTGCGCGCACTCTCGTCAATGTGGCGTAGTTTCTTTGCCAGCCACTCTAAGGTGATGTCGGCTCCGCAGACGCAGGCCAGACTGCCCTCTGCATTGAACACGGGCTTCACGAATGTACAGTAAAGGCCGCTTAGACCTATCTCGTCGTTGTCCTGATAATAGTAGGGGTCTGACCAGAACTCTTCCTTCTGTTCCTTCGCACGTATATACCATGCCGATTTTGTGTAGTCGTGACGGGCAGAGCCCACTTGGCTTAACACGAATGTGTTTCTGTCATTATGATGTACGTAGGGTTCGAACCAGTAGCCCTTCTGTTGGAAATAATTGGGTTCGAAGGCTGCGAAGTAACCCTTCACCTCGGGGTTCAGGCTCGCCTTGCTCTGTAGTGCAGAGACCACTGACTCGGGTGTGTCCATATGTTTTGTTACTTCATCGAACACGTTCTTAGCGTTCATCTCCATCGCGTGAACAGTGAGCGCCACTTTTTCTGCAGCAAGATTAGAAATACCCACGTATCTGACATGAGCCTCGGCTTTCATGGCTCTATTAATGATCCAAAGAGCCGTAGCTAAAGTGATAATCATCGCGACTGATGCAATGATCAGTATATGTTGTCTCGGCGATCTGAAGGATGTTTCTTTTTTCATGATTCTGGTTGTTTATGTGTTGATTAACAATCTCTCAGCCCGTACAAGGTCGTCGGGTGTATCTATACCGACAGTTTCAACGTCGGTAAGGCCCACACGGATCCTGTAACCGTTTTCCAGCCATCGCAGCTGCTCCAGACTCTCTGCCTTTTCAAGACTGCCCAAGGGCAGACGAGTGATCTCTGCCAGCACCTCATGGCGATAGGCATACACGCCGAGATGCTTCAGAAACGGATAGTGCCTGATCCAGTCGCCTTGCTCTACACCTCTTATAAAGGGTATGACGCTGCGGCTGAAGTAGAGTGCGAATCCTCTGCGGTCACTCACTATCTTCGGAGAATTGGGATTCAGTGCAGCTTCCATCGTGTCGAAAGGCTTGCCGAGGGTACCTATCTGCGTCTCAGGATCGTCGAAGAGGCGTATCAGTGTCTCTATCTGCGACGGCTGAATGAAGGGTTCGTCACCCTGGATGTTAATAATGACATCAGCATTTGTGCCGATTTTCTCTACGGCTTCTTCAATACGGTCGGTGCCGCTCTTATGGTCTGGACGTGTCATCACCGCCTTACCGCCAAACAACGTGACAGCGTCAAAGATGCGCTCATCGTCGGTAGCCACACACACATCTTGGAGCACACTCCTGGCCTGCTCATACACTCTCTGGATAACTGTCTTGCCGCCAAGTATCGCCAGCGGCTTGCCCGGGAAGCGTGTAGACGCATAGCGGGCGGGAATTATGGCTATAAACTTCATATTGGATGCAAAGGTAATGAAAAATCTCCATATATATCGTTAAATTATATGGAAAAGTTTGTGAGGTAGCAAAAATTTTACTAATTTTGCATGGTTTTTAAAATGAATATTATGACTACGAAATATTTTTCCACTATATTATTGACCCTTCTACTTGCGCTTCCGGCGGGTGCTCAAAAGTTAACTTTAGGCACTACGACCACCAAGGACGGCGGTAGCTACAACGGTGAGATGCAGGCAGGAAAACCGCATGGGAAAGGAAAGACAACTTATAAAAATGGTAATGTCTACGAAGGAGAGTACGACAAAGGAAATCGTCAAGGTTACGGAGTCTACACCTTCAATGATGGAGAGAAATACGAGGGTGAGTGGTTCCAGAACCAACAGCATGGTCATGGTATTTATTACTTCGCCAACAACAACCGTTATGACGGTTTGTGGTTCCGTGACTACCAGCATGGTCATGGTGTGATGTATTATTTTAATGGCGACAAGTACGACGGCGAATGGTTCAAGGACCAGCGTTCGGGCAAAGGCACTTATACCTTTGCAGGCGGTGCATTTTATCGTGGTGAGTGGGTGGCCGACAAGAAGCAGGGTAAAGGCTTTTTCGATTGGGGCGACGGATCTACTTACGATGGAGAGTGGAAAGATAATGTCCGCTCAGGCAAGGGAACATTCCGTTATGCTGATGGTGATATTTATATAGGTCAGTGGGCCAACGACGAGATGCATGGCAAAGGCATCTATAAATTCCAGAATGGTGATGTCTACGAGGGAGACTATGTCCGTGGGCGTCGTACTGGAGCCGGAATCTTCAGTTATGCTAACGGAGAGAAGTACACCGGACAATTCCTCAACGGCGATAAATCTGGACAGGGTTCCTTTACCTGGAGGAACGGTGACAACTACACGGGCCAGTGGAAGCACGATAAGCAGGAAGGCCGGGGTAAGCTGACAAAGAAGAACGGCGACCTGGTGGAAGGCACCTTCCGTAACGGACAGCCCCACGGGGAGTGTATCTTGCGCTTTGCCGACGGCTCGAAGTTCAAGGGACAGTTCAAGGACGGCAAGCGTCACGGGCCAGCCATCGAAGAGGATAAGGACGGTCTGCGCTTCGAGGGAACCTATGCCGACGACGTGCGTGACGGACATTTCATCGAGAAAGACCACAATGGCCGCATTATCGCCGAGGGCAACTACGTCCGCGGACACAGAAATGTGAATTAAGAACTTATAATATAAAAGCTTATGATTATTGACACTTTGGAAAATCTTGGCAAATATGTAGCGCTGAATCCGCTTTTTGCCGATGTCTGTGAGTTTTTGAAAGACAATGATTTCCGTACGATGGAGCCGGGCAAGTATCCTATCAAGGACAATGATCTGTTCTTGAACCTGCAGGTAACAAAACAGCGTACGAAGGATACGGCCTTCCTGGAGACTCACATCGACATGATTGACATTCAGATCCCCATCTCCTGCGAGGAGACTTTCGGCTACACACCGCTCTGCGACCTGCCCGACTTTGAGTACAATGCGGAGAAGGATATCACAAAGTATGGCGACACAAAGCCCCAGACGTTCGTGACTGTAAAGCCCGGACAGATGGCCATCTTCTTCCCGCAGGATGGTCACATGCCCTGCATTATTGATGAACCCGAAATCAAAAAAGCAATTTTCAAAGTAAAAGCATAATACGTTATGGCAACGAAGAAAGCAACAACCCCTAAAAAGTCTGCAGCTAAAAAGGCTGCGGCTCCTGTTCCCGAACATATCGGTCTAGTAAGAAACGATTCTTGGTTGGAACCCTTTGAGGACGCTATCCGCGGACGTCATGACCACGCATTGTGGAAAATCGGACAGTTGACACAGAATGGAAAAAAGACTCTCTCCGATTTCGCCACTGGTCACCTATATTTCGGACTCCACAAACTTACAAAAGGCTGGGTTTTCCGCGAGTGGGCACCTAACGCCACAGATATCTACCTCATTGGTGACTTCAACAACTGGCAGGAATCAGACAAGTATCGTTGTAAACGCATTGCTGGCACTGACAACTGGGAGTTGAAACTCAGCGAGAAAGCCCTGAAGCACGGCCAACTCTATAAGATGAAGGTGAAGTGGAACGGTGGAGAAGGGGAGCGCATCCCTGCATGGTGTCGTCGTGTGGTTCAGGATGACCAGACGAAGATATTCTCCGCACAGGTGTGGAATCCCGAGAAGCCCTATGAGTTCAAGAAGAAGACCTTCAAGCCCAAGAAGAACCCGCTGCTCATCTACGAGTGTCACGTGGGAATGGGTCAGGATGCTGAGAAAGTTGGCACCTATACCGAGTTTAAGGATAACGTGCTGCCGCGCGTCATCAAGGACGGCTACAACTGCATTCAGGTGATGGCCATTCAGGAGCATCCCTATTATGGCTCTTTTGGTTACCATGTGTCCAGTTTCTTTGCCCCGAGTTCGCGCTTCGGTACGCCTGAGGAGCTGAAGGAACTCATTGATACAGCCCACAAGAACGGCATCGCCGTTATCATGGATATCGTTCACTCACACGCTGTGAAGAATGAGGTGGAGGGTCTGGGTAATCTCTGTGGCGATCCCAACCAGTTCTTCTATCCCGGCGATCGCCATGAGCACCCGGCATGGGACTCTCTCTGCTTTGACTACGGCAAGGACGACGTTCTCCACTTCCTGCTCTCAAATTGCAAATACTGGCTTGAGGAGTACCACTTTGATGGTTTCCGTTTCGATGGTGTCACCTCAATGCTCTATTACTCTCACGGACTTGGAGAGGCTTTCGGAGGATATGGAGACTACTTCAATGGTCATGAGGATGACAATGCTATCTGCTACCTTACGCTTGCAAACAAGCTCATCCATGAGGTGAACCCCAATGCCATCACCATCGCAGAGGAGGTTTCAGGAATGCCTGGTCTCGCGGCGAAGTTCGAAGATGGTGGCTATGGTTTCGACTACCGTATGGCTATGAACATCCCTGATTACTGGATCAAGACCATCAAGGAGGTGCGCGACGAGGACATCAATGTCTGCTCTATATTCTGGGAAGTCAGGAACCGCCGTCCGGACGAGAAAACCATCTCTTACTGCGAGAGCCACGATCAGGCACTTGTAGGTGACAAGACCATCATTTTCCGCCTTATCGACGCCGACATGTATTGGCACTTTGCTAAGAAGGACGTTAATGATATGGCCCAGCGCGGTATCGCCTTGCATAAGATGATCCGACTCGTCACCGTTGCTGCTATCAATGGCGGATACTTGAACTTTATGGGTAACGAGTTCGGTCATCCTGAATGGATTGACTTCCCACGTGAAGGAAATGGTTGGTCGTATAAGTATGCCCGCCGTCAGTGGAACCTTGTTGATAACAAGGATCTCTGCTATCATTGGCTGGGTGACTTCGACCGTGAAATGCTGAAGACAATTAAGAGTGTGCGTAACTTCCAGGATACACCCGTGCAGGAAATTTGGCATGATGACGGCGACCAGGTGCTCTGCTTCATGCGTGGCGACCTCGTGTTCGTATTCAACTTCTCTCCGATGCGAAGCTATACCGACTACGGCTTCCTTGTGCCTACTGGTTCTTACGATGTGGTGCTCAATACCGACTCGAAGGAATTCGGCGGCAATGGTTTTGCCGATGACACGATCACGCACTACACAAATTACGATCCGCTCTACGTACAGGATCATAAGGAGTGGCTGAAACTCTACATACCTGCCCGTTCTGCCGTCGTATTGAAGAAGGTTTGATATGAATTATAATCATCCCCATAAAAGCAATAGCACCATAGTCATTCGACTGATGTGTGCTATTGTTTTTGTACTCTTTTCCGTCACGTGGCTTCACTTCTTCCAGGCTGATGCACTGACTGTGACGCAGCACATACTTAGTAATGGAATGACGCGATACAACCCCATAGTGGGAACAACTGTCATCACCATCGTACTACTGCTATTGCAACTTTCAGTCTACGGCATCACGCGCATCTCTAAGCGTTTCCATGCGATTACCTATGTGCCTTCGATGTTCATATTGGCACTGCTTACCGACTACGGTTTGAGTGAGCAGTCCACAATTGTTTACCAGTGGCGGTGGTGGCTGCCTGTCCTAATCATCCTGATATGGTTACCTTTGGTATGGGTGGCAAAGGTTTACCAAGAAGTGGAAGAGAACCGTAGTTACTCTGTTTTCTCGCGACCGATGTGGGTGAACATGCTCTTGATGTCGCTGCAGATAATGTTTGTAGCTTGGATTGGCAATACCAATGCTGTGTTCCAATACCGCATGAAGACCGAGTGTCAACTTGCCAAAGGTGATTACCGAGCAGCACTGGAGATTGGACAAAATTCTTTGGAGAGCGATGCTAATCTGCTCATGCTTCGCATGTATGCCCTTGCCCGTGATAACGCCCTCGGAGAGCGACTCTTCGAATATTCTATCAAAGGTTCCTCAACCGATATGTTACCCACCAACGGACAGACTCACATGCTCTTTTGTCCAGAGGACAGCATCTACCGTTTCCTCGGAGCTCGTCCAGCCACTCCGATGGAGCCTATGCGCTATCTTGAACTCCTCGGGCGTGACTCGACAGCCATCAGTCAAGTTGCCGACTATCGTCTCTGTGGTCTGCTTATCGACCGCCAGATAGATCGTTTTGCCCATGAGGTTGGCAAATACTATACTCTTGACGACCAATTGCCGAAGCACTATCGTGAGGCACTTGTGCTTTACTCCCATCTGCGGTCAAATCCTGTGGTCGTCTACCGGCATTCCGTCACCGAGGAAGACTGGCGGAACCTTCAGGAGTTGGAGCGCCAGTATTCTGACCCCTCAGAGCGAAAGGTCAAGGTCGCTGAAGATTTCCAAGACACCTATTGGTACTTCTACGAATATAATTAGTTTAGTATGATTATGAGAAGATTGATTATTCTGTTTTCAATGATAGGTATGCTCTGGGTGCCACAGGTGCTGAGGGCACAGGACAAGGTGACGCCCAAGAGTGAGATCGCAACCGACTCACTTCAGACCAATGACTCGCTGCTCGTTGCTGACTCGATCGCTGCGGAAGCCATGCTGGCAGATGATCCCGAGGCTGATACGGACGAAAACGGCGGATTCCACAAACAGTTGAAGACGAAGTTCATCGACGGCAATGCGGGCTTCATGTCGCTCGTAGCATTGGCTCTGGTGTTAGGACTGGCTTTCTGTATCGAGCGCATCATCTACTTGACGCTATCTGAGATAAAGGCCTACAAGCTGATGGAGGACATAGAGAAACATTTGAAGGAGGACGATGTGGAGGGTGCTAAGACGCTCTGTCGCAATACCCGTGGACCCGTGGCGAGCGTATGCTATCAGGGATTGCTGCATATCCATCAGCCGATGGATGCCATCGAGCGTTCGATTACAAATTACGGCGGTCTGCAGGCCGCGAACCTGGAGAAGGGCTGTTCGTGGATAAAACTGTTCATCGCTATGGCGCCGTCGCTGGGATTCCTGGGTACGGTGATCGGTATGGTGATGGCTTTCGACCACATCCAGCAGGCGGGCGACATCGGCCCGACGATTGTGGCCAGTGGTATGAAGGTGGCTCTTATCACAACCATCTTCGGTATCGTGGTGGCGTTGATACTGCAGCTGTTCTATAGTTATATCCTCTCGAAGATTGAGCGTCTGACGGCTCAGATGGAAGAGAGCGCCATCACTCTACTCGATATGATTACAGAGTATAAGGAGAAGAAATAAGAATTAAAATATAAGATCATTAAGAGATGACTACGCTGGTTTCTCCGTTTTTCGCTGACATGATGTTGTGGCTGATGTACCTGATGATCGGTGCAGCTGTAGTGGTAACGGCGTACTCTGTATGGCACGGCCTACGTACCACCCGCAAGGGCGAGACAATAGTGAATCGCGTGCCGGCCGGTAGGATAGGGTGGCTCGTGATTCTCGGACTGGTGGTTTGCCTCGTAGTAACGTTCTTGCTTGGCTCCACGTCGCCAGTGGTATCCAACGGCGAATCCTTCACCGACAGGTTTTGGTTGAAGGTAACGGATATGTTTATCTATTCTTCCATAGTTCTGATTGCAGGATGTTTCGTAAGCGCTATCATAAGCAGATTCCGGAGCTGAACACCACGTCGACGGCCGACATATCGTTCATGCTGCTGATATTCTTCCTTGTGACATCGTCGATGGACACGGAGAAGGGGCTGATGCGCCAGCTGGCTCCGCCACCGATAGAAAACCAGCAACCACAGGACGTAAACAAGGATTTGGTTGTGAGGGTGGAACTCGATGCTCACGACCAGTTGACCTGCGACGGTAAGTCCGCAACATTAGAGGAGTTGGCACAGGCTGTGACAGCGATGGCGCAGGTAAATAGAATGGGGCATGTGGTATCCATTCAGGTAGACCGCTCGACCACCTATGAGGCTTATTTCCGTATGCAGGACGCCATCGTAGGTGCCTATCACCGTCTGCGCGACCGATACGCTCAGGAACATTACGGACGGCCTTACCATCGTCTCTCGGCCGATGAGCGCACTCTGGTGAACGACTACTACCCTCAACGCATCAGCGAATCACCCATAGAGAAAGGAGGTGCCAGATGAGACCGATGCGCAGCATGTTTCACAAGCGTCATTCCAGTGTGCCATCGCTGAATGTCGCGTCGATGCCCGACCTAATCTTCACCGTGCTGTTCTTCTTCATGATTGTCACCCACATGCGCAGCGATGAGTTGAAGGTGAGGCTAAATGTGCCGGCGGGTTCTGAGGTAAAGAAGCTCCTAGGTCATCCGGCGATAGTGAATATCTATATCGGCAAATCGATAAACAAAGAGACAGGGAAACAAGGAGACTCTTGGCTTGTGCAGCTCAATGGTGAAATTGTGACAGCGAAGGAGATTCCGACACTAATCAATGAGATACGAGGAAAGTTGTCGGCAGAGAATGCTGAGAGGCTGACCGTCAGCCTCCGAGCCGACAGACATGCACCGATGGGGCTCGTGAGTGATGTGAAGCAGGCCCTACAGCAATCGTATGCATTGAAATTGAACTATAATGCCACTGAAATTGAAAATTGATAATTGAAAATTGAAATCATCAAAAAAAATATTAATCGTAAATCATTAAATCGTAAATCATTATGGCTTATCAAGAAGTAACAACAACGGGTTATGGAACCCGAGTAGGCAACTCATTCAAAGCTATTGGCAGCGGATTCCTGATGTTCGTCATAGGAACGGCTCTGCTGTGGTGGAACGAAGGTCGTGCCGTAAAGACGGAGAAGATGCTTGACGAAGCAGGCAATGCCTACGTAGAGATGGAGAACCCCAACAAGAAAGATGCCTCGTTAGACGGCGAATTGATTTGTGGTAGTGCAATGGCTACGACAGAGGACTCGCTTTCTGATGCCCAGTTCGGCATCGGTGCTAAGGCTATTGCTCTCCGTCGTTCTGTAGAGTATTACCAGTGGGTGGAGCATGAGCAGACGAAGCGCGAGGACAAGCTTGGTGGCAAGGAAGTAACCACCACCACCTATACTTATTCGAAGCAGTGGGTATCGAGTCCCGTTCAGTCGAGTCAGTTCCATGATCCCGCTTATCAGAACAAAAACACGGTGTTTACCACCATTGATGATGCTGAGCAGTATGCCGAGAACGTATCGTTCGGTGCATATAAACTGCCGGAGTCTCTTATTCATAGAATTTCCTCACGTGAAGCTATGGATCTGACTATTGCCGAAGATCTTCTGAAGCAATTCGACAAGAGCACCCAGGCTGCCTATGAGCGCTTTTACGGTGTGCAGAAAAGCATTCAGCAGGCATCACAGCCTGTCCAGCAGCCCGCTCAGCAGTCGGCAATTCCTGATTCAATAAGGGCACTGCTTCCGGATTCTGTCAAGGCTAAACTCGACTCTCTGCAGGCTGTCAGCGACTCTATCAACAAGCAGATGGCAAATGCCGAGAACAAAAAGGACCTGGCGTATATTCACCAGGCAGGGAATGTGCTATACTTTGGCCGTGTTCCTGGTGCTCCTGAGGTGGGTGACGTGCGTGTGACCTTTGAAAAAGTTGTACCCGCTAAGGTGACAGTGATGGCTGTTGTCGATGGTGATACCTTCAAGCCCTACAAGGCTAAGAACGGCAAGCGCTTCCAGACGCTTGTGATGGGAAAGAAGAGTGGTGACGAGATTATTGACGCGGAGAAAGAGGCTAACAACATGATCCTCTGGGCTCTCCGCATCATCGGAATTATGATTGTCATTGGCGGCCTAAAGGGTATCTTCGGCTTCCTCGAGACCATCCTCAAGGTTGTGCCGTTCGTTGCCAACATCTTCGGATGGGGCGTGGGTATCGTATGCACCGTCATCGGTATCGTGTGGTCGCTTATCGTCATCGCTCTCGCATGGCTCTTCTACCGTCCGCTGCTCGGCATTGGTCTGTTGGTCCTCGCTGGATTCTTGGTATGGGTATTTGCCTTCAAGGGCAAAGACAAGCTGAAGGAACTTGCCGCTAAGAATTCGAAGAATACACAGCCGGCACCTCAGGCAGCAGAGTAATGAAGAAATTCTTTTTTATAATCGTTTGTGCAATGACCCTCATGGTCGGATGCACGAATAAAGGTCAGACAGCGGGTGGAGTCGACAGCGACTCCCTCGCTGCCGACAGTTTTACCGTTGAAGTTCGTGATACCGCGCCCAAACCTATGTTCCTCTATTATTTCGATCCGGACCACATGCAGGTGGTCTATTGGACCGATGCGAAGGAACCTGATCGTACATGGTACGAAAAGAACGATATGCTCGAATACTATGACGAAGCCCGTAAGGCTTGGGAATGCTTCGACGCTTACCGCCGTAATGCTACAGGCTATACGCAGATGCTCCTTGACGACGGCAAGAGTGTTGCTATCCGCTGCATCGGAGAGCAGCTGAAGAATCCCGACGGAGAGGATCTCTATCCTGGCGAACTTCACAGTCGTCCCACTATCCCTTCAATGGGCATGAACTATGCTTTCGTTAACATCGCCGACTCATTGCGAGACCATGCGTTCGCACAGCTGCACGTCATCGTGCATGAAGCTTATATGAACAGCCGCAGGCCACTCACCGCGAAGCTCGTGTCGCAATACGGTAAAGTGAAGCCCTTATCCAAAACAGTCATCAGCCAGCTCGAAGAGCAGTACGGCATGAAGACCGAGCGTTCGGAACACACCTACACAATCGGCGACCGCTATACCTATGGTGTGCTCCAGTTCAAGCCGAAGAACAAGAAGGTCTTTGCCCTAGAGGTAGTCACTGATGGCGATAAGGTCTATTCTTATCCCGTTGAGGGCCATTATGATGAGAGCGAAGCCAACTCCACATGGAATGTCGACGACGACGGTGAATATGCCTCCAGCAGCATTGGCGCAGCATTCGAGGGTCCGGAGGGTCTGGAGCTCTGTTTCGAGCATCGTGCTCCCGAGAGTGCCACAGTTGGCATGTTGTTTTTGCGCGATGGTAAGCTGTTGCGCAATGTGTATGAGGTATACCACCAGTTGATCGACGAGCAGACACCGCTGTGGAAGAAGGATCTCGCTACCTGTCGGAAACTCTATCTCGATAACGACCCGCATGAGAACAAGAATTACCGGCTGTCACGCTATCGCTGGATTGACGTCGACGGCGATTACAACGAGGAGCTTTGGATGCGTGACGAAGACAACCAGCACGGTGCTCTCTTCACCGTCAAGGGCGGAGACATCGGTCTGATTGGGGTAGAGACGGATAAACTGCACTTGGCGTTTCTTCGCCAAACGAACGGCAAGGGCTACGTGCGCATCTCCGGCTCTGCAGGAGGCCCTGCAATCTACACGCAAGTCTTCGAACTGAGGAACAGCTGTCTGGAGCGCACCTTCACTGCCCTTGAGGTCTACGGAGAGCTCGATGAGTGTACAATGAATGGCAAGCCTTGGAGCAAAGATAAAGGTAAGGAGTATCTTTCCTCGCTGCCTCCTACCACTGATCCGTTCATATACTGGCTCAGCCCAGAGGAATAAAACTTATACAGGCACCTTTGAAAGGGTGCCTGTTTTTTTAGATACTCACTTCCTGCAGAGCTCTGCGTATGGACAGTGGCGACACCGGTCGCGGTCGGCGGTCGGCGTGAAAGGTAAATCGGGATTGAAGATGGCGTCGATGGTCTGGCGGAGCATGGTGAGTAGCTGATCAGAATATGGGGCAATGTCAATGACAGGTTCGCGGCCGAGGCGGAGCGTTGCGTCATAATTCTCGGCAGCGGCGTGCTGAATGAAGAGCAGCGAGGGGCTGACAGGAGTGTTTGGTGATGAGTGTTTAGTGTTTAGTGTTTGCTGGCGTACGATGTGGCTGTAAAGCATGGCCTGCAGGTAGTAGTCGCTGTGATTGGGAATCTGTGCAGGGTCGAAGACAGCTGCTATGTCGGCCATCGGCCTTGGAAGGCGTGCCGCGGTTTTGTAGTCGATCACTCGGATGCGGTCGTGGCCTGACAGGGGGTCGGTGACACAGTCTACACGGTCGATGATACCGCCGATTTTGGTGTGCATCGACTGGTCACCGACATGGATGTCGTAGGGCATATAGTATGGTTCCTCCATGTCGATGATGGTGAATGGGGCCAGGTGGCGGTCGATCTCCAGAAGTTGTCGCACATACCTGATAATGACGGCACGGGAGATGAGCTGCAGACCGTCGGGCGCGGAATTGTCTTGGGTTTTAAGTTCGGAGCGGATAGCGGAGTCTACGGCACGATCGACGGCAGAAGGGTCATGTAGCAGCGCGTCGAGCATTTGTTCAGTGACGAGACGGTTGGAAAACGGCTTGTAAAGGGTCTGTGCAGCCTGGTGGAAAATATTGCCGAATGCGCGGCTGTCGATGATGTCGTCTTCTGTGGAGTCAGGCTCCTTGAGGTTGCTGACATAGTGGTAGAAAAAGCGTAATGGGCAGCGTAGGTAGCTGCTGATGGCTGTCGGGCTGATGCCATTGGGGCCTGTGAAGCGTGAGCACAGTTGGGAGATAACAGCTGGAGTCTTGGGGATAGATGAGAGTTTATATTTTTGAGTTGAGGGGGCGGTGTCGGGCGATGGGGTAGAGGTAAGGCTGCGGAAGGTGATGGGGGCGGGTGCGTCGGCCATCAGTTGGAGCATGAAGCGTGACATCTCGCTGCGCTGGCCGTCTGTCGTCGAGTTGACGTAGACGAGGGTGACGTCGTGAGCGCGCTGCAGAAGGCGGTGGAAATAGTGACGGTAGATGGCGGTCTTATGGTCAACGGTGGTCAGTCCGTAGGCCTTGCGTATGGCGTAGGGGATGAACGATGTGTCACTGACACCGCGTGGCATATGGCCCTCATTGCAGGAGAGCACCAGTACGTGGTCAAAATCGAGGTTGCGCGTTTCGAGAACGCCCATCACCTGCACGCCCTCAGCAGGCTCCCCGTGGAATGGAATGGTGGTCGACTGCACCAGCTGGGTGACGAGTCGCTGCAGCGTGGTGGTGTCGACGGTTAGTACGCCCTCGTCGGCAAGACCGCTCATGCGATTGAGGAGTGTGTACATGCGGAAGAGACTCTCAGAGGTGAGAGGTGAGAGGTCTGCGGTGAGAGATAAGGCTACGTGGCGGACAATATCGGTGAGCCAGTGGAGCAGGACGGTAGTGTCAGTGATGTGGCTGTCGGCGTAACCTTCGGGCAGATGTGAGGCGTAGGGATGACGGGTCACAATGTCAAGCCAGCGGCGACGGAACGAATTGTTGCGGTTGGAGAATCCATTTATCTGAAGGTTCAGCAGTTGGGCCACGAGCGAGGCTATGGGCGTCTGAAGAAGAGGATAGCCTGTAGTGATGTTCACTTTCTCCACTTCATCGGGCAGACAGTGGATGACTGCTTGAAGCAGTCCTTCATTGCAGAGTACGATAGCCGTGCGGCGTCCGTCGGCTATACGCTCTGGTGTGAGCCACTGACTGACGTATCGGGCTTGTATGTTCTCAGTTGGGGCGCAGATGTATGTGAGCTGTCGCGGCGGCTGTTCGGTAGTGTCCTGAATGACGATTGCACGGCCAGCGTCCTGAAGACGGCTGATAAGCATCTGCTCCACCTGATGCAAGAGGTTGAAGCCTACGAAGACGTATGTGTCGTAGTCGGAAGGCAGGGTGTCGGCTGTGGCCACTTGTTGGTAGAGGGCTCCTTCGTATGCAAGACCCTGACTTGACAAAATGTCGTTATAGGTGTGGTAGATGTCACCTATATGACTCCACAGACGCAAGAAGCGCTGCTTGAGTTCACTGTTGTGCTCATCGGTAAAGTTGCTGAAGAAGCGACGGATGAGTTCGCGCTGTTCGGGCGTGAGATACGAGACATCGTCGAGCTCGTGGAGGTCGCGGACATTGGCAAACACACGTTCAGCGGGAGCCATGTTCTTGTCTACATCGTCGAAGTCGGAGAGCAGCAGCTGACCCCAACCGTAGAAGTGATCGAGCGTTTCGTTGGTACCCGTGCACTGTATGAAGCAGCGGTGCAGTTCACAGACGAGCAATATGGGATCAGCGACTTGTAGCGAGGACTGGTTACGGAAAAGTTCGCTGATGGTGACGTATGCCGGGCTCCACAGCGGACGGCCTGCCAGACGGGCAAGGTGGTCATTGAGGAACAGCGAGGCGCGCTTGTTAGGGAAGACTACGGCGACGCGAGACATGTCGGTGCCGAAGCGCGTCAACAGTTCAGAGGCGACGGATTCGAGGAAACTTTTCATACTTCTTCAATGCGGTTAGTGTAGACGTACCAAAGGTAGCCGTGGATATTCTGATGACCCATAGAGGCGAGGAGACTCATATAACGACGCACCTGGTCGTGGTATTCGGGCTTCGGAGAGCCGAACTTGAAGTCTACGACAATCCACTGGCGGCCGTCAGTCATAACTCGGTCTGGGCGTTGTTGAACGGTCTGGCCGTCAGCATCAGTGGAGAGGATGGTACACTCGTTATAGAGCGTCCAACGCCCAGAGAACCAGTCTGCTACACGTGTATTCTGAAGTCGTTTGCGCAGTAGCGAGGCGATGTGCTCTGAAGTGAGTCTGCTATCATAGATGACGCCTTCGGCTTGCAGGTGTTGTAGTGCGGCAGGGATGTCCTCGGCGGTACGAATGGTGGAGAACACCTCGTGGAGTATGCTTCCCGTCTGGATGTATTCCTCGCGGCGCAGAGCCTCTTCGTCATCACTGGAGAGAAAGGCACGGCTTCGGTTGCTCTGGCGGAAGCTCATCTTTTGTCCGAAGGTGCGAACGGTTACTGGAAGAGGTACGTATGGCTGGAGGAAGGGATTGTCCTTAGATTTGTCATCAGACGATTCATAAGATGATCCTGTAATCGTGCCATAGGTGAGACGGAGTGGCTGCTGGTCATCGTCAAGGCCTTCAAGGAGGACTTCTCCTTCGGGATCGTCATTTCTCAATGTTTTAATCATTTCGGGCAGTGTCTGTTCGATGAGCATCGAACGGGTACCGTTGGCCTTGCGGCGACCGATGACGAAAAGTGTACTTCTGGCACGAGTGAAGGCTACGTAGAGCAGGTTGAGGTTGTCTACAGTGTTTTGAAGATGCTCTTGCTGGTAGTCGTTCTCATAGATAGTACCTTTCATCTGCTTCTGGCTGTAGTCAACGGGCACGATGGGCAGGTCGCTATAAGGTTCTTCCTGCGGACGACACCAGATGATGTTATTGCTCTGCTTCTCCAGTAGCCAGTCACAGAAGGGACAGATGACGTGGTCGTACTCCAGACCTTTCGACTTGTGAATGGAGATGATGCGTATACCGCTGGTTTCATCGCTCTGGATGGTTTTCGAGCAGAGTGTCTCGTCCCACTCATTGAGAAAAGCACTGATGTCGCTGACATTATCACCGACATAATTCACCAGGTAGTCGTAGAAAGCGCAGACGTATGAACTCTGGTCAGGGAGACTCTCAAGACCGAAAACAGCATAGAGACGTTCGGCAAGGTCGTAGAGCGGCAGTGACAGCAACTTGTCAAAGCGGGTGATATAGTCATCGGGCAACAGAGTGTCGAGGTCGGTGGTGGGAAGAAGCCACTCGTTGTCGCCTCTGTTGTCACCGCAAATGTCGCGACGGTAAATCTTGATGATGGAGGCCTTGGTGAGCTGGTCTGCAGGATGTATGAGCAGACGCATGGCACCAACGAGCAGGCGCACGGCGCAGGAGGCGTCGAGACGGAAGGCCTCGTCGCTGACGATGGTCACCTCGGGCATCTGTTCTGCGAAATACTGAGCTATGAGTGGTATGGTGGCGTTGGTGCGCACAAGGATGGCTATCTTGTCTTGTGTGATACCGTTGGAGAGTAGTTCGGAAACGATTTCCGTTAACTTGCGGTACATAGCGGGCTGGTAGTCTTCAGCAGGCAACAGTTCCACCTGAACGTACCCTTCCTTACTGCGCTTATCAGGTATCTTTTGTCTTACGTCGGCGTATGCCTTTGACAGTTGGGCGGCTTCTGAACCACAGCAATCCTGCAGACTAAGGTGCTCAATGTTGGCTGCCTGCTGGAAGAAAGCGTTGTTGAAATTGATGATTCGGCGCTGTGAACGGTAGTTCGTATCGAGCGGAAGAGTCTCGGTCATGCGGGAGTCGAACTGGTCTTCGAGATTGTTGAGCAGTCGCCAGTCGCCAGAGCGCCAGCGGTAAATACTCTGTTTCACGTCGCCCACAATGAGGTTACTTCCACCATCGTGGCTCATGGACTCGGAGAGCAGCACACGAAAGTTCTGCCACTGCACGGTCGAGGTGTCCTGGAACTCGTCGATCATCACATGCTCCAATTGTGTTCCGATCTTTTCGAAAATGAAGGGTGAGTCGCTCTCGCCGATGAGTGCATGGAGCAATTGCTGTGTGTCGCTGAGCAAGAAACGATTTGACTCTTCGTTGAGGGTATGAACCTTCTGCTCAATACTGCCTAAGAGACGAAGCTGACTGAGGTGGCGCAGCGTGAGGTCGGCACTCTTGTAGATACGCCATTGACGAGGCCGTTCTTCGATGGCCTGGCGCAGCAGATTGTCGAGTGTGCTGTCGACCAGTGCGTGGAGCAGTTCATGGCGCGGATGGGTCTTTTTGTACCATTTAGGGGCATCACCCAAACTGTCGGTCACACGTTTTCCGAGAACACTCTCGTCGAATATCCCCTGACGTAGTTTGATAAAAATGCTACATACACCGCTACGGCCGTAGGAGAAGTCGTCGACGGTGAGGTTCTCGTTGTCGAGTATGTTGAAGAACTGCTCGCCTAAAGCCTTCATATGCTCGAGAGCTGTCTGTCGCAACTCGCGCAGTTGTGAAGTATATCGGTCGAAGAATCCTGGTTCAGACAACTTACGGTCAAGAGTCTGGCTTACGTTCTTGTACTCGTCGTGGAAAATGGTGCGTCCGAAGTCCTTAATCTTGCCGATGACGTTCCACGACTTGTCATCTGAGATGTTCTCCATGATGTAGTTGAGAATCCACTGTAGCATGGCGTCGGAGGTGCTGAGGTCGGCTATCAGCTGGTCAACGGCAAGTTCCTCTACCTGTGTATCGTTGAGTCCTATGCGCAGGTTGGTGGTAAGGTCGAGTTCGCGAGCCATGTTGCGCATGACCCCCTGGAAGAATGTGTCGATGGTCTCAACATGGAAATAGTGATAGTTGTTGAGGAGGTTGCTAAGACAGATTCCTGCTCGTTCACTGATTGTTTGCACATCGAGAGCGGTTTTCTTTTTTACAGTCTCCAGATAGTCATCCGATGCCGGCAGTTGTTTCCAGATGCCATAAAGCTGGCTTAGGATGCGCATCTTCATCTCCTCGGTGGCCTTGTTGGTGAAAGTGACGGCGAGAATGCTGCGATAGCCTGCGGGATTCTCCACCAGCAGACGGATATATTCTGTGGCAAGTGTAAACGTCTTTCCGCTGCCCGCACTGGCTTTGTATATGGTGAGGGGTTTTACCATCTGTTAAAGAGTTCAAATTCGAATTTCATACCAAAACTGTCGAAATGAGTGTTACGGAAACTGGCAAAGGCACCTACGGAGATGTAGCGGTTTGTGAAGCCGTAGCCTATCTCGTAGTAGGGCCTGGAGCTTTCAAGCAGCACACCGCTGATGTAGAAGCGTTCCTTTTCGATGTACTTGCCAAGATAGGGTATCCAACTGCCCATCATTAGTGGTGACTCATAGGAGAGATTATAGCGGAAGTAGTAGTTAGAACTATTGTATTCATCGCCGCCGAGGAGTTGGAAGTTACCGGTCCAGTCGTCATTCCAGCCTGAGGGCAGGTTCTCATCAGAGAAGTTGGCGAAATCCAGGAAATACTCATCAGCCTTCCTCGTATAGACACCGTAGCCGACGCGCATGTTGAGGAACCGAAGCCCTGGAATCTGGTATTTCCACTGGGCGTCAAACTCCCACCGGTCGTAGTCGAGGTTTGATTTGTAAATACCCTTGATGCTTCTTTCCCAGTCGAGGGCAAACAGAGGCCCCTTGTTGAGCCATGGCTGTATCTTAATGCCAACGAAGGGTGCGAAGCTTCGGTATTCTTCCGGCACGCCGTACTCCCGCATGAGCGCTTTGTTGACAGCCTTGCGTCGGTGGATAATGAGACCTGTCTCCAGGTCAATCCAGTCGAAGAGCATGATATTGTTGATCAGGAAGAGGTGATTATCCTTGAACTTGTCCATGTTCTGGTTGTCAAACGAGATGGAATCCTCGTGTGCCCGACTGATGGCGTTCATAACGGTGGAGTTGCTGATGCGGTTGCCATTACCGTAGACCATCTCCACATATCCGTTACGCTTCGGGTTGTAGATCATGCGTATCGGGATGGTGAAGTAGAGCTGGTCCTTTTTGAAGTTATAGCCGATGGTGGGCTCGATGTTCAGGTAGCGATGCTCTGAAAAGGTGAACCGTAGGCGCATCTTCGTCTTATAGCGGAAGCCGCGGCTATCGCTGTAGTCGACATATAGGGGGTTGATGATGGGTGAGAGACTGAAGAAGGTATTGCCCGATTTCGATTCTGCATCAATCGGCGTGACGAGGGTCTCGCCGACGGTATCCCAGAAAATCTTCTTCCAAAGATTTGGCTTGTGGGGCAGAGTATCCAAGGCTGCGGCAGAGTCGGCAGCAGCATTCTCTGCGTCGTAGGCCTCATAAATCTTCTTGTCGAGACGGTTCAGGGGGACGGGGCGCAGCGAGTCAATCAGTTCTCGGCTCGATACATCGGTGATGCTGTCGGGTAGACTCTTACTGCAGTTGTAGTAGGCGTTGAAGAGTACGGAGATGCGGTTACCCATAAAACGGAAGGTTGCTGCAGTGTTGCACTTCAAGGGACTGAGACTGCGGCTTTTATCCTCATTCTGCGTGATTTCCGTGCGGAAGGTTATCATGTCAAACTCTCCGTTGAGCACGGTTCTGAGAATGCGTCCTGTCTCAGTTTCAACCACGGCATAACCGTTCAGCAGCTGGGTGTTGTATAACTTAGGACGGAAGTCGAGCCGGGTGTTTCCGTTCGTCAGGCGTATCTGCTTGAAACGGTAGTAATGGCGATTCCATTTATTGAAGGGCGACAGCACGTGACCCTCGTAGAAGTCCACGTTGTAGATGTCGGGAGTCATGAAGTCGATGAGCGTGGGCATAGCCTTCCGGTTATGGCTTATCGTACCTGTGAGCACCTGACTGTTGATGTCGAAGTTGTGGGCATCCTTGAACTTCACCTTACTGTATGCCTCTTGGATGTACTCGCGTGGGTCCTTGGCCACAACATACATGGTGGGTATGAGCCAAAGTGTGAGGTTGCGACGCTCCACATTGTAGCGGAACTTGGTATAGACGTTGTCCTCCTTCGATTCAAACTCCGAGAGGTTCGCCTCCCGGTATTGGTAGATGCGTTCGAGAATGAGCGTGTCTTTCTTCTGCTTTGCACAGAGGTATCCCGACATACAGAAGAGTATGTTGGCCAGAATGATTCTGCTGTATGACCAAGGACTTCTCATCTAAACTATCAATAATATACGCTAAATTCTCAACTTCTCTTTCAGATATTGTCCGGTAAGACTTTCTTGACACTGCGACACTTCTTCCGGCGTGCCTGCCACAACGAGTCCTCCACCACGGTCGCCGCCCTCAGGACCAAGGTCGATAACATGGTCGGCACACTTGATAATCTCCAAATTGTGCTCGATGATGATGATGGTGTGGCCACGGCTGATGAGTGCGTTGAAAGCCTGCAGCAGACGCTGGATATCATGGAAGTGAAGACCGGTAGTCGGCTCGTCGAAGATGAAGAGCGTCGGCTCCTGTTTTTCTTGTCCGATGAAATAGGCGAGTTTCACACGTTGGTTTTCACCGCCTGAGAGAGTAGAGGAATTCTGGCCGAGTTTGATATATCCAAGTCCGACGTCTTCCAGTGTCTTCAGACGGTTGACAATCGTCTTTGTCAGTTGCCCCTTGTTTCCTGACTCCTGACTCCTGACTCCTGACTCCTTAAAAAACTCTATCGCCTCTGTGATCGTCATATTGAGTACATCGTCGATGTTCTTCCCACGGAAGGCCACATCGAGGATTTCTTTTTTGAACCGATGTCCGTGGCAAGCCTCACACTCCAACACAAGGTCGGCCATGAACTGCATCTCCACTGTGATTACCCCCGCGCCCTTGCACTCCTCACAGCGCCCCCCCTCGGCATTAAAGGAGAAATACTGCGGCGTGAAGCCCATCTGCTGGGACAATGGCTGTGCGGCATATAGGTCGCGAATGGCATCGTAGGCCTTCACGTATGTGGCAGGATTCGAGCGGCTGGACTTTCCGATGGGATTCTGGTCGACAAACTCCACATGCTTCACGGCATCAACGTCGCCTGAGAGTCCGAGGTATTCTCCAGGGGCATCGCACACTTCTCCGATATGACGCTTGAGTGAGGGATAGAGGATGCCTTTGATAAGACTGGACTTCCCTGATCCGGAAACACCGGTTACGACGGTCATCACGTTGAGGGGAATCTGTACGTCGATACCCCTGAGGTTGTTCATTCGGGCACCCTTGATGTCGATATGGAGGTTCCACGGGCGACGCGACTCGGGAACGGGTATCTCGTCCTGATGGAGCAGATACCTGACGGTGTAGCTTCTGGGAAACTTCTTCAGCGAGGCTTTGTTGACCTTCCCAGCGTCACCCTCGAAGACGATCTCTCCACCCAGACGTCCGGCATCGGGGCCAATGTCGATGAGGTAGTCGGCGGCTCGCATGATCTCCTCGTCATGCTCCACCACTACCACCGTGTTACCTATCGACTGAAGCGCCTTGAGTACATGAATCAGCCGTTCGGTGTCGCGGCTGTGGAGTCCTATACTCGGCTCGTCGAGGATATAAAGCGACCCTACAAGGGAACTGCCTAAGGATGTGCACAGGTTGATGCGCTGGCTCTCACCGCCAGAGAGCGAGTTCGACAGACGGTTAAGCGTCAGGTAGCCGAGTCCCATGTCGAGCAGGAACTGCAGGCGACTCTTGATCTCCACCAGCAGTCGTTTGCCTACTTCCTGATCGTGTTCGTCGAGGACCAGTTTGTCGAACCATTCCTTCAGTCTGACGACAGGCATCTGAACAAGGTCGGTGATGCTTCGTCCGCCAATCTTCACGTAATTAGCCTCGGGCTTCAGGCGTGTGCCGTAACAGGTGGGACAGTTGGTCTTTCCCCTGTAACGGCTCAACATCACGCGGTACTGTATCTTGTATTGGTTTTCCTGAAGCATCTGGAAGAACGTGTCGATACATGGGCGTTCCTTCTTCCTGCCGTCCGACGGCAGACCGTGCCACAGCCAGTCCTTCTGCGTCTGTGTCAGGTTCATATAGGGTTCGAAGATCGGGAAGTCGTCCTTCACAGCGTGACGACAGAACCATTCCTTCCACTCTTTCATCTTCTCACCATGCCAGCAGACGACGCAGCCGTCATAGACGGAGAGGGTCGTATTGGGAATGACCAGTTTCTCGTCGATGCCGATGATGCGACCGAAGCCCTGACACTCAGGACAGGCCCCCACAGGGGAGTTGAACGAGAACATCTGATCGTTTGGTTCCTCGAAGGTCATGCCGTCGGCCTCATATTTCATGGAGAAGTCATAGAAGATGTTTGACGGCGGGAAGAGCAATCGACAGGAGCCATGTCCCTCGTAGAAAGCCGTCTCTGCAGAGTCTACCAAACGCGAGATGGTATCGGGGGTGTTGTCGGCCGAGAGGCGGTCGATGACAAGGAAGGGACTAGTCTCGCTAGTTTTACTTGTCTGACCAGTTTGACTAGGATTACTAGTCTGATCTGCCAGCCAATCGTCAATCCTTATAAAGTCTCCGTTGGCGAAGATCCTTGTGTAGCCTTCCAGTTGATACGCCTTGAGCTGCATCTCCATGGTGCGGCCTTCCTGCAAGATGATGGGGGCCATCACCACAAAGCGAGTGCCCTTGGAGTATTCCTTAATCTTTCTGACGATATCCTCGGTGGTATGCTTCATCACCTCCTGGCCGCTGATAGGTGAGAAGGTGCGGCCGATACGTGCGTATAGCAATCGAAGGTACTCATAGATCTCCGTCGAGGTACCTACGGTAGAACGGGGATTCCGTGATATCACCTTCTGCTCGATGGCTATGGCGGGCGGGATGCCTCGGATGAAGTCGCACTCAGGCTTGTTCATACGCCCGAGAAACTGTCGGGCATAACTCGACAGACTCTCCACATAACGTCGCTGGCCTTCGGCATAGAGCGTGTCGAAAGCCAAAGATGATTTGCCGGAGCCACTGACTCCGGCAATCACTGTGAATGTGTTTCGGGGGATTCTGACGTCAATGTTTTTAAGGTTGTTGACCCTCGCCCCCTTAATCTCTATTGCATTATCCAATATTACAGAATAGATTTAACTGCTTCTAACATGCCTACGCTTTGGATCAGGTCGAGATCCTGCTTAACCATCGCGTTGAGACCATCAATTTTGTTCAGATCCTCCTGCCAGATGAATGTTGCGCCGAGCACACCGTCAGCTACTTTCTGAGTATCACCCGTAGCCCACAACTCCTTCAGCAGGTCCATGATCTTCTGGTCGTCGTTTGGTGTAATCTCAGTACCGTCCTCACGTTTGCCGCCTTTGTAGTAGGTAATGATGGCGGCCAGACCGAACACCAGTCCCTTAGGCAGTTCGCCCTTGCGCTCCAGATAGGTCTTCACGCCAGGCAGGTCACGGGCCTGGAACTTCGGGAAGGAGTTAAGCATGATGCTTGTTACCTGATGGTCTACGTACGGGTTATCGAAGCGCTCCAACACGTCGCCGGCAAACTTCTCCAGCTCGTTCATCGGCAGATCCAGCGTCTGCATCAGTTCGTCGAACTGTACCTTATGGATATATTTACCTATTACTTCATGGTTACAGGCGTCGCGAACGATGTTCACACCGCTGAGGAAAGCCACAGGGCTCAGTACCGTGTGCGGGCCATTGAGCAACGTCACCTTACGCTTGTGATAAGGCTCCTCTGAGGGAACGAACAGTACATGAAGACCTGCTTTGTCGGCGGGGAACTCCTTGGCCACTTCCTTTGGAGCCTCAATCACCCACAGGTGGAAGTTCTCGGCCTGGACCACAAGATTATCCCTGTACGATATTTTTTCCTGAATCTCTGCAATCTCCTTGCGTGGGAAGCCCGGCACGATGCGGTCTACGAGAGTTGCATATACGCCGCAGGCCTCCTCGAACCACTTCTTAAATCCTTCACCCAGATTCCAGAGTTCAATGTACTTATAGATACACTCCTTCAGCACATGGCCGTTCAGAAAGATCAACTCACATGGGAAGATGATCAAGCCCTTGGTCATATCTCCATTGAATGTCTGGTATCGGCGATAGAGCAGTTGAACCAGTTTACCGGGATAGCTGCTGGCGGGCGCATCCTCCAGCTTACAAGCGGGGTCAAAGGCAATACCAGCCTCAGTAGTGTTAGAAATGACAAAGCGGATCTCAGGCTGGTCGGCGAGAGCCATGAAGGCGGCATTCTGGGTATAGGGGTTCAGTGCACGGCTGATGACATCAATACGCTCAAGCGTGTTTACGGGCTTACCGTTCTCTCGTCCCTGAAGGTTCACGTGATAGAGGCAGTCCTGGGCATTGAGCCAGTCGACCATGCCTTTCTCAATGGGCTGCACAACGACAACGCTTCCGTTGAAGTCGGTCTTCTGGTCCATGTTCCAGATAATCCAATCTACGAATGCACGGAGGAAATTACCTTCTCCGAACTGAATCACCTTTTCAGGCATCATGCTCTTTGGAGCAAATTGTTTGTTTAGTGGTTTCATTTTTAATTCCTTTTTTGTTTTAATGATTTCTTTTCAAATGTGAGTGCAAAGATAGGCTTTTTTTCTGAAACGACAAAATATAAAACAGTTTAAAGGTCAAAAATGTGCGTAAAGGTTTGCAGGGCCTCTTCCCTAATGACCCTAATCGCCCTAATCACCTTTTGGTAACGTCAGAAAATATCCCAGACGGTATATGTTGAACAGTTTCAGACAAGGACGAGAACCACAGAGGTTACGCCGTTCAAGGCTTCCGAAGATGTGGTGCCATAAGCGTATAAGGGTTCGAACGGCAGAGATATGGATGCCGTCGGCAAAAGTGAGAATACGGGAATATCCACGTAACTCTTGACGGAATTCCTGGAGCGTCCTCAGACTACGCTCTATCTTGTTGACATAATTGGAATTAGACTCAAATTCTGTCATCATAACAGGGTTGTCAATGTGGGAGACACTGATATGTTTCTGCTTTAAAGTTTTTCCAAACAGAACGTCCTCATAACCGCTTTTGGTGAACCGTTCGTCAAACGGACAGGATTCAAAAACGGTACTTTCTGCAAGGAAATTTGTGGAGCGAAATTCCTGATATCTGTTAGCCTGACGCTTTTCTGCAGTATGCATGGGTTCGGCATCCTTCTCATAGAGATATCTCAAGTTATGGTTTAGGCTGGAGTTGTCGACGATGCAGATACCGCCGTTTACCACGCCCTTGTGGTCGTCTGTCATATAACGTTCCAAGAAGTGGGCATCGGGAATGACGATGTCACAGTCCAGGAAAAGCAGCCAACGGTATTGGCTTTCTCTTGCAAGAAAGTTTCTTGTTGCAGCACTGCCTGTGTTCTGTTCTTTTGAGATAAACCTGCAGTTGGGCAGACTGTTGATGGTCTGGTTTTGCATAACAGACTCCTTGAAAGGTGATGCATCGTCAGCAACGATTATCTCATAGCTAATCCCCAATAATTCAGCCTGCTTTTGTAATACTGCAACCAATTCCACACACACATTATTATAGTTAGGAATCAGTATTGAGAGTTCTTTCTTTTTAAGCTTTGTCATAATCGGCCACAAAATTACGCTTTTTTCACCAATAATCAAGCATATAACACCCAAAAATAGTTAAAAATGAGCCTGTAGAAATAAATTCTATAATTTTGACTCTTAATTTTTCATTTCTTTTTTGTACCTTTGCAGCCGCTTTTACGAGATAAGAGCATGAAATTCATTTATCAAACATTCAAAAACAAATTCAAACATGGCAACAAAAATCAGATTGCAGCGCGGCGGCCGTAAGGGCTACGCTTTCTACAGCATTGTTATCGCCGACGCTCGTGCACCACGTGATGGTCGTTTTACTGAAAAGATTGGTACTTACAATCCAAACACCAATCCTGCCACAGTAGACTTGAATTTCGACCGTGCACTGTATTGGGTTGAGGTTGGTGCCCAGCCCACAGACACAGTACGTAACATCCTCAGCCGTGAGGGCGTGTACCTTATGAAGCACCTTCGTGGTGGTGTTAAGAAGGGCGCTTTCGACGAGGCTACAGCCCAGAAAAAGTTCGATGCCTGGAAG
Source organism: uncultured Prevotellaceae bacterium (assembly GCA_946415365.1). Taxonomy (GTDB): domain Bacteria; phylum Bacteroidota; class Bacteroidia; order Bacteroidales; family Bacteroidaceae; genus Prevotella. Next base: position 95,623 of record CAMKSE010000013.1, read on the forward strand.
GCTGACAAACAGAACGGGTTGACCAAGATTGCTGAGGCAGAGCAGAAAGCCAAGAAGGTGGCTGCTGAAAATGCACTGAAGGCAGAAAAGGCCGTTAACGAGGCTATTGCTAAGAAGGTGGCTGATAAGAAGGCCGCAGAGGCTGCCGCTAAGGCAGAGGAAGAGGCAGCAAAGGCTGCTGAAGCTGCTGCTGCAGAAACTCCCGCTGAGGCTGCTCCCGCTGAGGCATAAACCTTCTGAATGACGAATGAGAAATGAGGAATGGGGAATTAAGAGTTCCTTGTTCCTCTTTTTTTGTTAATAATCATGCATATACTAGAGATACCATCATTTTTCACTCCTTATGGAGGTGAGTTCTGTCTGGATCAGGCTAGGGCATTGAAAGTCTTGGGCCATGAGGTGCGTATCCTTAGTAATGTGCAACTTGGAGTCACGATTGGTCTTCATGATTTTCTATGTCTGCCTTATGGTAGATATGAACATAAGAAGGAAGGTGTTACAGTATGTCAGTCGTTCCAACGTGGTGTACCAATGGTGGTGCGATGGAATGTTAAAAGATGGGTGGGAATTGTCTGTTCGATGTTCGACGACTATGTAGACAAATATGGCGTTCCTGATATTCTGCATGCTCATTGTTCCAAATGGGCTGGCTATGCTGCTATGCAGATCAGTCGTAAATACCATTTGCCATACGTAATCACAGAGCATCTTTCACGAATGGTTTTTGAAAAGGAGTTCGGACCCGCTCCCAGCGATGCCTGGCAGATACAACTTCTGAAAGAAGCCTACGAGAATGCTGATCTAGTGATTCCTGTATCAGAGGAACTAGTGGAGAATATCGCCTGCTATTTCGGCAGAGATTATCGATGGAATGCAGTTTCTAACACCATAGACACCGATTACTTTCATTATCAGTCTCGAACTCCTCTGTCCGGACGTCCTTTCCGTTTTTGCTGCCTGGCCAACAACTGGCCGATGAAGGGCTATGACATTCTTATTCCTGCATTCAAGTTGATACAAGAGTCTGGACATCATGCAGAATTGCATATTGCCGGGCGTGGTACTGATTCGTCAGAATTCTGTTCTATGTTATCCGACGGAATGATAACACATGGGCTTATCAATAAAGAGGCTGTCAGGGATCTATTGTTCCAATCGGATGCACTTGTACTTGCAAGTCGCAGTGAGGTCCAGCCTTTGTCATTGCTTGAGGCCATGAGTACAGGCATCCCCGTTATTGCTACTGAGTGCGTACCTCAAAGCCTGCGTATAGAAGGTGGCTGTACAATCGTTCCGACAGATGATATAAGTGCTTTGTCTAAGGCCATGTCTGATGTGATGGACAACCCCCTTGTCGATGGTCAGTGGTTGTCGAAGGAGGTGGCGCGTTTGGCTTCGCCGGAGGTTATAGGCCAAAAACTTGAGGAACTGTTCAGCAGATTAGTCGCTTCAAACTGACCACTATATTTCGAACAGCCAGTCCTAATTTCCATAGTCCATCATGCTGCATAACTGCCATAAGCAGTCTATATTTGTTTTTCTTTTCCACCTGCCATTTCCTTTCACATTCAAGTGTCTCTTCATAGAGTTGAGGATTATGTGAACGGAAGGCGTGCATACCTAATTCAAAGATGCGTTCATTAAGGAATTCACGTATATCCGTCTGATACTTTGAGGATAAATATTGAATCAGAAGTGTTGATCTCTTGACGAACCTGAACAGTTTCTCAGAATCGTTAGTGTTCGATACGCCCTTGCCTCCGATACTGTAGTTGAGTGTTATGTCTGGCAGATAGGCAATGTCCCCATACCATGCCATTGCTGAGGCAATTTGCATGTCCTCACTGCAGAAGTCTTTGCTGCGGAACATATAAGAATCGTCCTGGTATGCTTTCCTGAAAGTATCTGAACGATAGAGTGCCGTGCAGAGGTGGAACACACTCATGTTCTTCTGAATGATGATGTCCTTTAGCATATCACGTCCAGGCGTGATGGGAGCATGTTGTATTTGTCTGCTGGGAGAGATATGGCGTGTTTGTTCATTATAAAACTGCCAGTTTGTGATGACCATGGTTACGTTTGGATATTCCTCCATCACACAGAGTTCTTTCTCCAGTTTCATTGGGTCTGTCCAGAAATCATCACCGGCACAATCTGCTATATATTTACCACGGCTCTGTAACAGACAATCAATATAGTTGTCCGTGATACCCTTATTATGTTCGTTGCAGAACAGACGTATAATGTCAGGATACTTCTTGGCATAATCTTGACATATAGTACGTGTATCGTCTGTTGATGCATCTTCCCCGATGATTATCTCATAGGGCAAATGGCATTTCTGCATCAGTACGGAATCAATGGACCTGCCTATGGTGTCCTGTTGGTTGTAGGTGATGATGATGACTGAAATGATATTCTCCATTACCGTTCCTTTTTCATGAGTGGTAGTGTAGCGACAAGTATCTTTCGGCCTATACGGCTATTGGTCATCCTGCGGAACCAAATGTACTTCGTGCTGTAATCTTTGTCGGGTAGGGGGAAGAGGTTATGCTGGCGCAGGGTTGCGATAGTCTCGTCGAGTATCCCTTTCGAACGGGTGGCCATGATGGTGTTGTAAATATGATCCATCGTGAGTTGCGCTATGCGACGTTGCAGGGCCAGACGTTCTTCATACGGTCGTCTGTCGGCGAGTTCGTTCAGATGGAGGATCACGGTCAGGTGGTCGGCCAGCCGTTTGTCGATACGCTCGGTAGTCTGCTGGTGGACGGCTGACGTCTGGCGCTCGCGGTAATAGTAAGCTTTCGCATCAGTAGTGTATATGGTTTCGGCACGGATTAGTAATTGTGGGGTGAACTCCTCGTCCTCGCCGTATTCGATGCCTGGTGTGAACGACAACTGGCTTCTAACAGTCTGGCGGAAGAGATAGCAGCAGGCCGAGCCGCGTAGGTTCTCCGTGCGCATCAGTTCTATACCGCTCTTCTTGGCGGGTGCCGCGAAGGTTGTCGGGGATTCTTGGGAGTCGTTGGTGAAGTCGAACATCACGATGTCGGCATCCTGATGGTTACGAATGATGTCGAGGCAGTGGTCGTAAGGTACCTGGAGCAGCGTGTCGTCACCGTCGACGAACTGGAAGTACTTTCCCTTGGCCATCTCCATGCCTGTGTTGCGGGCAGTGCTGACGCCGCCGTTCTTCTGTCGTACATAGATTATTTCGTCGCCATATCGGAGCAGATCGTTGATCGGACTGACATCCGAGCCGTCGTCCACGATGATGATCTCCCGCTCTTCCGAACGCAACGAGAGTCTGAGGATGCTGTCTATACATGCACACAGCATGTCCAGAGGCAGGTTGTAACACGTCAGGATAAAACTGACCAGGGGCTGTTGTATCATATCGGGTGCAAAGGTAACAATAAAATATGGAAATCTCAGTGGTTTTAACTTTATTTCCCAAAAAGTCGGACCAACTTCTATGTTATTGCGAAATTTATTAGTAACTTTGCCGACAAATCAAGAAATATCACTTTATGCGTATCAAAAACATTGCTTTTGCTTCGGTTATCGGCATGCTACTGACCACAACTGGTTGTGACATCAACAGTTCTGCGAATAGAAAGCTCCAACAAGAAGCTGACAGTCTTATCAACATCGCCTATGAGACGAAGGACTACCAGCGTATCGTGATGCTGGCCGACAGTCTGAAAGAAACAGGCAATCTAAGCGAAGGCAAGGCTTTCTACTGGTTGGGGTATGCCAGCGACCGTACCCATCAGAAGCGTATGGCCGAACTCTACTGGACCAAGGGCATGGCCGTCATGGACAATGTGGATACCCCGGAGGAACTTGAAGTCTATGCTGCCATCGCCAGCCGACTGACGGGCTTGAAAAGTACCAGGGGCGAGTATGAGGCTGGTCTGAAGGTGGCCATACCTGCGCTGGATCACCTCAAGAAGCATGGAGCCAAGATGACGAGCGACTACATCAATCTGCTCATTTACCAAGGCTGCTGCCAGAGCCGCTTCGGACTGAGTGAGGAGGCAACCAATAAGAGTCTGGAGGAGGCCTATCAAGCCCATCTTGACAATATGGAGAAGAATCCGAATGCGATAGCCTACCGTGATGCCTTTGTCGGCGTCATCAACATCTGCTACAACTTTCTGGAAATCCAAGACTATCAGAAGGCGATGTACTGGATAGACCGCTATGGCAAGTTGCTTGACGCCTACGATAAACTGCCGGATGCACGTTCCGATTATGCAGACAAGCAGCGGGCACGCTACTACATCTATCGTGCTTCGGCCCTCGAAGGCGTGGGGCGCAAGGCCGAGGCGGCCAAGGTATACGAGGATTTTCTGGAGACGAGTTATTCGCTGACGGCAGAAGGCTTGATACTTGGCAGTGACTATTTGCGTCAGGTAGGACTTTGGAATGATGCAGCTGATAATCTCAGTAGCACCGAGAAATTCATCAGGGAATATGGTTTGGACTACTCGCTGCAGACGATTCAGGAGTGGATGCTGAAGAAATTCTACGTGAACATGATGGCCGAACGCGTTGATACGGTGCGGGCCGTGAGCGTTCAGATAGTAGAGCACCTCGACTCGGCCATCACCAAGCAGCGCCGGCAGGATGCCATTGAGGAGGAAGCTGTGCGTCAGAAGGAAGCGGAGATGACGGCAGAGAAGGAACGCATGGAGCGACAGCAGTGGTGGACCCGTCTGGCAGTCATGGCTGCCCTCATTCTTGCCCTTGTCATCTATATCTTCGTGCATAATCGCATGGCGGCAAGACTGAAAAAGGCTCACGAGCAGTTGAAGGTAGCCTATGACCAGTTGGAGGAGACTACGGCGGCCAAGGAGCGTATGGAGAGTGAGCTGCGCATTGCTCGCAACATTCAGATGTCGATGGTGCCCAGCGTGTTCCCAGACATCAAGGGACTCGACATGTACGCCTCGATGACGCCTGCCAAGGAGGTGGGCGGCGACCTCTATAACTATCTGCGGCTGGGCGACAAACTCTATTTCTGCGTGGGTGATGTCAGCGGCAAGGGCGTGCCCGCTTCGCTGTTTATGGCACAGGCCACGCGCCTGTTCCTCACGCTGGCTAAACAGACGATGCCTCCTGCAGAAATCTGTACCCGCATGAACGATGCTTTATCGGGCGACGACAATGAGAGCGTCATGTTCGTGACTTTCTGGCTCGGACTCGTAGACCTCACCACCGGCCATCTCTCGTTCTGTAATGCAGGCCATAATCCGCCAGTCATAGGATGTGGCGGCGACGATGTCACGTTCCTTAAGATGAAACCAAATGTGCCTATCGGCATTATGCCGGGAATGGAATTCGAGGGTGAAGAGATGGATACCATCAAGGGTCGGCCGTTCTTCATCTATACCGACGGACTGAATGAGGCAGAGAACAAGGAGAAAGAAGAGTTCAGCGATGAGCGTCTGCTCGAAATTCTTCGCAACGCGCACTTCACTTCAGCGCAGCAACTCGTCGAAAAACTCAGCGCAGAAGTCGAGGCTCACCGTAATGGAGCAGAGCCCAGCGATGACCTCACGATGATGTGTCTATATCTAAATTGAGATTCATTTATTCTGTTTGCCCTGCTGCGATGGCTAAAGGCATCGGCACGAAAAGAGTGTCCCTATATAATAAATAAGTGTCCGTTTCGTTATATAGAAAGAATGAACGAAAGCGAAAAAGGAGCCTACGGCCATGTGTTGAAGTACACGGGTGTCTTCGGGGGCGTACAAGGTCTCAACGTGTTGGTGAGCCTTGTACGCAATAAGTTCGTGGCTCTGCTGCTCGGCCCATCGGGTATGGGACTGGTGACACTGTTCAACACGACAGTCTCGTTCATCTCGCAGTCTACCCATTTTGGTATCTCGACAAGTGCGGTCCGCCAACTCTCGGAGTTCACCGACGATCATCATCCCCAGGTGGTTCACTTTGTGAAGGTCGTACGGGCATGGTCGTTGCTAACGGCTCTTTTGGGTATGCTGGTGTGTCTTGCCATCGGACCGTTTCTGAGTAGTACGACGTTTGCGTGGGGTGATCATAGTCTCCATTTTATCTTGTTGGCTCCGGCTGTGGGTATGCTGGCGGTGACAGGTGGTGAGACTGCTATACTGAAAGGCCGAAGACGGTTGAAATCGTTGGCCTTGGTACAGGTGGGATCGGTCCTCGCAGCCTTGTTCTTGTCCGTGCCTGTCTATTATTTTTTCGGCGAGGCGGGTATCGTGCCGGTGATTGTGCTGATGGCTCTGGTCACAATGTTGCTGACTGTTCGAGAGTCTTATCGTCTGTATCCTCTACGGTTGAAGGGGGCGAAGGGTATTCTGGGCGATGGTATGGAGATGGTGCGTCTGGGTGTGGCGTTCACGCTGGCTGGCATCATCGGTTCTGGTGCGGAGATGTTCATCCGTTCGTGGCTGAATGTGACGGCCGACCTGGATGTACTTGGTCTCTACAATGCGGGATATATGATTACTATTACCTATGCGGGTATGGTGTTTTCAGCTATGGAGACCGACTACTTCCCGCGTCTGTCGTCCGTCAATGCTGATATGGAGGCAACCAATGAGACGGTGAACAAGCAGATGGAGGTGTCGATGCTCATTGCTGCGCCGATGTTGGTGGGACTGATCATTTTCCTGCCAGTCTTGATACCACTGTTCTTCAGCATGAAGTTTCTGCCTGTGGTGGCTATGACACAGGTCGCTGTATTGGCGATGTTTTTCAAGGCTGTGACGCTGCCGGTGGCTTACATTACGCTAGCACGCGGCTATTCGCTGATGTTCCTGTTTCTTGAGGGGACTTATTTCGTGGTGTTCGTGTTTCTCATCATCTTCGGCTACGAGCATTGGGGACTTGTGGGAACGGGTATGGCCATCACTTTGGCAAATGTCTTTGACTTTGTGATGATCAACGCCGTCGCCCGATGGCGCTATGGTTACAAGATGTCACCGGCCGTGGTGAAGTATAGCGCCATTCATATCCTCATCGGACTGTTGGCCTATTTCACTACCATCACGGTCGGCGGTTATGCTTATTGGGTTTTCGGCATCGGTCTGACACTCGTCAGCCTGATGTTCTCGCTGCTTATCCTTCATCAGAAAACTCACCTCTGGCAACGACTCAGACAGAAGTATCTATTTCTGGACAGAAGATCTTAAGTCTGAATCTGATAACTGTCTTAGAAGCGGAAGTCGAGTTCTAAATCGATGAGGTTGTAATTGTGCTTGGCCAGATTACGATCATTCACGTGCGAGTACTCGGCATGTAGTTCCAGGTTTTTCGTGAAGAAATAGTTCAGACCGCACTCCACCTGATTGACCGACGTAGACCAGTTCTTCTGATTGCGGTAGGTCTGGTAACGGGCCTTGGCGTGGAGCTTGCCTTTGATCAGTGGCACGATGCCGAACACATACCAGCCATCAGCCTTGTCACCATTCTCGTAGCAGATCTCGCGCACGTTGTTTCCGGGAGATTTAGCACCCCAGCCCTGACTGTGGATATACTCGGCGCGAAAGGTGTATTCGTCTTTGTCGTATTCGGCGGAGATGGCGTAACGGTTCTTCTCAATACTACGGGTTTTGCCTGTCTCTGGGTCTAACATACCGCCACGACTACCTGTCCATCCGAAAGCACCGATACGGAGCCCCTTGATGGGCATCACCCATACACCACCGATGATATCCTTGCGGTTGTCCATATCCTTCTGGTTCACACCCTCACCATTGTAGACACCAATCTGGTAGTGGAACACACGACGGCCGTTGGCATTGGGGAAGAGATCACCCGCAACCTGGATACCGATATCACGACCACCAGAGGATTTCTCACCTGTACGGTCGCCAAAGGCTGACAGTTTGTTGATCACATCAGCGTAACCGCGCCATCCCTGAGTGATGGGGTGGGTGGGGTTCTCATAGGTGAAGGCACGCTTGAACTGTCCTGCACGCACTTTGAACTCTGGGTATTTCCTCCACTCTGCATAAAGGTCTACGAGTTGTACGGTAGGCTGTCCTGGACCTGTAGCATTTGTACCTTGGATCTGTGCACGCCAGTCGAAATCACCAATCTTTCCATCAAGGATGAAACGAGCCAGACGCAGGTTGAAAGAGTTCGAGTGGTTACCTTCGGGGTCCTGTCCCTGATACTGCAACATGCCGTAGCCGCTGAATTTGATGTTCTTAACCCATGCAGGCAAATCGATGGATGATTTTTCCTGAGTGGTTTCCTGAACAGTCTGTACTTCTGCATTCATCGACTCAGGTTCTTCTGCGCTTGCAGTACTAACGAAACCTGCCATCAGCACCGCGAGTAATAATGATTTCTTTAACATAATAATTTGTTTTAGGATTTGTGGCGACAAATATACGAATAAATTTTGAAATTACCAAATTATTGTCACCTTTTTTATGATCTTTGCTCAAGAAGAACTACATTTTCCACATGAGGCGTATGTGGGAACATGTCAACGGGTTGTACTGCAGACACTTTATACAGATCGTCCATCAGCTGCAAGTCACGAGCCTGAGTCGCAGGATTACAACTTACATAGACGATTCTCTGAGGAGCTGCATGGAGGATGGTCTTCACCACATCGGGATGCATACCGGCACGTGGCGGATCGGTGATAATGACGTCAGGAGAGCCGTAGTTGCTAATGAACTCATCATTCAGAATGTCTTTCATGTCACCTGCAAAGAATAAGGTGTTCATGATGCCATTGATGGCAGAGTTGACTTTGGCATCCTCTATGGCTTCTGGGACGTACTCAATACCAATGACCTTCCTTGCTTTCTTGGCCACGAAGTTGGCGATGGTGCCCGTACCTGTGTAGAGATCATAGACCAACTCATTTCCAGTGAGGCCAGCCAGTTCGCGGGCCACGCTGTAGAGGTGATAAGCCTGCTCAGTGTTTGTCTGATAGAAACTCTTAGGGCCTACCTTGAACTTCAGATCCTCCATCAGTTCGAAGATATGGTCAGTACCTTTGAAGACAAGGATGTCCTGATCACCGATGGTATCGTTGCACTTCTGGTTATCGAGGTACATCAGCGAGGTGATTTGTGGGAACTTATCGGCAATATGTTGCAACAGCTTCATTGCCTCCTCCTGACTCCTGTCTCCTGACTCCTGACTACTCCTGTCGTAGTGGAACTGGAAGATAACCATCCACTCGCCTGAGGCACTGTTGCGGATGATGACGTCGCGGAGCAGACCTACCTGCTGGCGCAGGTCGAAGAACGACAGACCGTGCTCAATGGCATAGTCGCGCACCTCGTTGCGAATCTGATTGTGCAAATCGTCCATCAGCCAGCATTTCTCTATAGGTAATATCTTGTCGAAGGCGCCAGTGATGTGGAATCCGATGGACGGTGTGTCTTTCACCAGTGTTTCGTCCTTCAACTGTTCGCTGGTCAGCCACCGCTTATTTGCACAGCCGAAGTCGAGCTTGTTGCGATACTCTTGTGTCTTCACACTACCGAGGATTGGCCGGAACTCTGGCAGTTCAATCTTTCCGATTCGCGTCAGCTGGTCCAACACTTGTTTTTGCTTGAACTTCAGTTGCTCTTGATAGGGTAGGTTTTGCCACTTGCAGCCTCCACAGATACCGAAATGTTCGCAAAACGGTATCGCGCGTACATTACTATATTTTATAAAACGCACGACCTCCCCTTCGGCATAAGAGTGCTTTTTACGGAAGATTTGCACGTCACACACGTCACCTGGTACGCAAAATGGCACAAAAACCACCATGTCTTCCCAATGGAACAAGCATTTGCCCTCAGCGGCTACAGCCTCTATCGTGACACTCTCAAGGAGCGGTAATGGTTTCTTTTTTCTTGCCATATCTGTCTTATTTAGACTGCAAAGGTACGAATAAGTGAGCAAAAGGCCAAATAAAATGTGAGCTTTTTCGAATGGGAGTACCTTCGAGCGCAGTACAAAGTTACGAATAAATATTAAAATTCCCAATTTTTGCGCATTTTTCTTGTATATGTGCGAGATTATTAGTAATTTTGCGGAATTAAAATAAAAACAATTTATAAACAATTTAATATTAAAAACTGACTTATGAGCCAAAAAAGAGTTTACCTCTTCGGAAACGGTAAGGCCGAAGGTAATGCAAAAATGCGTGAGGAACTTGGTGGTAAGGGTGCAAACCTTGCTGAAATGAACTTGATTGGAGTTCCCGTTCCTCCAGGTTTCACAATCACAACAGACTGTTGTAACGAGTACTATCAGGTTGGTCAGCAGAAGATCATGGAGCTGTTGAACGACGACGTGATGGCAGCTGTGAAGCACATTGAAGTGCTGATGAACTCGAAGTTCGGTGACAAGGAGAATCCTCTGCTCGTCAGCGTACGTTCTGGTGCCCGTGCTTCTATGCCTGGTATGATGGATACCATCCTAAACCTCGGTCTGAACGACGAGGTGGCTGAGGGAATGGTGAAGAAGACCAACAATCCTCACTTCGTTTACGACAGCTATCGTCGTTTCGTGCAGATGTATGGTGACGTGGTGCTCGAGATGAAGCCAGTCAACAAGACTGACATCGATCCGTTCGAGGAGATTATCGAAGGTGTGAAAAAAGAGAGTGGCGTCGTTCTCGACAAGGATCTCTCTGTTGAGGATCTGAAGAGGCTGGTGAAGTTGTTCAAGGCAGCTATCAAGGATCGCACAGGTAAGGAATTCCCCAACGATCCTATTGAGCAGCTCTGGGGTGCTATCTGCGCCGTGTTCCGCAGCTGGATGAACGAGCGCGCTATCCTCTATCGTAAGATGGAAGGTATTCCCGACGAGTGGGGTACTGCCGTTAGCGTGATGGCTATGGTATTCGGTAACATGGGTGACACCTCTGCTACAGGTGTATGCTTCAGCCGTGATGCAGCTAATGGTGAAAACCTGTTCAATGGTGAGTATCTGGTAAATGCTCAGGGTGAGGATGTTGTGGCTGGTATCCGTACCCCACAACAGATTACGAAGATCGGTTCTCAGCGCTGGGCTGAGCGAGCTGGCATCTCTGAGGAGGAGCGCGTAGCTAAGTATCCTTCTATGGAGGAGGCTATGCCTGCCATCTATGAGGAGCTGAATGGCATTCAGGACAAGCTTGAGCACCATTATCACGACATGCAGGATATGGAGTTCACCGTTCAGGAGGGCAAGCTCTGGTTCCTCCAAACCCGTAACGGTAAGCGTACAGGTGCTGCTATGGTGAAGATTGCTATCGACCTGCTGCACGAGGGTATGATCGACGAGAAGACCGCCATCATGCGCTGTGAGCCTCAAAAACTCGATGAGTTATTACACCCTGTATTTGACAAGAAGGCCCTGACTGCTGCCAAGGTCATTGCCCAGGGTCTGCCAGCATCTCCTGGTGCTGCCTGCGGTCAGATTGTGTTCCATGCTGACGATGCCAAGGCTTGGCATGAGGATGGACATAAGGTAGTTCTTGTACGCATCGAGACCTCTCCTGAGGACCTCGCTGGTATGGCTGCTGCCGAGGGTATTCTTACGGCTCGTGGTGGTATGACCTCTCACGCTGCTGTGGTGGCCCGTGGTATGGGTAAGTGCTGCGTATCAGGTGTAGGTGCCCTGAATGTCAGTTATGTGAATAAGACTGTCGAGATCGACGGTGTTACTTATAAGGAGGGTGATTATATCTCTCTGAATGGTTCTACCGGTCAGGTGTATGCTGGTGAGGTGCCCACGAAGGCTGCAGAACTCTCTGGCGACTTCAAGGAACTGATGGATCTCTGCGACAAGTACACCAAGTTGCAGGTTCGTACCAATGCCGACACACCGCGCGATGCTCAGTTGGCTCGTGAGTTCGGTGCCAAGGGTATCGGTCTGACCCGTACAGAGCACATGTTCTTTGAGGACAAGAAGATTATCGCCATGCGTGAGATGATCCTCGCCGACAGCGTTGCCGGACGTGAGAAGGCTCTTGCTAAGTTGCTGCCTTATCAGAAGGCTGACTTCAAGGGTATCCTCGAGGCTATGGACGGTCTGCCCGTGAACATCCGTCTGCTCGATCCTCCTCTCCACGAGTTCGTTCCCCACGATCTGGCTGGTCAGGAGACAATGGCTAAGGAAATGGGCGTGAGCGTTGAGGACATCAAGCGTCGTGTTGACTCTCTCGCTGAGAACAACCCGATGCTGGGTCACCGTGGTTGCCGTCTGGGTATCACCTTCCCTGAGATCACTGCTATGCAGACCAAGGCTATCCTGGGTGCTGCCTGCGAACTGAAGAAAGAAGGTAAGAACCCGATGCCAGAGATCATGGTTCCGCTGATTGGTACTATGTATGAGTTGAAACAGCAGAAGGAGGTGATTCAGTATGCCGCTAAGGAGGTATTCCAGGAGTATGGTATCGAGGTAGAGTTTGAGATCGGTACGATGATTGAGATTCCTCGTGCTGCCCTGACAGCCGACCGTATCGCTGAGGAGGCTCAGTACTTCTCATTCGGTACCAACGACCTTACTCAGATGACCTTCGGTTACAGCCGCGACGATATCGCTTCGTTCCTGCCTGTATACCTCGACAAAAAGATCCTGAAGGTAGACCCGTTCCAGGTGCTCGACCAGAAGGGTGTTGGCCGTCTCATTAAGTTTGCTGTGAAAGAAGGCCGTGAGGTACGTCCTGACCTCCGTTGCGGTATTTGTGGTGAGCACGGTGGTGAACCCAGCTCTGTGAAGTTCTGCGCTAAGATTGGCATGAACTACGCATCTTGTTCTCCTTTCCGCGTGCCCATCGCACGTCTCGCTGCCGCGCAGGCTGCTGTTGAGGAGTAATTATCACTCTAACATAATGAAAGGGACCTGTCCGCTTGGGCAGGTCCCTTTTTAATATCTCATTTGAGAGGATGTCGAAGTACAATCTTATTGCTTTGAGTTATTGTTCTATTTCATACCCTTTCACCTGAATTGCTGGACAGACGGGGAGTTTCTTGGTCTTTCCTTTCACAGCATTGCGATACAGCCCATTCTTCATGTAAGCATTCAGGTATAAGAACCCATTCTTACCAAAGCCATCCACCACGCGAATGCTAACATAATAGTCTGTCTTGGGCTTTAGTACAATGTTCTCTTCTGGGCGGATGTCTAAGATGTACTTGCTCTTATCGTTGGTGAGTGTTTCGTATATCGGCTTCTGGTGAATATTCACGAATTGCTTGCCTTTCCTTTCATAAATGTTAATACTTACCTTACATTGCTTGAAGGTACAGCTGGATATCTTCACCAGGATATCGCTGATGACATAACTCCTTTTACACGAAAAAGCTACACCGCCTTCAGGCCCTAAGTTCGATCCTTGTCCTGAAGTGCCAACGAGTCCTGGGGCAGGTATGCCTTTGCCTACGATGGTCTTGGGCTTATTCTTCTTGCTAATCACCACCTCAGCCAGTTCTACCACTTTGTCTTTCAAAACTACGGTGAGCTTGTCTTTTTTAGCATATTCCTCGTAGGAAACCTCTGCGTTGAGATACGATACATGGCTGAATGATAGTTCATCTTTCCGTCCAGCTGGAATCGTAAGCTCAAAGTGTCCTTTTGCGTCTGAGATGACGCCAACACTATCATTCTCGAATCCGATGCTAACGTATTCGATGCCCTCACCTCGTTCGTTGACAACGTTGCCCTTGACTATGGTCTGTGCCGATACTGGCGATGCTACTATCATGATGGCAATTAGCATCGCAAAAATAATGGTCTTTTTCATCTATTTACTTTTCGCTACTATAGTCCAATATATCTGCTGGAGTACAATCCAATGCCTTGCAAATAGCATCAAGTGTTGTAAAGCGTATGGCCTTGGCCTTACCCGTTTTCAATTTCGAAAGGTTTGTGATAGTGATGCCAACTCGCTCAGATAATTCATTAAGCGAGATTTTCCTTTTGGCCATCATCACGTCTAAGTTTACGACAATCATCTACTGCCCTCCTTATACCGTTAAGTCGTGTTCTGCTGCAACCTGATAGCTCATTTTGTACAAGATGCCAAAAACGAGTAGAATAAGAGACTGCACAAATGGATTTGAAGTAAGGGCTATTGCTGCAGGGCCTTCAGAAATGAATGCTTGATTAAGATTGTCTGATGCTACTGTTTGAAGGAACAGCAGAATGGCAGCAATGAAGATAAGCCTGATATTCTTTTTAGGGAACAGTTCCTCATGTTGGATTCCTTTGATGAGATTGATAAAGAAAGCCACACATAGACCTATGACAGCCAACGTCAGTGCTATATATAATAGGAATACAGTTGAAACAAACAGGACTTGATTTTGTTTCGCCTCCCAATGGATGTGGCTGCCTGTAGTATCAAAGACCTGATGATAACTCTGATAACACAGAAATACAAACCATGCGGCACAAAAGAACAATGCCACATAACTGAGCCATTTCAGCGTCATAGTCAATTTCTCATTCATAGCGTAAATCAATTTAATTGTTATTCTGGCTGCAAAGGTAGTGTTATTTGTCGAAAAACGACAAATAATAGATGATAATTAACTATTATTTAACTGAATTTGTGTTTAATCATAGAAATATTGTGTCAAGAATCAATGGGGCACACGAAAAAACAAAAAAAGTTCAAAAAGGATAGAATTTTACCCATTCACTTGAAAAAATGCGTTAAAATATATCATATTCGTTGGAAAAAGTGCGTTGAGATAATGGTTATTCGTTTGAAAAAGTGTATCTTTGCAGCACAAAATCGTTTTAAAATATGCTGAAAAGGAAAATAGAAGACTCTCTTACCCTGTGGAAAGACTCAACAGGACACAAGCCTTTGGTGATAATGGGCATTCGTCAGTGTGGTAAGACTTTCATAGCACAGCACTTCGCAAAAACAAACTACAAGACTGTTGTCTATATCAATTTCATAAAGCAGCCTGAGCGTATTACCGCGTTTCTTGGCGCAAAAGATGTGAACACCATTTTATTGAACTTGTCCGCACAGATTCCTGGAGTGACTTTCACTCCAGGAGAGACGTGTTTTATCTTTGATGAAATACAAGAATGCCCTGAAGCACGCACTTCACTGAAGTTCTTCAAGGAGGACGGACGCTTCGATGTGATTGCAACAGGTTCACTACTTGGAGTGCAGGGGTATGGTGATGAACTAAAGAAACAGCACCGCAGGTTGTCAAAAACGAAAGATCCTGGCATCAATTCTGTGCCAGTCGGCTCTGAAGACATCATTGAAATGTATCCGCTGGACTTCGAAGAGTTCCTTTGGGCCAACGGCATGAGCACTGGAGTTATTGACGCTCTCTCAAAATGCTACGCGCAAGAATCTCCTGTTCCTGCCGGCATACATGTTGCCTTGAAGAATATGCTGAACCTTTATGTCGCTGTCGGAGGACTGCCTGACGCTGTCAATGCATTCCTCAGAACCAATAACATGAACGAGGTCAGAAAGGTCTATCAGTCCATCTTGAAAGAGTATCGCGACGATATGGTAAAGTATGCTCCCGACAAAGACAAACCACATATCCGTGAGTGTTTCAACTCCGTACCAAAACAGTTGGCAAAGGAAAACAAAAAATTCCAGTACAATAAGGTGAAGCCAGGAGGGCGCGGAGAGACTTATGCCGGTTCGCTACAATGGTTGGAAGATGCAGGTATTATCTGCCGCTGCTACAATACAGACATCACTGGGCTTCCGATGGAGGGCAATGCCAAGGACAATGTTTTCAAAGTCTATATGTCCGATATTGGCTTGCTCGTAGAGATGCTTGGAGAGGGAACACGCGCAGACATTCTTCAAGGCAATCTTGGTGGTTTCAAAGGTGCTATATACGAGAATCTGATGGCCGACACACTTCACAAGAAAACGCAGAACCTTTACTATTTCCAAAAGGATTCAGGATTGGAATTAGATTTTCTTGTGCGAATGAACGGAGAGTGTGTTCCACTGGAAGTCAAGGCAAAGTCAAGCAAGGCTAAAAGTGCAAGAACTGTTTTGAACCACCCAGAGAAGTATCATGTCAAACAGATTATAAAGTTCGGTGATTACAATATAGGCAGGGAAGGACATTTGTTAACTCTCCCCAGCTATATGCAGTTCCTGCTGAACTTGCAACCAGAAGAAATCGTGCTTGAACCGATGGACATTGATGAAATTAACCGTATGGCATCAGAGTTCCTGGGGAAAAATGAGGCAAAATGAGCAGAATGAGTCTAAAAAGAGGTGCCAGTACTTTACACTAACTCTGTAAGTAGCTGATACTCAGTATCGTCTCGCCGCCGCCCAGGCAGCTGTTGAAGAGTAATTATCACTCTAACATAATGAAAAGGGACCTGTCCGTTTGGGCAGGTCTCTTTTTAAATGTTGAACAGGTAATCCAATCTTGACAAGAGGCAAATACAGTTGTATCAAAAGATAATACGATAACAGATGTGCTATATGAACTGTCAACAAATTAGATTTTACTTTATTTCGGTTGAAGACTCTGTCGGTATTCGCTGGGGGACTGGCCAAGATGCTTGGTGCAGTAACGGCTGAAGTAAGAGAGCGATGTGAAGTTCATCAGGTCGGCTATTTGGGTGAGGGACAGGCGTTCATCATTCAGATAGTCTTTCAATATAGGTACGGTGTGTCGGTCGATGTATGAGGTGACACTGTGTCCTGTCACACGTTTGATGGTGGCAGAAAGATATTTGGGCGATACGTTCAGCCGTTCGGCATAGTAGCTCACATCACGCTCCGTTCGGCTGATGCCAGTAGCAAGCAGAGCCATCAGTTGTTTCACGATGTAGGCTGTGCGGTCGGTATGGGTGTCTGTTGCATCACGTTGGGCATGGGCCTCGAAGATGTCGTACATCAT
>CAMKSE010000014.1 GCA_946415365.1 uncultured Prevotellaceae bacterium
TCCGTGAGTTGAAGGCTCCTTACTGGTTCAACAACCTCGAAGTGCAGCGCATCCAACAACTGAACCAGAACTACATGGAGGAGAAGGACATTGCCGAGATCCTGAACGCCTGCATCCGTAAGCCTGAGGAGGGTGAGGCGGCACAGGCGATGGACTGCAAACAACTGCTCGAACTTATGCAGAAGGAGTATCCGCTGGTGGCCAACACGCGAAGCACGAAGATTCATATCGGACTGGCTATGAAGGAGTGTGGCTACGAGATGACGAAGCGAGGCAACAGGCCCTTTTACAAGGTTGTGCCGCTATCGAAGGCAGCCTGAGGTACATGTTAAGGTATATGTTAGGTACATGATAGGTACATGTTGGCCTGACATATACCTCCCCTGAAACCCTTATGTACAAAGGGTTTTGAGAGAATCAAGGTATATGTTTATTTGAAAATCGGAATTATATGGAAAAAAAGAAGAAATTCACTTTGGAAGATGTGCTAAGCGGATACGGCTTGTGTAATCGGAACGACTGTGCGGTCTGCAATCACTGTCTGCACTACATGGCCTATAATGATGTGGTGACAGAGGAACTCTGGGTTATCAATCTTGTGAATCCTTTGCGAGTTGTGCCCAATGCTCAATGCCCATATTTCAGGACAGACGAGTTAGCCACTTATGCCAAAGGCTTTGTTAAGATGAAACAGGAGATGCTTCCTCGTCAGTACGATGAGTTCATGTGTCGCTTGATAGGCAAGTTTGGTCGAACAGGTTATTATGAGCGTCGCCGAGGCGAGCGACTCTGTTCGCCCTCCGACATCGAGAAGATACGAGCCGTTCTCAAGCAACTCGGCCTGCCCGATCTCGACTTCGATGCCACTTTGAAACAGATAAACTGGTGCGACTAGACAGTCACACGATCCTTTTCTCAGTACGTAACTGGCGCACTCCAGTACGCTCTAGGGCGCACTCGAGTGCGCCAGTATGCGTACTACAAGTTGCTAGCAAAGGAACGGCTACGTTTGTTCGTTATATGTGGTAATTTATTGATGGAAAGAGAATATGGCATTTCCTGAAATAACTATCTTCAGCCTCATTGGTCGCAAGGATCTGATGGCAGAGTCTTTGTAGATTCCAAAGAAAACGACATGCCCTATTAAGCAAAATGAACCGTCAAGGAATTCTTGACAGTTCAATGCTTAATTGGTACTACTTTGGTTTTACCAACTCCAGATGCTGGTATTCGAATCATAGCTACGTTGTTCCGTTGTCGTGTTTCCGAACGAATCCGTATAGCTCGACGAAGAACCTATAATCTGGCCATTGTTATTACTATAGGTGGTCGTTGTGTTGCCAAAACTATCTGTGTAACTGTTTGATGATCCTGTAAATCCACCATTGCCATTTGAATACGTTGTATGGGTATTTCCAAAACTGTCTGTATAGCTGTTTGATGATCCTATGTAACCGCCATTGGCATTTTGGTGTGTCGTTGTCGTGTTACCAAAACTATCTTTTGAGGTTGTAGAGGTGCCGATGATACGACCATTTCGATCTTTGTGAGTGGTTGTCGTGTTACCAAAGCTATCCGTATAGGACGACGATGTACCCGTGATACCCCCATTTGCGTTGCGATGGGTACTTGTACTGTTTCCGAAACTGTCGGTATATCTTGAAGATGAACCAACGTTATAACCCTGAGCACTTGCTGCGATGGCGAATGTGACAGCCATCAATGTCATCATTAACTTCTTCATAATTGTATAAATTATTTCCAAACAAGATATTATTTCTTTTTCTTCATTTCTTTCATTTTAGCTTTAAGCGCGTTATAAAGATTCGCCGCATCTGAGATGCCAGCCCTTTTTGCTCTCTTATAGTCAGCCAAGGCATATTTGTAATATCCCAACTTTTCATAAGCATCCCCACGAAACAGATAGAACACATCATAGCCACCGATTTCCAATGCATCGTTGGAATACTTAATCACATCATTCCACCTTCCTTCACGCTTAGCCTCTATGGCCTGATTAGCGCAGAATTCCATATATTGTTGTCGTCTTGCCGCCATTTCACGGTGAGCGTTCAATGACATGTTCATCACTCCTGAATCATACAGATCCATCGTCGGAAGCCGCACATAATCATCGTAACCATAAGTCTGTGCATTCCCTTTTGCCATAACCAAGCACATTAGTGCTATAACAAAGACTTTCTTTTTCATACACGTACCTTTTTATTAATTTTTGGCACAAAAATAGACAATCTTCCCTAATTCTACAAGCAAAAACCAATAACCAGCCTTGCGAAAATGTGATTTCTTTGGGAAATGCATTGATGTATTCCGAAAATAAATAGAAAATATTCCTCCAAAATCACTGCACTTTCAAAAAAATGCAGTACATTTGCAGCGTTATTTCTAATAAAAGATGAATATCAAGGAGTACATCAGCCAGAACGGAGGGTATATATCCTCAGCAGAAGCAAAGGAGAAATCCCTTTACAACCAACTTTTGTATGAGGTTGAAAAGGGAACTGTTGTTCGTGTGCGCCAAGGCATCTATGCTCTCAATGAGGGATTGGCGAAACCAATGATTGACGTAGAACGACTTGTTCCTGGTGGCGTATTGTGTGCGTATTCTGCATGGTCACACTATGGACTATCTACCCAGATTCCCCTTTCTTATTGTATCGCTATTGAGCGAAGTCGAAAGGTTACCTTGCCTGAATACCCCCCCATTGAACTATTCTTTTTGAGTAAGAGCGTTTTTGAACTTGGAGTTTCAGAAACCGTCATCGAGGGCTTTCAAGTTAAGATATACGATATGGAAAAATCCGTCTGCGATGCCGTCAAGTATCGAAACAGGATTGGAATAGATGTCAGTTCTGAGATTCTGCACAACTATCTTTCACGAAAAGATAGTGACATCACACGTCTTTATGCCTACGCCAATGCCATGCGGTTGGGCAAGCGTATGGACGAACTCGTAAAATATATGATCTAACGGTATGGCAAAAACGATCAAAAACTACGGAAGGTCAGTAAAGGAGCGCCTGCTTAATATCTCTCGTGCAGAGAAATACAGTTCGCAGTTGCTTATCTCACGCTATTTACAAGAGCGACTATTGTACAGACTTTCTGTCAGCGACTATAAGGATAAGTTTATTTTGAAGGGTGGTGCATTGCTCTATGCTCATGATGGTTTTCAGGCACGTCCTACTTTGGATATCGATTTCATGGCGAAGAATGTCAGCAACGACATGTTGAACATCAAGAAGATATTCCAAGAGATTTGTCAGATTGAATGTAAAGAGGATGGTGTAGTGTTTGACGTCGATACGTTAGAAACCAGTGAGATAGCCGTTACCAAGGATTATCATGGTGTGCGTCTTTCTCTTTTGGCACATCTTGATACAGCTCAACAGAATATCTCCATGGATATAGGTTTTGGGGATGTCATCACCCCATCTCCTCAACAGTTGGCATTTCCTGCTTTGATTGGCACTGCCCCAGGTGCAAATATCTTGGCCTACTCGTTGGAAACTGTTGTTGCTGAGAAGTTTCAGGCCATGATTTCACTATCGCTTGGAAACAGTCGTATGAAGGACTTCTTCGATGTGTACCAGATCCTGACAAAGCAGACATTAGATTCAGCTACCCTTTCGGAAGCTATCAAAGCTACTTTTGCCAATCGTGGTACTGATTATAAAGCGAATCACCCACTATTCAGTGAGGACTTCTTCACAGATAGTATCCGCTCACTATATTGGAAAGGGTTCCTCAAACGAATCAAGTACGGCAAGCAATTGTCCTTTACAGATGTTGGTGCTCTAATTCGTACTCAATTGCTGCCGTATTGGGATCTGTTGCGTCCCCAAAGTGTAAAATAGTAAATTATCGCAGCAAAGACGTGTTACCTAACTTTATATATGTATAAAAACTTGGAGGGTTTGATGCCCTCCAAGAACTATCTACTCAATCATAGAATCATCTGTATGAATTGAACCACTAGGTTCATTAACATGATGCCTAAGCACCTTTTCTCATATCGAGTCATCTTGATAGACTGAGGTTTCTAGTTTATAACCTCAATCTAACAGTCCTTGAATACGCAGTTGTTGAAACTGCAGTTATTTAAAACTAATGTATCCATAGTCTATCATTTATTAGTTATGTAGGTATATTATGGTCGTGCCTACTTCCAGACCAATATGAGCTTGCAAAAGATGTGCAAAGATACATGTTTTGTCTGAAAATACAAAGATTTGTGCGGAAATAAAAAATAACCTTGTGATTTCCTTCAAAAAAAGTTAATCCTCTTGCCGCTTCATAGTATTTTATCTATCTTTGCAGTGTATTAACTTAAAAACATTATCAAAATGAAAGAATTACAGGCTATTATTCAAGAGAGTTATGAATCTCTGCCAACTATGCCAGGTTTATACAAGGAACTTGGTGCTTTACTTCAGAAAGTAAACGATGCATTATTAGAACAAGGTTCGGAAATTATTGACGTGGATTCTCTGTGTGATTTTATTGTGAAGACAAATCCAAAAGCTAGATTTGAGAAAGAATACCGCCTTCAAAGCGGAGAAATCGTCCATGCTGTTCGCTTATTCTTACAAAAGAACTTTATACCATCGATTGATGAAGCTGTTCGTATTGAGCTGCAGGAAAGAATTTCGTCAATTCTATTAAGTAACATGCCAAATGAAGATGGGTGGTTCTTAAAGTCCCTTATTATGCCCAAATTATTGGAAAGTGGATTAAATATTAAAGGATATTTTTGTTAGCCAACAAGATGCTTTTGAAGTGATCTTTGGAGAAGACTACAAGTCTGAAAACAGAGGTGATGAATTTCACCCCAAAATATATGTTTCATTTGCAGTCCAAAAATACGCCAAAGAAGGAACCATTCCTTACAAAAAGGATATAAACACGCCGAAAGTGTTTTCAAGAAATGGGAATGTAAGAAAGAAAAAGTTATCGGCATTTGATAAAATGATGGGCTTTGCAGTTTTCCCCAATGGATTCAATAATGCAATTCGGCAATTAGCTGAAGAAAAGGCTCTAAAAGAAAATTGGTTCTATGGCAATAAGAATCAAGATCCCGGTAATTATCCCATCTTAAAGAACTATCTTCTATTAACCTTTGAAAGACTAATTGCTGAAGACGAAGAACATTATAATGATTCAACGTGGGAAAAGAAAATCATTACTACAGATAAAAATGCAGTTTTCAATACAGGCTTGGTAGACAAACTATATGAACCTGTATATGCTTTGTTTAATAGAAATACGAGTGAAACAAGTACTCGCAAATGGATTTTTTGGACTTTTGTCAAGAGTACTGATAGAGAACATCAGTTATTGACTCGCATTTTCGGTACAAAATTGCCGTCCCCTGCGCATTATTATAATCAAACATCTGAACTCGTATATAATATAAAGACCGAAATTGGATCGTATAATTGGAATCATTTTATTGATAATTGTCGTCGTTTGCCTTTAGAATTTTTACGTGAGAATGGTCCTAAGTTTGACTATTCCCAGCCTAAGACACCCCAGTTCTACATTAAACTTGCAGAAGCAATAAAAGCAGACCAGAGAAGTATGAATAGAATAAAAAATCGCATAACAGATGCGATAGACTATGCGATAAAACGAGTCCGTTGGAATTTTAAAACAGCTATACCTATTTATTATCCTGGTCAAAAACAGATTTCTTTACTATTGCCACTTGCTCTAGTTGATGAAGACAATATAGACGTGGCATTGGTTTTAGAGGCAACTGAGAGTGGAGCATATATTGCTCATACTATTTTAACTTTAGAGATGGCATATACAAATGCTCGTCTGATAACACGACCAGATAGTGACTGGCTTACTGCTGAAAAAATATCTGCAAGTATTAATTCTAATGAGGAAATTGAGAATTAATCACTTCGTATAGTTTTGGCGGAATAAGTTTAAGTAAGAAAAAACCATCGTCGAGGTCGATTTTCTTTAAATTACGAAAAACGTCTTATCTTTGCAGCGTTAACTTCCGACATATTCTTGAGGTTGATGCTGCAAATGTTTTGTGGTAGAAACTTAATCAGAACGAACTATGAAGAAGATAATTCATATGAT
Organism: uncultured Prevotellaceae bacterium; assembly: GCA_946415365.1. GTDB lineage: Bacteria > Bacteroidota > Bacteroidia > Bacteroidales > Bacteroidaceae > Prevotella. Next base: position 6,121 of record CAMKSE010000014.1, read on the forward strand.
AAATGAGGGCACAGCCTGCCCAAGTTGTAAACTTCCGTGAAGACATGTAAATTTATGATTTGTTATTTCTGTGCAATTTGGATTACATTGAACGATAGATATAGATAAGGATTCCTTTTTGTGTTGTGAAAGCAGAAACCATCGAATGGCAGATACAAATTGATGACCTTCTAGCCCAGGCTGAAGCATGAATGGGGAGAGACAATCATCTTATTTCAAGAGATTATGTGCAATTTATATCACCTTTTTCTTTATTTATTTGGTTTTGTCGAATATTTAGATTAAATTTGCGACATAATTTTAATGTTATTGCAATGGCCAAAAATAAATATGATGTGTTTATTAGTTATTCGAGAATTGACTATAAGGATTCCAACAATGAGCCAATTCCCAATAATGTGATTTCTAAAATAACATCTGCATTCAAGAAGAACCATATTTCTTATTGGATTGACGAAGACGGTATTTATACAGGAGACAACTTTGCTCCAAAGATAGCTGAAGCTATTAAGAATTCTTCTGTTTTTGTTTTCGTATCAACTGAAAATAGCAACAGTTCGCAATGGACACAAAATGAAGTTTGTGTAGCACAACAATACAAGAAGCCCATTCTTCCTATAAAGTGTGATGATTCTGCTTACGCTACCAGTGTAATAATGTACTTGGCAATGTTAGACTATTGCGATTTCAAGAACATGCCAGACAATGCCATACAGCAGCTTGTTGACTCTGTTAAAGAAAAACTTCCTCATGATATAGCCCCTGTTAATAACGAGAGTAACACAAATGATGCACGATACAAAGAAGCAATCATAGCATCGTTATCAGATATCAACCATCAATTTGTCGACATTTCACAGATAGCAGTCTCACAAGTATTGGAGGCAAATGAGAGATCACGTGAATCAATAGATGAATTACGTAAATTGGTTGACTGGAGGTCTGGAGAAAGATCAAAGGAGTTTGATAGTTTTCGGGTAGAAGTACACTCATCCATAAATACCCTTTGTCATATTTTAGATGACAAAACTTCGGAAGTTTGTAATCAACTTAACCAATATGGAAAAAGAATTGAGGAAACTAATTTTTATTTAGGGAAAATATATGAATTCATTAAGTCTCAGACAGAGATACTAGAAAAAACTGAGGATATCGACCAAATTGCAAATATTATTTTTGTAGTTGACATATCCGGAAGTATGGAAGGTAATCGGATTAAGAATGTAAATACCATCATGTTTCATCTAATAAACAAATTTTACTCTTTATTTAAGGTAAAAGATCATGTCAGAATCCGTTTGTCCGTTTTAACTTTCTCTTCTGATGTAAAATGGGTGTATGATAAGATTTTGGAGAAGGAGGCCGATGAGGCGTGGTTCAACCTTAAAGCCTCTGGACTCACTAATTTTGGACAGGCTCTTAATAAATTAAGAAGTTATTTTTCTTTTGATGACGGAATTCATGCAAATTTAGATAACGCTTTTCTGCCACTAATTATCTTTATGTCTGATGGTGCCCCAACAGACAATTGGGAAGAACCATTAAAAATGATACAGAGAAACAAAAATTTTGAAAAGTCGTGTAAACGTGTCATAGCAATTGGCGATGACGCATCAATTGACATATTATCACAATTGTCATTTCACGAGATTGTAAGAATAGGTGGTGAAAATGACATGGACTATGCAATTGATGAAATTATTAGCGACTATATGAACGAAATAGCTTCAGGCAGAATGCCTTTAATCAAATAGTAATAAAAATGACAGATTATAATCCCACTCCAATTGACACCTCAGATGTTCAACTCCCCAGAGATTTATATACTCTGATGGAAGAACTTGCCAAAAGTAACCATGATACTTGGGCCATGCACAGATTTGAGGAAGGCTGGTCTTATGGTCCTAATCGTGATGATGTAAGAAAAAAGAATCCTTGTCTTGTTCCATATGATGATCTTCCTGAAATAGAGAAAGATTATGATCGCAATACGTCCAAAGAGACGCTAAAGTCTATATACAAACTTGGTTTCTCCATTTCAAAGCGAACTGAAGGAAAAGTCATGTTGGTAGGAAGCTATGACACAGACTATGTTGAAGAAATGGAATCAATAGCTTCAAAGTATGAGCTTAGAATTGAATATTTCCAGAGTTGGGATGCCGCAAAAGAATCACTAAGTAAGGACTTAACAAAATGGCATGCAATTGTATTAGACTGGAATGCCCAACTTAGACATGATGAAGGAGCAACCCTGTTATTTCTTAGAGACGTAGTAGACGATTTAAATTCCATATTTCATCAATTTAGGAACGAAGTCCCTTGGTTTATATGTCCGAACAAGTACGAAGACACTAACACTGAAACTGTCATAAAGTTTACGGTAGGAAGAGAAAGGATAAAAAAAGACTGGGGAGAATTAGTTTACTTGAAAGAACATGCTGATTTGCTTTTCAGAAACATATCCGAACTCTTACCAAATACTCGGAACTATCGCATTCGTAATGTTTACGATGAGGTTTTTGTAACATTAGAGGAGGTTAATTTTCCTATGATGGTTAAGAACATGCTTTTTAACATACTCTTACCTCTTCATTACCCTGAAATATTTCATAGTTTTGTACCTACAGATTATTTCAACAACCTAAGAAGAATTGTTGAGTCTATTTTTTGGGTAATGAATAGTTACAGTCTTATACCCGATGATATTTGTTATAGTCATGATTATGATAATGCTATTAATCTTCGATATTGTTCAAATTATCTTCTTGACGGTGAAGGTAAGGCTTTCTGCCCCAACTCAGTTAGTCAAATTCTGAAGAATATTTTGGATACAGCAAACGAAGGCTCTCATATTGGTTCTGAATATAAGACGAGAGGGCTATACTATTCGATAATGGGCTTTTCCCTTCAACTATGTGATGTGATAGTATGGCTTGGTAAACATATTAAAACCAATAATTGTGTGTCTTTGAACGAAGAAAGAGGAGATTATGTAAATCAAATTGTACCAATTTCAAAAGACGAAGAAGGCAACTATTACTATAGAAAGTGTATTTTCCCGTCACAAGATTTCGTAGCAACAGCATTTGATAACAATCAACAGGCATTAATTACAACAATCTTTGAGAACAAAGCGAAAACGAGGTGTTTTTATCCCTTTAGAGCCAAAATACGTATCGTAGAAGATAGGTAACATGAAACAGTACGATGTTTTTATATCAAGCAAAAGCGAAGACTATGAGTATGCTCGCGAAATATACACTTTTCTAGTTGATAATGGTATTAGTGTTTTTTTTGCCGATGAGGAGTTGAAAAACAATGGAAGCAGTGAGTATAGCGAGTCTATTGATCAGGCTATTGATGCTTCCACACATATGATAGTATTTGCTTCAAAAATTGATTATATAAACTCTACTTGGGTCAAATCCGAATGGCGAGCTTTTACCAATGAGATAAGAAGCGGTAGAAAAATGGGAAATATCATTACAATACTAAAGGGTATTCAGGCAAATTCCTTGCCGCTTGTTTTAAGAAACTATCAGTCGTTACCATATGCCAATTATCAGGAGTCTATTTTAAACTATATTGTCACAAGCAATGATGTAACAAGTACGCTCCCCAATAGTAGGGTCACAAAGGTTTATGTAAAAATAAAGAAACAAGCCACTCTTGCTGTGTCTTCTATAGTAGCAATAGGAGTATTCGTGACTCTGTTATATACAAACATTATTATCTCTGAAAGCGAGGCCAAGCAACAATACACCTCCCAACAATATAATGCCCATAAAGAACTTAAAGCGAGCCAAATAAGTGTTATTAATCAAAAGATACGCTATATAGGTGGGCGCATGGATTCTGCATATTCTGTTGCGAGAAGATGCTCGAAAACACTTGCTGAAACTCATTTTGAGGAACTTGTGGAAATGGAGGAAGGAACATTGGAATACAATGATGAGGCAAAAAAAGATTTCATGGTAGCTCTTTATCCTTTAGAAATAGATCCATCATTAATAGACTATATCGAATGCGCTAAGATATACAACGATGGATTTGAAGCTATTGATAGTCTTTTATTGTTGAAAGATCAAGTTTCATCCAAGCATACTATTGTTCAATATAACGATAATAATCTCGCCAAGATTAAGTTGGCAATGATATTTTCAAAATTTTCCACTGCTTTTAGTTTTTTGCTTATCGTACTACTGTCTTTCTGCATTTCATTGTATACAACTAAAAAGATAAGTTCAAGATGAATAAAGACAATCTCTTTGATGGCGATAGCCTTAAAGCTCAGTTTTCTAGAATAGTATACAAAAGGTTAATAAGTCGTAAGTGGATAACTTATGCTGATGTTATGGCTGATTATCTTCCCAAGCCAATGTATAGTCAGATATCATCTTATCCTAAAGAGTATGGTGAACTAAGAAAGGCTTTCCGCGATGTTTATAATGCCATTGTCAAGGAGTTCGGTGAAGGCTGTATAGAGGTACAGGGAAATAATAGAAATAGGAAATTCCGCTATGTAGGTGAAAACGATAATCCTCTAGCTGCTATGATTAATGCAAGAGCCATCAAGGACTTGAAAAAATATTGGGAGTTTTGTCAGGACTCTGCTGGTTTCATGCCTGAAACTTGGTTGGAGTATTATCTTGCGGATTGTCAGGACTTGATTTCTATTAAAACGAAGAAGAAAAGGGGAGAGCAAGTAATTAGTTCTAGTGTTGATAGACATCAGACCAATATTGAATACTTGCCAATGCTATATGAGTCAATCAAGAATCATCAACCACTCTCTATTGATTACAAACCGTATGAAGAAGAAAAGAAGACTCTTATTTTTCATCCACACTATTTGAAAGAGTATAATGGACGATGGCATTTGTTCGGATATACTGAGGAGCCAGAACCCAAAGAAGGGATAAATTTGGCTTTGGATAGAATTGTCAACAAACCACGAGAGATATATGATAAAGATAAGAAGTTTGTTTGTGCTCCCAAAAGATTCTACGAAGCATTTTTCAATAATATAGTAGGCGTAAGTCATCAGGAAGGCAATTATTATGGAGTAATTCATGTGCGCGCGCATTCATTTTATATATTCAAACTGATGGAAACAAAGAAACTTCATAAAAGTCAAGAAACCTTTCTCCCGTTTGAAGAACATGGCGACGGAGTCTATGGAGAGTTTACTATTGATGTAGAAGTAAATAACGAATTTATTGGTCGCATATTACAAATGGGTGAAGGGCTGGAAATCGTAACTCCGAAAGAAGTCCGCGTCATCTTCATGGAAAGGGTAGAGAAAATGGCTGAATTATATAAAAATGACCATCAATAAGTCATTTTGTGAAGTCGCTGAATTGTTCCCTGGGGTATGGAACAATTAAAAATGAGATATTTCTTTTTTTATTTCTGAAATCGTCTTATCTTTGCAGCGTCAATCTTCGAAACCGTCTCGAGGTTGGCGCTGCAAAGGCTAATTGACGGGAACCTAAATCTGAACAACCATGAACAATCAGATGACCAACACACAGACAGGGGCACAGGCCCAAGTGAATAACCTCTCATACGCCATGCAAATGGCGGAACTCGAAGCTCAGATGGAGCAGGAGGTCGTTAATGAGCAGCTGCTTCTTGCTGACCTTAAGTGTCAGGCTGAGCAGGATGCTGCCCTAGAGCAGATGATGCTGCTAGAGCTTGAATGCCAGGCAGAGGAGGATGCTATCGCAGCCGCACTCTATGAGGCTGAACTAGCTGCAGAAGTTGACGAGGCTGCCATTGCAGACGCGATGTTTATGGCGGATCTCGCTTATCAGAATGCAATGGTATTGCCGTTCTGATATCGGACTCCTCACTTGTAGGCTCCCATCACTAATGCCACCTGGGGGTGGGGGCTGCTAAAAAACTCGGTGGTAGTAACCTAAAACAATAAGACCATGAAGTATTATCAGACAACCTACGTTAATAGTTTAAGCTTAGCTAATGCAAAAGTGAATAACAGCAAGGTCTTCAACCTGAGCTTGAAGAGCCAGGTAAAACCAACCAGTGTTCAAGATCGCCTCCTTCGTAGAATTATCGAGAAGCGTCTGGCTCAGGTGAATCACAGAATTGGTAAAGTAATAGTTCCTGAGGACTTGGAACCATTAATTTGGGAAAAAGACTTGGACGATTACCAGAAAGATTGTAATTTTGCATCGTGAATCAAAAACTTAATGTCTAACCATAAAAACAGAAAGACAATGAACAACACATCAATTCAGACAATCGTGGCAAAAAGCCTTCCAGCCCTCTCGGGCGAGTCATTAACCTACAATGCTGCCAAGAACGTGTACCTCACGCTCGGCTACACCAGTGCCGCTGGCAACATGTACTACAAAGCCATCCGCTTCTCGGAGAAGCTGGCCGTGTTCTACCATATCGGGCAAGGTTACGCACGTACCTTCCTTAATGGTATCACCCTGTTCTGCTGGGACGGAACAAAAGCCAAGATCATTGGCCAGAAGTTTTGGGGAGGCTACGATTGGAGAGACTTCTCCGAGTACTTCGCCAAGGAGCAGAGCATCCTGATGCTAAGGGACTTCCTTACCTCGCAGGCAAAACTGCAAGGTGCTCACGTCAGTGACCAGGACGTGATGGCGTACTCACGCACTCTCATCGAAGAGACTCAACGCAAGCAGTTAGCCTAAGGGCTACTGCCTGCGACATAGATAACAAAATGTTTAACCATAAAATCGACAAGACTATGGCAACATTGACAAAGGCAATCAACAAGAACCTGTTTGACAGCATCCTGCCGTCATTTGGTAACCCACGTGTACATATCCCTGTATGGGATGACAGTCAGAAGATGTTCATCTGCGACGAGTTCGAGAGCAATGGCGGACATCGATACTATCGTGGTATCCGATTCTGTGATCGTATCGTCATCCTGGAGAAGGTGGGACTGTATCATAGCTGGACCTACATCGACAGCATCGAGCTCTATGCCTTCAACGGGCAGAAGATGGAACTCATCCAGAAGCGTGACTACGACAAGGTGTTCCGTAACGAGACATTTGTCCGCCAAGAGTCGGAGCAGATGGTGAAGGACTATCTGACAGGCGTGATGAAAACTCAGCGCATCTGTGCTCCTGTAGAGCAGATTGCTGCCCAGGCCTCTGAACTGATCAACGGATGCTACAAGAGCTTCCTTGATCCGGACTTCAACACACGTTTAACTCAAATACTTCCAAAACTTGAACAGCGATAAGACTATGGAGAACATGATCGACACACAGAACAAGCAGCAGGTGATGGCTTTCGAGCTGATTGCCAACACCAACAGTAGTTTCTTCCTCACAGGACGTGCAGGAACAGGTAAGACAACCTTCTTGCGCAATGTGCAGAAGATGGTGGATAAGCAGTTTATCACACTGGCTCCCACTGGTGTGGCTGCCATCCTCGCAGGTGGTGACACTATCCACTCTTTCTTCGGACTGCCTATGGATGTATGCACACCAGGCACGATGGGAAAGATGAGCGAGGCAAGAATCCTCACTCTGATCCATACGGACACCATCATTATAGATGAGGTCTCGATGGTGCGCTGCGACATCATTGATGCTATCGACTATACGATGCGTAAGACGCTACGCTCTTCATTGCCCTTTGGAGGCAAGCAGGTGATCTTCGTGGGTGATATGTTCCAGTTGCCACCTGTATTGAAGAAAGGTGTGGAAAGTGATCTGATGCGTGACCTTTATCATGCAGATGATTGCTTCTTCTACAAGGCAGACGTTATCAAGCGTATGCGATTGGTGAAGATCGAGTTCCAGAAGGTGTATCGCCAGGAGGATGAGGCTTTCCTCAAAATCCTCGAGAGCGTTCGCCTGAACAAGACGACTCCAGAGATCCTGATGCACTTGAACGAGCGTGTCTGCCATCCTACAAAGGAGGATGGGGCTGTGATCACGCTGGCCTCTCTCAATAGAACTGCTGATGACATCAATCAGAAGCGACTTGCTGAGATTGAGGCAGAAGAGTACACCTACGAGGGTACTGTGACAGGTAAGTTCGAGGAGAAACGCTTCCCTGTGGATAAGACCATGAAGCTGAAGGTGGGTGCTCAGGTGATGTTTACTCGTAACGACCAGCATAAGCGTTGGGTGAATGGCACCATAGGCAAAGTGACCAAGTTGTCGAAGGACGAGATAAAGGTGACTATTGAAGGTGGTGAAACCTACGTGGTGCCTAATTGCTCTTGGGAGTCGTATAGCTATGAGTACGACAAGGACGAGCGCAAGATGAAGAAGGAACTGATGGGTACCTTCACCCAGTATCCGCTTCGATTGGCATGGGCCATCACGGTACATAAAAGTCAGGGTATGACTTTCGATAAGCTCTACCTTGACCTGAGCAGGGGCATGTTCGCTGCAGGCCAACTCTATGTGGCACTGAGTCGTGTGCGTTCGTTGGGTGGCTTATTCCTCTCGCGTCCCATCATTCCTCAGTATGCTCATACGAGCCGTGAAGTGCTGTCGTATGCTAACGGCTATAACGACGAGCAGGTGATCAACAGCGAGATAGAGAGTGGAAAGGCTGTCTATCAATTGTTGGCACATCACGACTATGATGAAGCTGCCAAGCAGTATCTGATGCTGGTGCAGAAGAAAGCTGAAGCAGGTGACATCAAGGAGGCGATGCAGCAGACGAAGCGGTTTCTCGATACCGTGATTTGTGACGAGGGGCTCTATGGGTGTATCGACGAGATTCCTGCATCGTTGATGGAGGCAGACCACTGGGCACCCAAGTTCCTTGTGGCTCTGTTAAGCCTCTATGCAGGCAAGTATGAGCAGGCTTTGGTGTATGCTGATAGTGTGCTGGCTCAGCATCAATGCCAGGAGGCGCTCTATGTGAAGTCACGCAGTCTGGCTAAGCTCGAACGTTACGAGGAGGCTGACGCAGTGAATGTGCTGATGGGTGATGTCTTCGATATGTCAACTCCAGACTGCAAGGTACTCTACATGATTGCCATGCTCAACGAGTTGCACATTGGCGACAATGGCCTGAACTTGATGCAGGAACTCATCAAGGCCAAGCCTAAGTACGACAAGGGCATCTTGTCGCTTCGTTATCTGATGAAGCGTAAGGGATTGGTGCTCGTGAAGACTTCTGACGATCCTCGGGAGTTGGTGGATGACTTCAACTCTGACATCACTGAGGAGGAGTTTGCTCAGAAGCTGGCAACAGCTTGCGAGAAGGCTCCAAAGGCAGTAGAATACCTGCTTCGACTCATCAAGAAGCAGGTGTTCACAGAAGAACTTGTTGCTGTATAGCATCGAGTTCTGACAACACATTGACTAACCTAAAAACACAAAACCATGACGGACACGAAAGACACAACAAAGAACGATGAGTTAAGAAAGACTCGTTGCTCGATCCTTTTGGAAGAAGTGAAGGAAAGAGTGCAACAGCTCAAAGACTATGGCATGAGCGAAAAAGAGATTGTCGCACATTTGCATAGTGATCAGTCGCTGATACCATTGATGATTAGTAAGAGCTACAGAATATTCCTCGGGGATGAGCGCAGAGAGGTACAGCTGGAGCCGTTAGTGAAGTCTCTCTATTTGTTATTCCTTCGCCATCCGGAGGGGATCATATTCAAGGACCTGCCTGACTATCGACAAGAACTGGCTGACATCTACAACAAGGTAAGGCCATGGGGACTGACAGACAGGGCCTTGCACAGTATAGAAGATGTCACCAATCCCATGCTTAACTCCATCAACGAGAAATGTGCTAAAATCAAGAAGGTCTTTATTGCCATGCATGACAGCAGCATCGCTGACCAATATTATATAAAAGGTACACGCGGTAAGGCTAAGAAGATTGCCTTGCCACGTGATTTAGTGGTCTGGGAATAAAATGCATTTTTCCGCAAGGCTTGTCTTTGCGTTTTTCTTGGATGCATGAAGGGAAAGCCCTAATTTTGCAACCAAATTAGATTTTGAAATCATGACAGATTACGAGTATATTGTTAAACAGGCGAAGCTATTCCATTATAATGGATGGGAGGCAGGAGAATTGAGGAAGTGCGTGGATATGTTGCCTAATCTTTCTAGGGAAGAATTGTCGTCATTGTACAGGAGCAGATGGCTGAAAGAGGATAAGACTTTCAGGGAAGCTATCTTCAATACGCTCTTCAAAAATCAGATCGGAAAGCGTGAGAGCCGGGTAAAGGAAATGGATACCGCCTCATTGGTTGAAGAGTTCAAAGATAAGAAGAGTGGCAATGTGTCGCTCATTCGGAATGAATTGCGTGAACGCTATAAGTCAAATAAGGACAGGCCGTTGATCGCTGCAGCCTTCGAAAAATCGAATAAGAGTGATCAGCAATGGGTGAAGAATAGGATTAAAGAAGAGAACGAAGGTGTTGCTGGCAACAATTAGTGCATTTTTAACAAAAAAGACGATGGGATTGATAGAAAAAGCATTATATTTGCAACTCTAAATCTAAAGAATAGGGGTATGATTTTCATTTTAATTTTGGGGCTATTGGCTCTTACGTTTTATTGTTTGGTTCCCAAGACGTGGGGTATTAAGGGGGTAATCGCATCCGTGATAGGGGCGTGTCTATATATCGTATTTCTCATCTCCACCATATTTTACCAGCCTCTGTTTGTCGTACTATTTGGATTGGTGCCTATTATGGCTGTGCTTGCCATGTTGAAGGGTAAACCGAGAAAGATGTGGTTGGTGGTGGCAATGATATTTTTATTAAGTGCTGTCTATTATTTGTTCGATAATGATATTGCTGGCCCCATGCAGTTCAGAATTAGTGACCGTCCCATTAATACTCCAGCACAATGGGGTAATAACTGGAGGCTCTATTGGCTTGGTATCTATACAAGCACTGTCGCTTGGATAGGTGGTGTCATATCAATCGTTGTATTGTTCTTGTATCGTTTGTATATTCTCAGGTTTGGAAGAATAAGAACTGCTGATCAGAGTAATCCCATTGGATGATGTGGAAATGGATGAGGCGGGCAAGCAGGGTGATGACTTTATGGCGGGGGAGGTTAGAACGACGGACAATCTGGTTCAGCGTCTGTCGGCCTTGCATGGCGTCGAGCAACTGGCGGACAGTGTCATCGTAGGTCATGATGGTTCCTTTGGGCTTCTGGGCCTCCCGCCAAAGGGCGAGATGCAGCAGCCTCCGTTGGTATTGGCAAATGCCGACACGGATTTGGCCAGCTTGCATGCATCCGTCACACGATATTTGAAATCCTGCTGCTGATGCTCGCCTTCGTTGATGAGGCTCTGAAGATAGCGTTTGTCGTCCATTTGGATGCAAAGATAGTGTAATTCCTTCATACATCCAAACATTTCGATAAAATATGATTGTGGAATTATTTTTCCTCGCAAGGGTAGTTATGAACAATTGTTGATAAATACCGAGTTATCAACAATAAGTGCATTTTTAACAAAAAAAGGCGATCGGGCTGATAGAAAAAGCATTATATTTGCAACTCTAAATCTGGAATAAATTAAGGAGGTATATGATATGAGTTATAATCGAAGAAGAAAAGAAACAGAGAACCAGCCCGTGGACTTCACCTTTGGCCATGTGATGCCACAGGCTGTAGAGATGGAGAAAGCCGTACTAGGGGCATTGATGATAGATAAGGATGCTTATCTGGAGGTATGCGAAGTGTTGCGACCTGAGAGTTTCTATGAACCAAGGAATCAGATGGTGTATACTGCCATACAACGTCTCAGCATGGATGAGAGTCCTGTGGATGTGTTGACGGTAACCAACCAATTAGAAAAGATGGGCCATCTTGAAGAGGTAGGAGGACCTGGCTATGTGGCTGAACTGAGTTCGAGGGTGGCCTCTTCTGCCAATATCGAGTACCATGCCAATGTCGTGGCGGAGAAATATCTGTCGCGACAGATGATTGGTTTTGTGGGCGAAGTGGGTAAGAAGACCTTCGACGAGACTTACGACATCAAGGATGTGATACAGGAAGCAGAGGCAAAACTCTTTGAACTGTCACAGAAGAATATGAAGAAGGACTATTCTGTGCTTGCACCTATCTTAGATAGGGCTGTCAAGACCGTTCAGCAAGCACACTCAAACACAGGGGGCGTGACAGGTATCTCCACAGGTTTCTATAAACTGGATGACATCACTTGTGGATGGCAAAAATCTGATCTCGTGATTATTGCAGGAAGACCTGCTATGGGAAAGACGGCTTTTGCACTCTCGTTGGCAAAGAACATCGCGGCAGACCAGAATATCCCAATGGCATTTTTCTCTCTGGAAATGTCAAGCGAACAGCTTGCTAACCGTCTGATGTCGAATGCCTTTGAGATAGAAGGTAAGAAACTGATGACTGGACAATTGGACAGAGAAGAATGGAAGAGGCTCGATAAGTGTATGAATAACCTTGTAGATGCACCTCTCTATATTGACGACACAGAAGGGTTGTCAGTAATGGATTTGCGATCAAAGGCACGTCGACTGGTGAAGGAGCATAATATTCAGCTGATTATGATAGATTATCTCCAACTGATGACGGCCAGCGGTATGAGATATAATAGCCGCCAGGAAGAAGTGTCACTTATATCTCGTTCACTGAAAGGACTCGCCAAGGAATTGAATATTCCTGTATTGGCGCTAAGTCAGTTGAACAGAGGCGTGGAGGGACGAGAAGGTGCAGAGGGTAAACGCCCCATGCTTTCTGACCTTCGAGAGTCTGGAGCCATTGAGCAAGATGCTGATATGGTGGTGTTTCTGCATCGTCCAGAGTATTATGGAATCATGATGAGTGAGGATGGTACTAAGGATTATCGTGGCATGGCGGAGGTGATCATTGCGAAGCATCGTAAAGGAGCCGTTGGCATTAAGATGTTGAAGTTCAGAGGAGAATACACGCGTTTTGAGAATCCGGAAGACAGTATGATTGGCAATCGCGGACCTGTTGATGGTGGCGAGATCGTAGGCTCGAAAATTAACGGTGATGATGGTAATATGCCATTCCCTCCTCCTGATCTTGGTTAAAGATAATCTTTTTCTCCTCGCAAGGCTTGTGAACGCTTGGTGATATGGGAAATGTTTCGTAATTTTGCAGAAAATTTAGCACTGAGGCAAATATCATTAAGTATGGGAGAAGAGAATAGGATTCTGGACTTTGGACCTGTGACGGACCAGATGCAGGGCATCATCAAGGTGGTGGGCGTTGGAGGTGGAGGCTGCAACGCCGTGAGAAATATGCATAACGAGGGTGTGGAGGGTGTGACATATGCTGTCTGTAATACGGACAGTCAGTCGCTGTCGCGTTCGCCTGTGCCCGTGAAGATTCTGCTGGGTAAGTCGGGTCTGGGTGCTGGCGGTAATCCTAATCTGGGTCGCTCTGAGGCCGAGACGAATATCAACGATATCGTGAAGCTGTTCTCTGACGGTACGAAGATGGTGTTTGTGACGGCTGGCATGGGTGGCGGCACTGGAACGGGTGCTGCGCCTGTGATAGCTGGTGTGGCGAAGGACATGGGACTGCTGACGGTGGGTGTGGTGACGATACCTTTCTATTTTGAGAAGAAACGCAAGATCATCAAGGCCCTGAAGGGTGTGGAGGAACTGCGCAAGAACGTGGACGCCCTGTTGATCGTGAACAATGAACGCCTGTGTGACGTGTATTCGGATTCGGACATCTCGATGAAGGAAGCGTTTCTCAGGGCGGACAATATACTGATGGATGCTGTGAAGGGCATCTCGGAACTGGTGACGCTGCCCAGCGACGGGGGTATCAAGAGTGACTTCCGTGACGTGGAGACCACGATGAAGGACGGTGGCGGGGCTATCATGGCGATGGGACGTGCCAGTGGCGACAATCGTGTGGAGAAAGCTATCATCAATGCGCTCGACTCTCCACTGCTCTACGGCAACGACATCGGCAAGGCGAAACGAATACTATTTAATATCTATGCCAGTGATGAACACCCTATCTTCGTGAGGGAGTTGCAGGAAATAGACGATTTCTTCGACCAGCTGGATCCGAACATCGACGTGATTTGGGGTACGGCGACAGACGATTCGCTGGGAGAGGATGCGAAGGTGACCATTTTAGCGACAGGTATGGAAGACAGCCTGAAGAAAGAAGTGGAGACTGATGTGCATCAGAATGAGGATGACTATTACGAGGACTTGATACGGGGACTCTATAGGCCTGTAGTGAAAAAGACTCCCACGATAGCACAGGCAATCGTGCAGGAACTGCCTTTTGAGGTGGATCCTGCACCAGAGCCTGAGCCGGCAGTGGTGCCTGAGCCTGAGCCGGAGAAGGAAGAGGAACCAGAGGAGCCTGAGGAGCCAACCATTTTGGAGAAGTGGAAGAAGTGGATGACTGACTTGATGAATGTGGTGACGGAATGAATGAGTTGCAGACACCAGAGGAGGTTGCCCAAGAGGTGAGAAGGCTCGTGGGGAAACTGCAGGCAGAGGGTAGGAGCGACCTTCTGCTGCGGGCCATTGGTGTGCCCCTTCTTGAGGAACTGCGCATAGAGGCTGCCAAGGGTAAGTTGAGCCGACTGCTTATCACTAAGGACTATCGTTTTATTCTGGTTGACTATAATTATAAAGAGGTGGAACTGCAGCCAGTGCACAAAGCGGTGTATCTGTTGTTCCTGGCGCATCCTGAGGGCATCGAGTTCAAGTACCTGCCGGATTATCGGGAGGAGCTGACGCGCTACTATATGGCTACGGCCAAAATGTTGGATAAAGAAAAGATCATTGAGGGCGTGAACCATCTGGTGAATCCGCTTGACAATGCCATCAACGAGAAATGCTCAAGGATCAAGAAGGTGTTCCTCGACCTGATGGACGAGTACACGGCCAGTTACTATTTCATCAGCAGCCATACGCAACGACAGGTGGCGGGCTCCTCAAGGATATGGTTCCAGCGGCTGAAGGTGATTACACTGCCGAGGGAACTGGTACTGTCGGAGGAATGATGGCTGAGAAAAACAGCAAAAGATTTGACGGTATCAGATTAATTGCCTATCTTTGCACCATCAAAAGTGGTCAAAAAGAAAAAATGAAGAAATGCCTGTTGTTAATTATTTCATTGCTGACAGCCGTTATGGCTGTGGGCCAGACGCAGCATTTCTTTACCTCGGACGAACTGTCGAGCAACCAGATTACGCAGATCTGTCGCGATCGGGTAGGTTATATCTGGGTGGGAACGGAGTTCGGTTTAAATAAGTACGACGGTTATCGTTTTACTAATTATTTCCATGAGACGGACAATCCTGCCACTATCAGCAGCAATGTGATCTCTTTCCTTTTTGTGGACTCACAGGGAAATCTCTGGGTGGGAACGCAGATGGGGCTTGACCGCTATGACGATGCGCGGGATGAGTTTATTCATGTTAGACTGGATGGGGCCAAGGGTGTGCCACGTATCAACTACATCTTGCAGGAAGACGAGCACCATCTGCTGATCGGAACGGCTGGCTATGGACTGTTCCGACTGGATATCCACAATGACAGGAGTGAGAAACTGGAAGACTATGCTAGGAGTGACACCAACTACTTCAGTTATATATTCATCGACGAGGAGGGCTTTTTCTGGAAATCGGGCTACGGCAGCACTATCAGCAGAAGAGACCGAAACGGGAAGATTGAGGATTTTGAGTCGCCATACGGTACGGTGACGGGCTTTATAGGCTATGAGGGTGGCGTGCTGATGATCTGTATCCACGGCATGCTGTTTTATCGTGATGGCGTGATGCACGCTGACTTTTTCAATCTGGGTGATATCGGGGGCAGTGAATTGCTGTTGCGTACTGCTATCCGTGATCGTCACGGAAACCTGTTCATCGGAACCATGGGTAACGGACTCTGCTGGGTACCAAAAGGGGAACACACCATCAGGAAATATGAGTATGCCAGCGCTACATTCGATCTGGGTACTTCGAATGTGTGGGCTCTCTATGAGGACAACGAGGATAACCTTTGGGTGGGTTGCCAGAAGCGTGGGCTGCTGCTGTTGCCGCAAAACCAACCGCTGTTCAGAACCTGGAAATTTGCCGATCTTCATGTCAACACGGGTGGCTCCCTGACTTCCGTCTGCCAGGGGGATAACGGCATGATCTGGTGTGCTGTGCAGAATAACGGCATCTTCGGCTTGGACGGGGCCGGGAGGCTGGTGGCTCATCCTGCCTCACCAGAAGGGACTTATCTGCTCTATCGCGATAAACGGAACGGATACTGGATAGGCACCAATGGTGGGTTATACAGTTATGATCCGCTGACAGGCAGGGCTCAGAAGAAGGTGGAATTCAGTAATGGTCATATTAATGCCATGACTGATGACGGGAAAGGGCATCTCTTCTTCTCGGTTTTCTCGGAGGGGTTCTGTTCGTACGACGTGAAGACGGGCGAACTGCGTAGGTTTAACATGCACCAGGATGATCCCAAACGTGGCCGATTGCACAACGACTGGATCTCACACCTGTTTCTCGACAGCAAGGGGAAGTTGTGGATTTGTACGGCTTCGGGGGTGAATTGCTATGATCCTGCAGAAGACCATTTCCGTCCTTATGGATGGGAGGTGGTACTCGATTATAATGCTGTAGTGACGGTCTTTGAGACCTCTGAGCACAAGATTCTTATCGGAACGAATACAGGACTGTATCTCTATGACAACCGCAAGGGCGATGTGGTGCCTTTCCCTGGGGCAGAAGTGTTGGCGAACAAGGTGGTGAGCAGCATTGTGGAGGATCAGTCCGGCGATCTTTGGTGTAGTACGGCAATGGGTATCTGGCAGTACCAGAGAGAGAAGGGATATTTTGTAAACTACCTTCACGGTAACGGCCTTGGCAGCCGGGAATATGTGAACGGGGTAGCCATGCATACGCCTGATGACAGGATATGGTTTGGCATCAGCGACGGGATCACCTCCTTCAATCCGAAGGACATACGAAATAGTCATCCCGCAGGCAGCACCATTCATTTGACGGGGGTATATATCGGTAGTAATACCGTCAGGATGGTACAAGGCGACACATTCGAGTTTTCCTATCTCGATAATACGTTTACGATGGAATTCTCATTACTTAATTATCTGAACACGGAAAATGTAATCTATGAATACCGGATCAATGGGGCCGAGGAGTGGACAAGCACCATGGCGGGTCGTAACCGTATTCCATTCACCCATCTGCAACCAGGTTCATATACACTCGAGGTAAGGGCATTCGACAGCGGCACTTATACGGAATCTCAGGAGTATCGTATCGTGATTCGTGGACCATGGTATAGCTCGTCGTGGGCGTACCTTATTTATATATTACTTGCGTTGTTGGTGTTCGGATTGCTGTTGTGGGCTTATCTTCGTAAGCGGCAGCAGGAGCTCGACGAGGAGAAGATGAAGTTCCTGATTAACGCTACGCACGATATCCGTTCGCCACTGACGCTCATTATGAGTCCGTTGCACAAGTTGCTGCGCAGGGAGCAGATAGATCCTGACGTGAAGGCGGAGCTGAAGACGATTGAGCACAATGCCCAGCGCGTGCAGAACCTGGTGAACCAGATTCTCGATATCCGGAAGATAGACAAACAGCAGATGAAGTTGCAGTGTCAGGAGACGGATATGGTGCAGTACGTGGGCAACTGTTTGAAATCATACGAATATATGGCCCGTGAACGGGGGATGAAACTCAGCTATCAGCCTGCCGTTGACAAGTTGAAGGTGTGGTTCGACCGCAATGCCTTCGACAAAGTGGTGGATAACTTGCTCTCCAATGCCTTCAAGTACACCTACGACGGAGGGGAGATAGAAGTGAGAGTCAGTGAGGGCCCCGACAATACTGCCCAGTTGCAAGTGGCCGATACCGGCATGGGCATCCACGGCGACGTGCGCAAGATCTTTGAACGTTTTTATCAGGGCAGTGCTTCCCGCTCCCTGCATATCGAGGGTACGGGCATCGGACTGAACCTCTGTAAGATGATGGTAGAGATGCACCACGGTACCATCGAAGCTGCCAATCGTCAGGATACGCAGGGCAGTATCTTCACCGTAAGACTGCCATTAGGCAACGAACACCTCACCAAGGAAGAGATTATGGAAAGGAGTCAGGAGACAGGAGTCAAGGGTCAGAAGGCCCAGACAAGCTATCGGGTGATGGTGGTGGATGACGACGTGGAGATCGGCAGCTATATCCAGCAGGAACTGGGTGCCTATTATCATATCACCTCCGTCGCCAGCGGAAGGGAGGCCTTGCGACTGCTGTTGGGTGCTGATGACAACAGACAGTATGACCTTGTGGTCAGCGATGTGATGATGCCCGAGATGGACGGTTTCACGCTGCTCCGTATGATCAAGACCAACATGAATCTCAGTCACATCCCTGTGGTGATGCTCACCTCGAAGGCCGATGTTGCCAACCGTCTGGAAGGACTCGAGAAGGGGGCAGACGCCTATCTGGCCAAACCCTTCGACATGGACGAGTTGCACGTGGTGATCAACAATCTCATCAACAAGACGCTTCGTCTGCGGGGTAAGTACTCTGGCAGTCAGCAGCAGAAGCACAGGGTGGTGGAGACTAAGGTGAAGGGCAACGACGAGGCGCTGATGGAACGTATCATGAAGGTGGTGAACGAACATCTCTCCGACAGTAACTTCAATGTGGAGACGATGACGAAGGAGGTGGGCATCAGCCGTGCCCAGCTGCACCGAAAGATGAAGGAGATGACGGGACTGTCCGTCAGTGAGTTCGTGCGCAACATCCGCCTGGAGCAGGCCGTACGTCTTCTGAAGGAACAGAAGATCAACGTGACACAGGTGGCTTATACCGTTGGATTCAGCAATCTGGCACACTTCTCTACCGTGTTCCGTAAACAATTCGGTGTGTCGCCATCGGAGTATACAGGGCAAAATATGAAGGTTGATACAAATTGACAACCTTACGAAACATACGTTAAAGCCTCGTTTTGGAAATCTGCCTACCTTTGCGGCAGATTTTTTCTTTTTAATAATTAATTAACTAACAAAACCAAACGTATGAGTTTCAAAGCAAAGAAAACAGCCTTGTTTGTTGGCTTATGCTTCTTTGGCATGGTCAGCGCACAGCAGGCTTCGGCAGCTACAGAGTCTGTGGCTTCCGTTCAGCAAACGAAGCAGGTTTCCGGTCATGTGACAGACTCTCAGGGTCCGCTGATCGGTGCAACCGTGATGGAGAAGGGAACCAACAATGGTACGGTTACCGACTTTGATGGTAATTTCTCTATTAATGTGAATGCGGGTGCAACACTCGTTATCTCCTATGTAGGCTATGTGTCTCAGGAAGTCAGGGCCAACGATGGCATGAATGTCACCCTGAAGGAAGACGGCCACGTCGTCAACGAAGTGGTGGTCATCGGTTATGGTACCCAGCGCCGTGAGGCCGTGACGGGATCAGTGGCCAACATCGGTGGTGAGAAACTGAATCAGGTGGCAGCCACCAACGCCGCTCAGGCCCTGCAGGGTCGTGTAGCCGGTGTGCTCATGACACAGACAGGTTCTAAGCCTGGTGACGAGATGCAGATCCGTATCCGTGGTCAGCGCTCACTGAGTGCTTCCAACGACCCGCTGATTGTGCTCGACGGTATCCCCTTCATGGGTAGTCTGTCGGATATCAATCCCTCCGACATCAAGTCGATGGATATCCTGAAGGATGCCTCTGCCACCGCTATCTATGGTTCTCGTGGTGCCAACGGTGTAATCATCATCACCACAGTGAAGGGTAGCCAGGGTACACCTGCAAAGGTTACCTATAATGGCTATGTAAGCTTCAAGACGGTGTTCCATAAGTATCCAATGATGGACGGTCCTACATACAACAAGTTCCGTCAGTATGCTGGTCTGTACCAGAACTCTTTGGACGAGAATGAGAATACGAATACCGACTGGCAGGATCTGTACTATCAGACAGGTGTCAGCCATAATCACGACATCAGTGTGGCTGGTGGTACCAACGGTGGTAGCTACAGCTTCGGCGCCGGTTACTATAAGGATGAGTCAGTTGTTCCTACTGAGGGTTACAACCGTATCTCCGTTCGTGGTAACTTTGACCAGAAGGTTGGCAAGTGGTTCCGCTTCGGTCTGAGCACCAACACCAGCTATCGCAAGACGGAAGGTGTAAATAATATGTACGCAGTGCTGGCATCAACGCCAATATCAAGCCCCTACGATGCAAATGGCAACCTGAAGCGCTATAACGCCCTGCCAGCTGACGACCAGGTTGTTGTCACAAAGGAGACTGTTGAGCGTGATAAGGAGGTATGGCTGAGCGAGAATAAGGGTATCGGTACCTACAATACGCTGTTCGCTGAGCTGAAGTGCCCATGGATTGAAGGTCTGAGCTATCGTGTCAATGTCGGTCTGAACTATCGTACCTCCAAGAGCGGCAGCTTTACAGGTACAGGTATTAATAATAAGGATGCCAATGCCGTCAACGGTGGTTCTGTCTATGAGAACCAGACCCGTAACTGGGCTGTTGAGAACCTGCTGACCTACGACCGCACCTTCGCTGAGAAGCACAACCTGAACGTTGTTGCTATGTACTCTGCCGAGGAGACCGCCTACGAGCAGAGCGGTGCTTCCGCACAGGACATCCCTGCCGATTACTTCCAGTACTATGCACTCGACAAGGCTACGGGTCAGGCTAACCTGACAGGTTATAACTACTGGAAGAGTGGCTTGGTGTCTTGGATGGGTCGTGTGATGTACTCCTATGATAATAAGTATATGTTGTCGGTAGCGCTTCGTTCAGATGCTTCATCACGTCTGGCTGAGGGCCATAAGTGGCATACCTATCCTGCTGTCAGTGCTGGTTGGAACATCGCCCGCGAAGCGTTCATGGAGAACCTCACATGGATTGACAACCTGAAGTTGCGCGTAGGTTATGGTGAGACCTCTAACCAGAGTATCAATCCTTATTCTACCCTCGGTGGTCTGGCTGTCCGCAACTATAACTTCGGCGACACATACAAAGCCGGTTACTATGTGAACGCACTGCCTAACCCCGAACTGGGTTGGGAGTACTCTAAGACTTGGAACTTCGGTCTCGACTTCTCACTCTTCAGTGGCCGTCTCTATGGATCAATCGAGTACTACACTCAGAAGACCAATGACATCCTGCTCGATGTATCTCTGCCTTCTACCTCTGGTGTAAGCAGCTATACCGGTAACATCGGTAACACTGAGAACAAGGGATGGGAGCTTACCTTGAACGGTATCATCATCGACAATAAGAACGGTTGGAACTGGGAGGCTGGCATCAACCTCTATCAGAACCGCAACAAGCTGACCAAGCTGACTGGTGCTGTGGATGAGAACGGTAATCCTGTTCCCGATAAGGCCAACCGTTGGTTCATCGATTATCCTATCGACGTCATCTACGACTATGAGTATGAGGGTCTTTGGAATCAGGAGGACATCAAGACAGGTCCTGACGGCAAGACCAACCTCGAGATCCTTGAGCCGGGTGGCAACCTCGGTATGATTAAGGTGAAGTATACAGGCGACTATGATGCAAATGGCATGCCTGTTCGTCAGATTGGTGAGGACGACCGTCAGGTAATGAGTATGGAGCCCGACCTCATTGGTGGTTTCAATACGACGGTGGGCTACAAGGGCTTTGACCTGACTGTGATCGGTGCTTTCCAGATTGGTGGTAAGCTCATCAGCGCCATCCACTCTGCTAACGGTTACCTGAACATGCTGACAGGTCGTCGCGGACAGCTCGATGTAGACTATTGGACTGAGCAGAACACGGGTGCCAAGTATCCGAAGCCAGGTGGTATCCAGAGCGGTGATAACCCCAAGTACGGTTCTACCCTCGGTTACTTCAATGCCGGCTATCTGAAGTTCCGTGCCATTACCCTTGGTTACAACTTCGACAACCTGAAGTGCGTTAAGGACTTTGGTATCAGTCGTCTGCGCCTCTATGCTACGGTTCAGAACCCGTTCGTGCTCTTCTCGCCGTTCAACAACGAGAGCGGACTTGATCCTGAAACAAACTCTTGGGCAAACCAGAATACAGCTGTGGCTGTCGATGGTTATACTGGCAAGCATAAGATGCCTATCGTAGGTTATAACACACCTGCTACTCGCAACTTCATCTTTGGTCTTAACGTAACCTTCTAAAGGTAAGAAAGTAAAAAGGTAAAAAAGTAAAAAAGTTAAGTTATGAAAACTAAAAGTATCAAATATATTCTTGCTGCGGGTCTTGTGTGCTGTGGTCTTTCTACGGCGATGACCTCCTGCTCCGATGTGCTCGACGAGCAGCCTCGCAGCCAGTTCGACCCGACATTCTTCACGACGAAGGCGGGTATCGAGGGTGGTCTTACATCACTTTATGCCCACTTGCGCTATATCTATGGTAATGGTTATTATCTGAACAGCCTGGAGACGGGTACCGATGAGTACACATACGCTCAGTCTGCCGATGGTAACTTCAAGGATGCCGACCTCTCTGGCGTTGGTTCAATGAATCCGAACAACAGTATTGCCGGTGGTTGCTGGGGAGCTGCTTTCGCTAATATCAACACTGCCAGCGGTATCATCGAGAACGGTGCTGAGGCTGGTATCGATGCCTCCCTGCTGGCCGAGGCTTACTTCTTCCGTGCATTCGACTACTTCCTGCTGGTGCAGACCTACGGTGGTGTGCCCCTCGACCTGGGTGCCGGTGAACTGAAGTTCAATACCTCTACCGTTCGTACGTCTGTACGCAACACCGTTCCTGAGGTTTATGCCGCTATCTTCGCCGATCTCGAGAAGGCTGTGTCCGACCTGCCAGAGAATCCCCGTCTTACAGGTACTGTTACCAAGAACGTAGCCCGTCTGTATCTCTCAAAGGCTTATCTGACCTATGCATGGTGGCTGGAGAATCCCAACAACATCCCCACCTATCCTGACTGCAGCCGTGACGCCGGTCAGGCTCAGAGCTATTTCCAGAAAGCTTACGACACAGCCAAGCAGGCTATCAACAATCCTGGCCCTTACGGACTGCAGCCCACGTTCTACGACGTGAACGTGGCTACCAACGACCGCAACTCTGAGATCATGCTCTATGCAGACCATGATGAGGATGAGAAGTTTGGTAATGGTGGTACTGGCTATGGTTGGGGTAGCGGTGGTTCTCCCGAGAACTTTGCTTACTGGATGGAGACCTGGAACTATACTGAGATGATTGCTAAGGCAGCTTCAGGTGCATCCATCAACCCCGTTCAGCGTGAGGCTGTTCAGGGACTCGGACGTCCTTGGACCCGTATGGCTCCTGTTGCTGACGCCTTCATCGAGGGTGGTGTCTGGGAGGATGCTGTCAAGGCTATCGACGCTCGCTATGATGCCACCTTCACACTGAGTTACTTTACCAACTGGGATAAGGCAGGCAATACTGAGCCTTATGTCTTAGGTGCCAATGGCTCGCAGGTGAAGCCTGGCGAGGCCTATTTCAGCTGGGTTCCGGAGAGTGAGGACAGTCAAATCAACTACACTGGTGCCGACGGTAAGCTTGGCTTTGGTGAAATGGACGGACGTCCAGACTTCGTGGTTGCTGTCAATCATATCAGCCGTAAGAAGTATCCCTGTAACTGGAAGATAGGTATCTATCGTACTGATAACGCCGGTGGCCTTGGTTCAAAGGTGAACGGTGGTAGCCCGCGTCCTTGGAACATTGCCAAGTTCTCTGAGTTCTATCTGACCGCCGCTGAGGCCGCCGTGAAACTTGGTAAGAACAGCGACGCCTATGAGCTGGTCAATGTGCTCCGTGCCCGTGCCGGTAAGCAGACCTACTGTGTGAACAAGAGAGCTCCGCAGTCGACTGATACAAGTGCAGAGATGGTTGCTGCAACACCTGCTACCATTACCATCGACTTTATCCTCGACGAGCGTAGCCGTGAGTTCTGGGGTGAGGGTTACCGTTGGTTCGACCTCGTCCGTACCCAGAAGTGGGCAGAGCGTGCCTCCACTTATCGCATCGCCGGCAGCGGCTATACCGATAAGGATCTGGAGACTTTCACGCGTGACATTCCTGCAGGCTACTACATCCGTCCTATCCCACAGAGTCAGCTCGACGGTCTGATCATGTCGAACGACGAGAAGAAAGCATATCAGAATCCCGCATATAGAAATTAATTGGTTTAGAAAAGTGTGAAAAGGAATCCCCACCGATTGCGATGGGGATTCTTTTTGGTTTATTACCACTTGTCTTTCGTATGAATATCGTCAGCCCAGCGGTGATCCTTGGGGAAAGGCTGGCCTCCCCATGCCTTCACCTGTGTCCAGGGTTGTGGCGCGTCTGTCCAGAAAGGATGATTGGCAGACAGGCCGAGAGGCATGAGACAGAGCGAGGTCAGGTAGAGGGAGCCGTTGTTAGTATACCAGTCGGCGGTCTCAGGCTGTGACCCGCAGAAGCCGATAGTCAGGTAGCCGGCATCATTGAAGTTCTCCTGATAGTCGAACATACGGTGGAGTGACTTCGTCAGGGCGGCACGTACCTGGCCGTTACTGAGTTCTGAAGGCAACTTCTGATACCACGCCATCAGAGCGAGGGGCTGCATGGCTGCCATGCGGTAGGGGATGCTGCGGCCGATAACGGGGAAGGTGCCATCGGGGGAGATGAAACGCTCGAGGATAATGGCATATTTCTGGGCGCGCTTGAGGGCGCGGTCGTAGTATTTCTGATAATCGAGACGGGTATTTGCCTTCGCATCAACCATCGCCTGAAGGGTCTCGAGATACATGGCGTGGAAGACGTAGCTGGAGTAATAGTCGAAGGCGAAGACGGGACCGTCAGCATACCAGCCGTCACCCACATACCACTCTTCCACTTTGCGGCAGGCAGTATTCACGCGGAATTCGTCGTACTGGGCACCAGCTTTTGCCAGCATACTCTCGATGGTGGAGGAGAAGAGGAACCAGTTGGTGTAGGGCGGATCGATCTTGCGCATGCCTTGGAACTCCTTGATATAGCGTTGCTTTGTCACATCGTCGAGTGGTATCCATAGAGTGTCCCAGGCACGGAGGAACGACTCTGCGATATAGGCGGCATCGACGAGATTCTGCCCAGCCTTGCCCCAACAGAGATAGTCTGGGGAATCTGGGTCTACGGAATTCTTATAGGCGGCCAATGCCCACTCACGAAGTTGACGGCGCTGCTGTCCCTCAGCAGTATCATCATCAGGAAGGGTCAGCCAAGGGGCGATGCCGGCCATCAGTCGGCCAAAGGTCTCCATATAGACCACGGAGCGGTCGCGGTTGTCGAACGAGGGGGAGAACTCGGTCTTCATGTTTTTCTGCAGTTCACCTTTGGACATGTTTTCCAGCACAGGCTGAGCCATCTTCCAGGCAATGGATACCCAGTATTCACGGTCGGTCTGCTGAACAGTCTGTTTCTTTTTTGCCTCTGCAGGCAGGAGCAGCGCGAGGGCTGCAATGATCAGGAAAAATCTTTTCATGATTTGGGATGTTTTATTTGTTTAGTATAAATAGATGCGGAAATCTCTAATGCTCCCAGGGGCATTCTGCTCAGCACGGGGCAGGTATTCGATGGCCGAGACGGTCTGTTCCGAGCCGAGGTCGATGACGAGCAGATGGGGTAGGGCAGCGCCCTTCTCTGTCTGCCAGTAAGTGCTTTCCTGCAGGTCGAAAACCTTGTCGCCGGTATGGTTGCCGTCTTCCTCTTCCGAATCGGCATATTTCGTCGTCCAGGATTCGCGTGAGAGACGGTGACCGTCAGTATTCTGCAGATAGAGTTCGGCGATGGCTACGCGGTCGTTGGTTTTCTGGGTGGACAGGCATTCAATGGCGAGGTATCGGCCTTTCTGTGGTGTGGCGAGGCGGATGGTCTGCCAGCCATTGCCACTCTTGAAGGCTCCGCTGACGGCAGGTGTGGCACTGTTGAGGTCGGGCTTGTCGCCGATGTTGTTGTGCTTGTTGGTCTTTTCGAGCTGGAGTTTGTTCAGTTCGGGCTCGGCCTGTCCCCATACGACGGGTTCCTTCGGCCCTACAACATCAAGGATGATAATTTCATTCCGGCCTTTCTTGAGCCAGCAGCCTGGGATATAAAGCGTCTGTTGCGGCCCAATCGACCAGATACGGCCCATGGCGTGGCCGTTAACCCAGACCTGACCCTTGCCCCATGTCTCGAAATTCAGGAAGGTGTCGCCCACCTTTTTAATAATAAAGTAGCCGCGATAGTAGCCGGGCTTCAGTATGTCCTGGCCTGCAGGCAAAGGCTTTAAGGCCAACGTCTTCATGGCGGTGTCGTAATCATCGGGAATGGCGATATTGCCCCACTGTAGCGGCTTCCATGTAGTTTCCATGTTTTCGTATTCCGTGCTAATGGTCACGTCGCCGATAATACCCTTGAAGTCCTTGATGGCACGGCCGAAGTTGATGCGGCCCATGCCTTCTACGATGATGGCCAACTCGGCATCTTTCCTGACTGGAGGCAGCGTGAGCGATTTCTCGTTCTTCACACGGTCGATCACGCCGATATACTTCCTGTCGATGAATACCTGACCATAGTCGTGGATATCTGCCGTCAGGATGCTCTTTGTCTTAATCTCCGGCAGTCGGGTCGTGTAAAACATCGTGCCCCAGCCCATGTCCATCTCCTCAAAGGTTCTGATGACTCCAGACTCCTCCTTGCCGTCGGCCTGCAACAGCGGTACAAACTCGGTCAACTCGAATCTGGGTATGGAGATGATGGGGGCAGCGGGTTTGGGAACGGCAGGAAGTTTCTGATCGCTATACTTCTGCATCATCTGGTGCAGTTCCCAATACTTCGGAGTAGCCTGGCCGTACTCATTGATGGGGGCGTCGTAGTCATACGAGGTCACGTCGGGTGCGAAACCAGGACTGTTGGCTCCTGCCCAGTGACCAAAGGAGGTACCACCGTGGGTCATATAAAGTGAGAAACTGATGCCCTTGGAAAGCATTTCTTCCATCCCGTCGACCATATCTTTGGCAGGACGGGTTTCGTGCTGGGCACCCCACTTGTCGAACCAGCCGCTCCAAAACTCAGAGCACATCTTTGGAGCATTGGGACGCAATTCTCCGAGACGACGGAACTGTTGGTCAATGTTGGCACCTGTGCCAAAGTTCATGGTCCATACAAGGTCGTCGAGGCCGTTCTTCTCGAAGTTCGATGACCAGTCGCATTGGAAAAGGGTCAACTCACTGCCGTAAATACTTCGCAGGCAGTCTCGGATATCACTGATATAGGGCTTATCTTCGCCATATGAGCCGTATTCGTTTTCCACCTGTATCATGATAATCGGCCCATCATTCTGAATGGTCAGCGGAGCCAACTGTTCTCCAACCTTCTGCTCAAACAGTTTCACGCGCTCCATAAAATAAGGATCCTGCTCTCGCAGGCGGATATCCTTCTTTTTCAGTAACCACCAGGGCAGGCCGCCCATCTCCCACTCGGCACAGACATACGGGCCAGGGCGCACGATGACGTACATGCCATTCTTCTGAGCCAGACGACAGAAAGCCGCAACATCGTTGTTGTCGGTGAAATTGAACTCGCCCTCTCGCTGTTCGTGGATGTTCCAGAACACGTAGATGCAGATGGTGTTCATACCCAGGGCTTTGCACATCTGGATGCGATGCTCCCAATAGGGACGTGGAATACGGGGGTAGTGCATCTCTGCGGCCTTTATTACAAAGGGCTTTCCATCGAGCAGAAAGGTCTTCTGTCCAACCTTGAATGTCTGGGCGGCACAGGTTGTGCCAGGATTCCATAAGGCACAGACCATCGTCAAGAGAAACATGGATAATGCTTTTTTCATTCTATACGGATTTTTAGCGGGTTTGTGAGATTCTGGAGATATTCTTCGGCAGTGAGCTTCCATTGTGCCATCGTACGGACATCATAGCAGCTCCAGGCAGAGCCGAAATAGTAGACATAGGGCTTGCCAAGATAGTTGTGCAAAATACCGAGGCCATGATTGAGTTCGCCTTTCAGCATGAAGGTTTCATCAATACCATTGGGGAATAGGGTACCTACATAGATCTGCGACTGGTGAACTTTTGGGTTATCGGTTGGATCGGCGTATAACACATAATGCTTGTCAAGCAGAAGATTTTCTTCGCTGTGCAACACGACACCAGTGGCAAGTTTCATAGGATCTCCGATGCCATCGTACCATACCGTCATGCGATTGAAGTGTGAACCACGGTCGAGACAGATGAGGCGATGTTCTGTTATGCCGTCGTCTGTGGTGTTGTAAGTCAGTTCTACCGTGAAGCGGAGTGGGCCGTTGTCGAGGATTTTGTAGGTTTTGTAGCAATATGGAAACAGTAATCTTCCTTCTTTCATCAATGCCGGAGCACCACAGCCGAGACTGGCTCCCACACCATAGCAGTCCAATCCTTGTCCGTGGTCGTGGTGGAATGAAGTAGCTACATAGATCTCGTTAGCCTCTGTGGGTTTGCCGATATGCTTCAGGGAGTCTCTCTGGCCGACACCCCACATGTGCATCCGATAGCGTTGTTCCACAACTAGTTCAGGGGTGTTTTTCACCCAGACGTCTGTACCGAATGACCGCTCACCAGAACGTTGGAGGGCAGGGCCATATACGCGGTAAATGCCGAGGTCGTTTTCCCAAGTGATATCATCAGCACGTTCAGGGTAAATATTCCCGAAAACATACGATTTCATCGGTATCGGATTTCCTGTGGTGATAGTGAAGACAGCTTCGCTCCCTGGCTGTACAGCCACATAAAGTAGCAGTTTGCCGTCATAGGTTTTCTGGTAGGTGACCTTTTGACCAAAGGCATTCTTAACGACCAGTGAGGCATCTGTGTCTACGCCCAATTGTTGACAAACAGCCCGAAGATCAGCTTCCGCTACCTCTTGTCGCTGGATATCACCCGTGTTCTTGACTATCAAAGATATGGTAGCACACAACAATGTAAATAGTATTTTCATCGGATGGTGTATTTGATTTTATTCTTGGTTTTTGTCGATTTCACCGTCAGAATGATGCGGTACATTTTCTGACCCCACATGTGCTGGAGCAAGGGGTCGAGCTTATCGCTGATGTCCTCAATAGTTGCTGAGAGCTGGTTGGCATCAAAATGGATGCGCTGCAGGGCTTCAGGGTCGAGGGTCATGAGCATCAGACAGGTTGGTTGGCGATATTCGCTGAGTTCGTAGTCTTCAGTCATAGAAATACCCGATTTCATCGCTAAAACGGTACGCTTCCATGATTTTACTGCTGCTTCAACTGGGTATGCTCCAGCAATGTCGAGCGTCAGTTGTCCGTCTTTATGACTGACGACCTTGGCAGCGTATTCTTTTCCGTCTTTCTGGTCGATGCCGTTTATTTGAGGCAGGTTATGATACTGTGACTGCATCGTCCAAATACTGTAGCGGTCATCGGAGAAAGTTTTTGCCGTATATTCGCCGACTGCAGGGTCAATAAACAGAGGTGAGAGCTGCTCTTTACTCCTTACTCCCGACTCCTGACTCCCGTAGACGATGAATGATCCGACATCATTGTGGTTATGGCTCTCACCGTTGTTGCCGCCTTTCATGGCGACATACAGGTTTCCACGACGGGTGGTCATAATCTGGAGGTCAGGAAGCCAGACATCTTTTAACAGCGGTTCGCAAGGCTGTTCGGCGATGAAATCGCGGATATGTCGAAGGAAGAACAGTTCACGACCGAGTGTGGGAAAGTTACCGCTCTTGTCGTAGAGGGCTGCAGGGTTCGTCAGCACCCCTTTCTGCCGACCTAAGTAGGCTCCGAACTCACGCATCGTTTGGTCGTTAAGCCATAATCCAAAGGGATAAACGATGTTTACCTGTTGTACGGCTTTGTTTTCATGGGCATCGGCAAAACAAACGCAGTAGTCGTTACCAATGTAGGTCTTGTAAGCATAGCTGGCCATCCTTTGGACTTTTGGATCAACGGTGCCAAAGTCTAAAAGTCTCATGATTTCAAACATCGAGGCGGCGGCTCTGTCCCAATAGCCAGGACCTTCGTCACAGCCACCATCTTCTGGATAGGCGTCGATAAATGCCTGTGTGGCTTTCTTTATCTGAGCGATGGCTGTAGCTTTTCGGGCTTCGTCTTTCTCACAGATAAGGATACAGGCAAGCCAGTTAGAGCAGATCCAGGGGTTCCAGTTCATGCCTGCCGTTTTCCACCAGTAGTCTCTCTCTACGGCTGGCTGGAGTATACGACGTTCTATCTCTCGGTCGATGCGCTGGCAGAGGTCGGGGGAGAAAGCATCGAACTGTTTCTCGAGCATGTATCTGGTCCAGACGATGAGACTGGCGGTCTCGGCATTAAAAAGGTCTACTTCCTGCCATTCAGATAGGGGTATGGCCTTGGGATAGTGTGCAGGTATGCCCCACCACGTTTCCTCACAGAAACTCCCCATTCCATCGATGATGTCGCCCATGAAACGGCCCTTTCCTTCCATGATCTCCGCCATGACGATGGCAGCCATCTGTCGACGTTTCTCGAAACAGATGGCTTCATAGTTCACTCGGTTGCCTGTCTGTTTGTTCTCTGCGAAGACCGTCCATGGCAGCACCGTCCACGGCTTGCCCAGATATTGCTCACCATATTGTATATAACTTTGGCGCATCTCCTGTGGAATGGAGTCGCGCCAAAAGGTATCGTCAGCCTGTGGCAGCAGGCTGACAATAGCCAGACCAATGTTCAGCAGCAGGTTCATCGGCTGAGATATCTAACATATTCACAAGCTGCAAGCAGGAAAGCTCCGACACCGAAGTTTGCCTGAGAATCGGCATTGACGGTCTGTCCTGGGATGGCTCTTTCGCCTATGGGCTGTACATAGCCGATCTTGCCGTCTTTCTGTAGGGCGACGGTAGTAAGGTATCTCCATGCTTTCTCGATAGTAGGACCGAACTCTGTCTTAGAGAGATAGCCGTGGTTGACGCCCCAGAGCAGTCCGTAGCAGAAGAAGGCTGTGCCACTCGTCTCATAACCAGGTGCCTGCTTCGGATCCATGATCGAACGCGTCCAATGTCCTTGAGGCTGCTGGGTTTTCTTCACGGCTCGGGCGAGATTTACATATTTCTCAATGAAAAACGGCTGTCGGACATAGGTCTCGGGCATGTCCTGCAGAACCTTCGCCAAACCTGCCAGCACCCATCCGTCACCACGCGCCCAAAAGTCCTTCTTGCCACTTGCGGTTTTGTGTTTAGGATAAATGTACTTTCCGTCACGGAAATAGAGACGGGTCTCATAGTCAAGCATGATAGAGTCACTGTATAGGATATTTTCATAGAGTTTCCTCAAATACTTCTCGTCGCCTGTCAGTTTATACATCTTTGTCATCACAGGCATCACCATGTAGAGTGCATCTGCCCACCACCAATAATCGTGAACCTTCGAGTCAGCCTCATAGCCCATCACCTCTTTAGCACGTGCCACTTTTTTCTCATCCGGTGAGAGATTGTAAAGGTCTATATAAGTTTGGAAGCAGATCTGCCAGTCGCCGAAAAGAACATAGTCCTGACCCTCACCGTACTGCTTGTATTTCCAGTTAGCAGGATCGGCTTCTGTAGCACCTTTCCACTGGTTGTGTTCAGCCCAACGGATGCTGTAATCAAGCATCTGCTGGTCCTGCAAAAGTTTATAGACTTCCATATTGCCAGTATGGTAGGCGGCATGATCCCAGAACGAACGTACCTCGGCGGGATTATTTGTCTGCCAGTAGGTGTTTACCTTTCGGATGACGTCTTTCACTTCATCGACAGTCCATCTTTTGGCGTAGAGAGTTGTTGCGCCAAGTAGGCAGGCTAATAATAATAACTTTTTCATCTCCTTTAGTTTTTGGTACCTTTTTCAAAATGGGGCAGCCTAAGTTGCATAGACTGCCCCTAAAGAAACAATTAACTAACCAATATAATCAAGTATGAATCTTAATATCCAGGGTTCTGCTGCAGATCAGCATCCTTGTTCAGCTGAATCTCAGACAGCGGAATAGGCAACAGAGTGTGTTTCGATGCGTCGAAGCCGCTGATAGCCTTGCTCGGTGTGCTTTCAGCCCACTTGTCCATCATCATCTTCACACGCTCGGCAAGCTTACCGGTGCGGCAGAGTGTATAACGACGGTTCTCTTCACCAACCAACTCACGGATACGCTCGTCGAGCAGGAAGTCTATCGTCATCTGTGCGGAGGTTACCTTACCAGCCTCAGCGTTGCCGCTCTCCTCGCGGTAGGTCTTGAAGGCACGGTCGCGCAGCACGTTTATATCCTCAGCGGCACCAGCCTGATTATTCTGCTGGATACGAGCTTCGGCACGGAGCAGGTAGGCATCAGCCAGACGCATAATGGGCCAGTCCTTGACGATTGCATAGCCAAAATCGTCTGTCGGGTCATAGCCGCCCCACTTAGTAGTGTGAGGATACATCACGTTCAGGGTATCCTTTACGGTCCAGTAAGCCCTGTCGCCAGTCTTCACGCTGATCTGCTGGGCGCCTTCCGTACCTTCGTCTACCTTGAATCCATCCTTTACCCAAATGGTGCTGCTCCAATTTGGCTTGTTGTACCATAACTGACGGCGGATGTTATGGTTAGAGTTACGGATATCACCTTTCTCATAGATACCATACTTTACATAGTTGCTCAGGCGCAGACGTCCGTTACCACGTCCACCGATAGAGTCGGCATTCTGCATACCGTCGATCTTGTGGAAGGCTGCCACCCAGTTACGACGCTGCTGGGGGTTGTCGATGGTACCACCCGTCACGTCTCGGTTGTACTCCATCTGGAAGACCCAGATACCCTCAGTGTTACCCTCCGAACGGCGCTGGTTGTGCCAACGGAACATGTCACTGTAGTAATCGCCAGCTTCTGCGAGATACTTACCATAACGCTCAGAGATCAGTTTGTAGTTACCGCTACTGATGACAGGTGAAACAGCAGCCTCGGCCTCAGCAGCCTTGCCCATGCGGAGGAAAGCCTCTCCGGCAAGGATGCGTGCACAGTCCTTATTGATACGGTTCTGCATCTTGGTCTTGCCTACTTCAGGCAGATTGGCAATAGCGTCGTTCAAGTCTGATGTGATGACACCATCTATCTCTGCAACGGCGTTACGGGTAAAGTCTGTGCGTGGTACAGCCTTGCTCTCAGTGATGAGGGGTACTGGTCCCCAGAGGGTGACGAGCAGGTTGTAAGCGTACGCACGGAAGAACTCGGCCTCAGCCTTGCCGGCAGGATCTACATTCTCAGTATTAATAATGATGTTGGCGCTGTTGATAATGCTATAGAGATTCTCCCACAGGAAGCTGACACCACCGTTTTCAGAGTTCAGTGAACCATACTGGAAGAATGGAACCTCTACACCTTCGGTATCGCCAGGAGCACCTACGTCGGTACCATCCTGCCAAATGCCTGTGAATCCCTGGCGGCTAGACATACCCCAAAGGGCTGCGAACTTATAGTGCAGACCGATGACTTTTGCCTCGACATCGGCTACATCTGTGCCGTAGTTCGAGTACATCTTCTCATCCAAGTAGCTGTCGCTGCATGAGGTCAGAGCCAGTGTGCTGACAGCAACTACTGAATATATAATGTTTCTTAGTTTCATAATCATTACTTTTTTTTACTTTTTTACTTTTTTACCTTTAGAACGTCACGTTAAGACCGAATACGTAGCTCTTCGTCATCGGGTAGTTATTCTCATAGCCACCCCATCCACGCTGAGTGATATCAGCTTCAGGATCCCATCCCTTCCAGCTGGTGAAGGTTGCGAGGTTACGTGCACTGGCATAGACTGTCAGAGCACTGATGTGCAGGGCATTGACAATCTGTGCAGGGAACTGATAGCTCAGTGTCACATCCTTAATACGTGTGAAGCTGGCATCGCATGGGAATCCGTAGCCCCAGCGGTTAGAGGTCTTGCTCAGTGAGCGGAATTCGTTGCTAGGATTGCTCTCCGACCAGTAGCCGATCTCAGTGGGTGAGTTGCGGCGTCCCATCTCATCGCTGGCTGTACCCAGCAGAGAGTTATTACGCTTCAGGCCTTGTACGGTCTGGATAAAGATGCTCAGTGAGAGATTCTTGTAAGTGAAGGTGTTGGTCAAACCGCCGATCCACTTCGGAGTGGTCTGTCCCTGGATGGTCTTATCGTCGTTAGGATCGATCTTGCCATCACCGTTCACGTCGCGCAGCTTAACGTCACCAGGCTGTGCCTGAGGATCCCACTTCAGATGGTCGCCACGCTCGATCTCGTCCTTTTGCCAGATACCTACCATCTCATAGTCGTAGATCACGCTGATAGGCTCGCCGATGAACCAGCGGTTACCGATATCGCTCTTCTCGTCTCCGTAAAGGTCTTTGATCTCATTCTTGTTCCAAGACCATACGAGGTTGGTACCCCATGTAAAGTCTTTCGTTACGATGTTCTTAGAGTTGATGGTAATCTCAAGACCCTTGTTAGCGGTCTTACCCATATTCATGTATACATTCGAGTAACCAGAAATTTTCGGAAGGTTGCGCTGCAGCAACAGGTCGGTGGTCGTAGATGTATAGAAGTCGATGTTACCGTTGATGCGGTTGTTCAGGAAACCGAAGTCGATACCGATGTTGAAGGTCTTGGTGGTCTCCCAACCCAGTCCTGAGTTACCCATGCGGCTGCTGGGGTAGAGAGCTGTAGCCGACTGTCCGTCCATAGTCAGGGCGGCATTCGACATCTTGGCGAGGGTCTCGTATACGCCGATGGCCTCGTTACCAGCCTTACCGTAAGAGAGGCGCAGCTTGAGATTGTTCAGCCAGTCAGCCTTCTCCATGAACTTCTCGTTGGCGATGTTCCAACCCAGGGCTACAGAGGGGAATGTACCGTATTTATTATCACTACCGAACACCGACGAACCGTCGCGACGTACCGTAAAGGTGAAGAGGTAGCGGCTGTCGTAAGAGTAGTTCAAACGTCCCATCTGAGAAACAGTCGTATAGAGATCAGTGTATGACTTGGCAGTCTGTGTACCACCACCGCCGAGGTTGTGCCACAGCAGCTCATCGTTGATGAACTTGGCCCCAGTAGCAGTGTTGTCGTGATACTTCTTGCGTGAAGAAGCGTAAAGCAGCGTGATGTCGAAGTGGTGCTTCTGGATATCCTTTGCATAGGTCAGGATATTCTCCACTGTGCGGCTCTGTGTCTCAGCGTTGAAGATGTAGCCATAGCCGTTAGGATCGTTCTGCTCTGCACCATTATAATAGTTCTCGCGCTTGGGAACGAATGAGTAACCGAAGTTGAACTTGTAGGTAAGACCAGTCAAAGGCTTCCAGATATTGCCGAAGTTCAGCTCAGCATAAGCGTTGAGGTTGATGTTCCACTGACGGCGCTCGTGATCCTGGTTGATGTCACGCAACGGGTTGAAGAACAAGCTCTCTGTATACATCGGGTAGATGCAGTAGCTGCCATCGTCCTCGTATACCTTACCATAAGGCGACATGGCTTCAGCCATCATGAAGTTCACACGGCCGCCATCGCGGTTGTGGCTGACGATATAGCTGTTTGTACCGATTCTCAGATAATCTGTCACGTCGGCGTCGATGTTCATACGGAGTGAGTAGCGCTTGTAGTTAAAGCCCTTCAATACGCCCTTCTGGCTCATGTAGTCGCCAGAGATGAAGTACTTGATTTTCTCGGCACCACCATTGACGGTAACGTTGTGATCTTGGATGATACCAGTCTGCGATACCATATCGTAGAGCCAGTCGGTTTCACGGCCTGCAGCCTGTGCCTCAGCCTCGTTCTGGTTCTTTACGAAGTCGTTGTACATGGTCTCACCAGGGTTCTGGGCTACATAGTCCTTATAACGCTGGGTAATCTGCGCTCCGTTACAGTAGTCCATCTTGTGAGCGAAGTCCTCAATGCCAAGATAGCCGTTGTAACTGATGCTGGGTTTGCCGTCCTTACCGTGCTTGGTGGTAATTAGAATAACACCGTTGGCACCGTTTGTACCGTAGATGGCTGTAGCAGAGGCATCCTTCAGGATTTCCATCGACTCGATATCACCAGGGTTGATGTCGTTGAGCGAACCACCGCTCTTTGAGATGGGCACACCGTCGACAACGATATACGGTCCTGTACCAGCGTTGATGGAGTTACGTCCACGGACCAATGCCGAGGGAGCGTCACCTGGAATGGAACTGCCCTGTGAGATGGTCACACCTGCAGCGGCGCCCTGAACGGCCTGCAACACGTTAGTTACGGGTAGCTTGCTCAGGCGATCCTTATTAATAGATGTGACAGAACCGGTCACGTCCGACTTCTTCTGCACACCATAACCTACTACCACCACTTCATCGAGGGCAGTAGCATCTTCCTCAATGGTGATGTTAAGGGTCTGGCCGGGGGTAAAGGCCACTTCCTTCGTCAGATAGCCGATGTAGCTGACTACGAGGGTACCAGCGCCCTGAACGTTGAGCGTGAAGTTTCCGTCATAGTCGGTTACCGTACCAGTTGCAGCGTCTTTCACTTTCACGGTAGCGCCGATGACGCCTTCACCGTTCTTGTCGGTCACCTGGCCCTTCACGACGCCGGCTTGCTGTACGTCCTGAACTGCCTGTTCTGCCATTGTCGGCAATGGGAATGCCATCATTCCTGCTGCCAACGCCATCACGAAACATAGTTTGCGTGTAGGGAGAGTTAGTTTAGCATACTTCATTTGTTACTGTTTTTTTTTGAGTTAATTATTATTGTTAGTGAATGGAATTCAGTTGCAAAGGTACGACAATTGATTTATATCAACGTCCCTTCATCGTTATTTTAGGGGAACAAATCGTTAAATCTGCCGTTTTCACCGCTATTTTACAGAGATATCCCACTCATCACGCCACCTGATGACGGGTTTTCCGTCCTCGAATTCGATGGGCAGCCAGATATAGCGGGCATCACTCGGATGACGCGGACGCCAGATGTCGGCCATGAAGATGAAGTTGTCGCCATAGGGAAGGATATACGTTGATTGTCCTTCGAACGTGGTCTCCGACTTTGGACCGACGCATGGGTTGGGATGCTGTGTCCATGGGCCCCAGATGCTCGGTGCGGAGAACATACGGGCTTCGTTTGGTGCCCAACCTGTGCAGCCGCTGGTAATCATCCAATAGGTACCGTCCTTCTTGAAAATGGCTGGTGCCTCGTTCTGTCCACCAGGGGCGACGCGGGTATAGCGACCAGAGTGGTGCAGGTAGTCGTTGGTTAATTCGGCAATGTGCAGGGTGAGGTTGTCTTCAGATGAGAAGATATGATAGGCCTTTCCGTCATCGTCGATGTAGAGGGTCATGTCACGAGACATCTGGCCGGTACCGAAGTCGCGCTTCAGGAAGAGCCCTTTTTTGATGGCCTCCATCCAGTCGGGCGTCCACCATTTCTGGAAGTGGTTGATGTCGAGGGTGTCAAGGATGGCAAGTTCTTTTTCTCCGAATTCAACGGGATAAGTACCGGCATTAGCTCTCTGTGAATACAGGAACTTATATGGTCCTTCTGGCTTGTCGCTGACGGCCACACCATAGCGGGCGGCACTGTATCCCTTACCCTTCAGCTCCAAGTGGAACCACATACAGAACTTGTCCGTCACCTCATTATATATCACCTTTGGACGCTCCAAGACACAACCACGTTCAATATCCGATCCCTTTTCATCGCTTACATAAAGGGCTACACCACGGTTCTCCCAATGCAACAGGTCTTTCGAAGAATAGCACATCACACCGATCATCGCGGACGAGGTTGTATCGCACTTATTTTCACCGAACCAATACCATGTATCGCCATATTTCATCATACCGCCACCGTGGGCATTGATGTGCCGACCACTATTGTCGGGCCATAGTTCTCCTGGGCAGATCATCTTTGGTCTCTGTTGTTCTGCGTTCCAGTAGTTTTCCAGTCGTTTGGCCTCCGCCTTAGTGATGTGTATCACACTACCGTGTTTGGGCGAGGAGAAATTGGTGGCCTTCATCACACCCTCGTTGAACCGCCCTAATGACTTGAAGGTTTTGAAGTCGGTGGTTTCAACGAAGCCGAAGTTATGTGGCTGGATGCTGTAGATGTCATACATCACCACCCACTTGTTTTCACCGATACGTTT
The DNA here is from genome assembly GCA_946415365.1 of uncultured Prevotellaceae bacterium. Classification (GTDB taxonomy): domain Bacteria; phylum Bacteroidota; class Bacteroidia; order Bacteroidales; family Bacteroidaceae; genus Prevotella. The sequence continues at coordinate 44,243 of CAMKSE010000014.1, forward strand.
CCAGACGTTCGGAGCCTCGCAGCCCTTCGGCTCTGTATCAATCTGTTCAGCATGGTAATCGTTGAAATGGTTGATTTTGTCAGAGATCATATATTTGATACCCCCAGGATTCTCCTGAGCCACGTAGCTCATGAAATAGCGACCGTCAGGCATCGGACAGATATCAGCATCGAGTACTTGGATCTTCTCATCAGGATATTCAAAGAGTAGTTTTGGCTCTGTTTCCAGAGTTGTAAAGTCCTCGTTGGCATAACTATAATATAATTTGGTACGCCCGCCCGCGAATTGACGGATGGTGAAATACACCATCGGCTTGCCGACGGCGGGATCCCAGATGGTCTGCGGTGCCCATGCACAGCCGATCTCACCGAACTTTTCTGAAAAGAGTTTGTCGATGCGCACCTCCTGATGCGTCCAATGGATCAGGTCTTCAGAAGCCATCAGCACCAGTCCGCGGTTATTGCCCCAGCCAAATTTGTCGGGTCGCTCCCAACGGGTGGCACGGAGTCCCATCTCCCGCCCATAGATGTGCAAGTCGGTCATGGCAATATAGAACTTACCGTTCGGTGCCCGGTAGATGTGTGGGTCGCGGATACCCCTCTGTTGTGCGATGGAATCGCCAGAAATGATTGGTTCGCCGTTGTTCACTGCAGTAAATGTGTAGCCATCGTAGCTGATAGCCATAAATAGAGAGTGAGTCGGGTCATTGAAGTAAGTGAAGAGATAGGCACCCATTTCCTTTTCGGTGAGTTTTTTTGTTTCTTGGCCTCCGTCTGAACGGTGAGACTCAGAAACAATACTGCTAAGTATAGTCCTTTTTTCATTGTGTGAGTTAATTGTGTTACTTTTGGTTGCAAAAATACGAAGAATCCTGCATAAATATAGCCCCTTATCATTATTTCAGGGGAACATATCGTGAAAAGGAATCGGGAAGGAGTCAGAGAGGCAAAAATGCACAAAAAAAGGGCAGCCAAAGCCGCCCTAAGTGTTGGTAAATTCTATTTATTCCTATAATATTAGAGAGGATAATCCTCGAAAGCATAGAGCACTGTTGAGAGATAACGCTCGCCCGTATCAGGTAGCAGGACCACAATCTTCTTACCCTTGTTCTCAGGGCGCTTGGCCACTTGGATGGCAGCGTAGAGGGCAGCACCTGCAGAGATACCTACCAACAAACCTTCTGACTGGGCCACCTCACGGCCTGTGCGGATAGCGTCATCGTTCTCGACATCAAATACCTCGTCGATAATATTTGCATCGTAGGTCTTGGGCACGAAGCCGGCACCGATTCCCTGAATCTTGTGAGGACCACTCTGGCCACCATTGAGCACGGGGCTTGACTTTGGCTCTACGGCGATGATCTTCACATTGGAATTCTGCTCTTTCAGATACTTACCTGTACCAGAGATGGTACCACCTGTACCCACACCGCCTACGAAGATATCTACCTGACCATCCGTGTCGCGCCAGATCTCAGGACCTGTGGTGGCATAGTGCTTGGCAGGGTTGGCTGCGTTCTCAAACTGCTGCAGGATGACAGCGCCAGGGATAGAGTCACGCAACTCCTCGGCGGCGCGGATGGCGCCTGGCATGCCGTCTTTACCAGAGGTGAGCCGAACCTCAGCGCCGTAGGCCTTCACCAGGTTACGACGCTCCACACTCATGGTCTCGGGCATGGTAAGGATAAGACGATAGCCCTTGACGGCTGATACCAGTGCCAATCCTACGCCCGTATTTCCAGAAGTTGGTTCGATGATGGTAGCGCCGGGCTTCAGGATGCCCTTAGCCTCAGCATCCTCGATCATGGCGAGGGCAATACGGTCCTTGACGCTGCCGCCGGGGTTGAAAAACTCTACTTTGGCAATTACTGGGGTCTCGAGACCCTTTGCCTGTGAATACTTGTTGAGCTCAAGAAGTGGAGTGTTGCCGACGAGCTCGGTCAGCTGTTTTGCAATCTTTGTCATAAGTCTTATCCGTTATTAATTAATAATGTTTGTTATCTGGGTGCAAAGGTACGGTGATTTCAGCATACCCACAATCGCCTTTGTATGTTATTCTGTATACCATATGTTTGGTATATCAGTCCTATTAACATAAAAAGACAACATTTCTGCTACCTTTTTACCTCTTAATGGATAATATTAATCCTCTTTCACAATAGGATAGAGTTATATCTTTGCAATCTGCTCATTTTCAATAACATACGAAATTTTAAAATTGGTATCATTACAAATTTGGTATCATTTTGATAACGTTTCAAAATGTTGGTATCTTGATTAACACAAATTAATCAAGTGTAATGCTTTGAAATACCAAATTTAATGATTACCTTTGCAGCCAGTTGCGCCTCCCCTCCGTTGGTCGTAATGGTCTGCGGGCGGTTTCATGTGAATGTTTAGCCGTTGAACAAGGAGCCGGGCGCAACCTTTTTATTTACCCTCTTCCCCTATTTCTCCATCAATCGTTATAAAAATATCTTTATGGCAATGCGGACACCTCATCACAGTTGTTTTAAGTCGAAGGTTCCCGTCATAAAACCTCTGATCTCCTACAAGTTCCGAAACAGTCATGTCCAGGATCCTTGCTATTTCCATAACGCGGGAAATCGAAGGATTGCCGCTCAACATCTGAGTTAAGGCTGGCTGGCTTATACCCTTGCCCCCGTTCTTGTTCTCCATCTGAGCGGCCACTTGTTCCAGAGTAAAGCCCCTGTCTTTGATCGCCTTCTTGATTGATTCCATATATAATATAAGTAATTGCTAATAAATAAACGCTGGCAAAGGTACGGCTTTTTCCTGAAACTGCCAAACAAATAAAGAAAATATAACCAATGTCTTATATTTCGTTAATTTATATTTAGAAATAACTTATATTTCTGAAACAATCTTAAATATAAGGCTTTTCTTATATCCTAATTATGAATTATAAGAAATAAGTTATATCTTTGCACCGTGTTTGGGAGTCAGACGAACACAAAAAGGGGAAATATAACCTAATTAGGGTAAGAAGATCCGTTCCGGTGCTGACTCCACTGGTTCGGGTCTTCGCTTTAGTTACAAAGTTTATTGGATATGGAAAAAGCACTTAGGAAACTCGATGATCTGCTTAACCAAGCGGTATCACTCGGCGAAAAGATGCGCCTTGAAGGGGCGGTCTATCGTGCGGAACTTGAAGAACGGCAAAGACTCGGCCTAACTGGTGACGCTGCCGTTAAGCACTACAACGATTATATGGATAAATACGGAATGTCATATCTTAAAGTTAACTGAATTATGGTATATACAATATTGTTATCTATTTTCTGTGTAGTGCTTTCAGTTGTTCTATACAAAGATATTAAGTATCTTGCTGATAATATGTGGCAGTAACATTAACGGTTAAAGATATGGAAACGGGAATATTTAATATCACTCAATGGGTGTATTTCACTTTTAACTATCCTGAGCCGAAAAAGATGTTTGCAGAAATCTTCGGTTCCCTCTCGGATCACATATATAACAAGTGGCTTTCCTATGACTGTAACTTCAACCGTCTGTTTACGGAACTTGATAGGGAATGTCAAAGGAAACTCGCCCGGTATGTAATAGAAAATTATCATGGTGTTGACGGTTGCAAGCCGTCTGCAAAATAAGTTCAACAAATAAAACTTCAGATTATGGAAACAAACAAAGATTTATCAAAGCTTGAAGCCCCTGAGCGTATCAAGGCGGTTAAGGAAACGTTCGGTGAATTTGAAGACTTCCTCGTAAAAGCCAATCCAAAATGTCAGATCTCTTTCTCTGACTTTGAAAAGGCAAACTTAGGGAATTATCCAACTCTTAAAGACATTTGTCTTACCTATGGTAAAATGGCGGCTTCGCAATGGCTTTATCTCCAGGTCGTAGATCTCGGAGAATTTGCTGGTGCAAATAACATGACGAAAGAACAGATTTCGGAACTTGCCCCCATAATTGCAAAGGAGTGCCAGGAATTGAAAATAAGTGAAGTCCTGAACTACTTCTATCAGATGAAGTCTGCCCAACTGCCTATTACTGACAAGTTAAGCCCTTTGTCTGTAATAGTAAACTTGCGAAACTTCCTTTATAAGCGTCAGGATATGCTATGGAACATGAAGAAAGTGTATATGATCGTTGAGGATCAGCCCAAAACGAAAGTATATGCAAGGGTATTCCTGACAAAGGAAAGTGCTGAGAAAGCCTTGGAGGAAAGAGACGAAAGAACGGGTGAAAGGCTTTACCCTGCCTGCCATGTGATTGAACGTATTGTCGAATAATATGGATAAGGAAAACAAACTGACAAAAGAGCAAGCCAGGCAAATAGAAAGCCTGCTCTCTGAGTATGGAGTCAGCAATGTCTTAGACTGCGACTTCTCGACACTTGCGCAATTCACGTTTGAGAATTTCTTTGAAGTTCTGCCTCGCGTGGTCGCGTTCCTCTCTGAGGCCGTAACAAAGGTATGTGATAATCCTACGAAAGCGGCCATTGAATGTATGATCGAACAAATGGGCCATGTGTCATACACACTTAGCCAGGTTCATTTTTTCTATCAGCCATTATATTCTATAAGCAGATTGATTAGTGATATAAATGAAACTTTGAACGATGGAAACGAATAATTTACCCGACAAAGAGACTTTGCAGATATGGATAGACGGCCTTGCCGATGTTCTGCAGTATCTTACACTTACCGACAATCAGGGCCATGATAAGGAATGTGCCCAGTCTTGTTTCACTGTTGCTGGTGTCCGTGAACTGCTTCAAGGACTTGCTGAAGAAATGGATAATGATTCAAAATAGATTAAACAATCCCCTCATATCTCAACTGATTTGAATCCTTCTGCCGCTGCTGTCCGTGATGATCGCAGCGGTTTTTCATTTTCAAGCCGTCTGAGGGCGTTTCTTGCCAAAGGCTTGCAGTTTATCGCCTGACGCTGCAAAACGGCTCTGTTGGCCATTTCTGCAAGCCGTAGAACAAAAAGCGAGTGCCAAATATCTTCGCAGACGTTGGCACTCTTGTCAGATTCAATAAACTTGGTTTTTATACAGATGGTTCATTTATCCGAATTGTATGTCTGAGACGTTTGCCCCCCGGCCTTCAAGGTCGCTCTGCAAGCCTCCTATTACGTTGGCCGCTCCCCGTACCTCCAAATATTTGGCGTAGTCGGTGGCGGCTACTATCACGAAAGCCCATCCTCCCTTTCTCGGAAAGCGGAAACTCAGAAAGTCCTCGGCCTCTTCCTGTCCCCAGTAGTGGCGGCTTCCCGTCGGTGCTGTATAGCCTTCGTTCGGATCGCCTCCCCAATAATAGGGCTGGTCGTAGGTCTCGCCCTTAACAAGCGTTACGCGGGTAGGGGCCTTGTGCAACTCCTGATAGCTGCTGTAGAAGCCTAAGAACTTGCCGTCGTGCCATAGCGCAACTGCAAAGCTGTTCATGGTGTTACCCGTGACACTATGTATCTTTGCATGATCAAGGGCCAGTCTGATGATAGCGGGTAGGCTTTCTTTCAGCCTTGCCTCGATGATCGCGTCCGTCTTCTTCTTCAGACGCTTACCCAGTGCCGCTATGTTCGTCCGTCTCATAAGTCCAGGTTCCCGTTACGCTTACAGTATAAGACCGTTCTGTTATTGTCCGGCTCGAAGTCCTTCACTTCCATAGTCTCAGTTATGGCCCCGATTCTGACTTCAACTGTGTCACCACTTGAAGGCTTTGCTCCCTTCCATTCGTCGAAGCGTACAGGAATGGAAATATAACGGTGTGTAATATCCACCTGTTTCCCCTCTACGCCTCCATTGGTGTAGCACCTGCCCTCACCTTCGTAAAGAACGGTTTCCGTCGGCTCCGTCTCTTCGCCCCAGCCGGGGCAAGTTACCCGCACCACTTTTACATGATGCGGATAACGTTGGTTTATGATACGATCTCTTCTCATAAAGAAACACAGAATTTACTCGGCTTGCTCTTGCGGTCTGAGGATCTTGCCCCATGCCTTCAAAGTGAAGAAGTATTCAGCGTTTAAGTCTAATAGGTTCCTTTGACCTATGACTTTTGCTGCGTCGGCGTTGCTAAGGATCTCCTTGATTTCGCAAGGTACGTAGTTCTTGGCCCTCTCAAACTTCAGCAACTCGTTAATGGACTCAAAGACGGCTGCAAAGTACGGATAAGCCTCTTTGTCTGACTCGGTAAACCGATATGTCGCAGTTTCCTCGATCTTAGCCTTGACTTCTTTCTCGTTGAGCCAGGGACGGCCCTTGCTGTCCATCTTCAGGCTGATCCCGTTTTCCTTCAGGTAAGCAAGCTTAGAAACGATACTCTCTACGGGGCCTGCTGCCTTTGACCTGATCTCTTCGTATTTCTCAGCAAACTGCTTTGAGATCCCAGCAGGAATAAAAGTACCCGCACCAAGCACCGTGCGAAGGTTGCTCTCTGACTTGCTGATCTGATCTTCCAGCCATTCAGGCGTTACGCCCTCCAGCTGTTCGACACTGCTAAATGTAGTGTTCATCAACTCCGAAAGTTCCTGAACACTCTTTTGAAGGCTCGCCTGGCGTTCGTTCCAGTTGCCTTGCTCCTTTTCGGCTACGTCCTGCCTGAAATAACTCTTTGGTAACTCTTTCATATCCTCAGTATTTTAATTTTGCGATCCCGTGCCTTCGCGTCTCTTCTTCTGTGCGAAGCGGAGATCAAGTGGACTCAAATTCTTCTGATCAGCTAGTTTACGTTCCCAGCCTTCACGCTTTGCCTTGCGGTTCCAGTTCTTTTCAGAACGTTCGCGTCTCTCTCTAAGCTGCACCTCGTCTTCTATCGTCTCAGGGTGCAAGGTTCCGTTTTCGTCTTTGATCATAACGCTGTATTTTGATGAATAAATAAGTTTCTTCCTACCATGTGTAACTAATAAACTTCATTCTTTTACCCTTTCTCTATTTTTGTAGGGTTAATCAGATAGCCTTCAAGAAAGCGGAACTTCAAAGGCTCCCCTTCACAAGGCTTGTAGTCGCTGCCGAAATAGTCCGCAAGAAAGCCTTCAAGGTTCCCGTCGTAGCCAACAAGTCCCAGGAACTCTTCATTGACGGTCACGAAAGCCTTCCTTATCCCTGCACTATCATCAAAGGAAATGCCTGGCAGAAGTTCCTTGTATGCCTTTGCCTCCACTCCTTCGGGATCATGCTTCATGTCCCAGTCGTGGCTCTCTGCACGACTAACGCGGTAGCCTATGACGCTGCGCACTACCTGAGTAATCCTTTTATGATTAATCGTCTTGCTCTGCATAGTCTGAAATGATTTCTTCGTTATTACTCTTCTTCGGTTTTAAGCCCCCTCCCTTCGTCACCATGTAACGGGTGAAGGCCGGAATCTTAACGCCCTTGGGCAAGTTCTTTTTGTAAGCCTCGGAAAGTTCCGTGAATAGATGCAGCTTATCGCCGTGGTGAAGACAGATCCTACCCTTACGTATGACACAATAGCTTTCAAGAAAAGCCCTCATGTGGTCTTCATCCCTGAATAAGCAAAGGGCCGTCCCGAACTTCAGCTGCAACTTTTCCGGCTCCATACGCTAACAGATACTACCCCATACCTTCTGTTCAAGCTTCTCACGCGAAAACGCGATCTTTCGCGGTGAAAGCCTGTTGTAACAACCTTCAAGTTTGCCCTGCCTCACATAATTAGCAACTGTGTTGGGCGATACCCGCAGGATCTTGGCTGCTGCCTCGTAGCCGTAAACGAAATCTTTTCTGTCTTTCCTTTCTTTCATCCTGAAAACATTTAAAACCAGGTGCAAAGATAAACAATATTCTGCATATACATACAATAATTATGCACAATATATAATAATATAACACAATTTAACGTATATCTATGCAAAACGCATGCAAAAACGGGACCTAAATGCCGTTAGGGGAATCCTCCTAACGGAATATCCTTAATTATCAGCCGTTAGGCATATATGCCCAACGGAAGAAATTCCCAACCGATAGGGGAAATTCCGACATCGTTGAATATCAATAACTTAGACTATACCTATCCGAAATCGGATAGTTTATGTGCCTTGGGCGAATTGTTGGCTATTGCCCTTTGCGGTGTGTACGAAAGTGATGTCCGATTTTCGGACTTCACTCAGTTTCGAGAGAAATTCCTTAGTTGATGGCAGTTCGAGCCACTTGGCTGGTCGCTTGCCGAAGGGCTTTGCCATCTGTGTAGCGTTGACCATCACCACATCGCCTTTGTTTCAAACCTGAGCGAGGTCAGAAATCTTACCTCGTCTGATTTAGTGAGAGTGAAAGCAGGATAAAATAGGCGATACGGGAAAAAGCGTTTCGACTGATTTTCAAGCAGTTATTATCGATACAAGAAAATCTTGTAACGTTGATTTTCAGGCAGTTAAATACTACAATGACCGCTCAGAAGATTTTCCGACCGTCTGATTTACTGCAAGTTACGAATGGTGACAACGGCTGCACATGGATCCATGAAGCCAGTGAATTGTTAAAGGCCGTTAAAGGGCTCAAAAAATCGGGAAAAAAATTTTTTTGAGGTGACTTGAGCGAAAATCGCACTTAAAAAAAGGGGGGTGGAGGGGGGTAAAAGCCTTTTATGGGTCGTACTGGCATGAAAAAGCCCCAAATCATCAAGAAAAGGGGCTAAATTCGGCCTAAAATGGCCTATTTTGAGCGGTATTTGCACGTTTTTGCACGTTTTTAGGCTCAAAAATCGGCTGATTTTCAGTTATTTACGCCTTATAACGTGACTGTCTGACGCTTAGATCTGTGCTGCAACATCTTTCAGGTTCTTATCTATATACTGCTGCACCTTGTCACCATCAAAATAAGTTCGTCTGAATGTCTTACGTGTAAATGGCGGTTTCTTACTCATTGCCAGGCGTTCCGCTTCCTCTGCACTCATGTAAGGTGCAAGCATGGCCTTTAATGTGCCTAACGTTATCCATCTAACTTTAATGTCCTTTGATGTCATAACGTTGTACTTCCTTGGCTCCTTTGCTGCTGTCTGTTCCATCGTCTTTAATGCTTGGTGAATGATTGATAATGCCAGGGCGTTTCCCTCGCAGGTGCAAAGATACGACTTTTTCCTGATATTAATTAACATTCCTTAACCGTTTAACACTATTTAACTCCGAAAAAGTTTGTAAAACGTTCGTATTACAAATATTTTTTTGTATCTTTGCACCGTTCAAAATAAACATTCAAACAATATGGAAACAAAGTTTATCGCCTATTATCGCGTTTCGACTAAGCGGCAGAATCTCGGCTTAGACGCTCAGCAAGCAACCGTTACAAATTACGTTCGTACAAATGGCGGTGTTATCGTTGCCTCATTCCAGGAAAAGGAAAGCGGAAAGAATAACTCACGCCCTCAATTAGCTGCTGCGCTCGCTGAGTGTAAGCGCACTGGCTCCACTCTGCTTATTGCAAAGTTGGATCGTCTCAGCCGTGACATAGCCTTTATCTTCACACTGCAAAAGAACGGTGTCGAGTTTCAGGCTTGCGACTTACCCGTTTTTAATACGCTCTCGCTTGCTGTCTTTGCAGGACTGGCTCAGCAGGAAAGGGAATTGATTTCAAGCCGTACAAAGGCCGCTCTCGCTGAATTGAAGGCTAAGGGCGTGAAGTTGGGCGGTACTCACAAATTCGATGATTCTTGCAGGGAGAAATCCTTGAAGATTCGCCAGGATAACGCAAGGAATAACGAGTATAACAGACGTGCCTACGCTGCTATCCGTTACGCCTTGAATGGTGAAGTTACTATGAAGGAACTTGCAGACTACCTTAACGAAAACGGCTTTTCCACTGCTCGCGGTGGTATATGGCGCGGTAATCAAGTCAAGGCACTTGTTGAAATGATGTCTGAGGCAAAATAAAGCCGTCTGACGGCAGAATAACGAAGGGGTTGGCACATTGTAAGGCCAGCCCCTTCGCGTTGAATATAGAAGGAAAGAAGAACGTTCTATCTGATTTTTATAGAGTCGGCTCCGATTACCACTTTACGGAACTGATCATAAATATCTCTTATCATTGCCGTGTTCTCCGCTGTTGCGTAAGTGTTACGGGCTATCTGCTGCAACTGTTCAAGCTGTGCCTTACACACTCCAGGCATTTCGCTTTGTGCCTGCATAGCTTGCGCAATCTGCAATAACGACTGTCTGTTAACGCTTGTGTCGGCCCTGATGGCGTTTATATATCCGGCTAACACTGAGGCCGTTTCTTCTGTGACAGTTGCGCCCATGATAGTCCCTCTTGAACTGCTATTGCCTGAGTCTTCTTTCAGCACTCCGCTTTGGATAAGGGCGTTTCTTGCGTTAATTAGATCCTCTGCAAGGCTCTCGTTTGCCTCCCTGATTCCTTGGAGTTCCCCAGCTGTGAACGTGCTGCCTCCCTCGCTATCGTCGCTTGCAGCGTCGGCAATCATCTTATAAAGGGCCTTGATGCGGTCTTTGTAGGTCTCGTTGACAAGGCTGTTAAGAATGGCGTTTGTCAGCAGATCCTCAATATTGTCTGCAAAATCCTCTGTGCTGCTGGTGAGATCTTTCAGGGTGTCAACATAAGAGCTTTTGAAACCTCCCCAGTCGTAGCCTGTCAGCTTCTCGTTTAATGCGTCTGTCAGTTCGTCGATCTTGCCAGCCCTTTCGATGTATGCGTCTAACAAATCGGACGGGTTGCTTTCTCCGTCTGTGTTCAATAAGTCTGCCCAGGCTTTAGGCGCATAGTCACGTAATAGCTGCATCTGTTCCGGGGTCAGTTGCCAAATGTCCGCAGCCGTTTTGACTTTGGTGTTATACCCTGATTGTTTCAGCACTTTGTTGAAATCATCCCAGCCGCTAAAGTCCTGATTCAGGAAATAGTTGAAAGATGATTTTCCACCAAGTCCCAGGAATCCGTGGCCGCTGTTAGTCCATTCACTTGCACGTTTTTCAATGGCCTTACGCTGGTTCTGCTCCCACTCCTTTTCAGCAGACAAAGCCCGCCTGTAGGCTTCTTCGCTCTCTCTGTTGGTACTGTCTTTGTCGCTGATGGACTTTGCAAGGCTATCAATGGACTTTGCAAGAGCCTCGTTACTCTTGGCCAGTTCCGAAATCTGCTGTTCCATCTCTTCAATGTTGCTTCCAAAGGCCAAACCGCCAGTCAGGAGATTTCCAATACCTTTGAACAAACCGCCGACAATGTTTCCTACGCCTCCAATAACTGAGCCGATTATCTCAGGAAGTTGTGATAAGACGGCCTCAATAACGTCTGCAACCTTCTTCAGCAGATCGTCGATAAACTTTGCTGGTTCTGTGCCCAAAAGGTCAATTATCTGAAGAATAGCACCTATAAGGCCACCAATGTTTTTCCCTGCTTCACCAAACAGATCTCCAATGTTCTTTGCAGCTTCACCTGTATCACCTGAGAATTTCTTTATCAGATTACCAATGGCCAGCACAAAGCCTGACAAGGTTCCTGATGTTATTTGGCTAAGCACTGTATCAAAGTTTTGGAATCCCCTTGAAAGCTGTTCTGTTTTCTCCCTTAATTGATCTTGGGTTTCTGCCGTCTGTTCTTGGGCTTCCTTTACTACTCCGCTAACTTGCTCAAACTGTCCTTTCAGATCTTGGACGGTGCTTTGCTTGGTTACGTTCTTAGGATCCTTGGCGGCTTCTTCTTCGGCCTTAGTCAGACGTTCACGTATTTTCTTTGCCCGGTCGTTTGCCTCATTCAGTTCCTTTACTGACTTTCTGTAACTCTCTGCTAAGGTTGATATTTCAGCCCAAACAGATTTACTAAAGGGGTTGCTTGCGTTTACGCCTCCGGCCTCGATCAGCTGCTTTCTTAATTCCCGGTATGACTCTTTATCAGCTGCCCCAAGGTTCTTGAAGTCAGCCGTTTTCATGTAGTCATTAACTCTTTTCAGGGTCTCTTTCGCTATACCCTCCAAAACGTTTCCTATGCCGCCGAAAGTCTGCCTCCAGTCTATATTGTTAGCCAAATAGCGTGCATCCAATTGAGCGATCTGTGATTGTTTGTCGGCTTCGAGTTGCTTCTTTCTGTTTGCATCTTGCTCTTTGGCGATCTTCGCGTTATACTCTTTCGCAATGGCGTACTTCTGTTCTTCTATGGTTCCATACGCTTTCAGATAGTCGTAAAGGGATTGTAACTCCAAACGCTGACGTTCCTTGATGGCTCTTTCAGCAATGATATTGACTTCTCTCTCCCTGGCTTCACGGTTAGCTTCCTGTGCCTGTGTGTACTGGCTATCAGATGCAGCCGTTTTGTAACTGTCGGATCCGTAGAAGTTCACGCCCTTGTTTTTGGGGTCAGCGTCCCAAAGCTTTTTGGCCTCTTCAATACGTTTCAATTTCAGATCTTCGTACTCGCGTCTGATGGCCTCCAGTTTCTTCTCTTTGTCGAGTTCTATCTGCAAAAGGACTTTCTCTGTACCTTCTTCCATTGCGTTTATCTCTGCCTGACGTGTACTAAATTCGGTGTCCTTTGCCGCTCTCTCGGCTTCTACGCCTTGCCTTGTAAGGATCTGCAAGCGTTTCTCTTCTGCCTTGCCTTGCTTCTCAGCCTCCCGCTTAGCTGCTGCGGCTTTTCTCGCTGCTTCCTTGTCTGCCTTGTCAGTCTTGGTTGTACTATAGACAGAAAGGCGTTTGTCAAGGTCTGAGATCTTCTTTCTCAGTTCCTCGCCCTTAGTCCCTGCGGCTTCTTCCTCGTTCAAAAGGTCAAGTTGCGCCTGAAGGTTTGCCTTCTGTGCTTGCAGCTGCTCCTTTCGGGTCTTGTTCTGTTCTTTCAGGATTCCCAGCCGTTTTAATTCAGACTTGGCCTTTTCTTCTTCCAACTTAGCAATGTCGTAATAGACATCAATCTCCTTTTCAAGGGTGTCTGCTTCATCGTTGATGTTCTTAACTCGCTGCTCAAAGCGGCCCTTTGCAATGTCTTCGGCTTTGGATCCTTGCTGGTTCGCTGTAAAGTTGCCAGTTCCCGTCGTGCTGATCTGTGACATACTTCCGGCTATCTTGTCAGTCAGGGAAACGCCTTTCTTTTCCTCTTGCTTTGCCTCTTCACGCTTCAAGAAAGCCTCTTTGTATTTCTCTTTGGCCAACTCCCTTGCAGCCTCAGCCCTTGCGCGTGACTTCAAAGCCTCAATAACTGCGGGTGTGTATTCTACGAAAGCCCGCTCTGCACTTGTCACGTCACGGATGGAAAGCCCCATCTGGTCGAAAGCGGACTGATTGTTTTCTATCCAGGCAATTTGCTCAGCCTCGCCCTTCAATTCCTTCCACTCTGAGGCCAGTTTCTTTATACTCATGGCATTATCTGAGAATTTGCCGTCGGATTTCTCCAAAGCTTCGTTAAGTTTCTCTGTTGCGTCTGCCGTGCTGATGGCTGCACGCTGCCCCGTAAGCATCTGCTTAGCCCAGGATCCTATTTCCTTGCCATAGACGGTTAAAAGGGTCACTCCAACTATAAGGGCGGTCTGCCAGCTAAAGAAAGACTTCATTAACTGCTTCCAAACTGGCGTGGTGGTCTCTCCCATAACCTTAGCGGCCTTTGTTGCCTCCCTTGCCATTTTGATCTGATCTGCCAAAATGGGAATGTTATTGCTGATAGCGAGTGTGAACATACCAATGCCCATACTGGCGTTAGGAAGTTCCCGGATAATCTGCTGCAAAGACATGTTAAGGCCGTTGTAAGATCTGCCAAGGTAGTTTCCTACGTTTCTTTGATGGTTGCCGATGGTAGCGTCCAGTTCCTTGATCTTCGTGTCGGCCTTCTGAATGGATGCAAGCAATTCCTTTCCGAAGTCGCTGTTACGCTGCTCTTCTGTCATGGCCCGGTAAGCCATACGCATACGTCCAAGGCTCTGTGACAGTTCGTTCATGGATCCGTCTGCAGCCTGTGCGAGTTTTATGTCATTGCGTAATGACTGCACGGAAGATTGGAGGGCCTGCTTGTGTCTCTCCCTGGCTGCTGTCAGCTGCTCCAAACGCTTGCGTTGGTTCTCTGTCATGCTGCCTTGTTTCTCCACGTCCTTATTGATAATCTTCATTTCCTTATCGATAAGGGAAATGGCGTTTTTCTCTTCTACGATGGTGGCCGTGTTCTTCGCAAGGCTTCCAAGAACTGCGTCAACTTGTGCCCGGAGTTCTTCGTAACTCTTTGCCTGCTGCTGCACTGCCTCGGCGTTCTGCTGTGCTGCCTGAGTGTTTGCCGTTGTGGATCCAGTCGTGTCCGTCGTAGTGGTGTTCACCTTGGCTTCTGCCTCCACCGTTACACCCTTGCTTGCAGCGTTAACGATTTTCTCCTGTGCCTCTATGATGGCGCGTGCTGCCTCCGTTACTCTGTTGGTGTCGATGTCGGGGGCTACCTTGATAGTGAAAGGCTCAGCGTTAAGGCTGTCCTGTATCTGCTTCTTGATGGCTGTCAAGGCCCCGTCTGCTTTAAGGGCTATGTCCTTGATAGTGATCTTCTTGAAGTTGTCGAAGTTCTCCTGAAGCTTCTCTGAGTCTTTCAGGATCTTCTCAATAATAGGGCTAAGTTTGTCATTCGCCCCAAGTTCCAAATATAGTTTATCCTGGTCATTCATAAATTATTCTCCTTTCCATGTTTTTAGTTTCTGCTCGTATAACTCCCGCAAGCTGTCATTAAGGCTGTCATTTGCCTCGAAAACGGCCTGCATCTTTGCCAGGGCCAAAGCGATATGAAGTTCTATGGCTTTGCCAAGTTGAATGTGCTGCACGGCTGCTTCTAAGAGCTGCATAGCCTCAACTTCGTTATATCCAGTATATTCAAGGCGTTTCTTCCATATCCAGCGGCGCAAGTTCCTGAAGAAGTGGCTGCTACCGTGAAGATCTGCCAGCACAAGAGACAACAAAAGCACCTCCCTATGATGGCGGTCTTTCATTGTGTCATTCTCTGAGGCTGTTTCCAGCACTCCGTTAAACCTTTCTGCCGTCCCCTTGCTGAAGAAATGCACCAAACGGGCCTTTCCCTTGAAGGTTATCGGCTGCGGCTGCAAGGATTTCAACTCTTCCAGCTGCCTTTCAAATGATGTGTTCATAAAGATCCTTCTATTGTTATCCTGAAAATATTCGTTACAAAGATACGCATAATTTCTTAGAAATAAGCGTTTCTGAGCGTTTTTCTTTCTGTGGGGCGATAAATTGCCCGGAAGTAGAGCGAAATGCCGCCAGCGGCCTTAGAAAAGCCGTGTCTGTGGCGTGCAACTGTCTCTGTCTGTCACCACTGAGCCATATTTCGGGCTGTCTTTGTTATTGCAGTAGCCAGTCCATATTTCATGCTTAGCAAAGAACTGCTTACAAGCCATATTATCACATTCTATACACTTCATATTCGTAAAATTTAAAATGGATCGTCTTCTGATTTTTGAGAGTTGGGACTTAATAAAGGGGCACTGCTTAGTTCATGGAACTGCGTTTGCTCTCCCTTGAAGCCTAAGATATATTTTTGCCATACTTGGCCGTTCCTGCACTTGCAAACTTGAATCTGTGCCGTCCCTTTGGGATCTACGTTGGCATATTTGCCGCTGTATCTGCTGCCCGTTGCCTCCGGCCTGAATATCAGATAACAGTTATCACACCCTTCCAAAATCTGCCCGCTGCCTCTAAGGTAATCTGGTGAAGGCTCCTTGCTGTCATGGTCACGGGACAGTTGGGAAAGGAGTACCACAAATATATTTTCCTGCTTTGCCAGGTTCTTCAACATTCGCACCACGTCACCGTAAAACTCTTCACGGCTTGATTTCTTGTCACGCCTGCTGGTACTCATTATCTGTAAGTAATCTACGAATATACCACGTATCTTGTTGCGCCTCACAAATGTCCTGGCACTGCAAAGAATGTCCTCTATTGACGTGGTGGCCTTCTCGTTGAAATAGATCGGTAATCCTGCCAGCCTTGCCTTTGATGTCCTGAAACGCTGCCATTCCTCTTGTGTCAGCTGTTCCGGGCTGTTAAGCATGGTAGAGACGTTAAGCCCTGCGTCCGCTGCTGCGGCCCTTGCCATAAGTTCGGCCTTGCTCATTTCCATTGTATAGAAGGCTATGGGATCCCCTTCTACTGCGACATTGACGGCCATTTGCAGGGCTATGGAACTTTTGCCCTGTCCGGGGTAGGCTCCTATAACGTTCAAGTGGGTAGGCTTCAAGCCTCCCCGTTCATCAAAGCAGACAAAGCCAGTTTTGACTCCAGCCCCTTCGCCCTTGATCTGTGCTATCAGCATGGTCTCCAGTTCGTCGAGCGCGTCCGCTGCTGTAGAAATGTCCGTTACCGCATTATCAGAAATAGACTGCATTTTCTCCGCTGCCTCGCTTATGGTGTCCGTTATGTCCTTTGTCCTGTCTGCGGCCCCGTCTGCAAGATTGTGAAGGTTGAGCAATACCTGGCGGCGTTGCCACAGATCGTTAAGGTTGGAGGCGTTAGAATATACCGTTGCCGATGTTGCGACGCTCTGAGAGATCTCTGTAACTTCGTAAGGCCAGTTTTCCACCGTAACACCTTTGGCGGGATTCTCGATCATGTATTCTGCCAACGTGCAAACATCTATGGCCTGCCCGTTAAAGAGCATATCGGAAACGGCCTCAAATATGGCCCTATATTTCGGAACTGTGAAAATGTGGGATTTCAATATGTTCCCAACTTCGTAATAACAAGACGGATGATTGATAAGAGCACCGATAACGGCCTTCTCACATTCCTTGTCTATAAGTCCAAGCATTGCCTCAGATAAATCCTTCTGCATAGTTGTTACCTTTTATCACGTTTGAGCCATTCAAGACAAGTCCTGTAAATGCTTCGCTTAGTCTTGGGTACGTCTTTATTATTCTCCATTGCAAGGAGTTTGCCTGTAAGAATTTTCTTGTCTTTGTCTGCTGCCTCCATAAGCTTCTGATATTCCTCTTCTGTCGGAATGTTCATTTTCAGCAAATGGGTGCAGTTCTTATTGAGCCAATCAATAAAATTTTGATAATCAGGAGAGACAGAGACAGACGGCCCCGCCGTCGTTTCTTCTGTATCTTCTTTCGTTTCGATAGAAACATTGTTATTGTTATTGTTATTGTTATTGTTATTGTGTATTCGGTCGTATTCGGTCGTATTCGAACGTATATCTTCGTATTCGGTCGTATTCGATGGTAACTTTTTGTAACGCTTTAGAATGTTCTCACGGTTACGATCACACTTATCCTTATATTTCTTTTGATCTTTATCATAATCAGACATGAATACTTTAAAGGCTAACAGTACTCCCCTTTCCGTGTCCTCGCCTGGTTCCTCTCCAGTCTTATGATAGTGGAGAATATGACGAAGGAACTTCATTCCTTCCTCTTCGGTCATGTTATCGAATAGCATAACCGTGTTATCAGACAATAATAAACCGCCTTTCTTCATAGAGCAATCCTCCTACTGGCGTACATACTTGCCAACTTTACCGCCGTCGATAAGCTGCTGCACCGTTTCAGCGTTATAATACTTAGTCCTGCCATTCACGCGGGTAGGCTTCAGGATCCCGTCCTTTTCCCATCGCCAAAGGGTAACAGAAGTTATCTTGAAGATCTTCTGCAAGTCCTTTGCAGTGTAGATTTCGGGTTCCCGGACTCTTTCGCCCTTTTCCTCACCTCTGAAACGCGCAATTTCCTCGCGCACCGCATTTCTTATAATACGGTCAAGGTCTGTAAGATCTGTAATTACCATGTTCTTTCCTTCCATATATGCGCGTTCATTATCGATTAAACTTCGCGTCGATTTTGTCAAGGCTGTATATTATCTTTCTGCCGATACGATTATAACAGCCTGAGAATTTGCCCTCTCTCTGCCATCTGTTGACGGTTCCAGGGGCTACTCTTAAATAATTGGCAAGTTCGTTTTGCCCGTAAACAAGTCTTTCTTCAGTCATCTTTACAAAATTTTATGATTTCTGAGTGCAAAGTTACGAAATACTCCTGAATATATATACATTTTTAAATATTAAAATTGCTTAAAAACTGCATAAATATTCTATCGTTCACTTATGATAGTATATTAGTGCACGATAATTAATCTCTTTTTCGTGAGCCGCCTCAGACAAAGGTTTTTCATCATCCATATTTTTACATTATCCCTACGGGATAATACTATCATTGCAAACAGTCAGAACGGGCAAAACGCCTTTCATCTGAGTCTGTGTTTTATCATTCATTCAGGATTGGTCTTTCGTGCTGATTTCAAGGTCTTTCCGTATATCATTACATAACATTACACTTTTTCTTACAAAATGAATGAAATGAACGATATGAACGATATTTGATGTTTTCGGGGTCTCGCGTGATAAATGCGCGTGCGCGCGTGCGTGAATTCTGGTTCTTTCTCGCTCATGGGCGCGGGTGTACTGCTCATTGAATGGTGTCGCGTTTCGCTACGTCACTATATGCGCTATGCGAAAATGCATACCGTCTGATTGAGCAATATGAAAAATCATATCGGCTGTGGCGGTCGGGGGATTCCCTGAGCGTTCGGAAGATCTTCTGAACGGTATGCAGATTAGCATAGCGGGTTGAAAATCAGCCGAAGTGCTTTTTCCCACATCGGGTCAAAGTGCTTTTTCTCACTTTGGAAAGTTCTTCAATGGCTTAGAAGTGTAGAGAGACAAGAAAGCCCCTCGGCATGATGTCGAAGGGCTTGCTCCTGGTTCCTGTGCTTGGTCTTATGAATGTGCGGCCCTCATCTTCTCAAAAATACGGTCTGCCTGCTCGCTGACAGAGATCTTGATATATTCCTTATAGACGGCCTCGTTTTTGTGGCCGGATATGCTCATAATCTCGCGGCTGTCGAGTAGCCCGGTCTTGTAAAGGTTGGTGATTCCTGATCTTCTGCCTGTATGACTGCTTACAAGTTCCCACTTATGGCGCAACACCTCGCCCCTCTCATTGCGTTCATATAGAGGCTGGCCATTGTTCGCCTTGGCGTATTTAAGCATTTTATTGTATATGAACTTCTCGCTACCAGTGGCAAAGGTGCCGCCAGCCTTCACAAAAGCCTCCATTTCGATGAATCGCAATTCCTTTAGTCGGCTCTTCTTGGTCAGCTTGCTGACAAACTTCTCATTCATAGAAGGGAGGGACTCGGCCAGTTTTTCCATGACGGCCTTTATATTCTTGTTGAATACCTCCTTAGTGTAATGGGGGAAGTTATAGTCGTACTTCTCGCAGATCTCCATGATCCTTTTGTCGAAGATGGGGACTTCCACATAAGTCCCGGTCTTCTTCTGTGTAAGACTCAGTATTGAAGTGCCGCCTTCGGTCTTTCTGAAGTTGTCGCGGGTAAGGTTGGAGAAATCGCTGAAACGCTGACAGGTAAGACAGGCAATAACGAAAAGGTCTCTCACCTTCTCTGATATGCTGCCGCTTTTCAGTCCCATATTATAGAGCGCGTCGATCTCTTCGTCTGTGAGATAGATCTTCGTGGTGGCCTCTTCCTTGACTGCAGGCTTCTTGTGCCACACCTTCAATGAAGTGGCGTTCCTGTTCACGCCCATTTCTGCGGCTATGCTGCAAAGACGCTGAAAACGTGCTATCATGCTGTTTACCGTTCCCAGCATATAGCCCTTACCCTCGATGAAAGAAACAAAGCGATCTGCAAAGGCCGTGTCGATGTCGTCAAATGCGGTTTCCTCCCTGCCTATAAGGAAATCCTTCAGGTCGTGGAAGAAATAGATCATATTCGTAAGACTGCCAGCAGAGTAACGCCTTCCCCTGTTCCTGATGGATCCGTCCTGCATACCTTCCAGGGCCTTCTCGAAAAATGGGATCAGCTGCCCCTCCTGCTCCTTCCTGATGGCCTTAGCCTGATCCTTCACCTTGCGGCTCTCCACAAGAACGATGTCGGAGATTGCATCTTCAATAAGCTGCTTGTCATCCTTGGTGTTGATCTTGCCTTCCTTGAACAGCTGATCGATAGCCTGGTTAACCTTTACGATGTCCTCATTTACCCGCTTGCCTTCAGGCGTGGAGTAATACTTTGTCTTAGCAGACTGGCTTTTCTCGGACTTCTGCCACTCACGGATATTAACGACGATACCCGTACAAACTTGCAACTGCAAACCGTTGCGCCTGACAAGAGTGTAAAGCTTGGCGTTACCCTCTTCTTTCTTGGTTCTCAAATAGACTTGTGCCATATAACTTTGAATGTTTAATTATTGAACGGCACAAAGGTACAAAAAATAATCGGAAAATTGGTATCATTTTGGTATCAATTTCCCGAATATTTTGTATTTTTAAGAAATGGGCAGAAATCAGGACAAATTCGTAACTGCTTGATTTTCAATACATATTATTAAATTTCATTTCTTTAAATTACAATTTACTCTTTCACAATAGGATAGAGCTCGATGAACTCGCCTTGATGGTTCTGACCGTCGTCGATGAGCTCAGCCATCTTCTGACCAACAGTTTCGATATCGTGGAATCCAGGCAGAGCCATATTTCCATTCAGATCGGTGGTAGTTGGTCCTGGGTGAACGGAGAATATTTCCAACGGGGTGTTGCTCTGCTGGAATTCGATAGCCATTACACCCATCATCGCATTTTGGGCAGCCTTGCTGGCTACATAGGCCAATGGATGCCAATAAGGACTGATTTCTGACGGAACAGTCACATTTACGATACGACCTTTATTTTTGGTGAGCAGCGGTATCAGAGCCTTGGTAAGGGCAAACGTACCGATGAAGTTCACATTGAGCGTCTCCTTGATGTCACTCAGTTCTGTATGCTCACTGTTAACGCTCATATCGCCAGGAATACCTGCATTGTTAACCAACAATGTTATGTCGGCAAATTTCTCATTAATCACCTTGGCGGCCTCTTCAATACTGGCAAGATCACGGAGTTCGAGGCTTACCCAACCCAGCACGTCGACACCAGCAGATTTCAGTTCGCTGACCGCTTTCTCAGCACGCTGCTCGTCGCGTGCTCCGATAATCACCTGCCAGCCACTGAGTCCCAGATGCTTGGCGATTCCATATCCGATGCCCTTGTTGGCACCTGTCACAAAAACAATCTTTTCTTTCATAATTATTAAATGTAGAATTCAGAAGGATCAATCAACCCCGCTCGTAGCGCATATTTTACTGCTTCGTGCGCTGTGTTTATACCTAGTTTGCGGAAGATATTCTTACGATGCGTGGTCACGGTGTGGATGCTTGAGAAACGCTCGGCAGCTATTTCCTTGGTGGTCTTACCCTGAGCAATCGCCTTCACTATTTCCGTTTCCGTAGCTGTCAGGATATCGGGTTTCTCTTCTTCCTGTTGCTGGGTGATGATAAACTCCAGTGCTCGTTGGCTGAGATAGCGTGTGTGTCTGTTAACAGCTTGCAAAGCTTCACGTATCTCACTCATTGGACCGTCTTTGAATACTACGCTAAACTGGTGAGAGGAATACACCACACGACGGATGAACTGGGAGGTTAGCTCATCGCTGATGAGAATCCACTCCGACAGATTGAAGCGTTCGGCTATGATTAACAACTGATCCTCGTCAGCAAAGTCAAACAAGGTATAGTCCAGGAACACGACAGCATTCTCATGCTCTTTTAACAGATCTATCAGTCCGGACTTATCAACAGCTCGATAGATAGCACTCCCCTCGTCGCGTTTCAACAGGCTCTGCAAAGCATAGCCTGTCAATTCCTGGTTGTCCGCAATAATATAATTCCTCATCACGTGCAAAGGTACGAATATTTTTTTAAAAACAACGAATTAAGACGAATTTCACGAATTAAAATGATGACGGCCATCATTATTTCGAAATAAATTCGAACAATTCGTGTAATTCGTCTTAATTCGTTGTCTCTATTTAAATCTTGTCGAAGGCTTGAGCGAGGTCATCAATGATATCGTCGATGTGCTCAGTACCGATAGAGAGGCGCACGGTTGAAGGTGTGATGTGCTGCTCGGCCAGTTCCTCAGGCGAGAGTTGTGAGTGAGTAGTGGTGTAGGGGTGAATCACCAGACTCTTCACATCGGCTACGTTAGCCAACAGTGAGAAGATCTGCAGGGCGTCGATAAACTTCCAGGCCTCTTCCTGACCTCCCTTAACTTCAAAGGTGAAGATAGAACCGCCACCGTTGGGGAAGTACTTCTGATACAGCTTGTGGTCGTGATGGCTCTCGAGAGCAGGATGGTGAACAGCAGCCACCTTCGGATGATTCTTCAGGAAGTCGACCACCTTCAGCGCGTTCTCCACATGACGCTCCACACGCAGACTCAAGGTCTCGACACCCTGCAAGAGGATGAAGGCATTGAAGGGTGAGATGGCAGCACCAGTATCGCGCAGGATGACGGCACGGATGCGGGTGACATAGGCGGCAGCGCCTACAGCGTCGGCAAACACGATACCATGATACGAAGGATCGGGCTTGGAGAGGGTGGGGAACTTGTCGTTCTGCTTCCAGTCGAACTTACCACCGTCCACGATGACACCACCGAGGCTGGTGCCGTGACCACCCAAGAATTTTGTGGCAGAGTGTACCACGACATCTGCACCATGCTCCAACGGACGAATGAGATACGGTGTGCCGAAGGTGTTGTCGACGATGAAGGGGATGCCGTGCTTGTGGGCAACGGCAGCCACACCTTCAAGGTCGAGCACATCGGAATTGGGGTTACCGAAGGTCTCGGCATAAACGACCTTTGTGTTGGGTTGGATAGCTGCCTCCAGGGCGTCGAGGTCATTGACGTTGATAATCGTATTGCTGATGCCCTGTGTGGCCAACGTGTGGGTAATCAGGTTGTACGAACCGCCATAGAGGTTGTCGGCAGCCACGATATGATCGCCATTCTGTACGATATTCTGCAAGGCGTAAGTGATGGCAGCAGCACCGCTGGCCACAGCCAAACCGGCCACACCACCCTCAAGGGCAGCGACGCGGTCCTCAAACACACCCTGAGTCGAGTTGGTGAGACGACCATATATATTACCTGCATCGCGCAGACCGAAGCGGTCGGCAGCATGCTGTGAGTTACGGAACACATACGACGTGGTCTGATAGATGGGCACGGCGCGAGCGTCGGTTGCGGGGTCAGCCTGTTCTTGGCCTACGTGAAGTTGTAAAGTCTCAAAACGATAATTCTTCTTTGTACTCATAATCTTATCCTTTCTTTATTTAATTATTTATTGATTTGAATTTCGTGACAACCCGCTTTCGCGGTTTTCTGGGTGCAAAGGTACGGAGATTAGAATTATTCACCAAATTTCTTGCGTATTTCAGAGAATACACCTAATAATTTAGAATTGAAAGAAATTTATTCTAATAAGGGCTTCCGGAAACTCCTTAAACAGAATAAAACTCTAAATTATGACAGAAATCTTGGAAGAAACGGACTCATAGGTCCCGAAAAACCTGAAAAAAAGCAAAAAAATGACCACCAAAGAGTCGGGTCGGAATTCAAAAAACTAAAATAATATTTGGTTATTTGTTCGTTTATTCTTATCTTTGCAACTTGAAACAATTAACTGATGAACCGATTGTTAATTCTGAAAATCTGCCTGGCTGTGAGTCTGTTGGCTTCCGCACAACGGATGCCACTTAGGATTATGTCACAGACTCCCGTGCAGGGGACGGAGGAAGCTCGCAGCTTGATCTTCGACCCCTATGGACTTATGTGGGTAGGTACGGATCAGGGTGTCAGGGCTTTTGACGGATATCGTTTCAGGATTTACCGTAGCGATGCATATTCTCCTGGTATACTGCCTAACAATTATGTACGCTCAATGACTGTTGACCAGAAAGACGGGCTGTGGATTGGTACACGTGACGGACTGGTATTTTATGACCGAAAGCGTGGTGTATTCAAGACCTATTACCTGAAAGGTGAAAATGCCAGGCTGATCAATGCTCTCTTCACTACTAGTGATGGTACTGTATGGGTTGGCACGAATGCCGGTGTCTCACGCTATGATGCCGAAAAGGACGATTTCACCAGTATTAATATGGCTGAGGGGGCAATCTCGTTTGCCGAGGATGCGCATGGCAATTTATATATAGGTACGTGGGAAGGAGGCTTGTTGCGTCTGGATAAGGAGAGCGGCAGTATGGTGAGTTATCCCCGTCTGAGCAATCGAAACACCGTCAGGTCATTGCTTATGGACAGTCGTGGAAGGCTGTGGATTGGTACTTGGGAGGATGGTATTGTCAGACTGGACCATCCGGAGAATGAGAATAACCCCGGTATTCACAAGATAAACGACGGGCGACGCGACTTCCGCACGTTCCATCGGCTGGTGGAGGATTCCGTGAGCCATTCCATCTGGGGATGTTGTATAGAAGGTCTTACCCGTGTGGATTTCGATGATATCACAACCGTGATGAACTATCCCATCCTGACGTTCTGCTATGACATGCTGACGGATGGCGTCGGTAATCTCTGGGTGCTCACCCGCAACAACGGTATCGTCCATCTCAGTACCCGACCTTCGCCCTTCCGTTTTTACCATTTGGATCTGGCGGGTCTTGAGTTGCCTGTGAATCGCATACAGACAGTCTTTACCAACGATGGCAACCGTTTCTGGCTTGGCTTACAGCCTTATGGTTTGGCTTTCTATGACCGTACTGCCGACCATGTGTTCTATAACAACGATATTCCTGGTCTTTCCTCGATGACAACCCCCGATCCTGTGCATAAGCAGACGATTTCTGCTTTCCAGCAGCTTCCCGATGGCAGTCTGTGGATGGCCAGTTCCCGTGGAATCATCGTGTGGCGGGAGGATGCGCAGGCACGTCTCATACCTCGTGCTTCAACACCCTTTATCAATGATGGTGATGTGAAGGCCTTCCATCAGCTCTCTGGCGGAGCCGTGCTCGTGGGATTGGACAATGGTCTGGGGCTTGCCCTCTCTGAGACGAAGGGGCGTATGCTTAAACTCTCAGAGGGGAGCCGTGACTTCAGCAATGCCGCCGTACAGTCGCTTATGGAGGACAGCCGCCACCAGGTTTGGATAGCTACCGAGGGCGAGGGTATCGTCCGCATCACGGGCAATCCCTGTGAATCAGGTGCATACACTTGTCATCAGTATAAGCCCGCTTGCGGCAACTATCCCGTCGATGAGGCCACCGCTTGCTATGAGGATGCGTCCCATCGCCTCTGGGCCATCTCCAACAGCGGGGGAGTCTTCCTCTATGACGATGAAAACGACAGTTTTAAGCCAGTCAACCATCGGTTCCATATAGGTATGGGTAGTCTCTATGCTATCGAGGGCGATGCGAATGGCCATATCTGGCTGACTACAGGAAACGGCCTGGTGCGTCTTCAGAGTACCATGGAGCAGAAGGGTATCACGGCCCATTATGGCGTAGAGGACGGTATCGAGGACATCCGTTTCTCCGCCAATGGTTCTTTTAGCTATGGCGGCGAGCTTTTCTTCGGTAGTGCGAACGGGTTCTTCTCCTTCCGTCCCGAGCAACTCTCCAGCTGGCATCAGGATAACCTGCCGCGTCTGGCTGTCAGTGAACTCACAATCGATGACACCCCGTATGCACGCCTCGACTCCGCACGGAGAATGTGCATCTCCGATGATCAGCCATTCTTTACACGGAAAATCACGATTCCATCGGCTGTCAGGAAGTTTGCGGTGGGGTTTACGCTGCTCGCCTATCATAACCAGGAACAATGTAAGTACTCTTACCGCCTCGATGGATATGATCATGATTGGCACTATACTGATGCCGACGATCGCTGGGCAACCTACCAGAACCTGCCTCCTGGCAAATACGAGTTGAGAATCAGGGCTTTGGACAGCTATGGCAGTCAGGTGGAACTGCCCTATACCATTTCCATCAGGGTACTGCCGCCCTGGTATCGCACATGGTGGGCATACCTTATTTATATATTATTGCTGGGAGCTGCTGTCTATGGCATCAGCCAATGGTACAGGAACAGGGTAAACCGCAGGGCACGGTTGCAACAACGTGTCAGCGAACTGCTTCATTACCGTGAGATGATGGTGATGAAACAGTTCGAAGGTGCACAGAAAGCACTTGAGGCCGAGGAGCAGCAACACTCCTCGCCCGATGAGCAATTTATCCAAAAAGCCATTGATTGCGTGAAACAGCATCTCGACGATAGTGACTACGACCGTGAACAGTTCGCCAGCGATATGTGCGTCTCATCGTCAACATTATATAATAAGTTGAGAGCTCTTACCGGACAGAACGTGACAGCTTTCATTAGCAGCATCCGACTGAAAGAGGCCTGTCGTATTTTGAGACAACAGCCTAACATTACCATAACCGAGCTGTCAATGGAGGTGGGATTCAATACACCAAAGTATTTCACGAAACTCTTTAAGAAGGAGTTTGGTGTCTCACCTAGCGAATATTTGACGCAGGAACAGGTATAAATTAGATAAAGTCTTTGAAGGCTTCGTCGTATTCGCGACTTTCAGCGAGTTTGCCGTTGACAAGACAGACGAGCTCAACGGTGGCGCGGAAACAAAGTTTCTCATCGGAAGCACGGTAGATGTCCTGATAGAACCAGTAGCGGAACCCGTCTTTTTTGAGGTTAAGGCGTGAGATGAACTCATCGTCGCAACGAAGCGGTACTTTGTATTGAAGCTTCATGCTGTGGACAACCGCATCGATGCCCTGCTCGTGTAGCTTGGCAAAACTGACGCCAAGACTGCGGAGAAAGAGGTGACGGGTATGTTCGGCATAATGAAGGTAATTAGCATTATTGACGATACCTTCAATGTCGCATTCGTAATCGCGAACCTCCATGCGGGTTTCGAAAATATATTTCATAGAATATCAATAATTTCGTTGAAATGGGTTATTTTTGTTAATCGTTCGTGCTGGATATCTTCAGAATGCTCTAGTTGCCATGTGACATGGAATGGAATATGGACGGCCCAGGCACCGATGGTGAGGGCAGGCGCAATATCGCTCTTTAATGAATTGCCGACCATCAAAAGTTCATTGGGCAGGATTCCGAGATGTTCACATAGTTGCTGGAAGTCTTCTTCGGTCTTGTTAGACGTGATTTCCACATGGGAAAAGTATTTGGAGAGTCCGCTGCGACGGAGTTTGTTCTCCTGATCCTGGAGTTCACCTTTAGTAAAGACAACAAGACGGTATGGGTATGCCTGCAGCCGTTGAAGTGTTTCTTCCACTTCTGGCAGCGGAGTGGCAGGCAGGTGGAGCAGACTCTTGCTGTGAGTAAGCAGTTCGCTGAGTTCCGAGGTTGACAGATGGTCACCTGCCACTCGGAGTGCCGTCTCAACGATGCTGATGGTGAAAGCTTTGCAGCCATAGCCCAAATCGGCCATATTGCCCGATTCTGTATGGTAGAGTTCTTTGGCTGGGTCTTCGCAATAAGGTGCAATAAGGCGGTAGAGATGATTCTCTACGGCTTCGAAATGCGACTGGCAATCCCATAAGGTGTCATCGGCGTCGAAGGCAATAACTCTTAACTTCTCACTTTCCATTTTTTACTTCCTCTGGCAGTGTGGACAAACACCTTTTATCATGATGTTATAGTGGTGCATTTCGAAGCCGGGCGGCAATTCAGGATCTGGAACCTCCAGACTGTCGAGGCAGTAAGTGCGCTGACAAACCTCGCAGAAGAAGTGAGGATGCTGGTCGTCATCGTGCTCTTGACTGTGACTGTGGCAGAGTTCGTATTTCGTGCCGTCGCTGCTGCCCTCGATGGCATGTACCAGATGGTACTCACGGAACAGGGTGAGAGCCCGGAAGATGTTCGACTTGTCGATGGTCCCTATCCGCCGTTCCAACTCTGCTAACGACTGTGGCAGCATGGAACTAGCCAATGCCCTGACAACAACGATTCGGTTCGCAGTGGGCTTGATGCCGTGCTCTTCAAGCAAACTTACACATGATTTCTCGTCCATGGGTGCAAAGGTACAAAAATAACCGCAGATTTCGCAGGAAAAATCTGATAAATTTGTATTCCCTACGGATATGTCTTTATCTCTCAGCCCAGTCGCCGCGGTCGAGATTACGATAGCCGATTGCCTCAGCGATATGGTGACTCTGTATTTTCTCACTACCTTCGAGATCGGCGATGGTGCGGGCGACCTTCAGAATACGACTGTAGGCACGTGCGGAGAGTGACAGGCGTTCCATAGCCGTTCGCAGCATGTCTAGACTCCTTTCGTCGGGCTCGGCAAAGAGGTGAATCATCCGCTCCGTCATCTGTGCGTTACAGTAGATACCTTTATAATCCTTATAGCGCTGTTGCTGTATTTGTCGTGCCTTGATAACCCGTTCACGTATAGCGCTGCTACTCTCTCCAGGCTTCATCTGTGACAACTGACTAAAAGAAACAACCGGAACTTCAACGTGAAGGTCGATACGGTCGAGCAATGGGCCGCTGATCTTCGAGAGATACCTGCCTATCTGTCCTGGTGTACAGACGCAGTGGTGTGTGGGGTCGCCATAATAGCCGCAGGGGCAGGGATTCATCGAGGCTACAAACATAAATGAGCATGGATACTCCACCGTGTATTTCGCCCTGCTTATCGTAATTTTACGATCTTCCAAGGGTTGGCGTAACACCTCAAGTGTTGTCTTGTTGAATTCAGGTAATTCATCTAGAAAGAGCACCCCATTATGGGCCATGCTAACCTCTCCGGGCAAGGCTCTGTTGCCACCGCCCGTCATAGCCACCTGCGACACCGTGTGGTGCGGACTGCGGAAGGGGCGTTGGGAGATGAGTGACGTTCCGCTGGAGAGTTTTCCCGCTACTGAATGAATCTGTGTTGTCTCCAGACTCTCTGCCAGCGTGAGGGGTGGCAGGATACTGGGCAGACGCTTGGCCATCATCGACTTTCCGCTACCAGGTGATCCGATCATAATGATATTGTGGCTTCCTGCAGCGGCAATCTCAAGGGCGCGCTTCACTCCCTCCTGTCCTTTAACGTCGGCAAAGTCGAGGTCGAAGTCATATTGTTGTTCGTAGAACTCCTTACGGGTGTCTACAATTGTAGGCTCATAGTTGCTGCTGCCGTTCAGGAAACTGATGACATCTGCCAGACCATCCATGCCGTATACGTCTAACTGGTTTACAACGGCCGCCTCTCTCACGTTTTCACGAGGAACAATCAGTCCCTTGAACTTCTCTTTTCGGGCTCGAATGGCTACGGGAAGAACACCGTTAACGGGCTTCAGACGTCCGTCAAGCCCCAATTCTCCTATCATCATATAGTCGCCGAGCATGGTGTCGCTTATCTTCCCGTGGGCGGCAAGAATACCGATAGCCAGTGGCAGGTCGTAGCCGCTGCCCTCCTTGCGGATATCTGCAGGGGAGAGGTTGACGGTGAGATCTGCCGTAGGCGGCTTATAACCATTGTTGGCAATGGCGGCACGAATACGGTCATAACTCTCCTTGACGGCTGTATCAGCCAATCCGGAAAGACGGAACTGTACGCCCCTTGTGATGTTTACTTCGATGGTGATAGTGGTAGCCTCAAGGCCGGCTACTTCAGCACAGAATGTTTTTACTAACATAGTATCAGGAGTTTTATGTGTTTTTAGTTTAGGAGTTTAAAGTTTATCTTTCTTTTCTTATCAATTCGCTTGCTTTATTTTGGAGTTCATTGGTATGAAGGGTGTGGGCGATGATTTTTCCCTGACTGTCGGTAATGATATTGTCAGGTATGTACCAAAGTCCAAGTTGACGTAGTAAGGGCGTTTCCCACATTTTGCCGTCACAGACGGTACTCCATTTCACGGAGTCTTGTTCTGCAGCCTGCCGGCACATCTTAACGTCAGGATCGAGAGAGATGCCTAATACCTTCACCATGTCTTTATTCTGTTTTTGGAAGAAAGTCAGCTGACGCTGCATGTTCATACTTTCATAGTTCCATTTAGCCCAGACATAGATGATGTTGACAGGGGCGGTCAGGTCTGACGAACTGACGGTCTTGCCGTTGATATCCTTTGCTGTAAAGGCAGGAATCTTAATACCGTCTTTCAGAACATCCAAACTCTTTATCTTCTCCTTCAGTCCTTTCAGCGACGGCTCGTCAGGCTGCGCCTTCTCTATCTCACCGATGAGGGCAACAGCTTTCTTGCAGTCTGTATTTGTTGTTTGGGTGAAGTGTTTGTTCAGCAGATAAAGGGCTATGGGCGAGGCAGGATTCTCCCTGATAAAAGTCTCTGCCGCCTGGATCACCTCTGGAGGAGTCATCCCACTGGTCCTTAAGCGGAAGTCGGTCATCTGCTTGTTTATGTCAGTACCGCTGACACGTGTCTCCTTCAGATGCGAGGCGTCTCCCTCAATCTCTACCTCTGCACGTGGCTCGCCAAAGACAGGCAGTTCGGAGAAGTTAGGAAACACAAGCGAGAAAGTGACGGGATTCTCAAGTGTGACCTCATAGTGAAAACGTCCTTTCATGACGCTGATAGTGTCGAGACGATGGGTGCCGTTAATGCCGTAGATATACAGCTCTCCCTGATTGAATCCCTTGAATGTCCCGTCAAGTATGAACGTTTCGTGGTTGGAACCACAGGAAAATAATAAAAAATTAAAAAGGTAAAAAGGTAAAAAGGTAAAAAGGTAAAAAGCTAAAACCTTTCTACCATATAACAGGATAATAGGTTTTATTCCTTTCACCTTTTTACCTTTTTTACTCTTTTACTTTTTTACCTTTTTCCTTTTATTTCAGTTCCAGGTCGTTTGCAGCATATTCTGCTAACGAAGGATCCTTGCTGAGAGCATTCTGAAGTGCACTGGCAGCATCTGTGGTGTTACCCAGACGCTTGGCAAGGATGGCCTTCAGATAATCTGTGATAGCATCGGGGTTCTTGATGTACTTCAGCGTATTCTCTGCTGTAGCGTAGTTCTTATTCAGAATCTGTGCCAGGGCAGCGCTGTTTGTGTACAGCTCACCGAAGTCCTTTTCTGCCTGGGCGAAGTTACCCTTGGCGAGGTTCAGGTTACCAAGAATTTCCTGCAGTCCGTTGGCGTCGGTAGCCTTGGCGATATAGTTCTCTGCGGTGGCGATGTCACCATTCTTCAGGGCCAGCAGTCCGAGGTTTGCGCTGGTCTCTGCCAGATGGCTGTTCAAGTTCTGTGCCTTCTTCAGATACTCACTTGCTGCGTCATAGTTGCCCTTGGCATATTCGAGAAGACCGATGTTGTTGTAGGCACGGGCATCGTTAGGATAGATCTGTGTGGCAGTCTTGTACACAGCCTCTGCCTCGCTGGGGTTGGCCTTCTGGGCAGCTCCGTAGAGCAGCTCCTCAATGTTCAGCTGAGTGGGGTCGTCAACAATCTGCTGTGCGATCTGCTCATCGCTGCGGCCGATGGTCTCGTAGTTGATGGTAAGACGAGAACGACGCAACTGAGGCAGTACGCCGTCAGCAAGCTCACGGAAAGCGGCGGAGATGTTGCGGATCTGCTGCTCACGCTCCTGAGGATCCTTATACATAGACAGAACGCGCAGAATCACATCCTTGTCCTGAATGTCGCTGGCTTGTACCAGCTGCTGGAAACCTTCCCAGTCTTCAGCTGTATAATTGGCATCGACGTTGGCGTTCATCTTCAGCTTCTTCAGCTCTTTGTTTACATAGTCCTCTGTCACCTTCTGGCGCTGTCCGGCAAGTTTGTCGTTCAGCGAGAAGCCACCATCGGGCGATGCATAGGCCGAAATTTCCACATTATCAAGGGCCAACTTCTCCTGGTCGTTATTGATCTCGCTGAGAAGTCTGACGAACTCCTGCACGGAGTTATTCTTCAGTTCGCTCTTGCGGATGGTTGCCTGCTGGATGAGGAACTGGATGTTTGCTTCCTGCTTTTTCTTGTTGATGCGCTGGTAGGTATCGGTGGCCAGTGCCGGGTTAGCAGAAGCGAGCGTTTTCTTGTACAGCTCCGATGTGGCAATAACACCCTCAGCCACCTTCACGGCGGGCAGATCGAACTTCTTTTTGCCAATAGAAGCATCAAAAGTTAGGTACATGTCGGCTTTGTTGCAGTCCTCATAGGGGAAGTTAGCCTTCATCGTATAGTTACCGCCAACCTTGTAATTGACAGTCTGACCGTTACCGGCTACATTCTCACCCTGGAAGGTGGCAGGTGCAGCCTTGGCCACGATGCCGTTAGCATAGCGAAGCTCTGGAGTTACGGTCACCACGGCCTTCTTCTTCATATACTTCTCAGGGAAGTGGCCGTTGATGGTGGCGGGAACAGTTCCCTGCTGGGTCTCCAGTGGGTTAGGGGTTACAGTAAAGTTGTCTGCTGAGAGCTCTTTGAGTTTTGAGCACGATGACAGGAGCATCAGCGATGCTGCAGACAGGAGGAATAAGTTTTTTTTGTTCATATTAATTGAGTTGTTAAGTGATTTGTCATCATAGTCTTGACGCGAGCAAACGAACAAAGTCCGCTTTCATCATTGCCTTTGGCGAGCATTGTGCCGCGAGCGGGACTCGAACCCGCACAACCCTTCCGGGTCAAGGGATTTTAAGTCCCTCGTGTCTACCAATTCCACCATTGCGGCGCAATTTAACTTTGCGCCTGCAAAGGTACGTCTATTTCCCGAAACCACCAAACAATTTATCAATTATTTAGAAATTGTATGTTAATAATTTGCAAGAGTGAAAGAATGTTTGTACTTTTGTGCCAACTAAAAGCAAAACTCATTATGAACAATAGCAAATACCCCAATCTGACAAGCCCTATCACGCCGCTTTGGACATTTAACAACAATATGAAAAGAAACTACCTACTACTACTGCTGCTCGTCGCCATTGGCGTCAGAGCAGCTGATTACGTCCATTACAGCGAGTGGATCACCGCCTCGGAAATGAAGCGGACACCACATTCCTACAATCTCAATTTCTCTGCCTGGGCGCCTAACTGGTCGTACCAGACGGGGGTGGAACTCGACGGGATGCTCGATGTCTATACCACCTATGGCGACGAGAAACTGGGCAACTATCTCAAGGAGTATCCTGCCAAGATGATCGACGCGAAGGGCAGCATCACAGGCTACAAGTACGATGACTTCAACCTCGACAACGTCCGTCCTGGCCACTTCCTGATGCGATACTATCAGCTGTTCCCTGCCAAGAAGGACTCGCTGGCACTCGACTTGCTGATGAGCCAGCTTGAGAACCAGCCCCGTACTGACGAGGGCGTCTGGTGGCACAAGGCCATTTATGCCCGTCAGGTGTGGCTCGACGGCATCTTCATGGGACTGCCTTTCTATACGCTGGCAGCCCCCTTCCTCGCTCCTGGCTATGAGAGGGATTATTATGATGACGCCGTGGACCAGATCACGAAGACTGACCAACGGACCTACGACGCTGCCACCAGACTGTGGAAGCATGCCTGGGACGAGACCCACGAGATGTTCTGGGCCAATCCCACGACAGGTCTCAGCCAGCACACTTGGGCAAGGGCCTTGGGATGGTTCACGATGGCGATGGTCGAGATACTCGATGCCCTGCCAGAGACCTACGAACCTCGCCAGCAGGTGACCGACCTGTTCCAACGGGCGATGACGAGCGTCGTTGAATATCAGGATGCAGCCAGTGGTGTATGGTTCGATGTACTCGATGTCGACGACCCGCGTAACTACCTCGAAGCCACAGCCTCATCGATGTTCGCCTACTGTCTGCTGAAAGGTCATCGCATGGGTTACCTCGACGACAGCTTCCTTGAAGCCGGCATCAAGGCGTATAAAGGTATCATCAAGGAGTTTGTGAAACAGAACGCCAACGGCACTATCTCGCTGACGAAGTGCTGTGAGGTGTCAGGTCTCGGGCCGGAGAACAAGCCCCATCGCGACGGCTCATTCGAATATTATATGAGTGAGAACGTGCGCGACAACGATCCCAAGGGCATCGGACCCTTCATCTGGGCTTCGCTGGAGATGGAACGTCTTGGCTTCACCGTTCAGAATCTGGACACGCATACAGCCGTCTCTGCTCCCAAGGCCATCCGCCCTGCAAACGGGACCCGCTATGACCTGCTGGGTCGCAAGATTGGCAGAAGCACCAGAGGTATCATCATCCAAGACGGCAGGAAAAGTCATACTTTTGTTTGGTGACGACTTCCTCAAATATGCTATCTTTTCTTCTACCTCTATTGAATTGTTGGCATTTGTCTGCAAATGTACTGTGTTTTAGTTATTTACACGATATTTTACTTATTATTTCCATCTACTAAACTTCTACAGATCCTCTACTTTTCCTCTACTTAACATCTACCACATCTCTACAATCTGAACATGACATTCTTTATGCAGCAATAAAGGCACCTTATTCATCAATAAGTGCCATCTATTGAACGATAAGTGCCACCTATTCTTTGATTAAGTGCCGCCTAGGCATCACTATATATTCCCAGGGTGGGAACATTTTGTTCCCAGTAAGGGAACTCTACGTTCCCAAGGTGGGAATTCTAAATCCTCCTAATGGTAACAATGCCGCATCTTCTTTTTGAAAGATAGATGAATAGTAGAGGGTTTGTAGAAGTATAGTAGAGGATAAGTAGAGGCAAAAAAGGGCAAGTACCTTTGACAATCTGCAACTTACGAACTTTTAGTAGAGGGAATATGCGATTTCATTATAACACAGAATATGATGTAAACGCAATGCTCCTTGCTTTCATCAAGGAACACGGCGGGTGGAGCATTACATATTGAAAGGCGTTACTGACGCTTTGTTTTTGGATCCATCGAAACTACCACAATCGATATGCAGAATCAAGACAAATGCAGGGACACCTGTGTCAAAGAATCGTTACTATAAATATTAACCATCTGGTTATCAATGTGATAAGGTTGCAGAACCGTGTCAATAAACGAAGAGCTCTTGACAAAGAGGCTTTTTTGTTGTATCTTTGCATCATCAAATCAAAACGTTTACGAACATGACAAGAGGAAAATCTATTTGCAATGTGCTGAAGACCATACGGAAGCAGGTAGCTGATGCCAATGAGATTAGGTATGAACCGCGTGAGTGTCACCATCAGGGTGAGTGCCGAGGTACTTGTCCAGCTTGCGAAGCAGAGGTGAGGTATCTTGAGTCGCAGTTGAACATCCGCAAGCAGTTGGGGAAGGCTGTGGTCATTTTGGGTATTTCTGCAGGACTGTCTGCACTTGCCAGTTGTGGTGACAAGGCGAAGAAGGTAGCCACCATGAGTGAAGAACAAAGTAAACTGATGGAAGGTAAAGTCATGAGGAAGCCAGCAATACAGCTTGACGGGGATGTGGAGTATCGCTCACCTGTTGATACAGTCATCATTGAGAAAGAACCTTCGAAGGTCAAGAAACGTACGGCAAAGGTCGTTTTTCATGAAACAAATAAAGACAAGGATCTGATAACGCAAGAATCACTTGATGAAGGCCAGGCTTTTGAGGTGGTAGGCAATGTCGATGAGGAGATTCTACAACAAGAGCCTCCTACAGTAAGAGATATTCAGCCTACACTTATGGGTGATGTTGTTGAACAAATGCCATCCTTCCCTGGTGGACCGCAAGCATTGCTTAATTATTTGTCAGAACATATTAATTATCCGGAAGGATACGAAGAAACTTGTGTTCAGGGCAGGGTTGTTATCACTTTTGTTGTTGAAAAAGACGGTAGTCTCTCAGACATAACGGTTTTGAAAAGCCTTGAAAAGGCATTTGACGAAGAAGCGTTACGTGCTGTCAAGTCGATGCCGAATTGGATTCCTGGTATGCAAGACGGAGAACCTATCAGAGTAAAATACGCAGTTCCAGTAAACTTCCGCCTAAAATGAAAACACCGCTGATTGGTATCTGCCGCCACCGTCTTGCCACCGATGGGAAGGGTGTAACCACGCTGGTCGCCTTCCACGGATGTCCGTTGCGCTGTAAGTACTGCTTGAACGCGCAATGCCTTAGGGAAGACGGTGTATGGCGGAGGATGGATTCCCTGGATATTCTCAATGAGGTAATAGTAGACGATTTGTATTTCAAGGCAACTGCTGGTGGCGTGACGTTTGGAGGAGGGGAGCCGCTCCTAAGAAGCGATGAAATCGTCAGTTTCTGCAAGCTGATGCCGGCAGAATGGCATGTTTCTATTGAAACATCCTTGAATGTTAATCTTAGGAATTTGCAGACTGTAGCTCCCTTCGTTCATCATTATTATATAGATGTGAAAGACATGAATCCAGAGATCTATCGCCGTTATACTTCCATTAGCAATAGTCGGGTCATTGACAACCTGCGTTGGCTGTCTGCCCATGAAGACCCAAAGAAAGTAACTATCCGGCTGCCACATATCATAGATTACAATACGGAAAAGGATATTGTCGAAAGTCGGAAACAGCTGGAAACAATGGGATTCAAGGATTTCGACTGCTTCGATTATATCATTCCGGACGAAGCACGCTGATATCCATTTTCTTGTTGAGCCTGCTCTTGGTGCTGCGGACGGCCTGTTCTGAACAGCAGAAAGAGCGGGCCTTTTGCTTATCGGTCTTGCCGTAGTATTCCATCACACAGAAGAAAGTCTCCTTGGGCGTCAGCGTCGAGGAGGCCTTTTCAAGAATCGTGGTTAGGGTTGGGTCGATAAGGGGGATGGCCTTGAGCAGAGCCTGTTCCTCGGTCTTCCCCATCTGGCTGATATTCTGGTCGTTGATGATGGCGAACAGTACATCGATACCGGCTTTGGTCTCCTGAATTGTCAGCGATTCATGATGATGTCCGAAAGTATCTGCTGATGGTGTTGTTCCAAGATTTTTAAGTTGTTCAGTCAACTCATGCCTGACGGAAACAATACGTTGTTGGTAGGAACGGGAAAGCATCTTGATACGATGGAGATACCAAAGGGCAGCGCAACCAAGCAGCAGGAGCAGAATGATGACTGCAAGAGCGTATGGCTGCTGTTTTTGCGCAGCTTTAGTATGTTCCACCTGCATCTGCACATCCATGACATTCATATAGACATCAGGCGACAGAGTCTGCATCAGCAATTGCAGTTCCTGTTGCTTACCCTCGCGATAATAAATGTAGCAGAGAAGGGAAAGTGCTCCGTGTTCGAGGGTGGAGTCCTGGCTAAGCATAAAGGCACGATATGCATGTGTCTCGGCTTGCATAAGGGAGTCGGTAAACATCTCCTGCCAAGCCATCTCCTGATAGATGGTCGCACTATCGCTATACTTCTTCTGACGGGAAGAAGTCATACTATCCTGCTGACAGCCAGATATCAGGCAGGCGAGTGCCAAAACCCCAAATACCAAATGCTTCATTTCGACTGCAAAGATACAAAAAAGTTTTAAGAATGATACCTAGGGGTTTGAATTATTTATGAATCTCTATCCGTCTTTGTGTCAAAAGCGCATGCCGCATGCCGCCAAATTACTGAAATTCAATGCCTTGCAATCATATTCTGTGTCAACCTTAGTGGAAGTATTGCAAGATAAAGAAATCTGTTGTATCTTTGCATCGACGTACTTATCAAGTCAGTGTTAATCCTTCTGTTTTGAACAGAGCCGCCAAGTGGTGTATTTATCATTTCACACGCACTTGACGGCTCCGTTATGTGTTAGCCGTGGGGACAGGCATCTGGGTATGGGTGCCTGTTTTTATGGCATTTTTTTTGCAATATTCCTGATGGTCTTCGGCTATTTGGTAGTAACCGGCATATTAGCTTCCTTCCAAGCGATGATGCCACCTTTCAGGTTCACTAGCTTGTAGCCACAGTCACCCAGTTTGGCTGCTGCGCCAGCAGAACGCCGCCCGCTTCGGCAATATACGGCAATCTTCTTGCCAGGAGGAACTATCAAAGTGGCAGTGGCGTAAATATCCTTATCATTGCAATTAAATACGTCATCACTTATTGCAAACGGATTCTCAATTTCTGAGACTATGGAGGTCAGGCCGCTATCAATAGCCATACACCAGCCCATACTTCTCATGAAGCTGTCGGAGGGTGCCGTCGGCTTTCATTTGGGCAATGACAACGTTGACAAGGGCGAGAAGATCGTCTTGCCCCTTGCGCATCAGCACACCGATTTCTCCGTGGGTGAAGGGAGCGTTTAGCAACGGTGCAGCGAGGCGTGGGTCATTCTGCACATACCACGGAGCCTCGGTAATTTCGGTAATCATCACGTCGGCATTGCCCTCGGCTACCTGATTGGGGATTTCCTCGTTCTGCTGATAAACGATAATCTGAGCGTGAGTAAGGTTCGCATTGGCAAACTTCTCGTTCAGCCCACCGGGGTTTACCATCACGCGCACTTCTGGCTTGTCGATGTCGGCCAGCGACTGGTAGCGGTCGGCATCGGCGGCACGGCAGAGGATGGTCTTGCCATTGGCCAAATAACCGTCACTCATCAGCATCGTCTCCTTTCGCGTGTCGGTAATGGTGATGCCTCCAATGGCAAGGTCAAAAGTCTGTGGTTCGGTCAGCACATCGGCAGTCAGCGTAGGCCATGAGGTTTGTACATATTCAATACCTACACCGATGCGCTTGGCTATCTTCTCTGCCATTTCGATGCCGAAGCCCCAGTAGTTGCCGTCGGCCTCGCGATACGAAAGTGGCCGATAGTCTCCCGTGGTGCCTACCAACAGCTTGCCTCGCTCCTGGATGCGCTCAATGGTAGGCTGCTTCTCCGCCGAATTATCGTCATTCGCCGTACAAGATGCAAACGATACTGTGCCGCATAGTAGCAGGATGGCGGCGAGTATCCATAATTTCATCAGATTGACCTGCGGTCGACATTTCTCACACTCAGCAAAGCTCAAACCAGTTTGGCATTGCTCTCTCTTAATCGAAATTTTCATTTTCTAACTACCTTTTTGAGTGCCCTCGATGACGATGCCGAGGGCGAGTTACATGATGTTACAAAAAACGCTGCCTAAACCAAAGGGAGAAAACAGGGTCTGTAATATAGAGTTGGCGCATTTCTGAATAGATGAGATCACGCTCGATAAGGGCATCACGAAGACGCACCATATTGGATGGACTGCCCAAATCAAACTGACTACGCACCTTCTTTTCGTTGTAGCCAGAGTGTATGCCAGTAACAATGGCACGCAGCAAATTCATTTGATAGCCAGAAAGAGGTTCTATCTGCTGCATATAAAGAGCCTCGTTGGTACTTATCAGTTCCTTGATGGCCAATGGAAGCAATTCATCCTTTGCAGATTCCCCTAGAGGTGTATGGTTTAGAACAATGGAAGCCAGATGCTGAACGTACGACGGATATAGGTCAACTGACTCACAGATTTTCGTAACCAGCTCTTCAGAGATATGTCTGCCTGCGCTCTCAAAATGGCTAACGATGTAGCCAGTCCAGTCAGATATTGGAATCTTCTGCAACCACAGCAAGTCGCCAAACTGATAGAACGGCATGCTGCGATTTAGGAAAATCTTGCTCATCATGTGACGTTTACTGCCGAAAAGACAATAGGACGTATAGTGATGATGTTGCCAGACAGAACGCAACCGAGCCTGAACAGTTTTTGTATTCTCAAACTCACCCACCTGCTGAAACTCATCAATGCATACAACAATGTGACAGTCTTTGCGTTTGGCTATTACCTCAACCATATTCAGTATTTCTTCTGGACTATGGGTTTCAGGAGTGATGCCAAGAGACACGCTGATATCTGATGTCGGATCTATTGGAAAGTGGATTCTAGGTGTGAGTCGTGCAAGAAAATCTTTGGCTTCATCCATCCATAATTGAACTTTGGTGGCCGTCTGTTTTAGAACTGCCGCAGCCATGACATTATAGAAGTCATATTCGCTCTTACATCCGAAGATGTCCAATCGAACAGTAATGATATTGCTTCCTTCCAACTGTCGGCAGACATGATCCACCAAAGATGTCTTACCCCAACGACGAGGTGATATGAGAATAGAGTTGATACCATTCTCAAAATTCTGTTTCAGTCGACGGGTTTCTTCCACACGCCCTGTGAAATTGTAGTCTGTTACAGCTACTCCATAGACAAAACTCTTCTCCATAACCTGTTGTATTTGTAAGCTTTTGCGGACAAAGGTAGCAAAATAAACACAACTTCACAAACTTGTGAATCACAAACTTGTGAATTTTAAGAATTATTATATCATCATGTCAATTCAGAATAGTTTTTGGGACAGGTATTAGCCGTGGGGACAGGCATCTGGGCATAAACAAACACAACCCAGGTACCTGTCCCCATGACTATCCGTTTTATCGTCTGGCTTTGAAATTTTACCTCAAAACGATGTATTTCGACTGATTTTATGCAATATTCATAAAATAATTGATTAATTATTTGTACATGTAACTAGAAATAGTTACCTTTGCGGCGATGAACAAGAAAGATAAACTCATAAAACGATTCAAGACCCAGCCTCGAGATTTTACTTTCGATGAGGTTGTGACCCTGTTTCAAGGCCCCATCCAAGTAATATCATAAAGGGGTATCTGATGCGTGACATATTGAATTTTCTTTTAACGAACAATTATATAAAATAAGGAGGACGAAGATATGGGATATTTGAAGTACAAAGGCTATACAGGAAGTGTGGAGTATAGCGAAGAAGACAAGTGCCTGTTTGGAAAGGTGCAGGGCATGGCTAAGGATAGTATCACCTACGAAGGTTCTACTGTTGAGGAATTGACAGAAGACTTTGAGGGAGCCATTGATGATTACCTGGCATTATGCGAAGAAAAAGGGATAGAGCCACGCAAACCATATTCGGGTGTGCTTAATGTAAGGCTTACACCGGAGATTCATAGTAGTGCGGCTATGGCAGCCCAAAAGGCCGGCATAACCATCAATGCATTTATCAAAAACGCCGTAGCTCGCGCATTGGGCATAGTGCTGTAATTACTTTTTCGCCCATGAAATAATAGGTGCTGATTTCGTAGCCTGAGGCGCCATATAGGACATCCAGATCTGAATATGTATATGAAAGGCTGGCTTCTTTCAGTCCGATATCCTTCAGGTATCTCGTGCCAAGTTTGACCATATTTGTGGCTATCCCCTGATGAGTCTCGTTGGAAGCAACACAGGTGCATCCTACGTTCCCGACGCCCTCTGCCTCTGTTTCCGCAGAGACGATCAATGTCCCTACGATCTTGCCATTCTTGATGGCTACCAGCACGCGCTGTTGATGCCCAGGTGTGTAGAGGCTGGCGTTGTCGTAATACTTGGAGAAACTGTCTTCTTGATATTGGCAGGCATCATCGGCACAGCGCAGAATTTCCTTCATGTCGGCGATGGTTGCCCATCTGTAGTTGATGCCGTTGATGGTATCCCCTACCGCATAATCGTTCAGGCGGAAATCATACAGCGACATCTTCATGTCGAAACAGTTACATGCTCCCCATGAGTGTCTATAACCTCTATGCTCAAAGAAATCGGATGCTTCCGTGTTGACTAACGGATCAAGATGCTCATGCACACTTGGGGCAAACCTGCGACTGGTAGGCACTCCTGGTAGGAGGTAATCGAAACCGACTCCAAGTATTACCTTCTCGTGACAGTCTTTTCCTATCGTCTCCTCACAAGCCTGCAACAGGTCGCTGCCGATGCCTTGGTTTCTGTGTTCCTTATCGACCACCAACAACAGAATTGTATTCCCATTAACAATCGTGCACCCAATCAGTCTGCCTTCGCTGTTTCTTCTCGTAAAGGTTACGTTACTTTCGTGATGAATGATTCCCAACAAGGTTCGTTCTTCCCTGCTGACGTAGGGGAAGTTGCGTCGGAATATCTCTAGAATCTCATCCATACGACGAGTTGTTACTCAGTTCCAGGCGCGGATGAACTGACCGTCGAAGGCGGCCTGATAGCGGTAGAGTTGTTTGCCGCCATCACCTGAGGCGACGGTGCCGTTGTTCACGTCATAGTAACGGCCACACTTGGCACACGACAGCTGATTGCCGCCCTTCTGCCAAGTCAGCGGGTATCGCGTACCGCCATATTGGTTCAGACAGTTGGGACACTGTCCTTCGTAGGCGATAAGCATGTTGTCGTAGCTGCTGGTGCCGATGATGATACAGTTGCCTGCCCCCAAGACACAACGGTACTGGTTCTCGCGATCCGTACTGAGACGAATGTTTTCTGTAGCTCCGTCATAATTGCGGGTGGTTTTCAGGTGGCGCACACCCTGATCAAGGTTTGTCTCTATCTTGCAGAAATGTCCAGGGTTACCTAGGATGCCAGTCAAATGACAAGGCTGAGGATGAAGTTGGGTGTCGAAGAAAAAGAAACACTCCGCACCACGATAGACGGAGTCTTCGGCATTGCAGGCTGATAAAGACAGAAGAACAATTAAAGACATAGTAACATAATAACAAATATATTTGACACCCCTTGCTTTCATTTTATATTATAGTTAATATGTTACTATGTCTTCAAAAATTACTTTGTCTCTCCAAGAAGAGAGGCTTCTGCCTTGGTCATGCGATCGAAGTGGAAACCATCGAGCGTCTGCTGCATCAATGCCTGGATCTGGTCGTTGCAGAGGTTGCCGATAGAGCCCTCGTGGGTATGGTGGATGTCGTGAGAGGCCTTGAACGTGCCTGCCTCGATGTCGAGACCCACCTTCTTGTAGGCATCGCGGAAGGGCATCCCATTGGCTGCCAGGCGGTTCACCTCTTCGACGCTGAACATCGGGTCGTACATCGGATTGTCGAGAATATGCTCGTTCACTTCTATCTTATTAATAATGTAGGCGGCCATCTGCAGGCAGTCTTTCAGTTCGCCGAAGGCTGGCAGGAAGACCTCCTTAATGATCTGCAGGTCGCGGAAGTAGCCCACGGGAAGGTTGTTCATGATGAGTGTCACCTGCTGAGGCAGCGACTGGAGCTTGTTGCACTTGGCGCGAATCAGCTCAAACACATCGGGATTCTTCTTGTGGGGCATGATGCTCGATCCCGTTGTACACTCCTTCGGCAACTTCACGAACGAGAAATTCTGAGAGTTGAACATACAGGCATCGAAGGCCATCTTGGCAATAGTGCCAGCGATGGTGGCAATGGCGAAGCCTACGTTGCGCTCCATCTTACCACGACCCATCTGGGCATAGACGACGTTGTAGTCCATTGAGTCGAAGCCCAGCAGTTCGGTGGTCATCGTGCGGTTGAGCGGGAATGACGAACCGTAGCCGGCAGCAGAGCCGAGCGGGTTGCGGTTGGTCATCTTATAGGCAGCCTGAAGGAAAAGCATGTCATCCGTCAGACTCTCTGCATAGGCACCAAACCACAGGCCGAAGCTTGACGGCATGGCTATCTGCAGGTGGGTATAGCCTGGCATCAACACATCCTTATATTGGTTGCTCTTTTGGATGAGCTCGTCGAAGAGGATCTTTACCTCGTCAGCGATGTCCTTGAGTTCGTGGCGGGTGAAGAGCTTCAGGTCTACGAGTACCTGGTCGTTGCGAGAGCGACCCGAATGGATCTTCTTGCCCATGTCGCCCAACTTGCGGGTGAGGAGCATCTCCACCTGTGAATGCACATCCTCCACATCGTCCTCAATCACAAACTCACCACGCTCTGCCAACTGGTAGATGTTCTTCAACTCTGCCAGCAGCTGCGTCAGCTCGTCTTTCTCCAACAGTCCGATGCTTTCCAGCATGGTGATATGGGCCATCGAGCCCAATACATCGTATTTCGCCAGATAGAGATCCATTTCACGGTCCCGTCCAACGGTAAACCGCTCAATCTCCTTGTTGATCTCAAAGTTCTTTTCCCAAAGCTTCATAATGAAAGTGAAGAGTGAAGAGTGAAGAGTGAAGAATTTGCTACCGCTATTCCTCAGACTTCAATAATCACTCATTGTTCTAATTGATTATTTTTTTTAATTGTCTTTATTGATGAAATTAATAAGGCTATTACCTCATTACAATCATTTGCCAAACTTTCGAACCCATTATCATCCAAGAAATCTGTATCATGCAATAAGTTTAACCAGTTCATTGTTTCGTTTGCTTCCTTAAGAGCAATGTGAAGTTTTGAAGCGAAATCAGAAGCGCTTTGTGCAAATTCCGACTCGTGAACATTTGCAGAAATAGAAGTACCAGACCGTAAAATCTGCTTATAGATAGCTTGCAATTTCCAATCATTCTCTGTGAAATGAAGGAACATTTTCACTATCCTAACCGCAAAATTGTAACTCTTCGTATGAAGAGGTCCACCTTCTCTTCTATAGCACGTTATCATGGCGGTAGCAAATTATTCACTCTTCACTCTTCATTCTTCACTTAAGTATATTGTACTTGTGCCAGGGCGTCGGCGATCTTCTCCACAGCTTCCATCAGCGGCTTTTCTACCATGCCCTTGATAAACGGGTTCAGCTCAGCCTTCACCGTCACCTTCATCTTCGAGTTCTGCTCGTCGACGGGCAGAACCTGTATCCACACGTTGAAAGGCACAGGCGACTGAACTGTCTCGAACTTCACGCACTTCGGCTCCTCGCGGTCGCAAATGCGCAGCTTCAACTCTCCCACAGGGGCGACGTTGATGGCCACCGTGTCCTCGTCAAACGTGAAGTCGTTGATTTTGTCCTCAGGTACACGATCCTTCACCTTGTCCAGGTTACGCAGGTCGCTGATATTACGATACACAGCCTCCTGTGGATAAGGAATCTGCTTTACACTACTCTCAAACTTTGATTCTCCTCCGAATAATCCCATAAATAATACATATTAACTGTTAA
Organism: uncultured Prevotellaceae bacterium; assembly: GCA_946415365.1. Classification (GTDB taxonomy): domain Bacteria; phylum Bacteroidota; class Bacteroidia; order Bacteroidales; family Bacteroidaceae; genus Prevotella. The sequence continues at coordinate 88,861 of CAMKSE010000014.1, forward strand.
AAGACATAATAACAAACTAACAAATTATCCCCTGAGACATATACTCATCAATATGTTAGTATGTTACTCTGTCTTTAAAATATTACTCTGTCTGCATCCACGTTTCCGGGCTCTTGCGCCATTCGGCGAGCACAGCCTTGTCTTCTTCTTTGATATAACCCGTCTTGGCGGCCTCCTCGATGACGGCCTCATAGTTGCTCAATGTGATGAGCTTTACGCCAGCCTCCTCGAAAGCCTGCTCTGCCACAGGGAAACCATAGGTGAATGATGCCACCATACCGATGACCTCCACACCATAGTCGCGCAGGGCCTTGACAGCCTTCAGCGACGAGCCGCCGGTAGAGATCAGATCCTCGACGACAACCACCTTTGCGCCCTTCTTGATCTCACCTTCCACCTGGTTGCCCATGCCGTGATCCTTCGGCTTCGGACGGACATAGCTGTAGGGCAGTCCCAGTTGGTCTGCTACGAGTGCTCCCTGAGCGATGGCGCCTGTGGCTACGCCAGCAACAGCTTCTGCCTCAGGAAAATACTCCTGGATGGCATGACAAAGCTCCAGTTTCACGAACGAGCGGAGGCTGGGGAACGACAGCGTCTTGCGGTTGTCGGTATAGATGGGCGATTTCCAGCCCGAGGCCCAGGTAAACGGGTCGTTCGGCTGCAGCTTGATGGCCTGAATATCCATCAGCTTTTTAGCAAATTGATTCTTGATATCCATATCCCTTAATTAATTATGTGGGTGCAAAGGTACGACTTTTTATGGAGTTTAAGGAGTTATAGGGAGTTAAAGGGAGTTAAAGGACAATAGTTTAATAGTTTTTTAGCTTTTGGCGAAGCCGAGGGCGAGGACGCTGACTTTCACGTTGCCGGCCTTGCAGAGTTCCTTGGCACAGGCGATGACTGTGGCACCTGTGGTGACGACATCGTCGATGATTAGTAAATGCTTGCCACGAATGGCAGTTTCATCGGTCATTTCAAACACCTTTTCCACATTCTCGTTGCGCTCCCAACGACCCTTGTTGGTTTGACTCCCTTCAAAGACATTACGCCTAACCACGTTATTATATATAGGTAGGTTTGTAATCTCGCTGATGCCACAGGCAATCTCCTGACTTTGGTTGTAACCACGTTGCCGTTGGCGCTTCTTTGCCAATGGTATGGGCACAATTCCGTCGATTCCATCGAAAAAACCCGAGGGCTGTAGTTCTTTAGCCACAAGCCGTCCCATCACCTCTCCAATATCAGGACGATTCTTGTATTTCAGTTCGTAAAGGATATTAGCGGTCTCGGAATGGGCTTCATAATAAAAGAGGGCTGTTGCACGCTCAATTGGTATTTGGTGCCAGAATAACTTGGCCATCTCATTCTCGTAGGGGTCTTGTTGGAAGTGTGTCCGAGGCAGATGGAAGTTGCATTTGGAGCAGATAATCTCCTCGCTGACCGTTAACCGTTGACCACACACGACGCAGAGCCGAGGGGAGATCAGGTCAAGCACCCTGTGCCAAAAGGAAATAACCATGGGGATTTACGATTTACGATTTATTACTCAGAGTCTTCAGAATACTCAGAAAACTCAGATTCATCGTCGACATCGAGGCATTGACGGATGATGTCGAAGGTGAAGCCGCGACTGAGGGCAAAGCGTACGAGCTTCTGGTTCAGTTCATAGTCGTTAGCGGCCTTGATGCTCTTCCGCTTCTGTTTCAGCAGCGGACGGAGCACATCAAGATACTCTTTTTCATCGATTTCATCGAGAACCCGTTGCTGGATATCCGTGTCGATATGTTTCATCCAGAGAGCCTGCTGTACCTTACGACGTCCCCATTTGTTGTAGCGGATCTTGTCCTTAACGAAGGCACGGGTATAGCGCTCATCATCGATGTATCGTTCTTTTACCAGACGTGCGATGATGCGGTTTTGTACCGTTTCATCGAGTTCCCAGCGTCTCATCTTGTCGCGCATCTCCTGTTGGCAATGCTCTGCTTGAGCACAAAGGGCTGCCAGTTGGAGATAGGCTTCTTGTTCCGTCATTTCTTTTTTCATATCTTCATAGTTTTAAGGAATCTTCTTTTACCAAACTGGTCGCAACGGATCTCCGTATCGATGAAACCGATATTCTCGAGATATTTGCTGACCTCCTCTGCCGTCAGGGGATTGAGTTCGAAATAGAGCCGTCCGCCAGATCTTAGGTGCTCTGAAGCATAGTTGCCAATGCGCTTGTAGAATAAAGCAGGATCTTCATCTGGCCCGAAGAGGGCTTCATGAGGCTCATAGTCGAGCACGTTTTTCGTCATACCAGTGGCCTCGCCGCTACAGATATAGGGAGGGTTACTCACGATGATGTTCCACTTGGGAAGTGAAGAGTGAAGAGTGAAGAGTGAAGAATCGAGAGCGTCACGATGCTCGAAGATGATGGTGGCACCAAGGGAATTGGCGTTTTCTTGTGCGATGCGGAGGGCATCGTCGGAGATGTCCCAGGCTGTTACCTCAGCCTCTGGCATCTCTAATGCCAATGTGATGGCTATGCATCCGCTACCTGTTCCGATATCCAGAATGGTGAAGTGTCCTGACGCCTGACTCCTGACTTCAGTCTCTTGAGTTATCCAACGACATAGTTCTGCTGTCTCAGGCCTTGGGATGAGCACACCTGGGGCTACATGAAATTGTCGTCCACAAAAATCGGTTACTCCTAATATGTATTGTACTGGCTCTCCTTTTTCCAGTCTAAGTATGGTTTTTTCCAGTTCCGTTTGGTCGTTTGCGGATAATTGTGTAACTTTGCCGCAGAGAATATCTGCCCAGGAAAGGCCGAAGCGAACGTCCAACACCCAGCGGACGATGGCTTTCGCCTCGCCAGCATCGTAGATGTGAGTCAGTCTGTGCCAGAGTTCTTCGTATGACATAACGGGGACAAAATTAATAATAATAATTGAGAATTGAAAATTGAAAATTGAAAATTTATGAGTGACGACGAAAAATACATGCATCGCTGTATTCAGTTGGCCCGTAACGGACGACAGAATGCGAAGCCTAACCCGATGGTTGGGGCAGTAATAGTGAGTGCTGACGGACGAATTATCGGTGAGGGATACCATGTGCGCTGTGGCGAGGGCCATGCCGAGGTGAATGCCTTTGCATCCGTTCGGTCTGAAGACGAGGCTTTACTACCTGGATCAACGATATATGTCTCGTTGGAGCCTTGTTCCCACTATGGTAAGACACCACCTTGTGCCGACCTTATTATAAAGAAAGGTGTACGGCGTGTGGTTGTAGGTTGCATCGATGAATTCGCTGAAGTTCAAGGGCGAGGCATTAGAAAACTTCGTGAGGCTGGCATTGAGGTCGAGGTGGGTGTGCTGGAGAAGGAATGTAAGCATCTGAATCGCCGATTCTTCACATTCCATCGGGAAAAACGACCTTTTATTATTCTGAAATGGGCCCAGACGGCCAATGGATTCCTTGACGATCATTTCAAGCCGATACAAATCTCTAGTGACTTTACGAAGATGCTCTCCCATAAACTCCGTGCCGAAGAAGATGCGATTCTCGTGGGACGAGTCACCAATGAGCGTGAGCATCCACAACTGACGGTCCGTGACTGGAAAGGACAGAATCCCAAACGACTCGTCATTGACCATTCACACCCTCTGAACCTGGATAGTCTTCATGCACACAATATCCAGTCGCTTATCGTTGAGGGTGGTGCCAAGACACTTCAGTCGTTTATGGAAAAAGGTCTTTGGGATGAGTTGCGGATAGAGACCAACCTCTCGATAACCGTCACCGACGGCACCCGCGCTCCGCAGGTTCCTGCCGATTCCATCGTTATCGGGTGTCATGTCTATGGTAATAATCAGATTATTATTTACGGCCGAAATCAGCAGGAACTTCACCCCACTTCTGAGTCTCCCACTTAATGATAGGATTGCGGAAGTTGTGAGTCTGGAGCCAATTCTCGGCACGGGCAATAATCTGAAAGAGTTGTTCTGTCTGGGGCGTACGCTCGAGTTTTGTCTTACACTTGCGTTTGGTAACCCATAAGATGGCGTTGTAGGAGTCAGAATAGATGGTTTTCGTGTGTAGACCCTGATTCCAGCAGAGGGCGAGGGCGTGGACAATGGCGAGGAACTCTCCGATATTGTTCGTGCCGTGTACAGGCCCGTAGTGGAATACGCGATACCCCGTTTGGAGGTCTATCGCCTGATATTCCATCGGTCCCGGGTTACCTGAACAGGCAGCATCTACCGCCCAAGCATCGGCCCGTACCTCCATTGGAAGAGGAAGTACGGTGTCGTTGCGATAGTCGGGAGGATTCTGTTGGGACATTAATACAACTATTTTTATTAACGACAACATTGACAACTCGGACAACTTTTTAACTCGGCTAAGGCCGAAATGTTGTTTTAGTTGTCCAAGTTGTCGTTATATCACATGCGTTCAGGAACTTCGATGCCGAGAAGACCCATGCCGTTTTTGATGATCTTGGCGACGTTTTTGGCGATGACCAGACGGATGGCTTTCTTCTGCTCATCGGGCTCATTGAGAATAGAGTAGTCGTGATAGAACTGATTGAATACTTTCGTCAGTTCGTAGCAGTAATTGGCGATGCCAGAGGGAGAGTAGTCCTTGCCAGCCTGCTCTACGGCTGCGCCAAACTCATTCATCTTCTGGATGAGCTCGACCTCCTTCTCGTTGAGACTAGTCGTACTAGTTGGACTAGTTGTACTAGTTAGACTAGTTTGACTAGAAAGTCCTTCCGCCTTGCGGAGAATCGAACGGATGCGGGCGTAGGTATATTGGATGAAGGGGCCTGTGTTGCCGTTGAAATCGATACTTTCCTCAGGATTGAAGAGCATATTCTTACGGGCGTCGACCTTCAGAATGAAGTACTTCAGCGCACCCATACCCACGATACGGGCAATCTCGCGACGCTCTTCCTCAGTCATATCATCGAATTTGCCCAGTTCCATCGAGGTCTTGTAGGCATCTTCCACCATCAGTTCCATCAGGTCGTCAGCGTCAACAACCGTTCCCTCACGGCTTTTCATCTTACCATTAGGCAGTTCCACCATACCGTAGGAGAAGTGTGTCAGTTCCTTACCCCACTTGAAGCCGAGGCGGTCGAGCAGAATACTGAGAACCTGGAAGTGATAATTCTGCTCGTTACCCACCACGTAGATCATCTTGTCGATGGGATAATCCTGGAAACGCATCTCTGCCGTACCGATGTCTTGTGTCATATAAACGCTGGTGCCATCAGAACGCAGCAGCAGTTTCTTGTCAAGGCCTTCGTTGGTAAGGTCTGCCCAGACGGAGTTGTCCTCGTGACGTTCAAAGAGTCCTTTGGCGAGGCCTTCCTCAACCTTGGCCTTACCCTTGAGGTAGGTTTGCGACTCGTAGTAAATCTTATCGAATGAAACCCCCATTTTCTTGTAGGTCTCGTCGAAGCCGGCATATACCCAGTTGTTCATCTTTTCCCAGAGGGCACGCACCTCGGGGTCTTCCTGTTCCCATTTCACCAACATCTCGTGAGCCTCCTTGATGAGCGGAGCCTCCTGCTTGGCCTTCTCCTCATCCATACCCTGAGCCACGAGTTCCTTGATTTCCTCGCGGTAGTGCTTGTCGAAAGCCACGTAGTAGTCGCCAATAAGATGGTCGCCCTTTTTGCCGCTTGACTCAGGTGTTTCACCATTGCCCCATTTCAACCAGGCAAGCATAGACTTACAGATGTGGATACCGCGATCATTCACAATGTTGGTCTTCACCACCTTGTTGCCGTTGGCAGCCATAATCTGAGCCAGTGACCAGCCTAACAAGTTGTTGCGTACATGACCGAGATGGAGGGGCTTGTTCGTATTGGGGGAAGAATATTCAATCATCACAAGGGGTGAGTCGTCTGTAGCCTGCTTCATGCCGAAGGTTTCATCCTGATCGATGGTCTCCAACAACTTCAGCCAGGCACCGTCGCCCACACTGAGGTTTAGAAAACCTTTCACCACGTTGAACTTCTCCACAGCAACACAATTTGCCTGCAGGTATTCGCCAATCTCCTGGGCTGTCTGCTCAGGACTCTTTTTGGCTGCTTTAACAAAGGGGAAAACGACTAATGTCAGGTTACCCTCAAACTCACTTCTCGTCTTCTGCAACTGCACCATCTTTTCTGTAGCATCCATACCGTAAAGAGCCTTTACGGCCTCCTGTGCAGCCTTGCTGATCAATGCTTCTATATTCATATCTTTGAAATTTGGGTGCAAAGGTACGAATAATAATGCATAATTCACAATGCATTATGCATAAATTTTCGGCAGGAGCCTATTTTTCACTTTTCACTCTTCACTTTTGTCATCCAAAGCCCAACGAATGTGAGCATGCCGTTAAGCATCAGCAGTTCGTAGCCGAAATGATAGTTCCAAAGTTGCTGAGTAAGGACGTCGAAGGCGTAGCAGAGGATTGGTGAGGCAATACAGATGTATGGCACGAGGCGGTCATTGGGCTGTCGGTGGGTCAGCAGTCCAAAGGTGAAGAGACCTAACAGAGGACCGTAGGTGTAGGATGCAAGGATATATACGGCATCGATGAGTGATGTGGAGTTGATAGCCCTGAACAGCAGGATGAACAAGATGAAAATGAAGCACATCACCAGATGCATTCGTTTGCGCAGTTGTTCATTGTCCGGCTGGCGGCGGATGTCGATGCAGAAACAGGTGGTCAGCGATGTCAAGGCGGAGTCGGCACTGGAAAACGAGGCTGCTACGATGCCGATTGTCAGGAGAATCTGGGGCAAAACTGAGGCCTGCACAAAGTTGGGCAGCAGTAGGTCACCTTTCAGCCCCGAGGTGTCTCCTGCCAACAGCGCCAACAGAATGCCCAACGACAGAAACAGCAGATTGGCTGGTACAAATGCGAAACTGTAAGTACACATATCCTTCTGGGCATCCTTCAGGGTTTTACATGTGAGATTCTTCTGCATCATGTCCTGGTCAAGTCCAGTCATGACGATGGCAATGAAGGCACCACTCAGGAACTGTTTCCAAAAGTTGTGCGGCGACACCCAATCATCAAATACGAAGATACGGCTCATCGGACTGTCTGTAATAACTTTGACAGCCTCGCCAACAGAGAGATGCATCTGGTTGATGGCTTCCAAGAGAATCAGTACCAATGCCGTAAAGAGACAGAGGGTCTGAAAAGTGTCGGTGAACACCAACGTACCGATGCCTCCGCGACGGGTATAGAGCCAGATGAGCAGCACCATTCCCATGACGTTCACGGTGAATGGGATGCCTGATGGATCAAACACGAATTGCTGCAAGATGATACATACCACATAAAACCTGACACTCGCACCCACCATCTTTGAAAGCAAGAAGAACCAGGCGCCAGTCTGATAGGAACGATTGCCTAATCGCTGACCTAAATAAGTGTAGATGCTCGTCAGTTGGAGGTGGTAATAAAGCGGCAGCAATACAAAGGCAATCACGGCATAACCCGCAATAAAGCCCAGACACATCTGCAAGTAGGTCATCTGCGATGTGAGCACCATGCCAGGGACGCTGATGAAGGTGACACCTGAGATGCTGGCACCGACCATGCCGAAAGCCACCATATACCAAGGTGCCCTCTTGCGGGCTCGGTAGAACGTGTCGTTGTTGGCCTTGCGACTGGTGAGCCTGCTGATGCCCAGCAGTACAACAAAGTAGGCGAGTATGGTCAGGAGTATCGTCATAATTGGCTGCAAAATTAAATAAAATCTGTGTAAACCGTGTCAATCTGTGGCAAAAAATGTTTAACTTTGCAGACGAAATGAACATCCGAGACCGTCAGATTCTGCAGATTGCCCTGCCCTCCATCGTGTCGAACATCACCGTGCCGTTGCTGGGGATGATCGATGTGGCTATCGTGGGCCATATGGGTAGTCCTGTCTATATTGGCGCCGTAGCCGTCGGATCAATGATTTTCAACCTTGTCTATTGGCTCTTCGGCTTCCTGCGGATGGGTTCCAGCGGACTGACGGCTCAGGCACTGGGGCGACGTGACTTGACTGAAGTCACAAGGATATTGGTACGTTCGACGGCAATCGCCTTGGGCATCGCCTTATTGCTTATTATCCTTCAAATACTGATGAAATGGGTTTCTTTTGCGCTGATAGGCCCCACGGCTGATGTCCTGCCTTATGCAGAGACCTATTTCTTTATCGTTATCTGGGGCGCTCCTGCCGTATTGGGACTCTACAGCCTTTCGGGCTGGTTTATCGGTATGCAGAACACGCGCTTCCCAATGTTCATCAGCATCATGCAGAATGTGGTGAACATCCTCACCTCTCTGACGCTGGTCTATGGCTTCGGCATGAGGATCGAGGGTGTGGCTTTGGGTACCGTCATCGCACAATATGCCGGTTTCATCGTGGCTATGGGATTGCTGTTCCGCTATTATGGCCGCCTGCGCAGACATCTGGTGATGAAGGGGACGTTTGTGCGTGAGGCGATGGGACGCTTTTTCAACGTGAACCGTGACATATTCCTCCGTACACTCTGTCTGGTGACTGTGAACCTCTATTTCACTTCCGCTGGTGCCCGTCAGGGGGCTGTCATCCTCTCCGTCAACACCGTGCTTATGCAACTCTATCTCTTCTTCTCCTATTTTATGGATGGTTTTGCATATGCTGGTGAGGCCTTGGGTGGAAGAACATACGGAGCCAAAAATATCACAGCTTTCCACGAGACCCTGCGAAGGCTATGGATGTGGACGTTCGTGGTGACCGTGGCCTATACCTTGTTATATATAGTGGGAGGCCGTTGGATTGTCAGTCTGCTGACGGATGAGGCACAAGTACTCGAAACCTCTTGCGAATACCTGTGGTGGGCGTGGCTGATACCGGCAGCAGGATGTGTTGCTTTTATCTGGGACGGCGTCTTCATCGGCCTGACCGCTACTCGTGGCATGCTCGTCTCCTCATTCCTTTCCACCCTCACCTTCTTCACCATCTGTGGCGGCAGCATATTCTTCACTCATCATTCTTCACTCTTCACTAATCATTTTCTATGGCTTGCGATGATCGTTTACCTTGCCATGAGGGGTATCTTGCAAACAATATGGTACCGGTTAAGAATATTTAACGGGATTTGATGCAAGATTTTCGACCCTTAGGGGTTTATATAAGAAAGAACTAATTAAAAAAAGATATGAAAGTAAGATTCTATCGTTGGTACAACGCCGTTTTGACAGTCCTGCTGTCGATGTTGGGCTATGGTTGTTCTACGTCGTCTGATGAGGTTGTGGAGTATGGAACACCCTATGCCGAATATCGTGTTAAGGGTAAGGTGACAGATGAGAGTGGTGTTCCTATCAATGGCATTAAGACATATGCGAAAAATGTTGTTGTTTCTGATATAAGTGGTGTACATGGTTTTGGACTTGATTCTGTTCAGACAGATGCTTCTGGCCAATTTGCTGTTTCTTTCCGATGTTTTCCAGGAAATCCGGAAACAAAGTTGATCGTTGAGGATATTGATGGTGATGCTAATGGCGGAGAGTTTCTCAGCGACACACTCGACTTCGATTTTAATAAGGCTGTCCAGACGACAAAAGGCGAAAGATGGTATGAGGGGTCTTTTGAAATCACTCAGGACATTAAAATGCAGAAGAAATGAAACCGACACCGCTGACCTTTAAGAAGAAAATAGCCCTTGAACTGTGGCGGGAGCAGCAGAAGATGGCACGTGATGAACATCCTCTGCGTCAGTTGTTCTGGGAGTGTACCCTGCGCTGCGATTTGAAGTGCCGACATTGTGGCAGCGACTGTAAGATGCAGTCCGAAAGCAAGGACATGCCCAAAGAGGATTTCCTTCGTGTACTCGATGGAATCGCGAAAAAGACCGATCCCCACAAGGTGTTTGTGATTATCTCCGGAGGTGAACCCCTGATGCGACAGGACATCGAACAATGTGGAGCTGGCATCTACCAACGAGGCTTCCCTTGGGGCATGGTGACCAACGCCCTCCATCTCACGCCACAACGCTTTCAGGGCCTGCTAAAGGCTGGTATGCACTCGATGACCATTAGTCTCGATGGCTTGGAGGACGACCACAACTGGATGCGAGGCAACGACAATAGCTTCAAGATGGTGAGTCAGGCCATCGATATGCTTGTCGCTACTGAGGGCTTCGTCTTCGACATTGTTACCTGTGTCACTCGCCGTAACTATGAGAAACTCGATGAAATCAAGGAATTTCTGATTGCTAAGGGTGTCCCCAGATGGAGGCTGTTCACCGTCTTCCCTGTCGGACGGGCTGCCCTTGATCCGATGATGAGGCTGACCAATGAGGAGTTCAAGGGTGTCTTCGAGTTTATAAGGACTGTTCGTAAGGAGGGGAGTATCCGTGCCGACTATGGCTGCGAGGGTTTCCTTGGTAATTATGAGGGTGAGGTGCGCAACCGTCTTTATTCGTGTCAGGCAGGCATTAGCGTTGGTTCCGTGATGGCCGACGGCTCCATTGCTGCCTGTGCCAGTATCCGTGCCGACTACAATCAGGGGAACATCTACGAAGATGACTTCATGGAAGTATGGGAGAACCGTTATCTGAAATACCGCTATCGCGAATGGATGCGTAAAGACGATTGCGCCCAATGCAAGTATTTCCGTTATTGCCAGGGCAATGGTATGCATCTGCGCGACGGAGAGGGCAAGTTGCTGTTCTGCCACCTGAAACGTCTGAGCCAATGATAAAGAGGTGACTGCGAAATCGAAAAATCCCCAATAAATTTGGATTTTTGCTTGCTTATTCGTACCTTTGCAGCGTCTATATAATAAAGATAGGTATGAAGATACAGATTATCAACGGACCGAACCTCAATCTGCTGGGGCAGCGTGAGCCAGGCATCTATGGCTCAGAGTCGTTTGAGAACTACCTGCCGGAGTTGCGCAAGCGCTTCCCTGAGGTACAGATCGACTATTTCCAAAGCAATGTTGAAGGTGAACTTATCAACAAGATGCAGGAGACGGGTTTCTTTGGAGGCTATGACGGTATTGTACTGAATGCCGGAGCTTACACCCACACCAGCGTAGCCCTCCACGACTGCATCCGTTCGCTAAAGTGTCCTGTCATAGAGGTGCATATCTCCAACGTGCATCAGCGCGAAGAGTTCCGTCATAAGTCGTTGATATCGGCTGTATGTAAGGGTGTGATCTGCGGATTCGGACTCGACTCGTATCGCCTGGCTGTAGCGGCACTGGCTAACGACAAGATAAGTAATGATTAACGACAACTATGACAACTGAGACAACATTATTGGCGACAACTGTCGCCACAGGCAGAAGTTCTGCCTGAAAAAGAAAGTTGTCCATGTTGTCTAAGTTGTAGTAAGAAAAAGAGTTGTAGTCAAGAAAAAGTGAATAGCGATCTGGAGGAATATATCCTGAGGCATTCGGAGCCAGAGCCCGAGTATCTGTACAGACTGTGGCGGGCAACGAATATCCACACCATTCACGGACGGATGGCCAGCGGACACCTGCAGGGGCGGCTGTTGAAGATGCTGGTGGAGATGATCCAGCCGAAAAGAGTTCTCGAAGTAGGGACGTTCAGCGGCTACAGCGCCATCTCGATGGCAGAGGGACTACCTGAGGACGGAAGGCTCTATACATTCGAAATCAACGATGAAATGGAGGATTTTACCCGTCAGTGGATCGAGGGTTCGGCTGTGGCAGACAAGATAGAGTTCATCATCGGCGACGCGCTGGAGGAAGCTCCGAAACTCGGCATAGCGTTCGATATGGCCTTCATCGACGGCGACAAGCGGACATATTGCGAGTGCTACGAGATGGTGCTTTCGATTCTGAGGCCTGGAGGCTTCATCCTCGCAGACAATACGCTCTGGGACGGTCATGTGGTGGATGCTGCCTATGACCACGACCACCAGACACAGGGCATCCTTGCCTTCAATGACTACGTGGCTCAGGATGCGAGAACAGAGCAGGTCATCCTGCCCCTCCGCGATGGCCTGACCATGATAAGGAAGAAAACAATAATGAATATAAACGACAACTATGACAACTAAGACAACATTATTGGCGACTGTCGCCACAGGCAGCTGCCTGAAAAAAGTTGTCTATGTTGTCTAAGTTGTAGTCAAAAATACAAAAGCTGTAGTCAATTAATAGAAAAGATATGCAAGAAACAAGACAAAACAAGATCGCACGACTGCTACAGAAGGAACTCTCACTGATATTCCAGCAGCAGACACGTGCCACGCACGGTACAATGGTCAGCGTGACACGTACCAAGATATCACCAGACCTGAGCATCTGCACGGCCTACCTCAGCATCTTCCCCTCGGAAAAAGGTGAGGAGATCCTGGCCAACATCAATGCCAGCGCAAAGTCCATCAGATATGAGTTGGGAACCCGCGTAAGAAACCAGCTGCGCATTGTTCCTGAACTGCGCTTCTTCATCGACGACAGTCTGGACTATATTGATAGGATCGACGAATTGCTCAAGAAATGAACTTTCCGTTCTTTATTGCCCGTCGGTATCTCTTCTCGAAGAAGTCTACTCACGCCATCAACGTCATCAGCGCCATTTCCGTCATTGGCGTGGCTACTGCAACGATGGCATTGGTGGTCACTCTCTCCGTGTTCAACGGCTTCCACGACCTCGTGGCCACCTTCTTCACGAGCTTCGACCCGCAACTGAAGATCCAGCCAGCAGAGGGGAAGACGGTTGCTGCCGATGACCCCATACTCACACAGATACGCCAGCTGCCACAGATTGAGGTGGCTACGGAGTGTGTCGAGGATCAGGCACTTGCCATCTATCATGGTCGTCAGGCGATGGTGGTCGTCAAGGGTGTTGACGACAACTTCTCACAGCTGACCCACATCAACGAGATACTTGTTGGCGACGGTGAGTTCTGCCTCCATGCCGCCGACCTCCACTATGGCATCCTGGGCATACGTCTGGCTGAACAACTCGCCACAGGCTACACCTATACCGAGCCGATGAAAATCTACGCGCCACGACGAGAGGGCCAATTCGACATGATGAATCCAGAGGATGCCTTTGAGGAAGATGAGCTCTATTCGCCTGGCGTACTCTTCAACGTCAAACAGGCAAAATACGACCAGAACTACATTCTCACCAGCATCGGGTTTGCCCGTCGCATATTCGACCAGCAAGGCATGCTCTCGTCGCTTGAACTGCGACTGAAGCCTGGCAGCAATTTTGATGCCGTGAAGAAAGAGATCAAACAGTTGTGTGGCACGACATTTGTCGTGAAGGACCGCTTCGAGCAACAGGACGACACTTTCAAGATTATGAAGATCGAGAAGTTTATTGCCTACATCTTCCTGACCTTCATCCTGATGGTGGCCTGCTTTAATATCATCGGTTCGCTCTCGATGCTCATTATCGACAAGAAGGATGATGTCGTCACCCTGCGTAACCTCGGAGCCTCTGACAAGCAGATTGTGCGCATCTTCCTGTTCGAAGGACGCATGATCTCTGCCATCGGAGCCGTCTTGGGCATCATTATCGGCCTGCTGCTGTGCTGGGCTCAGCAACAGTTCGGACTTGTGGCTCTCGGTTCCAGCAGCGGTTCGTTCGTCGTCAACGCCTATCCCGTCAGCGTGCATCCTGAGGATATCATCCTCATTTTCGTCACCGTGCTGATTGTGGGATTCCTCGCCGTGTGGTATCCCGTTCGCTACTTCGCCAAGCGCCTGCTGGCGTAGTTAGATGGCTGCCAGAGCCAGAGAGTAGTACTTCGAGTCGGGGGAGTCGGCCCTTGAGGGCAGCACGCAACAACACTGCGTACCTTGCAGCACGCCAGCTGTCTTTGCATAGCCAAAGAGGGTAAGTGTCTTATAGAACACATTTCCTGCCACGATATCCGGGAATATCAGCGCATCAGCCTGTCCGTCGATGACGGAGCGGATACCCTTTTCATGAAGGCTCACGGAGTCGAGAGAGGTCTTCAGGTCTAAAGGCCCGTCGATGATACAACGTCCGAACTTTCCCGTTTGCGCCTCGGCGATGATCTCCAGATAGTCGACTGTATAGGGAAACACCTTGGCACTGACTTTCTCAGCACAGTGGATGAGTGAGATGCGCGGTTCCTCGATGCCAAGGGCGTGACAGACATAGTTCACATAGTGTATTTGCTGACGGCGCTGCGCCTCTGTCGGTACAGGAATGACTGCGGCATCGGTAAAGAACAGCAGCTTTTCATATTTGGGAATCTCGGCCATCGCGATATGAGTGAGCACGTGACCAGGACGGATAATACCCTTCTCCTTATCCAATATCGCGCGCAGGAGGACGTCGGTATTGATGAGTCCCTTCATGAGGATATCCGCTTCGCCACTCTTACACATGGCCACGGCCCTACGGGCACACTCTTCCTTGTCGTCACCATCCACATAGATAGGTTCTATAAACCCCATCTCCACGCCTTTCTCAACGGCATAGCGGGTACTGGCATCGTTGGCACAGACCACAGCCACACGTTTCTTGTCTCCCCGCTGCTGGAGAAACACAATCATGTCGTTCAAGTTCCTGATTGATTGCATAATAATATAATTTTGGTTTTTTATGCTGCAAATTTACGAAAAAACGAGTGAAATGCAAAGAAAAATCGATTTTTCTTTGCATTTCCGAGTGCATAGTAAGTTCGGCAAAGCCAAATTTACGAAAATACTCCGAATCTCCCAAATAAACAGAGGTTAATTATGCCTATTTTTTGAAATAGATGGATACAAGGTTAGCATTTTGAACGTCTAATGGGTAATATAATAAAAAGACGTGATGGAGAGAATAGAAATCCAACGGCTGTTCAAGCAGCACTATGCCAAGATGTACAGGATGGCACGTACCATTCTCTACGATGAGCAGGAAAGCGAGGATGTGGTCAGCGACATCTTCGAAGACCTGCTTCACGGGCAAACGATCTTGAAGCCGGAAACAGAGGAACGCTATCTGCTGACAAGCGTCCGAAACCGGTGTCTTAAGCGGCTACGCCACACATCAAGTACCATTGAAGAGAGCGGTTATACTGAACCAACTGACGATTCAGATGTAGAAGATGAGCGGCTGACTGATATCGACGAGTTTGTTGCTTGCCACATGACTGAACAGGAGCAACGTATCTTCCGCTTCCGTTTCACTGACGGATGCAGTTACGAGGAGATTGCCGCTGCCGAGGGTATCAGCAGGGTAGCCGTATGGAAACATCTTTCACACGCCTTGAACCAGATTAGAAACTATTTTAACAAGTAAAGACTATGCAAACCCCAAACGAAAAGACACAAATGTTTCTTGACATGCAGGAACATCCTGAAAAATACTCAGAAGAACAGTTGGAGTCCATCATGGATGAACTCGATCGTTTGCCCGATGTGTATAAAGCGTGGCATGATTTCGAAGAGAATCAGCATCAGATTACTATGCGCTCGTCGCGTCGATGGCTGAAAGTTGCTGCATCTATCATATGTGTTATCATGGCTTCGGGCATTGCTTTTGCGGCTATTCATTTTGTGCGTCATTATCAGAAACCGCTAACACCTGAGGTTGAACAAACGACATACGAAAAGGCTCCCGCCAGCATAGCACCAGTTGACATTACCACTGATACTATCGCTGTGGAGTCTCGTATTTTCAACAACGTGTCGCTTGATACGATGCTTAATGAAATAGCAGGCAATTACCATCTTACTGTTGAATTCCAACGGGAAGAAAGTCGCCAACTCCGTTTTCATTTCGAATGGAAGTTCAGTGAAAGCATCGATCGAGTCGTAGAACGACTGAATAACTTCGAGGCAGTAAATATCATTTGTGAACCCGAGAAACTGATTGTAAAATGAGACGATTGAACTTACTGCTGATCCTTCTTCTGGCATTTAGTAATTCACAGGCTCAACGTATCACCCGACAATATAATAATGTGTCGCTTAGCGAGGCATTATTTCAGTTAAGTCAGGAGCAGAACGACTATACCATTAGCTTCATTTACAACGAACTGGAAGATTTCCGCATCTCCACCTCAGTGAATCGTAAGTCTCTTCCTGACGCCATACAGCAGATGATAGGCTTTTATCCCATTCGAATGATTATAAAGCCTGAATACAACGAAATCTTCGTAGAGTGTACCCATAAGACTGATCGTCATTTGACGGGTACCATCATCGACGAGCAGGGCCATCCCGTAGCCTATGCCAATATTGCTTTGCTCAGCTTGTCTGATTCAACTTTACTCTGTGGTGGAGTATCTAACGAGAGCGGTTACTTCGCTGTTCCATACGAACAAGAAAGTCTTCTTGCACGTATCTCCTATGTCGGTTACAAGACCATCTATCGGCTTTGCCATCAGCCCGAGGTGGGTACAATAAGAATGCAACCTGATAACTATACGCTGAAAGGTGTGGTCGTACAGGGTGAGCGTCCAAAGGTCGTTCTACAGGGCAATTCGCTGATGATGAATGTGGAAGGAACAGTCATGGAACGGTTAGGTACAGCAGAAGATGTACTCACACGTGTTCCGATGATTGCCAAACGGGGCGAAGGCTTTGAAATCTTAGGCAAAGGGACACCACTTATCTATTTAAACAACCGCAAACTGACCGACCTGAACGAACTGAGAAACATACAATCGGACAATATCCGCAGCGTGGAGATCATCCAAAATCCTGGTGCTCGCTATGATGCTTCGGTTAATGCCGTCATCATCATCCGTACCAAGCGGGCAGCAGGCGAAGGCTTAGGTGTAGAACTGACATCGTGGAGCCGCAAGGGGCACGGCTACGCCAACAATGAACGCATCAACCTGACCTACCGCACAGGCGGGTTGGAACTTTTTGCCAACCTCTTTGGGGCCTACAATAAGAACTGGAGTCGTGGTGAGTTCGAGCAGACCGTTTATGCCGACACGCTGTGGACGATTACTAATAGACAAGAGAACACTGAGCGGAATCCTTATTTTGAAGGACGTCTCGGCTTCAACTACCAAGTCAATGACAACAATTCCTTTGGTGGTTTCTACCAGCATGTTTACGACTACATGAAGATTAGCAGTGTGTACGACGATGATATATTATTCGATGGCAATGTATATGACCATTTACAGAATAACAGTGTCAAGCGAGGTGAACTCACACCCAGGCATCAGGCTAACCTCTACTATACAGGTAAGATAGGCCAGTTTGCTATCGATTTCAATGCTGACTATACTTTCCGAAAGCAACGCAACCGCAACCAACAACAGGAATTGAGCGAGAAAGATATGGACCGTGACGTGAACACGGAGAACCTGACACGCAGTAAACTGTTGGCAGAGAAACTTTTTGTGAGTCATCCGCTGTGGAAAGGTCAGATAGAGGTTGGCGAGGAATATACCAATACGCACTGGAAAAACAGATTCGACAATCAGGAGGGGTATATCGACAATAGTAATAACGAGCAGCACGAACAAGCCATTGCGCCCTTTATGGAACTGCGCCAGCGTTTGGGTAGTGTTCAGTTGTCGGCAGGTTTGCGATACGAACATGTGGAGTCGGAATACTTCGTCGATGGTTTACGCCGCAACGATCAGTGCCGTACCTACAACGACCTGTTTCCATCGGTTGCTGCATCAACGTCAGTTAAAGACTTCCAATTCTCTATCAGTTATTCCAAGCGAACCACACGCCCTTCCTACTGGCAGTTGAGTAGTGATGTCACTTACGAGAATCGTCTGAACCTACAGATGGGTAATCCTTATTTGAAACCCATCAAATACCACAACCTGAATACGACAATCATGTGGAAATGGCTCTACCTGACGATGAACTTCGCCCATTGTGTTGATCCCATTCTCTATACAGCAGACAGTTTGCCAGGTGATTCGAAGGTAAACTTCGTGACCTACAAGAACTACGACCACGCCGACTGGCTCACCGTCACGCTGGGTGCACAGAAGAATGTCAAATTGGGTCATGAGGCCACGTGGACACCTCAGTACAACGTGTCGTTGATGAAACCCTGGTTTAAGACGGAGTTCTTGGGTGAGCAGAAACGTTTCAACCATCCTATGCTGGTACTTCAATTAGGCAACATCGTTACGCTGCCCTACGACTGGCTGCTGCAAGCCGACTTCAACTTGCACACTTATGGCTATCAGCAGAATGTATGGTTCAACAGCACTAATGCGATGCTGTCGCTTAGCGTTAGCAAGGACTTCTTTAAGCGACGGCTTAACGTCAAGTTGACAGGCAATGATCTCTTCAATAGTGGCATCAACCGCTTCACGCTCTATAGTAATCGCATGATGTTCCAAAAGATGGAGGACAACGACTCCCGTTGCATCCAACTCTCCTTGCGTTACCGCTTCAACGTCACTCCGTCGAAGTACAAGGGTACTGGTGCCGGTAATGCCGAGAAGAACAGACTTTAATCATTGGCGCTTCAAAGGCATTAAATCTAAACCTGCTTCATCATTGCAATCATAGGTAAGGAACACTTGCCGTGGAGCGCCATCCCTATATATGAACTAATAACACGCATTTGGTATGAAACAACTCGATGTAACTTTATATCAGAGGATTAATAAAACCTTTCATAGGAGAATGGTGTACCATATCGGTGTTAACTGCGGCTTCTTCGTCGAGATAAACTATATGGTGAATGCGATGCTCTATTGCCTGGCCCGTCGTATCAGGTTCCAGCTCTATTCCGACGATGCCAACTTCAGCACAGGCATAGGATGGAAAGAGTATTTCTTGCCGTTTTGCGAGGAAGTACACGAGCCTTTCCATCAAAGGTATAACTTCCACCGTTTACCATCTTGGCGACGTATTATAAAACTTTGTAAACATCAGAAATCCGTTTCCCCAATAGCGTGGAAACTTAAATCCGCTATGAAGACTGCATTAGGGCATTTGGTGGCATTCCTGACATACAAGGAATATGTGCTATTAGGACAGGATGTGTTTTCAGACCCTGATCGGCACTATTACATCCCTGAATTGGGAATCAACGACAGCTACATTGATACATATGGGATAATGGCAAGAATGATATGGAACCTGCAGCCAGACATTCTGCATCAAAAGAATGTCTATAAACGCAAACTGAATTTCCCATCTATATTTGACGGTATTCATATCCGTGGTGGGGATAAGGTAACAGAGACAGAACTAATCAGCGGCAAGCGTATCATGCAAGTACTTAATCATATGGATAAAGCTTGTGTGTTCATTCTTACAGATGATTACCGCCAGTATCAGGATCTACAGGCAAATTATCCACATGTTCATTTCTTAACGCTTTGTCAACCAGATGAAAGGGGCTACCTTCATAAGGCCTTCAGTCAGAAATCATCCCAAAGTAAACATGAGGCTATTGTTAGGTTAATCATATCGGTTGACTTGCTACTCCATAGTCGTTCATTCGTAGGAAGCATCACAACAGGCCCAAGTGTCTTTGTAATGAAACTAAGAGCAGACGATCCATCAGTATGCGCTGTCGATTGTCCCAAAGAGATTTTGGCATCGTCTTTATCTCTGACCATAGATGCCCGTGCAGCTATATCAAAAAGTAATATACAAAACGTCCGATCCTCCTTTTTTCCCGAATGATGTCGGAAAAGTAATCGTTGCCTTTAGCTGTTTCTTTAGCTTTTCTATCTCTCTCGCCCTTTATTCCTTATGCGCATGCTGCGGACGGAGGTGCGTTTGGCTCTGCACTCATTTATTCAAATATTCAAGTATTCAACTAGGACAAGAAGGTTTTTATATGTACTTGACGTAGTACAAAGTTTCTCAGTTTCTCACTTTCTCACTTATGACAGGAAGGTTTGTGGTTTTTTCCCAATCGGATCTATTCAAATATATCTGTAAGAAACTATGAATAGTTTATATTATTCATTTTATTATACATATTATATTATATAATATATTATATTATAATATATTATAATACTATTATTATAATAATTTTATATAAATAATGAATATAGAAATGTAAATAAAAAGGAATTTTCTTCTTTGGCATAAAGCTCTTTGTCTGTCAAAAGTGGAAAACCTTCTTGTCATAATTGAATACATGAATACTTGAATATTTTGCAGGAATACAAAAACCTTCCTGTCATAAGTGAGAAAGTGAGAAACTGAGAAAGTTCTAGAGAATGACGTGCTCACGGATAGCCTGCTTGCTGATTAAATGGAGAGATGTTACGGCTCTCTCCCTGAGAAGTTATTGTTCGTCGCAAGAGGGCTTCATTTATGACGTTTATCAGAACAAGAACGTGCGGAACGCGGCCTATGGATGTGAGCTGACCATCAATTTTTGATGAAAACATTTCGACAATCCAATATTATTTGCTAAATTTGCCGACGAATACGCGGTTTGAATAATATAACCAACTTATGAGGCATTACTTATTATTATCATCTATGATTTGTCTGATGGCTACTGCCCAGACAGCAACAGTCACAGGATATTCACCGGCTCTGAAAGATGGCACGCTGGTACTTGCTGGTATTGGTACTAGCGGAACTGTTGTTGATACCGTGCAGGCAGGACGTTTCGCCTATACCCTGCCCGTTGAGGGATTCACCGAGAGCAACCTCTCTTTCTTTGGCGAAGGCTGTCCCAATATGTATATGACTATCTTCCTGAAGCCTGGCGTAACTGTGAAAGTGACGGGCAATGACTGCCTTAGTCCCTTATGGAAGGTGGAGAGCCCGGTACCTGAGCAGCAGACCCAGAATCGTCTGACGGAGTATTGCCGCGACGTGCTGACAGAAAGAATGCAGATGGACTTGACTAATGCACCTCGGGAAAAAAGAGACTCCGTTATGATGGAATGGATGAAACAACAGATGGACATCCTGCCCTCACTGCCTGTGGATGCTGCTACCATCCGTGCACTATTGGGCATATCCAAATTTGCACAATACACCAAGGACTTTCCGCACATGGAGCAGTTGAAAGAGCTGGAAAAGACTATCGCCGCCCATGCGCCAAAAGGATTTGAAGAGCAGCTGCCAGAGATTCACAGTTATGTCTATGCGAAGAATGAACAGCAGATAGTCGAGGAGTTTGCCAGCAACGAGAGTGTGTTCTTCAAGAAATACGACGACGTGGCCCCAGAGGACATCCTCCAGACCATCCTCGACAAGTATAAGGGTAAAGTCGTGCTCATCGACCTCTGGGCCACATGGTGCGGGCCTTGTCGTGCTGGTCACAAGGCAATGGCACCCATGAAGGAGCAGATGAAAGGCCAGAACATCCAGTTTGTCTACATCACCTCGCCCTCGTCGCCTCAGACCACTTGGCAGGAAATGATTAAGGATATCGACGGTGACCACTACTACCTGACGGAAGAACAAAACCACTACATCCTC
>CAMKSE010000015.1 GCA_946415365.1 uncultured Prevotellaceae bacterium
TAGATATCTTCTTCATAACTTCAATTTTCAATTTTCAATTTTCAATTTTCAATTTTCAATTTTCAATTTTCAATTTCCTTAGAAGTTCACCTGCAAGCCAAAATTATACACCCGTGTCATAGGATACCTCACGCCGAAGTCCAGTCCTGAGCCGGGCGCTTCGGGGTCGTTACCCTTGAAGTCGGCGAAGGTCAGCAAGTTCTGGCCCGAAGCATAGATGCGCACGTAGTTCAGCAGCGGCAGCCACTGGGGCCTGTTGATCGTATAGCCGATCTCCAGGTTCTTCAGGCGCACATACTTCGAGTCGATGATCCACGCCTGCGAGTCGCGGTTGTTATGCACGCGGTTGGTAAACGAGACGCGGGGCAGGATGCCGCCCGGGTTGTCCTCGGTCCACGAGTTGTCTGCCACCCACTGTGCCAGTGCCGACGTGTTCGTAGAGCCGAACTGGTCGCGGAAGTATCCGTTCAGCGCGCGGCTCGTGTTGTCTGCTCCCACCCAAAGCATCGAGAAGTCCAGTCCTTTCCAGTTCAGGCTGGCGTTCACGCTCCAGGTGATTTCCGGATTGTCCGTATAGCCAAGGGGCTTCTGGTCGTTCTGGTCGATGATACCGTCGTCGTTCAGGTCCACATACACAGCATCACCATACTTCAGCTCCACCACCTGGTCCGGCATGTCCACGCCGTAAGCTTCCTTATAACGCTCTTCCGTGCCAGGCTGATAAAACTCAAAGAGATCGTAGCCGAAGCGCTGACCCACGGGCAGACCCGTGCGGCTCAGGTACTCATACATCGGCGGCACCTCCAGCATCTCGATTACCTTGTTACGGGCGAAGGCGATGCTCGGGCTGATCGAATAACGGAAATCATCTATCTTGTCCGACCATCTCAGCGTGAGTTCGTAACCATGGTTCTTCACCCGTCCTTCGTTCACGTAGCTCGACGGCAGGCTCGTCACCGCCGGCAGCATCGAGCTGTTCGACACGAGGATATCCTTACGGTCTTCCCAGAACAAGTCCAGGTTCACCGTCAGGCGGTCGCCGATGAAGGCCGCGTCCAGACCGACATTGATCTTCGTGGCCGTCTCCCAGGTAACGTTCGGATTACCCGCCGTCAGCTCTTTCACGGCCTGCAGCCATGTGCCGCTCGTACCGAAGTTGGCGCCTCGGTTCTGCGGGTTCACCGTCGTCGAACCCTGGTAGAACTGCCAGGCACCCGGCAGGTACAGGAATCGTGCACCGTTGGTATTGTCGTTACCGACCCTGCCCCACGAGCCGCGGAGCTTCAGATAGCCAATGTATTTCTTGATCGGCTCCCAGAACTTCTCGCTGGAGGGGATCCAGCCGAGTGAGAACGAGGGGAACGTGCCGTAGCGCTTGCCCTCGGCAAAGTTCTCCGAGCCGTTATAACCGATGTTGAAGTCTATCATGTAGCGCGTATCATAGTCATACGTCACGCGCCCTACCAGTCCTACATATCCTTTCGGGATCGACCTGTACAGGCTGTTGTCCGAGTCCCAGGGGTAGTATGTCTTGCTCTGGTTGTAGAGCAACAGGGCGCCCACGTTGTGCTTGCCGAACTTGCGGGCGTAGTTGAAACTGGCTTCGGCATACCAATTGCGGTTTCCCCAACGGCTCTCGTTGTAGGGGATTGGCCATGTGATGTTCTCCTTCCTCAACACCTCCTGGCCGTCCACGATAGTCGCCACGTACGTCACGCCGGTGCCGTAGCCGTTCTGGCGGTTCTTCTGCGCCGTATAATCCGTATTGTACGATCCTTTGATCTTAAAGTCCAGTCCCGGCGTCAGGAAACTCATGTCCAGACGGTACTGCAGGTCCAGGTTCAGCACGTTCGTGCTCTCGTTCACGTAGCCCAGTCCGTAGTAGTTCGAGAGGGCGTCGCGATCGTAGGGACCCACGATGTTCACGTCCGACACGATGTGCCGCCCCTCACTGTCCACACCGATGCCGGCGTATGGCGTCGCTCCCTGCAGATAGCGGAAGATGAACCCTTCTCCGCCGCCCATCGTCGTACGGTTCTGCACCCTGCCGCCGAGCGTCAGGTTCAGCTGACTGTAGCGGCTCACGTTGATATCCAGGTTCGCACGATAGTTAAAACGATTATACTTGAACGTCTCGTCATCGTTGG
Source organism: uncultured Prevotellaceae bacterium (assembly GCA_946415365.1). Classification (GTDB taxonomy): domain Bacteria; phylum Bacteroidota; class Bacteroidia; order Bacteroidales; family Bacteroidaceae; genus Prevotella. The sequence continues at coordinate 2,148 of CAMKSE010000015.1, forward strand.
CGGAGAACGTCTTGAACAGCGAGTTCTGGTTCAGGAATCCGGCCGACACGAAATAGCGCACCTTCTCCGTACCGCCGTTCACGTTCACGTTCACCTGCTCCTGCCAGGCCGCGTCGTTCATCATGTAGTCTATCCAGTCCGTATTGGGGAACGTCGTCGGCATGTCGCCCTTGCGGAAATGTTCCATCACGTCCTGACTGAACCTGATGCCCGTATCGGCATACGGGGTATAGTCGGCAATGGTTGCGCTCCCAGGCCACTGGCTCATCGGCAGCGCGTCTGTGATCGCCGTGTAGTTCCACATCTTGCCGTACGTATAGGAGTCTGCAAAGTCCACAAACTTCGCGATCGTCTGTATGGCCGTGCTGGCCGACACCGTCACCGAAGCCTTGCCTGGCGTACCGCGCTTCGTCGTCACCAGGATTACACCGTTGGCACCCCTCACACCGAACACCGCCGTCGCCGAAGCATCCTTCAGGATCGAGATGTCCTGAATCTCGTTAGGGTCCAGCTGGCCGAAGCTGCGCTCAACGCCGTCCACCAGTACTAGCGGCTCCGCACTGTTCAGCGAACCCGTACCGCGCACCCTGATCACTGGATCGTCAGCGCCCGGCATACCCGAAGGCTGCACCACCGACATGCCCGGCAGCTTACCCTGCAACGCGTTGCTCACGTTCGCCACAGGCGACTTCAGCAACTCGTCGCCGTTCACCGCAGACACAGCACCCGTAATGGTCACCTTCTTCTGCTGTCCGTAGGCGATCACCACCACCTCCTCCAGCGTCTTCGTGTCAGGCTGCATCACGATGTCCATGCGCCCGGCCCTCGCCCGATGTGTCTGCGAGAGATAGCCCACATAGGAGAACTCAAGCGTTGCCCCCTGGCGGACGTTCTGGATGCTAAAGTTACCGTCAAAGTCGGTAATCGAACCAGTGCCCTGGCCCTGCACCATAATGGTCACGCCGATGAGCGGTTCGCCCGTCTCATCCTTCACCGAGCCTTCCACCGTCAGATTCTGGGCAAACACCTTTGTTGGCATCAGACACAACAGTGCCAAGATGCCCAATAGATAACATTTACTTTTTTTCATCATCTGGTTAAATTAGTAATAAATAAATTGCTCGCTTAGTTTGATGCCGCAAATTTAAATAAAATTTTCGAAATTACAAACTTTTTGAGATAAAAATGTAAAATTATTGCCCCGTGTTGCGTTGAACAGTTGAGTTAACTCGATTTGTCGTTTGAGTTAACTCGATGGATGTTATGAGTTAACTCACATATTTTACGAGCCGTAATCTCCGTCGTGGGTGAGATTACGGCTCGTATTTTTTGACATAATACCTTTTTATTTATTTAAGTCCGCCCCAGGTGCCTTGGATGGTTTTGCACTGGGTGTAGAGGGCCGGACAGTTGAATACCTTGTAGAGCGGCTGGTTGGGTTGCCGGATGATCTCCACCGAACGTTGCTCCGTATCCCAGCCTTTGCCCATCATGTAAATGTACATCACGCGACCAGAACCCGAGATCTGCAGTTCCTGATGCTTGTTCACGCTCGCCTTCATCTCTACCGTATAGGGCTCCTGCGGGCGGTAGCCATTCTGCGGTGTGGCCCCTTTCAGCACAGCGGCAGGCAGGTAGCGCTGGTGATAGCTGTCGTTCGCCGGTGCATACTGCGACGAGCCGTATTTATCGTTCAGGATGGAGATGACAGAATTCACATTCGAGGGATAGTTGATCAGTTCGATACATTTTCTTCCCACCTGACGGTTCCTGCCATATATTTCCATCGCCATCACCATCATGGCAGCCGTACCATGAGGCGTCTTGCCGAAAAACTGCGTATACAGGGTTTCAAACTCCTCGTAGTCCGATGGTACGTTCGTGAAGGTTACCACGCCCTTCGCTTTCCTGTCATACTGCTTAGCGGTCAGTGTACCCTGCTGCGTGTAGGTGTGGTCCCCATAGGTCCACGTCTTCTGTTTTGCTTGTCCAAAACAAGTGAGGCAACTCCATACCATTGCCATCAATAAAATACTTTTCTTCATTTGTGAGTCGATTTAGAATGATTATATAGTTTCGAATTAGAGATACAAGACACTCTCCGGACCCATATTGAAAAGCAGATCCAGGATTGAAAGGTTGGGCAGAAAACCGTGCTTCTGCTCATACACCTGATAGTAGCGTTTGGGCGTGAAGTCAGGATCCGGTTCTGGGTGCTTGGGGCGGATGGCAGAGCGGAAATCAATAATATTGTTTACAGTTGACGGTTTACAGTTTACAGTTGATTTGCTGGCAAGCCCTTCTTGACCTGCAGAGGAAGCCGCAGAGTAATCATCTGTAAACCGTAAACTGTAAACCGTAAACTCTTTTGTATAGCTGACAGACGGCTGGATGTCCAGCAGCTCGCACATTTTTTCGCGGATAGCCTCATTGAAATCCAGGAGATAGTCCCATCGCTGCTCGAAGAAGGGGCGGATATCATCCTGATAGTAGTCGAAGAAGGGCGATTCGCCGTAAGCACTCTTCAGTGCGTTCCAGTGCAGGTGGCGCCAATTGCCGTGGTCACTGATACGTACGGAGCCAATCTGCGCCGCATCCCGCTCCACGGGGACGGTCAGCGCCTGAATGCCGTTGGTGGTGGCAATCAGACACCGGTTACGGTAAGTCTGCTTCTGGAAGGTCTCACAACGTTCCAAAAACACCCTTTCGGCCCTATACAGTTTCTGATACCACTGTATGGGGCCGAAATAAGTTGTACTGAGGAGTATTCTTTCCAATTACTTAATATTATCCACGATTCGTCCGATTCGGCTCCAACGCACCCCACTGAAGCCACGACGGTCAGGATCGCTCGACCACCAGATAAAGATAGGCTTGCCCACGATGTGATCCTCAGGCACAAAGCCCCAATAGCGTGAGTCCGCCGAATTATGGCGGTTGTCGCCCTGCATCCAGTAGTAGTCCATCTTGAAGGTGTACTCCTTCGTTTCCTGACCGTTGATGAAGATCTTGCCGTCACGAATCTGCAGGTCATTGCCCTCATACACCTTGATGGGACGCTCGTAGACGGCGATATTATCCAGCGTAAGAACGATCGATTCACCCCTTTTGGGTATCCAGATAGGACCGTAGTTGTCGCGTGTCCAGTGCTTATTGCCGTTGAGGGGATAGATGTCGAGATCGCTGGCCTCTGTGACGATGGCTATGCTGTCGACGATATCCTTGCGCTGTTTGAGTGCAGCAGCAGTCTGGTTGGTCATCTGCATATAGCCGTAGTTGTTCAGATCCATCAGTTCTTCCATCGTGATACCCCACTCCTGCATCTCTTCATCGGTGAAATGGCGCTTCAGACGCACCTTATAGGAATATTGCACGTTGTCTGGCTCCTTGTTGGCCTGACCGTCGAGATAGACGATATGATCCTTTATCTGCAACGTCTGACCAGGCAGTCCCACACAGCGTTTCACGTAGTTCTCACGACGGTCTGTGGGACGGGTGATGATCTCACCATACTCAGCCTGGTTCTGCAGGATAGCCTGCCGTCCAGCCTCGTAGATGGTATTGAAATACTTGATCCGCTGTTCTGCCGTCAAAGAGTCGGGATTAGGACGTTCGGGATAGATCTGATAGCCGATGCCATAGCACATCTGATAATAGTCCATAGCCTGATACCTCTGATCCGAGCAGAGCGTGTCACCAGCCGGATAGTTGAATACCACGATATCGTTCAGTTCCACCTGACCCAAGCCTTTCACCCGGCGATAATCCCAATGAGGCCACTCGATATACGACTTGCACTCTACGACTGGCAACGTGTGCTGCGTCAGCGGCATCGTCAACGGCGTCTGCGGGATGCGTGGCCCGTAGCTCACTTTCGATACGAAGAGATAGTCGCCCGTCAGCAGCGACTTCTCCAGTGAACTCGACGGGATTACATAGTTCTGGAAGAAGAACTGGTTGATGAAATACACCGCCACGAGGGCAAAGACGAGAGCGTCAACCCACGACATCACGAACTTCACAGGTCGTTCAGCCTCCTTCCACCACTGCCACTTGATCTTCTTGGTAATATAGACGTCGAAGATGAACGGCACAACGAGCAGTCCCCACCACGACTTCACCCAGTAGAGAAAGAGCAAATACAGCACGAGCACGATGATGAACTTCGTCCACTGAACCTTAGGATTGAATTCTTTATTCTTCATTATTTTGTTTATAGTTTAAAGTTTATAGTTTATAGATGATATGTTTATAGGCAGATTACTGGACAGCATTGAGGGGCTTGCCAAGTAATCAACTATAAACAATAAACTATAAACCATAAACATTATTTAAAATTTAAACATATCACTGATGGTTAGCAGACCCTGATGCTCCTTTGTGTACTCCGCTGCCAGCACGGCTCCGAGGGCAAAGCCCTTGCGGGAGTGGGCATCGTGAGTGATGGTAATCAGATCGGCATCAGAATCATAACGGACGGTATGGATGCCAGGCACCTCACCTCGGCGGATATGATCCACACGGAGATACTTCTTGTCTGTCGTATCCTCTTTCCAAGCCTCCTTACGATCAATGCGTTCCACAATTTCATCGGCCAGTGTGATGGCTGTGCCAGAGGGATGGTCGAGCTTGTGAACATGGTGTGTCTCCTCCATTTCCACGTCGTACTGCGGGAACTGGTTCATGATCTTGGCCAGATAACGGTTCACTGCTGAGAAGATGGCCACGCCGATGCTGAAGTTTGAGGCCCAGAAGAGCGTCTTGCCATCGGCACAAGCCTGACGCACCTCGTCGCCATGCTCCTTCATCCAACCAGTAGAACCACTGACCACCTTCACACCCTTGGCCCAGGCTTTCAGGTAGTTGCCATAGGCTGCCTGAGGAGCTGTAAACTCAATGGCCACATCGGCAGATGCGAACTCTGGAGAGTCGAAGTCCTGCTGGTTGTCGATGTCGATGATACTCACAATCTCATGGCCGCGGTCACGGGCAATCTGCTCGATCATCTTGCCCATCTTTCCGTAGCCTATCAATGCTATTTTCATATACCTTATAAATTAAAACGCTGCAAAGATAGTGTTTATAATTAAGAATAAGGCATTAAGAATTAAGAATTACATAAGAATTAAGAATTTGGAATTAAGAATTATAATTATTTCACAGCAAAAGGTGGTACGTGCCGCCTGCAAGAGGCTTGACAACACCTTTCATCTCCAGTTCGAAGAGCAAGGCCGTGAGACGTCCGATGGGGATGCCTGACTTCACGGTGATGATGTTGAGCTGGAGGTCGTTGGTCTGTTGCAGCAGACTGACCACTTGCTGTTCCTCAGGAGTGAGGTTGGGGATCTGGGTGATAACGGCAGCATCTGACGACTGCGAGAAGAGCGGCATGTCCTGCATCGTCGGCCAGCCCATTGCCTTCACGAAGTCCTGGGCATTGGAAATGAGGGCAGCACCATTGTCACGGATGAGGTTGTTACAGCCCTCGGAATACGCCTGTCCCACATTGCCAGGGAAGGCGAACACCACACGGTCGTAGCTCTGGGCGATCTCACAGGTAATCAAACCGCCGCCTTTAACGGCACTCTCCACAAGCACGGTGGCATCAGCCATACCAGCCACGATACGGTTACGGCGCACGAAATTGGGTTTGTCGGCACTCGTCTGTGTCATGAACTCTGTCACCAGTCCACCATGGTTAAGCATCTCTGCAGCCGTGTCACGATGGCGGTAGGGATATATCTGATCAAGACCATGGGCCAGGACTGCCACCGTGGGATAGCCATTGGCCAATGCCTGACGATGGGCACAGATATCGACACCATATGCCAAGCCGCTGACGATTAGTACCTCAGGGCATAGCATCCTCAGATCTACGATGAAACGGCGGATAAGGTCTTGTCCGTAAGTGGTCATCCTACGGGTTCCAACGATACTGACAATCCTCTTCTGATTCAGGTCGGCATTGCCGGTATAGTAGAGGATAATCGGTGCGTCAGGACACTCCTTGAGTCGTTGGGGATAGTCATCATCAGTGAGCGTAAGGGCTCTGATACGGTGTTCCTCCATGAAGCGGCATTCCGTTTCAGCCCGTTTCATCGCATCACTCCAATCTTTGAGGGCCTCCGTCAGACGTGGAGATGCATCTTTGACAATGTCGCCAATGTCATGACGATGTTCGTAAAGCAGTTGCGCACTTCCCACGGCTTTGTACAAGGCCAATGCCTGCTGGAAGTTAAAATTCGTCAGGCGCGTCAGCGCCATTGCGTAGAAGATTTCCTGTTCCATTTTCATATATTTTTTTGTTTACAAACACCTATTTTCTCTTCAAATACTCGTATCCGAAGCGACAGCGGAGGCAGTCACGCTTGTCGCAATATTCTCGCTTGAGCTGGATGAGAGCCTGAGAGTCGCCTGCCGTTTGTACGGGGAGTCCCACTTGCTGCCACATGCGGATGATGCAATTGTTCTCTGCCTTCAGCTGCTCGAGGAAGTCGAAGGCTCGGTCGCAGAGTACTTCCTTCGAACGATGACGGCCGTAGGCGAAGAGCATAGGGATAACCGTGTTAATCATCAGCAGGTTCAGCGAACCATAGCCGAGATGTTTCTCCGTCTTCGAACTGGTGGAGCCGAAGGTGTAGTGCGTCTCCCAATAGGGTGTGACGTGCGACGAGATGAGTTTCTTCAACTGGTCGATGGTCTCACATTCCACCAAGCGACTCAATCCAGCTTTCTGCTGATAATAAAGACTGGCGAGTTGCGAGATGCGGATGTGAGGGAAGTTCTGCGGACGGAGTCGGAAGAATCGCCAGAGGTGAAAGTCTATCGGTTTCATCGAGAATTTATGGGCCAGATAGAGATATTCGTTGCGCAGTTTAGCAAAGTAGCCCTCGTTGAGTGCCTCTTTCTGATAATACTCGGGTATGGCTTCCAGTTCCAACAGTCCTGCCTGACCCATGAAGATGGCCTCTATCTGGAAGAGGTCATCACGATGGTGGGCAACGGCATTCAGAGGGATGCTTTGTGCCCACTGCTCGAACACGTCGCCGTTGATACCAAAGCCGTAGTTTCGGGCCAATGTCACGAAGTAGGCATCTTCCCACGAGCCACCACACAGATCCACCCTCCGACGTATGGCTTCCGTCTTCTGTTCCAGTCGTTCCGTCTGTAGGGCCGCCATCCATGAGTGTACCATCAGTCGCGTCAAATCAGGAATCACCTTATAACACGGTGGATAGCTGTCGGTCTTCAAAAGTTCATCGTAGTGTTCACGGACATTGTCAGGCACGTCGAGCTGCATTTGCTTGATATACTCACCATTGGTGTTCATCACCTCGGCATCAAGTACGCCGGCCACATGCAGGATGACATTGTCGTAGTTCTTGTCTTTGTCATGCCCATGCAGATACCAGTCGCTCGACTTGTCGTGGATCTCCACATTGCCCACCCACAGCGTCCGTCCGATCCTCACCTTCGCATTAAAGAAGTCAGGACCTGCATGATGGTTATGCAGTCCGGAATCAATCACCTCGACGGTCTGTCCGTCGCTTGTCTGCAACTCCCTCAGTGGGAACAACTTGTGCTTCCACACATAATGCAATAATAGTTCCATAATTGTTCTTCATATAAGTTTTAAAGTTTAACTGGGTGCAAAGATAAACAAAAAAAGGGAAATAAAGAAAGAATTATGGAAAAAAATCGGCCTCACCACCATAATTGGCAGTGAGGCTAAGATTGTTTGCCGAAAATGTAAAAGAAATCGGTAGCACTACCAGATCTTGACGCGGTCTTCAGGCTTCACGTAGAGTTTGTCGCCGGGCTCGACACCGAAGAGGGTGTACCAGTCGTCCATCAGCCGAACGATGCCATTCACGCGATTGGGGTTGGCGGAGTGGACATCGACTTCCAACTGCTTCTGCAGGGTTTCCTCATTGAAGTAATTCTGCCATAAATCGGCAAACGACATGAAGAACTGGCGCTGCTGGTGGCGCAGGGCCTCGCCGGTGAGACCGTCGGCCTGCAGTTTCTCGTTCCATAACTGATAGGCCAGACTGAATCCTCCCAAATCGGCAATGTTCTCGCCCAGCGTCTTTTTACCGTCGGCTTGCACGCCGGGGTACTGCTCCAGCTCGTTGTAGCGGTTGATCATCTGCTGCTGCTTCTCAAGGAATTTGGCCTTGTCATCAGCCGCCCACCAGTCAACTTTACTGCCCATGGCATCGTATGTGGCTCCCTTGTTGTCGAAGCCATGCGTCATCTCGTGGGCAAAGACCGTCATCGTGGCATACCGTATAGCGGGTTTGTCGGCTGGGAAAATGTCGCTCCCGAGGAAGAGCGGCAGAATGAAGAGCTGATTGGAAGTAGACTCATAGAATGCATTCATGGCATCGATACCTGCGCCCATGGGACTGAGCATGACGTATTCCCATCCGTATTGATTGCCAGGCTTTCCGGCCAATTGGTTTCGCATATAGTCATCGGCCTGTTCCTTATACTGCACGAAATCTTCGAAGTGGGTCTGTCCCGTTAACTTGAAGTCGGCATTGAACAGGTCTTCAGGGGCTCCTACATTGAACACCATGGCCTGCAGTTTCTCCTGTGCCTTCATCTTGGTGGCATCGCTGAGCCAGTCGAGGTTAGCGATACGTTCGGACATGACCTTTCGCAGTTGCTCCAACATCTGCAAGCCTCCTTCGCAGTCTGCATCTTGCAAGAGAAATTTCTTATGATATTTGAGGAACATAGATGGTGCATTCGTGTCAAGACCCACAATAACAGTCTGGGGCTGCTCTAATATGGCAAATGACATTGAATACAGCTTATAATACACATAGAATTTCAGGTAGGTCTGCAAGGTGGCGACATCATACTGGTCGATCTGTTCGAAAACCTTGTCCGTTTCTGGCAGATAGTAAGTTCCGTTGTCAATATGGAAAGCCTCACGGAAGGCATCCATCACGTCGTCGCCCGCTTTTGTCGTGCCTCTGGTCTTTGCCAAGGTTTCCATAGCCGGCACAGGATCGGATTTCAATTCGGGCCTTCTATTGCCGATGAGGCTGGGCTTTGGTTCCGCCCCCTTCCATTCCAGTAAATATTTTGATATCCACTCCTCTAGATCGTAGACATTCGAGAACAACTGGGCCCCCTCAGGTGTACTGGTGTCTATGTCCAGCCATTCTTTGAAAAACGTCTTAAACCGTTGCATTTCTTCTTCCCTCGGTTTTTTGAGGTCTATGGTCGTACAGGCGAGACCAGGCATGATGTAATACCTCAAGACACCGCCGATGTTTAATAAATCATGACCCATGAGGGCACAGAACCCCATATCGGCCATCTTACCTATGTTATACATCACGTCGGCCTTGCTGATATCGTCACCCTGCTTCAGTTGGGCATACACACGTGCCATCGCAGCTTTTTCCTCTTCCTTTGTAAGCTTGGTGCTTGTAACCAGCTGAATTGTATGATGGTCAGAGGCATTTTCAAGCATATCTTCGAGCATTAACTGCATCTTATTTGTATAGGCATTCAACATGCAGCCTTCGTCGCCCTTATTGTGATTCTTCAACCAAGAGCCTAGGGCAAAGTTCCAGAACGAGTCGCCGGGCTTGACTGAGCGGTCCATCCACTCCTCGTGGAGGAAGGTCTCCTTGGCCAGTTCGTCGGCAGGATCGTAGGGTGGATTGGGATTCACGGGATTGTCTGCTGTGCCGATAGCGTCGGTACACGACGTCAGCATCATCATTGCGCCGCAGACGGTCAGAGTGGCGGCGAGCACCCATTGAGTCAGTTTCTTCATAATTCTTTCGTTATGTTAGTATTAATACATATTTGGTGCAAAGTTACGATAAATATTTGAGACCAGCAAGAATAAAAATGTTAAATTTGGAATAAAATCGTGTTTATTCCACCAAAAGTACTTGTTTTTAACTATCTTTGCGGACGTAATGAAGATAGGTAACATTGACTTTGGCGAGCGCCCCGTGTTCCTCGCACCGATGGAAGACGTGACAGACATCGGCTTCCGGCTGCTGTGCAAGCGGTTCGGAGCGGCGATGGTCTATACCGAGTTCGTGAGTGCTGAAGCACTCATCCGTGACGTGAAATCGACCATCTCGAAACTGGCCATCAGCGACGAAGAGCGTCCTGTGGGCATACAAATCTACGGCCGTGACATAGAGGCGATGGTGGAGGCAGCGAAGATCGTTGAACAAGCAGGCCCCAATCTCATCGACCTGAACTTCGGCTGTCCCGTGAAGAAAGTGGCTGGCAAAGGGGCAGGAGCAGGAATGCTGCAGAATATCCCGAAGATGCTTGAAATCACACGCAAGGTGGTGGATGCCGTACATTTGCCTGTGACAGTCAAGACACGCTTAGGATGGAACCACGAACAACTCATCATCACCACGCTGGCGGAGCAGCTACAGGACTGTGGCATCCAGGCACTGACCATTCATGGCAGAACCCGCAGCCAGATGTACACAGGTAATGCCGACTGGACCCTCATCGGCGAGGTGAAGCGCAATCCACGTATACATATTCCTATTATAGGAAACGGTGACATCACCTCTGCTGAGGAAACGGCCCATGCCTTCGATACCTACGGCGTGGATGCTGTGATGATCGGGCGTGCGACCTTCGGACGGCCGTGGATCTTCAAGGAGATGCGCGACTATCTGGACAATACAGGTGCTGAACCCCTCACCTACGACCAAAAGCTTGACATACTGAAAGAACTGCTGCGTATCAATGTGGAGCGTATCGACGAGAAACGTGGTATTCTCCACACCCGTCGTCATCTCGCTGCAACACCTATCTTCAAAGGTATTCCCAACTTCCGTCCTACGCGCATTGCGATGCTTCGCGCAGAGACCATGACAGATTTACTGGGGATTCTCGACAAGATTTCGCTTTAGGAAATCGAGTACCCGTTGCTGGGCACGTATAGGACAGCTGTGAGGTATATCCCAAAGTTCCGTCTCCAGACGATCATCGGCACCCTGCGACTGCCAGGTGGCATGCATCGTGGCGAAGGCCTTCTCAATACCTGCCACAGGAAAGAGTTTATCTTGCGAACCATTGATAAAGAGCATAGCCTTCGGACAGGCGATGCTGGCAATATGAGGATAGTCGAGCCAACGGCGCAAGCCGGGCAGACAGTTAGCAAAGCCACCGTTCTCCGTCCGTTTGTATTTGAACGTCATCTGCTCATCGGTAGTGACCATCCAGCATACTGCCGCTGCTGCCTTTACATGGTCGGAGAGTGCCGCAAGCAACCAAGACCTATAGGCCCCCATGGAACATCCCGCACAGCCAATCCTCGTGGCATCAACCTCAGGCATTGAGGCCAGGAACTCTGTTCCGGCAATATCATCGTAGGTCATATATGCCGCGAGGTCGATGCCGTACATCATCATGTTTCCTGCTATCATATCGTAGCGGTCGCGACGGGGACCTTCCATCTGGCCACGTTCTCCCCACATCGGGGCATCGGCAGAGAACACGACAAAACCATTACTGGCCAAATAATCACCCAGAAACTGTCCCTCGTAGAGGTTTGCTGCCCACTCCACAGCATCGTTGACAACAGTAGAATCTTCACAAGCCAACGGACGGATCATCTTCTCCTTACCGATAAAAAGGTGTGCGCCATGATCGTGCAACACGTTCACAGCAGGGAATGGCCCCTTTCCATCAGGAATGAGTACATAGGCAGGAACAGAATAATAACGCGAAAGCCTCACCTCTATCTTACGGGCCTTATAACCGTCGCGCTGTTCCTCGAAGAGTATCTCATAAGGATAGTTCCCCTCTTTATTGGGTGCCGGTGGGGGAGTCAGCATAGAGTCGAACACCTTCTGACGGGCCACACGGCGCCATTCGTCGAAATCGGTGATATCATTATGACCCCATGCTAACGGATAGTTCAAGTCGGCAATCAACGAGTCGGCATAGACCGGCAAGTTGCGCTTGAACTCATACTTTGTACGCTGTTGAGCACTTGTCAAGGTGCTGGAGAGAAGGATCAAGGAGAAAAGGAAGACATTTCGCATCATATGCACACGCTTTTTAGTTTATCGTCGGCAAAAATAACTAATAATCTTGAGAACACAAAACAAATTATGCTGATAAGTATTAAAAAATATGTATTATCTGCATCATCTGTCGTATTTTTATTATCTTTGCAACGACGAAACAAAAGGAAATGACGATGAATCAATACAGTAAAGGATTCCTCTATTTCATCTGCCTGGTCTCGGCCATGGGCGGTCTGCTCTTTGGCTACGACTGGGTTGTGATTGGAGGTGCTAAACCTTTTTATGAACTCTACTTCGGCATCAGCGGTTCTCCTCTTTTGCAGGGTGTAGCCATGACCACAGCCCTCATAGGCTGTCTGGTGGGAGCGATGGTGGCGGGTGCTGCTGCCGACAGATTCGGCCGTAAGCCGTTGCTGATGACCGCAGCTGTCTTATTCACGGTCTCTGCCGTGGCAACCGGACTGTCCAACGACTTCACACTCTTCAATTTGTCCCGCTTCATAGGTGGTGTCGGCATCGGTGTGGCTTCGGCACTGTCGCCAATGTATATTGCAGAAGTCAGTCCTGCGGAGATTCGCGGAAGGATGGTCTCCCTCAACCAGATGACCATCGTGCTGGGCATCCTCGCAGCGCAGGTGGCCAATCTGCTATTGGCCAAAGACACCTCCGTGCCGGCGTTCCTGTCATGGAATGTCGAGTGGGGCTGGCGCTGGATGTTCTGGGCAGAGGCGGTCCCCGCAGCCCTGTTCCTCCTCATGAGCTTTCTAATCCCGGAGAGCCCGGTCTATCTGAGGCTGAAGGATAAAAAGACAAAAGCATCGAGGAACGGGCAACCCGGACTCCGTGAACTCTTCCAGCATAAATATGGTAAGGTCTTGTTGCTGGGTCTGGTGATAGCCGTGTTCCAGCAGTGGTGCGGCACGAACGTCATCTTCAACTACGCCCAGGAGATCTTCACCGGTGCCGGATATGATGTCGACGGCATGTTCATCGATATCGTCATCACTGGCATAGCCAATGTGGTGTTCACCGTCGTCGCACTCTACACCATCGAGAAGTGGGGTCGTCGCACGCTCATGCTGATGGGCGCAGGCGGTCTCGGGCTGATCTATCTGATCCTCGGCACCTGTTACGCGATGGGAGTGACCGGCCTGATGATGGTCGTATTGGTAGTGTCCGCCATCTCCGTCTATGCCATGACCCTCGCCCCCGTCACCTGGACACTGCTCGCTGAGATCTTCCCCGACCACATACGCGGCATAGCGATGGCAGCCTGTACCTTTGCCCTCTGGGTGGGATGCTGCACGCTGACATTCTCATTTCCCTCGATGAACGCGGTCCTCGGCTTCAGCGGCACGTTCTGGATATACAGCGCCATCTGTTTCTGCGCCTTTGTCTTCCTGTGCAGCCGCTGTCCTGAGACAAAGGGAAAGTCTCTGGAGGAACTGGAGCAGGAACTGACAGCCGCAGAGTAATCAACTATAGACTATAAACCATAAACAATAAATAGAAATGGTAAAAGCCTGGAGAGAGATTGTGACGATCCCGACCTATGAGGTGGGGAGTCCGGAGAAAAACCCCGTTTTCCTGGAGAAACGCGTATACCAGGGCTCGAGTGGAGCCGTCTACCCCTATCCTGTCATCGAGTCGATAGCCGACAAGCCAGCCCCCCGTGAGTGGAAGGCCGTCTGGCTGGAGAACGAATACATCAAAGTAATGGTGCTCCCGGAGCTTGGTGGCCGCATCCAGATGGCCTACGACAAGACCAGGCGCCGTCACTTCATCTATTACAACCACGTCATCAAGCCCGCGCTCGTAGGGCTCGCAGGCCCCTGGATATCAGGCGGCATAGAGTTCAACTGGCCCCAACACCACCGCCCCTCTACCTATATGCCTGTCGACTGTACCATCACCGACAATGATGACGGCTCCGTGACCGTCTGGGTGAACGAGATGGAACGCATGTTCCACCAGAAGAGCATGGCTGGCTTTACGCTGCGTCCCGGCTGTGCTTATCTGGAGATCCAAGGGAAAGTGTCCAACCGGACCAGCCTGCCTCAGACATTCCTCTGGTGGGCCAATCCCGCGGTAGAAGTGAACGACGACTACCAGAGCGTCTTCCCCCCTGATGTCAATGCCGTATTCGACCATGGGAAGCGGGCTGTGTCATCCTTCCCCATCGCCACCGGCACCTATTACAAGATGGACTACTCGGCAGGCGTCGATATCTCGAACTACAAGAACATCTATGTGCCGACAAGCTACATGGCTGTAAACTCGAAATACAACTTTGAGGGCGGCTATGAGAATGATACCAAGGGCGGTATGCTCCACGTAGCTTCCCACCACTTCTCCCCGGGAAAGAAACAGTGGACATGGGGGAACGGCGACTTCGGCCGTGCCTGGGACCGCAACCTGACCGACGAATACGAGGACAAGGGCTTCCGCCCATACATTGAACTCATGGCCGGCGTATATACAGAGAACCAGCCCGACTTCTCATGGCTGATGCCATACGAAGAGAAGCAGTTCGTACAATACTTCATGCCGTACCGTGAGATAGGCATCGTGAAGCAGGCCTCGAAGGACTTCATCTTCAACATAGAAGCGTCCGAAAAGGGAGTGCACCTGAAGGTGCTGGCTACGTCGGAACAGCATGTGACCATGGAACTCCGCAACAAGAAGGGTGAAGTGTATGTCTCAGAAGCCCATACCTTGTCGCCGGAAGACGTCTTCGATAAGACCGTCGACGTGAAAGGAGCTGGGCTCGGTGAACTGTTGTTCACAATCCGCCAGCAGGGGCGACTGTCCTTGCAGTGGTACGCAGAGGACGACGACATCCGTCCCATCCCGGATGCTGCCGAGGCCGCCCTCTCGCCACAGGACACCAAGACCAACGACCAGCTTTACCTGACAGGACTCCATCTGGAACAGTACCGTCATGCGACATGGAGCGCCCTCGACTACTACGAGGAAGCCCTGCGACGTGATCCCAACGATGTGCGGTGTCTGAACCAGAGTGGCTTATGGTATCTGCGGCGGGGGCGCTTTGACAAGGCAGAAGACTACCTGCGCAGGGCGGTGAAAATCTGGCAGAAACGTAATCCTAACCCTTACGACAGTGAAGCCATCTACAATCTGGCGCTCTGCCTGAAGTACCAGAACCGTCTGCAGGAGGCATACGAACTCTTCTGGAAATCCACGTGGAGCAAAGGCTGGGCCGACGCAGGCTATTTCGAGGCGGCATGCATTAGTGTGTCTCAGGGACGTTATGCGGATGCCCTCGACGAACTGAACCGCTCGCTCATCTTCAATGGCTGCAACCATAAGGCCAGAGCCCTGAAAGCGGCCGTGCTCCGGATCCAGCAGGAGTCCAGACAAAAGGGCGGGCTGCAGATGGGTAGTTCAAAGGAACTGAACGAACGCTTGTCGCTTATCAAGGAATCGCTACAGCTCGACCAGTTCAACTACGGTATTCGCTATGAACAGTACCTGCTGACAAAGGATCAGGACCTATTGAAGGAACTGAAGCAACTCCTGCGCAAAAGCAGCCAGAACTACGATGAGACGGCACTCGACTTTGTCCAGGCCGGACTCTATGACGAGGCCGTCGACATCTGGACGCTGGCCGAAAAGGAAAAGGCAGTATCCCCCATGACCTATTATTATTTGGGGTATGTGAAGACGATGCAGGGGCTGCCGGATGAGGCGAAAGCTTATCTCGAAAAGGCAGAAGCAACCAAACCCGACTACTGCTTCCCCAACCGTCTGGAAGATATACAGGCTCTCTCCACCGCCATCGCCCTCAATCATCCAGAGGGTGCCAAAGCGCCCTATTACCTGGGCTGTCTCTATTACGACAAACGGCAGTACGATGTTGCCATCTGGAATTGGGAACTCTCTGCCAGACTCGACCCGACATTCCCAACAGTTTGGCGTAACCTCGCCCTTGCCAGATTCAACAAACAGGGCCGTCAGGAAGAGGCACTCGAATACATGGAGAAAGCCTTCCACCTCAATGAGACAGACGCCCGCACGCTCATGGAACTTGACCAACTCTACAAGCGTCTGCACCGGCCGCATCAGGAGCGTCTTGATGTCCTTCAGAAATATCCGAAACTGATTGCAAAGCGTGATGACCTCGTACTCGAGGAGATAACCCTGCTCAACCAGTTAGGACGTTACACTGAAGCCATGCAGAAACTCGATGCCCACCAGTTCCATCCATGGGAGGGTGGTGAAGGAAAAGTTCCTGCACAATATCAGATCTGTCGTGTGGAACTGGCAAAAGCTGCCATAGTAGCCAGGGAATATGATAAGGCTATCGGCCTTTTACAGGCGTGCTTGGAGTATCCCCATCACCTCGGCGAAGGAAAACTCTACGGCGCCCAGGAGAACGACTTCTATTATTTCCTCGGCGTTGCCTATGATGCCTTAGGAGAAAATGCGAAGGCTCAGGAGTGTTGGGAAGCTGCCACCAAAGGTCCTCAGGAACCAGCTGCCGCTATGTACTACAACGATGCCAAGCCAGATAAAATCTTCTATCAGGGACTGGCTCTCTTGAAACTCGGTCGAGAGGATGAGGCTCACGGACGTTTCTACCGCCTCATCAACTACGGCAAGCAGCACATCTTCGAACATCAGACCATGGACTACTTCGCAGTCTCCCTGCCCGACCTTCTCATCTGGGATGATTCTTTAGACACAAAGAACGTGATCCACTGCAAATACATGCTCGCCCTCGGCTACTACGGCATGGGCGACAAGGAGAAAGCCCTGAGATACCTCACTGAGGTCGAAACCCTCGACAACAACCATCAGGGCATCCAACAGTTCCGCACGCTGCAATGTTCAATCTTCAATAATTAGTACCAGTTCATAAGTTCACGGAGGAAGGGCGTGAGCTCGTTGGCCATCTTCTCATCCTGCCAGACGTTGGGATGCCAGTCGTTGCCATAGCCTTCATCACCCATGATTGGCGTCATGTCGAAGCGGTAGACCTCCTTGTCACCTGCCTGATGAGCCTCAGCCATCACTTCGTCAAGTAGCTGTTTGGCCTCTCTCAGTTCCTGATTGTAAAGCATCGAACCCGTAAGCAGCACAATCTTAGCTTGAGGGTTGTGCTCGCGTACCAGCTGATAGAGTTTCTGGTAACCCTGCTTCAGGAGCGCCAGGTCATAGTTGCGGGTAGAGAAGTCGTTGGTGCCCAGATTAACACAGACAACATCAGGCTGGTAGCGGTTGAAGTCCCATTTCTCACGAAGGAAGGTCGGTTCCTGACGCAGATCCAGGTCGAGGGCGTAGCCCGTATATTCATACTGCACAGGCATGCAACTGCGAGGAGTACCCGTCTTTGCTTCTCCATAGTTACGATAAGCGCCGATGCCACTGCGGGCCACCACCCAATGCTGGGCATGAAGGTTGCGGGCCGTGATGGAAGCGTAGGAATAATAGTGGTTCTCCGTCTCGTATTCGAAATGCTCGTTCTTGTCTGTGCCCTCGTTGCCATAGCCGCAGGTAATGGAGTTGCCGATGAACTCTATCTTTCTCAATGGCAGTGCGGGGGGCTCTGCGAGTGAGCGGCCTTCGTCGAGGAGGAAACCCCAGAACTCAGGATACATCTCATAACCCTCGATGATGTACATCAGTCTGACGGTGTGACGAGCGTCGGGCAGTGCCGTGGCAAGCGATACCACAGAGTCGCGCTCACCTCGGAATGCCACCTTGAACGGCTCAGCCTCATCGATCTGTGCCATGAAATAACCACTGCGTGGCTTTGCCATCATCCTTAGCGACGTGCCCTCGAAAGAGGCGATAATCTGCACACCAGGATAGTTCCAGGCAGGACGTTCAGGATTGGTGAAGCTGATGCGACCCGTATAGATGATCTGGGGATTGGCAGGACTGACGAATGTGCCTTTCTGGGGAAAGGTCTTGTTGGAAACGGCCGTTAGGCACGTGAAGGTCATCAGGGCAAGAAACAGAAACTTTTTCATTATCGTATATTTTGTTTATAGTTTAGAGTTTATTGTTTATAGAGATTTCCTATTTACCTGGGAATTTAGAGGTGAGATACTGTTGGAAGGCGGGGAGATAGGCCTCTGTGACGTGGATGATCTCGTCGCCGATATAGATGCAGTCGTTACGGTCCACCTTGCGGATCTTGTCGAGGCAGACGATGAAAGAACGATGTACGCGCATGAACTGTTGTATGGGCAGCATCTCCTCGACAGCCTTCATCGTAAGGTGGGTGACCAGCGGACGCCGCTCGTTGTCGAGGTAGAACATCACGTAGTCCTTCATCCCACTGACGTAGATGATGTCGCTGATGGCAATCTGACGGTATTCGCCGTCAACCTTGAGGAAGATGGTTGTGTTGTTAGAAATCAAGGGGACAGGTCCAGGATTCGATCCTATGGCTGAATCAAGCGGCTTGTCCCCATGATTCCCAAACCACTCTTTCGCCTTATCGATGGCGGCGAGAAACTTATTATATCGGATGGGCTTCAGGAGGAAGTCTAGGGCACGCACCTCGTAACTCTCGAAGGCATATTCTTTAAAAGCGGTGGTGAATATCACTTTCGTCCCCTCAGGAATCATGTGGGCGAGCTCCATACCATTGAGGTCAGGCATCTGTATATCGAGGAAGAGCAGGTTGGGCCGATGTTCCTTGACGGCGTTGATGGCCTCGACGGAGTCGGTAAACGAACCCAGAAGATGAAGGTCAGGGGTCTTGGAAACAAACGACTCCAGGAGTTTCACGGCCAGCGGCTCGTCGTCAACGATGATACAACTCAATGCCATCTCTCTTTTTCAATCTTCAATATTCAATGTTCAATCTTCAATACTATCCTCACATGATAGATGTCGTTCTCAAGCGACTGCCCCCAGGTGTAACGGCCAGCGTAGATGAGGTCGAGACGACGACGGGTATTCTCAAGGCCAATACCCGAGCCACTACGATCTGCATCGTCCTTGGGATAGTTGGTATTGTCGCAGGTAAAGACAATCTCCCTACCTTCTTTCTCCTCCAACCTTATATCTATCTTCGAAGGCCGGCTGCTGCTGACGCCATGCTTGAAGGCATTCTCGATGAGCGAGATAAAGAGTAGTGGCGCCACTTCCAATTGAGAATTGAGAATTGAGAATTGAAAATTGACTGTTGTCTTGTCACTACAGCGCAGTTTCATCAGTTCGATATAGTTACGCATAAATTCCACTTCTCCCTGTATGGGCACCGTCTCGCGCCGTGTCTCATACATGGCATAGCGCATCAGGTCGCTCAGCTGGGCGATGGCATCCTGTGCCTTGTCTGCATCAATCTGCACAAGAGAAGAGATATTGTTCAGCGTGTTGAACAAGAAGTGCGGGTTCAGCTGGTTCTTCAGCCACTCGAGTTCCGCCTCTGTACGCTTCTGATGCTCCTCCTTCAGCTGTTGTTTCACCACCATCGAACGACGCACATGGTGCACCAGCAGGGCGATGCCGGCCAGGAAGGCACTCATGAGGATGGCGACGAACGACGAGGCGTAGAAATTGGCGAGAGCGAACTGACGGTGATGCTCATCGGGAATGCGCGCTATGAACCGCTGCGGATTGAAGTCGTAGAAGAAGATGTACACCAGTGCTGCGAGGATGAGGCCGTTACCCGCCCAGAACAGCCAGCGGCGGTTGTGGTAGTACCCCCAGGGCACGAAGAAAAGTGCATTGACGAAGTAGATGGCTGCCGACGTCCAGTGGATCCTGGCATTCATGTCGAAGGCCCTCATGGCACCCGTCCAGCTCTGTGTGGCGATGAAAGCCGAGATGGCCGGCACCATCAGGAATGCCAGCCATGCTGCTATTTGCAAACCATAGAACGCAATGTCTTGTCGAGTGATATTTACTTTCATGCTGCAAAGATATACATTAATTCTGAAACAACCAAATTTTTTGTTTATGGTTTAAATGTTTATAGTTTATAGATGATTACTTCTATAGTCGGAATGGCTTGCCAGCAAATCATCTATAAACTATAAACTCATAAGCAACTTATAAACTCTAAACTACTATGGCATCATGGTGTTGCCTGCACCGTTACCTGCGCCGTTACCAGAGGTGTTGCCGGAGCCGGCGTTGTTGATGATCTCGCCCTGCGACTGCTGCTCGATGAAGTCGTTCTGTACGCGACTCACGTGCTGCTTTGCCCTGACCTTGCTGTTACCGAAGGAGTAGCTGACGGTGAAGGTCACGCCGTAGATGGGCACCTTGACGTTGGTGTAGGAGGTGAAGTTCTGTCCGCGGCTGCTGCTCTCGATGTTCAGGTTACCACCCTTGTTCAGACCCATGATACCCTGAAGGCCTAAGGTGAGCTTGTCGTTGAAGAGTGACTTCGAGAGACTGGCTGTCAGGATGTTGAATCCGCCGCTCCATCCCTGCAGGGTGTAGTTCTTCGTAGAGGTGATGGCGAAGGCGCTGAGCTTCAGGTCCCAGGGGAGAGTCTGCTGCAAGCCGGCCATGACGTTGGCTGTCCATCCGCTGTTGCTCTGGTTCAGGGCGTCGCTGCGCAGGTCGGTGTAGTTCAGGCCACCGTTCATGAAGAGGCGTGTACTCTTGGTCAGCAGGTAGTTCACGTAGGCACTCAGACCTGTCTGGTGACGCTTTACCACATTGCCGTAGGTGGTGTTCAGCAGGTTGTCGCTGTCATAGAAGCTGTACTGCGAGATGGCGTTGTCCGTGAAGTTGTGGTGCAGGTTCAGGTTGACCATCAGTTTCGGGGTGAACATGTTATACACCAGCGAGAGGTTGTGGGCCTTCTCCACGTCCAGGTCGGGGTTACCATAGGTGAGGGCGATGGGATTGGTCTTGTCGACGTAGGGGTTCAGATAGGTGATACCGGGACGGCTGATGCGCATGTTGTAGGTCAGGCCGAGGTTGCTGCCCTGAGAGAGGGTGTACTGCAGGCTGGCGGTGGGCACGAGACTGCCGTAGCTGGTGCTGAAGTCGGTGCCGTTGCCGAGGTGGTACTCCACGTCCTGCCAAGTGTACTCATAGCGCACACCTGCCTTCACACCCATCTTGTTGTAGTTACCCACATATTCGCCATAGCCTGCCAGGATCTTGTTCTTGTACTCATAGTCGCTGCTCGTGGAGGGATCGTAGACGCCCAGGAGATAGTACTTCGATTCCGAGGTGGCGTCATGCAGCTGCAGCTTACCGCCGAGGCTCAGCGTCTGGCCCGTGCCCAGAGCCGTCGTATAGTCCAGCTGGAAGGTGTGGTTGGTGGTCTTGTCGTCGTTCTCAGAGTAACGGCTCGACAAGTCGGGCAGTCCTGTGCCGCGTGTACCGCCGAAGCTGTTGGTCGACTCTGTGGTGGCAGGGCTGTAGTTCAACTGATACGTCAGAGCCAGCGACTGGGTATGTTCCTTGTTGAAGAAACGCTGGTAGTCCAGGCTTCCGCTGAACGAGGTGCGGGAGTTCTTCATATCCGTACTGCTGTCGTAGCTGAAGTTAGCCAAGTCGTAACCGTCCATCAGGGTGGTCGTCCTGCCCGTGCTCTTCATCGACATCGTGTTGATCTGTGCCGTAGCGTTGATCAGGCTCATGTCGTCGATCTGGTAACCTAACGTCAGGCTTCCCATGGTGAACGGAGTCTTCACGTTGTTGCTCGAGGTCATGATCTGCGACACACCGTTGTCCTGAATCTGCTCCAGTTCCGTCTCAGTGTCGCCAGGCTTGTTGTAGCTGGTCATAGCGTTCACGCTGTAGGAGAGCTTGCCCTGCTGGCCGCTGACGAAGGCACTTCCGCCCAGTTGCTTCGTACCTGCCGAGGCACGGACAGTACCGTTGTAGCCGTTCATGCTATAGCTCTGGGAGGGCATACCACCTGCGGCGGGCATCTGCTTGTTCATCACGATATTCAGTACACCCGTAGCACCCTCGGCGTCGTACTTGGCGCCCGGGTTCGTCAGCACCTCAATGCGCTTCACGGCCGTGGCGGGCATGCTCTTGAACACCATCGAGGGGTTCGAGGAGAACATCACGTTCGGCATGCCGTCCACGTATACCTTAAACGCGCTGCTGCCGTTCACCGAGATGTTGTCCTGGCCGTCCACAGTCACCATGGGCACCTTGCGCAGCATGTCGAGCACGGTGTTCGACTTCGAGTCCTCATCCTCAGCCACATTGTAGCTCATCCTGTCCACATCCATCTTCACCAGCGGCTTCTGGGCAACCACCTCCACACCCTTCAGCATGGTGGCGTTCTCCTTAATATACAGCGTACCCAGGTCCAGCACGCTCTCTGTGCCCAGGTCGATGGTCTGTCGGACGTCCTCCTTGCCCACGCTGCTGAACACGATATCAAACTTACCCTTGCCGTTGATCTTCTCCGAGAACCCGCCGTCCTCCTTGGTCAGGAACATGGCCACCGGCTTTTCCGTCTGGCCTGCCTTGAACACGCGGACGGTGGCAAACGGCTCGCTCTCGTCCAGAGCCTGGTCCTTCAACACGCCCTTCACCGTAGTCTGGGCCATTACTACTGCCGACAGGGTCAGCATCATCATCACTGCGAAAATTCTAATCTGTTTCATATCTTTGTTTTTTTAATTATTTGTTTGCGAACGATTGGTAGATTTTTGAAATCTGGTGCAAAGATAGGCCGGAAATCTTCCGCAGACAAGAAACCTTCGACGACTTCCTGGGATTTTTTCGACGACTTTCCCCAAAATGTTAATCTTCCATAAGAATAGGGACTGTGATTTTACTTTTCGGCCTCCGGGGTGTCAAAGGTCATAGAAGTGTAAAAGTAACAATTATCACATTATTAATTATTTAACAACCAAACTTTATCTTATGAGAAAAACTATTCTTTCGCTGATGGCTCTCGCCAGCCTCACGGCAGTAGCTCAGAACCCCACGGTTCCTTCAGTTACTGAGAATGTGGTCGAAGACTTCAAGCCTGCATCGACCAACCAAGAGAACAAACAGTACCCGATGATCAACTCCCAGCGCATGGTGCGCGCACAGATCACGGCACCCAAGGCCTCTTTCGTCGGTCTTGACATTGCCGGTAAGATCTACGAGATGACCAAGGATGAGAATGGCGTATGGACTGGTACTTCAGAGCCTCAGGACGAGGGGTTCCACTACTACCAGCTCAACATTGACGGTGCCTCCGTACCCGATCCGGGCAGCAAGTACTACTATGGTGCCAGCCGCTGGGGCAGTGGTATCGACGTGCCCGCTGCCGACGAGGAGTTCTACACGGTGAAGAACGTGCCACAGGGTTCCGTCAACGAGGTCTACTACTGGTCCTCGGTCACCGAGTCGATGCGTCACGGCTACATCTATCTCCCCGCAGAGTACTACGCCAATCCCGACAAGAAATACCCGGTGCTCTACCTGCAGCACGGCATGGGTGAGAACGAGACGGGCTGGAGCGCCCAGGGCAAGACCGGCATCATCATGGACAACCTGATTGCCGACGGCAAGGCCGTGCCCTTCATCATCTTCATGGACAATGGTCTGAATGCCCGCCGTCCGGGTGAGCAGCCGATGGGCTTCGGCGGTCCCCGTCCTGGCGGTCCCCGTCCCGAGGGAGCACCTCAGGGTGGTCCTCGCGGACCGCGTCCCGGTGGTCCCCAGGGAGGTCCTGGCGGCCGTCCCCGCATGGGTGGTGCAGACTTCGCCCGCATGGCCCGTCGCATGGGCGGTGCCTTTGAGGAAGTGCTCATCAAGGACATCATCCCGATGGTTGAGAAGAACTACCGTGTCATCGCCGATGCCGACCACCGTGCCATGGCCGGACTCTCGATGGGTGGCATGCAGACCCACGGCATCACGCTCAACAACCCCACCACCTTCTCCTATGTCGGCATCTTCAGCGGTGGCACCATCGGAGCCGACGAGCTGACCGACGCAACCGACTTCAAGAAGACCAACAAAGTGCTCTTCATGAGTGCCGGCGGCCGCGAGACAGGCATGGCCGAAGGTGAGAACAGTGTTGGCAAAGTTGCTGAAGACCTGAAGGCCATCGGCATCAACGCCCACAGCTATATCTCGCCCGAGACCGCCCATGAGTGGCAGACCTGGCGCCGCAGCCTCTACCAGTTCGCACAACTGCTCTTCAAATAAAGAAAGATACCTTACAAATGATAATAGGCTGCCCGGTCAGGCAGCCTATTATCATTAGAAATCAAAATTGCTCAGGAAATCAACCAGGTATTTGCGCCAGTTCTCCCAAGAATGGTCGCCGTCGGTTTCCACGTAGGTATAGCGATACCCATGCTTGTCGAGGATGTCGCGGTACTGGCTGTTCATCTTCTTGAGGAAGTCATCACAGCCTATGGCGATGTAATACAGCTGCGGCGCGTGTTCGAACTGGCGTTGCAGTTTCTCCTCCAGACGGCTGTAGATGTCAATGTCTGCCATCTTATCGGAGAGCGAGACGGGCGGTGCCACCTTGTCCTGGACGAGTGCTAAGACATTGCGAAAGCGCTGCATGTTATGGTTGAAGCGTTCCATTTTGAAGATGTTGTTCTCGTCGAGCATGTTCGAAGTCTGGGCGGAGAAGAGGCCCACGAAGTCGAACATGTCGGGATTGTTGAGGGCGATGAAGAGCGTATGCAGTCCTCCCATCGACAGTCCGGCTATGGCCCGGTGCTGTTTGTCGGCCTTCACGCGATAGTGTCGCTCAACATATTTCACGATTTCCGGCACGAACAGCTTTTCGAATTTGCCTAACCACGAACTGATGTTGTTGCCCGTCGGTTTCTTGTTCATGTAGGGACTCTCCCCGGGGGCTGCGTCCATCTCGATATTGCCGTTAGGCATAACCACAATCATGGGCTTGATGCTGCCCTGATGAAGCATATTGTCGATGATCTGGCAGGCGCGGCCGTAGTCAGCCCACGAGGTCTCGTCGCCGCCCGACCCGTGGAGCAAGTAGAGCACGGGATAGGTGGCGGTGCTGTCGGCATCGTAGCCCGGCGGTGTATATACAAACATGCGTCGCTGCGACATGCCGTTGAGCGTTGACGGATACCACACCTTGTCTATTCTTCCGTGTGGCACGTCCTTGTCAATATAGTAGTCGGCCACGTCACCTTCCACGAAGAAGAAGTTCAGCTTCAGGGCTATGTCGCGCGTTACGCGGCTGTTCTCCGGATCGAGCATCTCCTTGCCGTCTGACAGATAATAATAGGTGTACATCTCCGACGGCAGGGGAGCGGTTTGGTAAGTGAAGGTGTCGTTGTGGCGTTGCATCTTGTATTTCTTTTCCGACAGTACCAACACCATCTTCTTGGTGCCAGGAGCTTTCACCGTGAAGGTTACCGAGTGGTCGGCATTCACCACAGGCTGTTGCGGTGTCTGCCCTAATGACTGAGTCATGATACCAGTCATGGCAACAACCAGCAACAGCTTAGAAAGCGAGCCCCACACGGAATGATACGCCTTCCAGTTCGGTTTTGTCTGTATCTTCATTTCCCTTCAGTTCTTGAAATGAATAGCCTAATCCTAAGTAACCGGCAGTCCTGGGCGAGATGCCGAAGCTAATACCGGCAGAGGGGTTCAGGTAGAAACCCTTGAAACCCTTGATCGAATAGCCTACGCGACCCTCGACGAATGGTGCGATGCGTGTCTTGAGCAGGTGGATCTTCACATCAGCAAACACCGGTACGGTGCTCTCCGTAAACGACAATTTCAGGCCGCTTTCCTCGTATTCCATGTGCTGTATGCCGAGACCGCCGCCGAGGAAAAAGTACGGATTGAACTGATAGCCATGCACGGTGAACAGTCCCGAAGTCACAATGTGTGAGTCGGATGAGTTGATGTCACGACCATATTCTACAGTACCGATATAGCCCTTCGGACGCCATACACGGTGCGACAACAAGTCAGACTCCTGCGTGTTCACCACATAAATCTTCGTGCGCTCCTTGGCTATACGCTCAATGTCACTGAAAGCACACACCAGTATGCCGCCGTCGATGGTTTCCATGCGCAGGCTGTCAGAGGGATAGAGTTCCTTATAGAATCCCTTGATGACGCTGCCGTTCTTCAAGAACACCACGTCGCGGTATTCCTGTGCCGCCACCACAAGCATGCAGCAGGTAAGGATAAGGGTCAATGATAGTCTTTTCATATATGTTTCTTCAGCATAATATTGATGTTTATTTGAATATCCGTTTAGCGACTGTTGTTCTGTGTAGAGAGCACAATTCTGGGTGCAAAAATAAGAATAATCCGCGAAACTACCAAAACATATTAAATTTTTCTTGCACACGCGCCTGTGCCCAGACCAGCTCTGCAGAGCCCTTGAACAGCTAAAGCAAGCCCGCTTGACGAAAAATAGCTCATACACATATCGCAAAAACAAGAAAGAAGTATGCCCCTCTACACCTTTTTAGGTTAATCATCTGATTATCAGAGCTATTTTGGGGTGCACACTTCGCAAAAAGTGTGCACCCACTCTACACCCACTCTACACCCTGCAAAAATAGGACTCTTGCATTTGAGTATAGCCGAACAACCGTTTGAGTATAGGCAAACGGTTGTTTGAGTATAGCCGAACGGTTAAAAAGGTAGGGTTAACTCCCTGCCAGGATAGGGCTTAACCCCTATCAGGAATGCCTTCTTACCTTGTAAAGGATGCCTTCCACGACCCGAAAAAGGCATCAGTACAACAGTAAGATGCCACCGTTCCGCACATCGAGGCTCTACTTGGTTTCTCATTTATTTTCATTGGTTTAGCGCCAGAAGCGGGAGGTGATGTCCTCGAATTCGCCCTGGTCGTTCTGACGGTAGAGGCGTTGGTTGGTGGTAGGCTTCTTCAACGGACCTAAGTGTTTGATGAAGGGGCCTATTTTGATGTAGTCGAAGTCTTCCTTGTGGATAGCGGAGGAGATGACCGTGCGGCCGCTGTACCAAGCCACCCTCAGCTGGGGGTATTCCTCGTGGACATACTGCGCCAGCTGGTCGACACCCTTCGGATCGCTGTCGCCGCCCATGAAGGCGATGCAGGTGAGGTTGGAGCCGAACTTCCGGACGAAGTTGTCGATGGCGTCGGGGTTAAGGGGCAGGCCGACGTCCTCCCAGAGGTAATGGCTGTGACACCCAGGACAATGACACGGGCAATTAGAGATGTTGATTGCCAGTGTCACTTCGTCGGGTATCTCCTGGAAAACAATATCAGAGTTGACGTATTTCAGCATATACAGAATAACCTAAAAAGACATACTAACAGACTAACATATTTATATCGTTAATAATAATTTGTTAATATGTTAGTATGTCTTTAAAAT
This sequence comes from uncultured Prevotellaceae bacterium, assembly GCA_946415365.1. Classification (GTDB taxonomy): domain Bacteria; phylum Bacteroidota; class Bacteroidia; order Bacteroidales; family Bacteroidaceae; genus Prevotella. Next base: position 29,470 of record CAMKSE010000015.1, read on the forward strand.
GTTACTTTGTCTAATCCGCCATAGCGTAGTAACGACGGGCGGCTTCCTCCTGACGGGCCTGCGAGAAGTTCGAGACACGCTTCAGATAGCCGATGATACGGGTCATGTAGTCCACGTTCTTCGAATGGCAGTGGGGGCACTCCTTCAGATAGCGCTTGTCGATATGACCGCAGTCGTTGCAGACGGTGTTGGGGATGTTGAAGGTGAAGTAGTTGCAGCCTTCCTGGGCGGCCACCTTCAGCAAATGGGCGTACTGTTGCTTCGACAGGTGCTCCTCGAGGTTCATGTGGAGGGCGGAGCCGCCGGTGAGGTGCTCGATGTAGGGTGCACCGTGGAGCTTGAACTTGTCGATGATGGTGAGCGAGTTGTCCTCAACCACGTAGAAATAGCTGTTGTAGCAGTCGCGGGGCACGAAGTAGCCGTCCTCACGGTCCCACTTAGCATGCTTCACACCAACATTCTCGGCGGGAATCATCTCGCAGTTGAACATCACGTCCTTCGTGCGATACTGCTTGTTGTACTTCTCGACGAGTCCGAGGATGCCCTGTACGAAGTGCAGGTAGTCGTCGTTGGGCGTAATCTTCAGGCCCATGAACTCGGCAGCCTCCACCAGACCGTTGATGCCGATGGTGAGGTACTGGCGGCCGATGTTGATGTAGCCGGCGTCGAAGAGCGGCAGCATGCCGTGAGCCTGCAGCTCCTTCAGGTTCTCGTTGTAGGCCAGCTGCACCTTGTGGCAGAGGTCGATGATACTTCCCAGATAGTCGAGATAGTTCAGCTCGTGGTTCACGGCAAACTGGATGCAGCGGTTCAGGTTGATGGTGAGCACGCTCTTCGAACCCGTCGAGACGCCACCGGCACCAAGGGTATAGCTGAATCCGTTGTCGGTGATCTCGTTGCGCAGACGGCAGCAGGAAGACAGGGAGTCGGCATTGTTGCTCATATAGGTGAAGAACGAGTGTCCCTCGCTGTACATCTCAGCCGTGAAGTCGCCCCACTCGGGATCCTTGCAGTCGCCGTTCTCGTCGACAAGCAGCGCCATGGTTTCCACGGGGAAAGTAAGCAGCGTCTTCGTACGCTCCTGGTTGAACCACTTCATGAAGCGCTTCTGCAGCCAGGAGAGGCTCTCCCAGTCGGGCTTGGAGCCGTCGGGGAAGTAGAAATCGCCGAAGATTGACTCGAAGTAGTACTTGTCGTAGTAGGCGATGTTCCAGAACACGGCCTGGTAGTTGCGGGCGCCTGTGGGCTGGTTCAGCGTGTAGACGATCTGCTCGAAGTAGTCGGTGATCACCTTGTCGATGGTACGCTTCTTCAGCGAGAGGTCTGCCTGGTCGTCCACATGCTTCCAGTAGTCCTGACCCCACTCCTTGCCGATGAAGTAGTTCATGTACATCAGGAACTCCGGCGTGGCACAGGCACCGCTCAGCATCGACGATACCATGAACACCATGTTGACGAAACCGCCGCAGAACGACTTCAGGTTCGTGGGAGCCGTGGAGTTACCGCCGATGGCCACGGTACCGCCGATGAGCCAGGGGTACATGGTGATCGAAGCACAGTAGTTGGCCAGGCTCGTCTCGTCGTTCTTGTAAATAAAATGGTGAGACAGCTTGTCGATGTATTCGTCGGCCAGTTCCTTACCGTACATCTTTTTGATGCGGTCGGTGAGCAGACGGCGGTTCAGACGGATGAAGTTCGACTTCGGCAGTTCACCGATGAGCGTGGCGATGTTCTTGTGCTCCACGTTGGCGTTGGCATCGTACTTCGAGCCGGTGGCGGCGTTGACGGAGTCGGTGTACTCGGAGAGGAACATCATCTTCTCGAGTGTGTCACGGTCCTCGGAATGCGTCTGACGATAGAGGATGAACGACTTGGCCACATTGTAGAACCCTTCGCGCATCAGAGCCTCCTCCACCTGGTTCTGGATATTCTCGACGGTGATGTCGTCGTGGATATCCAGATGACTGATAATCTTGGAAATCGTCCCCAGATCAGCCGGTTCAGAAACACTGTCAAATGCCTTGACGATGGCATTCATGATCTTGTCCAAAGAAAACTGGGCTTGCGACCCGTCTCGTTTTGTGATAGTAAAGTTTTTAATTTCCATTGTATTGTTTGTTAATGTTTACGCTCGTTCCTGACGCGAAAGTTCACCGTTTCGGGAAACTTTTTCCGTTTACGTCTCCAAAAAGTTGTCCGTTTTGGAAAACCGAAATCGGCTGCAAAGATACAAATTTTCCTCATAACGGCAAATCTTTCATATCTAAAAAAATATTAAAAGTTTGTTTATTTTAATCCGCAACAAAAATTTCTCCTTTATCCATTGTCCGTTTTTCATTTTATTTTGTACCTTTGCAACCAATGAACTAATAATTTTCAAACTATGAGTACTACATTGATTATCATCATCATCGTGGCGGTTATCGTCATTGGTTATTTCATCGCTACCCAGCGCTCGCTGGTGAACCTCGATGAACTGTGCAAAAATGCCCTGAGCCAGATTGAGGTTCAGCTCAACTCCCGTTTCGACATTGTGATCTCCCTGGCCAAGACGGCGGCCAAGTATGCCGCCCACGAGTCGGAGACCATCATTAAGACCGCACAGGCCCGCAGCGGCAACAGCACCGCACCGGCAAGCACTGCCGAGGCCATCAACCAGCAGTCGAACCTGCTCAGTCAGCTGATGGGACGCCTGAACGTGGTCTTTGAGCGCTATCCGGAACTGAAGGCAAGCGAACTCTATGTAAACGCCCAGAAGGGTGAGAAAGAGTATGAGGAGCATGTGCGCATGTCGCGTATGGTGTACAATGACACTGCCACGAAGATGAACCGTATGGTGCGCCAGTGGCCGTCGTCGATTGTCGCATCCATACTCCACTTCGACATCAAGGACTACCTCAAGGTAGACGATGAGAAGAAGAAAAACTATCCCGACCTCGATGAAGCATTTAAGAAATAAGTGTCTGTTGCTGCTGCTGTTCGCGGCAGCAACAAGCCTTTTTGCCCGCCCCTCGCTCAAGGACCTCAACATCCATGTGGTGTTGAGCCGGAACGGTGACGCCCGTATCACCGAGACGCGCCAGATGAACATCGACTCCGAAGGCACGGAGTGCTATATCGTCATCGGTTCGCTCAACGGCAGTGAGATATGCGACCTGACCGTGAGCGACGAAACCGGCCTGACATTCTCCAATATCGGGGAGTGGGACATCGACCGGAGTCGCGACTGGAAAGCGGGCAAGTGCGGTATCGTCACCAAGCGCGACGGCTATGAGCTCTGCTGGGGTCTCGGCGACAGCGGCAACCGTACCTATGTCACCAGTTACACCGTCACCAGCCTCGTCAAACGCTACGACGATGCCGACGGCTTCAACTTTATGTTCGTGGCCCAGGGCGTCTCTCCCCTGCCCGACCACGTCAGGCTGACCATTGTGCCAGAGGACTCCCTGCAGTTCACGAAGGACAACAGCGGCGTGTGGGGCTTCCGGTACAATGGAGAGGTCGGGTTCGAGAATGACACCATCATCGCAGAGAGCACAGAGCCCTTCAACAGCCGTAGTGCGATGGTTGTGATGTGCCGTTTCAACAAAGGGATGTTTGAGCCCGACGACGTCAGGAGCGGCAGTTTCGAGGACCTCAGGCAAACGGCTTTCAAGGGCAGCGACTATGTCGACGAGGACGAGTGGACCAGCGAGGACACATTCATCCTTCTCGCCGTCGTCTTCGGCTTCCTCATCGTGCCCATCATCGCCTTAGTATGTTATTTCATCTATGTCTGGCGCGCGCGAAGGAAAGTGTCGAAGGGCCTGATGTGGTATCGCGATATACCCCTCGACGGTAACCTGCAGCAGACCAACGACATGCTGAACGCATACAAATACTTCAGTTCCGACTACAACAACCTGCTCTCGGCCTGTATCCTGAAGCTCATCAACCTCGGAGGCATCAGCATAGAACAGCACCTAAACAAGAAAGGCAACAGCGTGCAGAATTTCGTCATCCACGACCTGAAGGATGCCGATAACCAGCCCATCCTGCTGCGCAAGGTACACCAGATTTTCCAGAAGGCGGCTGGCTCAGACACCGTCCTCGAACCGGAAGAACTGAAGTCGTTCATGAAGAGCAACTACAACCAGAGCATCACCGACTCGTTCATCAACACCCTGCACACCAGGACAGGCCTCAGCAGTTACAAACACCGTCTCGACGAAGTGAGACAGGTGTTCGGCCTGAAAAAATTCCTTCAGGAATTCTCTATCATCGATGAGCGCCATGTGCAGGAGGTGTCGCTGTGGAAGGACTATATGATCTTCGCCACCCTCTTCGGCATCGCCGACCAGGTCATCAGGGACATGAAGCATATCAACCCCGCGTACTTCAACATGGACAAGGTGGCCCAGCAGATGGCCGATGACATGACCCTGCCCACCATCTATTCCACCATGCAAAAGAGCACCGCCCGTGCTGCCATGAGCAAGGCGGAGCGCGAGGCTGCACGTGAAGCCCGCAAGGCCCGTTCCTCGGGACGTGGCGGCCATTCCTCATGGGGCGGAGGAGGAGGATTCTCCGGCGGCGGCTTCGGCGGCGGCGTCAGATAGCCGCATGTGAATTTGAAAAGAAAATCAATTGCGACGAAGTCAGATAGCTCGTCTGCTTCTCGTCAACATAAATAACAGCGGGAATAATCTTCACCACCATACTATTCGATCCGGAATCGTAGACGCCGAAAGAATAGGTGTTGTTGGCATAGAATACCACATGGACCTTGTGTTGCTTTCCATCAAATTCGAGGTCATACTCGATGGTATAGGGATTGACCAGTAACTCGATGGGTGAGGTTTTAAGGTACCACGTCTTACAATTGACCATCTTATTGGGGGCTTCGGCCAGTGCCGCTTTCAGGGGCTGATACGACACATACTCGGCCAGCGCCTTTGCCGGAAAATCGGTGATGATGAGCGTGCTGTCGGTGGGAATGTACCATGACGTATCCAGTGAGTCGACAATCGTAGCATAACCGTCACTGGACTTGGCTTCATAATACAATTTACCTGTATAATTGCCTGCAACAGTCATAAAGCATTGGGCTATCTGAGCCTTTGTCAGTGTCTGGGAGTCGCTTTCGCTAGTGTCATCCCCAAGACATGAAGTGACACACAAGGCTGTCAAACAGCCAATCATGATTGAAACGAGTTGTTTCGTCTTCATACCATTCATTCTTTTAGTTCCAACGTGCAAAATTACAAAATATTTGTGAAATAAAAATGACGATGCAGATTTTTATATCTTTTATAGCAAAGTTTTGCATTTTATTTCGTAATTTTGCACGCAGAATTATGATGGACGAAGATTTTGACATACGCGGAGAACGGTTCTCTCAGGGTGAAAAAGACTTTGAGAATGCGCTACGACCACTTGCCTTCTCCGATTTCTGCGGACAGAAAAAGGTGGTGGAGAACCTGCAGGTGTTCGTGGAAGCAGCCAAGTTCCGAGGCGAGCCGCTCGACCACACACTGCTGCACGGACCTCCAGGACTGGGAAAGACCACACTCTCGAACATCATCGCCAACGAGCTGGGAGTCGGATTCAAGATCACCAGCGGTCCCGTGCTGGACAAGCCTGGCGACTTGGCGGGCATTCTCACGTCGCTGGAAAAGAACGATGTGCTGTTTATCGACGAGATACACCGTCTGTCTCCGGTGGTGGAGGAGTATCTCTACTCGGCGATGGAGGACTACCGTATAGACATCATGATCGACAAAGGTCCTTCAGCACGCTCTATACAGATAGACCTGAATCCCTTCACACTGGTGGGCGCCACGACGAGAAGCGGTCTGCTGACGGCTCCTCTCAGGGCCCGATTCGGCATCAACATGCATCTGGAGTACTACGAGCCAGAGACCCTACAGAGGATTATCGAGCGTTCCGCCGGCATCCTGGGCGTACCCATCACTGAGGACGCGGCCATGGAGATTGCAGGCCGTTCAAGAGGAACGCCACGTATCGCCAACGCATTGCTCCGACGCGTGAGGGACTTCGCACAGGTGAAGGGCAACGGCAAGATCGACACCAAGATCACCAAGATTGCCCTGACGGCCCTGAATATAGACCAGTACGGTCTCGATGAAATCGACAATAAGATCCTGCTGACCATCATCGACAAGTTCAAGGGTGGTCCTGTGGGCATCACAACCATCGCCACTGCCGTGGGCGAGGATGCCGGCACCGTGGAGGAGGTGTACGAGCCCTTCCTCATCATGGAGGGCTTTATCAAGCGCACCCCCAGAGGACGTATGGTGACAGAACTGGCTTATCGTCATTTCGGACGCAATCCGTATGGCGGTAATATTATGGAACCGAATCTATTTGATTAGTTTACAGTTTATAGTTTATAGATGAGGACAGGGATATTCGTTGGGAGTTTCAACCCGTTTACGGTGGGACACGACTCGATCGTGAGACGTGCATTACCATTGTTCGACAGACTGGTCATCGGAGTGGTTGGCGACAATGTGCGTAAGCCGGACATGCCGTCGGCCGAAGAGCGGATGCAGGTGATTCGCGACCTCTATGCCGACGAGAAGCGCATCGAGGTAAAGCCGTATTTCGGACTGACAATGGATTTCGCAAAGGCCGAAGGGGCACAGTTCATCGTGAAGGGTGTGCGTTCGGTCAGTGACTTTGAGTATGAACAATGGCAGGCAGACATAAACCGCAGGCTCGGAGGCATTGAGACCATCCTGCTCTATTCTGAGCCGGAACTGGCAAGCGTCTCGTCGTCAGCCCTGCGTGAACTGGCGCATTTCGGAGTTGACATCAGTGAGTTCTTGCCTAAAAAGAGTTTATAGTTTAACGTTTATAGTTTACAGATGATTACCTATGAGGCAGAGGGGGTGAAATTCCCCAATATCAAGAAGCGTGAAACATCCAACTGGATTCGTCGGGTGGCTGAATCGTATGGCAAAAGAATCGGTGAAATCGGGTATTTGTTTGTTAATGATGACAAGATCCTGGAAGTGAACAAGCAATACCTGGGTCACGACTACTATACGGATATTATCACCTTCGACTATTCCGAGGGCAAGACCATCAACGGCGACCTGTACATCTCGCTGGACACCATCTTCACCAATGCCGACAAATTTGGACGTCCTTACGACGAGGAGTTACATAGGGTCATCATCCACGGCATACTTCACCTCTGTGGCATCAACGACAAGGGCCCCGGGGAACGGGAAATCATGGAAGCCGCAGAAGACAAGGCACTAGAGATGAGGTAATCCTGTTGCATTCAGGGCTTCTCGTTGATGACCTCCAGAGCCTTTTTCACCATTTCGCTCGATTCATTGAAAATGGAATAATATTCGCTCATCTCCCATAAGTCACGGGCGATGAGCGCTTTCAGCTGCAGACGAAGGTAGGGATTCGTCTTCTCCAACTCAGCCTCATCGCGTGGCTTGATTTTCTGCTTTTCTCCTTCAGCAAGAATCGTATCAATCAGACTCTGCGGCACTTCGAAATGCTGCTTGAAGTCGGCAAAGGATTTCCAACGATCCTTCAACTCCTTACGGTTGTTATCCACATATCGGAGATTCTGCTGGATAACGATACTCTTGGCAGCCAATTCCCGATGGAATCGGGTGTAAACAGTGGTGTCGAGAGGCACGAAGTAGTCGGGCATGATACCTCCACCACCATAGACGGTACGGTGCTCACGGAGCGTCTCGAACTTCAGGGAATCAGCGAAATGCACACTGTCGGCATTGGTCAGCTCGCCACTCTTCAGACGGTTCACCATATCCATCGCGTAATCCTTGGCATCACCCTTCTTATAGGGCTTCTGAATACAACGGCCTGAGGGTGTGTAATAATGGGCGATGGTAAGACGGATCATGGAGCCGTCAGGAAGGTCAATAGGACGCTGCACAAGACCCTTACCAAAGGTACGCCGTCCCACGACAATACCACGGTCCTGATCCTGTATGGCACCCGTGACGATTTCTGCGGCAGAGGCGGTATAGCCGTCTACCAACACAACGACCTTTCCATCCATGAAAGCGCCACGGCCGTTGGCGGTGTAGTCCATACGCGGCGCCCTGCGGCCGTCAGTATAGACAATGAGGTCACCCCTCTGCAGGAACTCGTCGGCAATGTCTACAGCAGCCTTCAGATAACCACCTCCGTTCTCCTGAAGGTCGAGGATCAGGTGCTGCATACCCTCCTTCTTCAGACGGGCGAGACCCTCCAAGAATTCCTCATGGGTAGTGGCACTGAAGTTTCCTATACGGATGAAGCCGATGCCCGGACGAATCATATAGACGGCATCGATGGAATGGACAGGAATCTTGTCGCGGCGAACGGTGAACGTCAGCTTGTCGGCAATGCCCTGACGCACGACACCCAGTTCCACGATAGTGCCTTTCGGTCCACGCAGACGCTTCATGATCTCTTCCTTCGACATCTTAACACCAGCGATGGCGGTATCGTTGACAGACACGATACGGTCGCCTGCAATAATACCTACGCGTTCGGAGGGACCGTTGGTTACCGGTTGGATGACAAGCAGCGTGTCTTCCATCATATTAAACTGCACGCCGATGCCCTCGAAATTACCGTTCAACGGCTCATTCAGTTCCGCCACCTCCTTAGGTGTGGAATAAGATGAATGGGGATCAAGCTTGCTGAGCATACCACGGATGGCATCCTCGACTAACTTCACCTCATTGACACTGTCGACATAGAGATTCTTAATGGCTACTTCTGCATATTGCAGTTTATGAAGCGGCTCACCCCTTTGGGCAGATGCCTCAGAACACACGAGGCAAGAGAAAAGAAACAGTAGTATTTTCTTCATTCGTAGTTATCTTCTTCCGGACGGTCTTCCTCGACCACCAAATTGTCAATTATAAAGTTCTGGCGCTCCATGGTGTTGTCACCCATATAATAAGCCAGTAGTTTCTGCACTTCATCGTTCTTGTTGAGTGTAACCTGTTCCATGCGGATGTCGGGGCCAATAAAAACGGCGAATTCATCGGGAGAAATCTCTCCAAGGCCCTTGAAGCGGGTAATCTCGGGATCAGGGCCTAATTCTTGGATGGCCTGGAGACGTTCCTCGTCGCTATAGCAGTAGCGGGTGATAAAGTCACTCTTCTTACCACTTTTGGCATCTGCCTCGGCAATCACTTGTTTGCTGCGTATCTTCGTACGACGGTTACGCACACGGAAAAGCGGTGTCTGAAGAACATAGACATGGCCCTTTTTCACCAATTCCGGGAAGAACTTCAGGAAGAACGTTATCAGCAGCAAACGGATGTGCATGCCGTCGACATCGGCATCGGTAGCCACAATCACCTTATTATATCTCAGACTGTCGAGACCTTCCTCGATGTCGAGGGCTGCCTGCAGGAGATTAAACTCCTCGTTCTCATAGACCACCTTTTTGGTGAGCTTGAAGGTGTTAAGCGGCTTACCGCGCAGCGAGAAAACGGCCTGTGTATTCACGTCGCGGCTCTTGGTAATGCTTCCGCTGGCTGAGTCACCCTCGGTAATAAAGATACAGGACTCTTCCTTGCGGTCGTTCTTCACATCGCTGAAATGGATACGGCAGTCGCGCAACTTACGGTTATGGAGGTTGGCCTTCTTAGCACGCTCACGGGCCAGTTTGGTGACACCTGCCATCGCCTTGCGCTCACGTTCACTCTCCTTGATCTTGTTCTCCAACACTTCTGCCACATCCTGATGGATATGCATATAGTTATCCACCTCCTGCTTGATGAAGTCGCCAACGTATTTGTTGATGCTCACACCGTCGGGCGACATGGTCAGGGAGCCAAGCTTGATCTTCGTCTGACTTTCGAAGATGGGTTCCTCCACGTTGATGGCTATGGCGGCCACAATACCTGTACGGATGTCACCATACTCATATTTGCCATAATAGTCGCGGATCGTACGGGCAATATGCTCCTTGAAGGCACTCTGATGCGTTCCGCCCTGAATGGTGTGCTGGCCATTGACGAAGGAATAGTACTCTTCACCATACTGGTTAGAATGGGTGAAGGCTATCTCGATATCTTCGCCCTTCAGGTGGACGATGGGATAAAGTCCGTCGTTGGTCATGCGGTCGTTGAGAAGGTCCTCCAGTCCGTTTCGCGAAAAAATGCGACGACCATTATACATGATGGCCAGGCCTGAATTCAGGTAGGTATAGTTGCGAAGCATGTTCTCCACTATATCATCGTGGAAGGAGTAGTGCTTGAACAGCGTATCATCTGGTTCGAAGAAGATGTAGGTACCCGTCTCATCCTGAGACGGCTCTGTAACGTCACTCTTCAGAATACCCTTCTCAAAGACAACCTTACGAACCTGACCGTCACGATAACTATGGGCCTCAAAATGGGAACTCAGGAAGTTCACGGCCTTGATACCGACACCGTTCATACCCACCGACTTCTTAAAGGCCTTTGAGTCATATTTTCCACCCGTGTTCAACTGACTGACAGCCTCGATGATCTTGCCCTGTGGAATGCCACGGCCGTAGTCGCGTACTGAGACTCGCAGATGATCCTCGATCTCTATCTCGATGCGCTTGCCGGCATTCATACGGAATTCGTCGATGGAGTTGTCGATGGTCTCTTTCAAGAGCACATAGATACCATCCTCAGGTTTCGAGCCGTCGTCGAGACGGCCCACGTACATACCAGGACGTGTACGGATATGATCTACATCCGACAAATGGCGGATGTTTCCCTCATCGTACTGTACCTGTTCTTCTTGCTGTTCGATATGATTGTTTTCAGCTTCCATAAATCATCTGATATTGGGTGCAAAGGTACGAAATATAATTGATAATTGAAAAATGATAATTGAAAAATATTATTCGTTAGGAGATTTTTCGACAAATAAAGAGCCGATGGCCTTCGTTTTCGACCGTTGTGGCGAAAATAAAGACGTCACCACCGTCACGCAGTTTCAGGCGACGGCGCAGTTCTTCGGCCGACATCGGGAAGTTCCTGACGGTGATATTGGCCTGTGTCACGCCTGCAAGACTCTCCTTCAACTCACGCTTATTCATAGAGGTTACCTTCTCGATGATGAATCCACGGCCCGGAAACGACGCTACCTGTCTGTCGGAGAAAAACAAATGACTGTTCACATCGGCCTGCACCACCCCATAGCGCCTGGCCAGCACATCGAAACATCCCGCCTTCATAAGCGAGGCATTGGGTTCATAGAGGAATTGGAAAGAGGTAGGTAACGGGTGTTCAATAGCGACGGAAACAGAAGGGTCATATTCAAACTTCTGAGAGGTCCCGTCAGAAAGAAGGTTCACACAAACTACCCGCAGTGACGGCTCAGCGCTGTTCACTTTGTACTGATCGCTGACCACTTCGATGAGCAGTTCCTTGCACTCATTATCCACAGAAACGATATGAACAGCAGAGACATTCTTAGTGCCAAGATCATTGACTGCCTTGCGCCAATCGAGCATCGGCGAGAGTTTTATAAGCACCCGTAAGGCTTTTGTCAATAGCTCATCCATGATCTCGAGCACGTTTGGCGTACAATCGGCAATGCCATACGTCCGTCCCCCATGTTCATCCCTTCGGGCCGGATCAATAAAAACCAGGTCAACAGGTGTCATCGTATGCAGATAGTCTATGCCATTACCATTCACCACCTCCATCTGCTGAAAACCTAAAAGCTGGAAATTAGCTGATGAAACAGCGCATAACTCTAGCTGCAGTTCCACACAGACTGCCCGTTGGAACCCTTGAGCGATAAAAGCCGCATCGACGCCGAATCCTGCCGTCAAGTCTACAAACGACACTCCGCTTCCAGCAACCTCAGCCTTATAACGGGCCGTCTGTTCACTTGAACATTGTTCCATCGACAGATGAGACGGCCAGACGATACCCTCTATGGCCGCCCAAGAAGGCAGCTTCTCCATAGCTCGCCTATATCCGTCGATCTGCTGAAGGGCAAACGCCAGATCCACCTCAGGGTCTTTTGTTCCCCGAAGTGCCAGCTGTCTGACATCCTCATCGCAATGCTCTCGTACAAACTCTCTCGTCGCTTCGTTCATCATCTTCATTTCTCAGACGGTTAACTCATTTCGGCTCCACATGTACGGCCACATGGGTCTCCTCGCCATAATGGTCACGCAACAGGTCCTCCACTTCCGAGGCCTTATCGTGAGCCTGGCGCAGACTGATGTCGCCATCCATCAGAATATGCAGTTCGATAGCATAGTGATTGCCAATCCGGCGGGTGCGCAAATCGTGCGGCTCGACTATTCCAGGTAGCGATGCTACTAATTGCAGGATCTCCTCTTCAACGGCATCAGGCAACGACTGTTCCATCAGGTCGCCAATGCCGTTTCGCAACAAATCGACAGCCACCTTCACGATAAACGCACCTACGACGACAGAAGCCAAAGGGTCGAGCACCGTCCAGCGCTGGCCCAAGAAGATGGCACCACCGATACCAATGGCCGTTCCGATGGAAGACAAGGCATCGCTGCGATGATGCCAAGCATTAGCCTCGACTGCCTGCGACTGCAACTGACGGGCTTTCACCATCGAGTAATGATAGACGGCCTCCTTCAGGACAATCGACAACAAGGCCGCCCAGAGAGCCAAGAGCCCTGGAGCCTCCAGTTCTTCGCCATGTATCCACGCTGCGATCTTTGACGCTCCATTGTACAGAATACCTATTGCCACCGTCAACAGCGCCACGCCTATCAACGTCATCGCCAGCGTCTCATACTTGCCGTGACCATAGTCGTGTGACTTGTCCTGTGGCTTGCCACTGATATGGACGAACACCAAGACGATGACATCCGTCACAAAATCGGACAACGAATGGATGGCATCTGCCACCATCGCAGCACTGTGACCTACGATGCCCGCCACAAACTTGAAAAGCAGCAGCAATACATTCACCGCCCCTCCGACGAGCGTCACCTTGTATATCTCCTTGTTTCTATCCATAATCCGTGCAAAAATACAACTTTTCCCGTAATACAGCCACGACTTATAAAAAAAATTGTAACTTTGCAAGCAATTCGTGTAGTTTTTCGCCATAAGATGACGTCTAATGGGCAAAAAGATTCAAAAACAGTGAGACAATGAACGTATTAGAACAACAGTTTGCGCAAACCGTTAAGGAACATAAGAGCACTATCTACACGGTGTGTTACATGTTCTCGCAGGATGCCGACGAAGTGAACGACCTGTTCCAAGAGGTACTAGTGAACATCTGGAAAGGCTTCGACAACTTCGAGCATCGCAGTGACATCAAGACTTGGATTTATCGTGTCGCCCTCAACACCTGTATCTCTATCGACAGGAAGAAGAAGCGCTCGGCAGAAGTCCGCCTGACGATGGACATCAACCTCTTTGAAGACCGTGACGAGGACACCAAGCAAGTGGACATGCTCCACAAGCGCATCTCCAAGCTACAGCCCTTCGACCGCGCGATCGTCCTGCTCTGGCTCGAGAACCTTCCTTACGAAGAGATCGGACAGATTGTCGGTATCTCTACTAAGAACGTCAGCGTCCGTCTGTTCAGAATCAGAGAGCAATTAAAACAAATGTCTAACGATTAAAAACTTACCCCATTATGACAAACGAGAATTTTGAATTAGAGAATATGCGCCAGCAGTTGAACACCCTGAAAAAGAAGCTGGATCAGCAGGAGATAGTGAATGACCGTCTTATCCGTCATTCGATGGAAAAGACCGCTAACAAGATCAACCGCAGGTATTACTTCATCATGGCCGTCTGTGTGTTGATGATTCCCTACAGCTACTGGGCCTTTGTGAAGCTGTCAGGCTTCTCCATTCCTTTCTGGATCTTCACCTGCATCGTCATGCTGGTCTGTCTGGGAGGCACCTATTACAACAGCAGGAACCTCGACCTGGACATGATGACCAATAGTCTTGTGGACGTCCGTCGTCACATGGCACGCGCCAAGAAGTTCGACGCCAACTGGCTCTTCCTCGGCATCCCCCTCATCATCGTCTTCCTGGGCTGGTTTATGTACGAGTCGTACCAGCTTCACCCGGGTGCCTTCGCTGACGGCATCTTCTGGGGCGGATGCATCGGTGGTGTTATCGGAGCCATCTGTGGATTCTCCCTCCACTTCAAGACCCAACGTCAGTATCAGGACATCATCAACCAAATAGAAGACATCACCAAAGAAGAATAGTTACTCACTTTTTGGACGCAGAATAACGTCTTCCGGCTTTATAAAGAGGTAGTCATGACCTGTATGTAATTCGTAGTAGCCATTATTGAAATAGAACTGATCTGCGATGATGGTGCCTTTCTTCACGGTAGTGAATAGTGGATATTCGTTAGCATCTACATAACTCTCTCCGTAGATAGGCATCTCATCGCGATTAGCAATCATCACAGTATCGCCTTTGCCGTCGTACCACGTCTGATAGCCAAGATATTTGTTGTAGACCCAACCAACGATGTTACCCACGCTGATCTTGCTCCACTTGTTGCCATGCTCTAGCAACACACCAGAGCCCATTCCATGCATCGGCCCATACAACTGTGTCAGGACCCTGTTCTTCATTGATGCCCCCTCCCTGACATTCAGGAAGCCATCTTCTGATGTGGCATAGACAACAGTAAACACCTGACTTTGGGCCGTGGCGGTGCTAAGCACCATCACAAATGCCATTAAACTAAATATCCTTTTCATCATCGCCGTAGATTAAATCTGCGACAAAGATACGAATAAAAATTAAAACAACTCGCTAAATCTTCAGAAAAGTTTGTATCTTTGCAGCAGAAATAAACAAATAATTATGCATATCAGAGTCATCATCATCTGTCTGCTTCTGCTTTTCTGTGCGAACATCTCTGCACAAGAGAGGGCTGAGGTAGAACTGGAAACGACAGAAGGCAACATCCGTATAGCCCTATTCAACGAGACCCCGCAACATCGTGACAACTTTATGAAACTTGTCAGGATGCAGTTCTACGACTCGCTACTGGTACATCGCGTCATCAAGGACTTTATGATTCAAAGTGGTGACCTTACCAGTCGCAACGCCCAGCCAGGACAGTTGCTTGGGGCTGGCGAGTTGGATTATACCATAGAGCCCGAGTTCCGATTGCCCCAGATATATCATCGCAGGGGCGTGGTTGCCGCAGCCCGGGAGTCGGACAAGGTCAATCCTGAAAGGCGTTCGGGTGCAGCCCAGTTCTATATCGTTTGGGGTAAGATCTACGACGATAAGAGGTTAGCCAAAGTTCAGGAGCGTCTGGATTCGGCTACCAACGGACAAGTTAAACTGACCCCTGACATGATTGAGACCTACAAAACCGTTGGCGGCACACCCCATTTAGACGGACAATACACCGTGTTTGGTGAAGTAACTGAAGGACTAGATGTTGTGGACCAGATCCAGCAGATGGCAACCGATAAGAACGATCGCCCCACGAAAGATGTTCGTATTCTCCGCATCAAGATTATCAGTGACCCCTTTGCCCCCAAGCCTGTTACCAAACCAACAACAAAGAAGGGTGTAAGATCCCAGCAACGTAAACCCATAAAACGATAACAACCAGAATTGAACGAGACTAAGAAAGGCTTTATCCAGTTGCACCTCAGCGTGCTGCTTGCAGGCTTCACAGGCTTGTTCGGACGGCTTATCACACTGAACGAGGTGGATATCGTGTGGTATCGGATGCTCTTTACGAGTTGCATCCTATTGGTGTTCACCGGTCTGCCCCGTGTCGGCTGGCGGAAGTTCCTGCTACTCTGTGGATGTGGAGCATTGTTAGGACTCCACTGGATATTGTTCTATGGCAGCATCAAAGCCTCGAATGTGTCAATAGGTGTCATCTGCTTCTCGCTCATCGGATTCTTCACGGCCCTCTTCGAGCCGATGATCTTCAAGAAGCGCCTCTCTGGTCTGGAATTGCTCTTTTCGTTGATTACCGTTGCTGGTGTGATGTGCATCTTCTCTCTAGATGCCCGCTATCGTTATGGTATTATGATTGGTGTGGTGTCATCGGCCGTTTGCGCTCTCTACGCCATCTGCAATAAAAAGGCCAGCGTGGGCGTTCGCAGCCGTACGGTGTTGATGTATCAGATGTCTGGCGGCCTCATCATTGTATCAGCCATCATACCCATCTATCTGTGGTTCTTTCCCAGCCAGCAGCCTGTGGTGGTCATCCCTGAAGGTACAAATCTATGGTTTATGCTTTGCCACGCGCTGTTCTGTACCGTTGGTATGTATCTGTTACAGATTCAGGCCCTGAAACGATTGTCGGCCTTTACCGTCAATCTGACTTATAACCTTGAGCCTTGCTACACCATCATCCTTGCCTTCCTCATCTTCGGCGAAGGTCGCGAGATAAACTTCTCCTTTTACCTCGGCATCGCCCTCATCCTACTCAGCGTGCTCCTTCAGTCGTTGAAGGCACGATAGAAACGAACATAATCAATCTCGTATCTCATGGGAAGGGCAGAATCGTCGATGGGTCCGCCGTTCTGACCACCAAGGGCCAAGTTCAACAGGATATAATGCGGCTTCTTGAAAGGATTCTCACCGTTGCCAATACTGCCGTTAACTGTTGTGCTCAAGGGAATGTCGTTGAGCAACTCATCATCAAGATAGATACAGATATGCGTCTCGTCCCAGTCCATACGCCAGACGTGGAACAGATTTTCCCAATCTTGATTTCTCTCGATAAAATGGGCAAAAGGAATCTTCCGGCTGTTCCATACTGCGTGGAACCGCTGGTCGTTGCCCCAGGCAGCATTAGCGAGTATATGGGATTCGCCGTCAATACGATAGTATTCCATAATGTCAACCTCACCACACGAAGGCCACTCCATATCGTTGCCCAGAGTCCAGATGGCAGGCCAGGCACCTGCCGCCGTAGGGATTTTGGCGCGCACTTCTAAACGACCATAGAGAAAACTCTTCTTTCCTTTTGTTGTCAGACAAGCAGACGTGTAGTCGATGAATTCTCGTTTTTTACCCCAAAAACGGCTGGCGGGGTCATAAGTAGGATTCTTACGATGCTCACGACGAGCCTCGATAATGAGGCACCCATCCTGCTGCCAGGCATTGGCAACCTGATACCACTGAACTTCCTGATTACGCACGAATCCTTCCTCGAAGTTCCATATGGTGCTGTCTGGGGCCCCATTGCCATTGAATTCATCGCTCCACTCTGGCTGAGCACTAACAGCAGAACACCAGAGGATCACCGCCACCAATATATATAACTTCCGTTGTAGCATTTCAGACACTTTGAGCAGCTTCTCTTAATACTTTATCTACGCTTCCTGCCTTGAGCAAACGATATCGGGCCTCTTCAAAGGATAGACCCAGCAAATCCTGAATCATCCGTATGCCGCGATCGACCAGTTTGTTGTTGGTGAGTTGCATCTTCACCATACGATTACCCTCTACTCGTCCCATACGGATCATCAGCGAGGTGGAAATCATATTGAGCACCATCTTTTGCGCAGTACCACTCTTCATGCGACTGCTGCCTGTAACAAATTCGGGACCAACAATCGTCTCGATGGGATATTCAGCAATCTCAGCCAATGGTGTCTGGGGATTGCTGGTAATACAGCCCGTCAGTAATCCATGCTTACGTGCCTTTTCAATAGCACCTACAACATAAGGCGTAGTGCCAGAAGCCGCTATGCCTATCACACTATCCTCTGAAGAAGGCTGATACACCTCGAGATCACGCCAGCCAAGTTCAGCATCATCTTCAGCATGTTCGACAGCATGACGCAAAGCCTCGTCACCACCAGCAATGACGCCCACCACCCAGTCTGGAGACACACCGAACGTTGGAGGCAGTTCGCTGGCATCCAACACACCAAGCCGTCCACTGGTTCCTGCGCCAATATAGAACAATCGTCCGCCCTGCTTTATCCTTGGCTCCAAAGCATTTACCAACATCTCTATCTGAGGTATCACACGCTCTACAGCCTCAGCAACCAACCAATCCTCACGGTTGATTGCTTTTAATATTTCTCCTACCGACATCTGCTCCAGATGGTCGTAACGTGATGGTTGTTCTGTAATCTTACTCATCGCTAACACAGTGATTGATGAGGTTACCCAACAGTTTCCCATAGTGACCAGGAAGGATAATATGATGGTTGCCTATCGGATGGGTCAGGAAATAGTTGGTCAGTTGTTTGTCGGCGAGTTGTATCACCTGTTGGGTACGACAGAGATCGGCTTTGGCCTGATTTCTCACAAGTTCGCCCTCAGCGATAAAACTACGCGAGAGGTCGCCTGACACCTTGAAGATAGTAACAGGTCCCTCCTTCATGTACCCACGGATACCCACACCTATACCCGACTCGAAATGAGAATCCAACTCGTAACGCTCCACCATATTAAAAGGTATGGTACAATGGGCAAAAAGTATCTCGCCCGTTTCTGGATTGATAGAGGCTGGATTTGCTTGGAATCCGCTGACACCCAACAGCGACTGCACAATCATCATCGACAGCATCGCAGGCACATCACCCTCGCAACCAGCCACGACCCCCTCTGCATTCAGGCGGGCCAAGGCCATACACCCTGTATTGTGTACAGCCGTCAGCAGGTCGAAGCAACGAAGGGTAAAGCCCTGCAGGTTGTTTTGATCAACAATCGTTCGCAGCGCTCCATAGATACGGTTTGCCATAGGTAGTGCCTTGAGAATCGTTTCGTTCGTAGTATTTTCTCGAGAAACGGTCTCTGGAGTTTTTTCGATAGTCTGCAAGAGTTCGTCCATCGGAATCTCCACCAGTTCTATGCCTAAGTGCTTCTTCACAATGGTTGGCTCGACCCTGCTGGAGATGAGCCAGTCGGAAGGCTGTCCGATGATTCCAAGACGACTGCCCCTGAGCTTTCGTCTCGCCTCACCCACCTTGGCGAGTATCTGAATGCGACGGGAGATAAAATCAGCACTGCCGTGAATGATCTCACCCCGCATACCGTTTTGCTGAAGAAAGGAGAGAATCTCCATCGACGCTGCCAAAGAGTTACTTTTGCCTGAGGTCAGCAGATAGAAGGGTGCCTGCGACTGTGCTCTGAGCTGAGACAATAATCTGCGGAAGATGCCCTCTGTGCCACCCGTCCGCACATAGATCAACGAGAGGTCTTGACTGCCATAGTCGGCGTAATCGTTGCCCTTCAGCGTATATGTTATCTGAAGGCTGTTCAGAAATTCCTGAGTCACTGCCCCCACGGCCTTCTCGTCGTGGAGTTCAGAAGTAAGAGTGTAAATTGCGATATCCATAACTTTTTCGGCACAAAGATACAAATAAAAATCAAAACAAACCTCATATTCTCAGAATTGTTTGTATAACAATTTATCGAATTCTTTACAAATGTATTCTCCCCCAAAATACAAAATTACGAACAAAATACGAAAATAATTATATTATGTTACCTTTTTTTCAAAGCGCTCAAGCTTTTCATACAATTATTAAAAAACTTTACCATTCATTATAATGCAATTGTTTGGGAATAAGAAAAAAATATACTACTTTTGCTCGCGAAACAATCCAAAACCTTTATTGGAAGTTAACAATGAAATCTTTACTATGATCAGAGCCTTTAATGAAGGCTATTAACCTAAAAAACACTTTATGAAGGGATTCTGCCGGGAGGCAGTTTCCCTTTTTTTGAAAAAGCGGCCACTGCTAAAATTGGCTATTCATAATCATCGATTACGCTGTTCATGAAGTCCATCATCGGTTTGGCAGCACGGAACATTCGCTCCATCTCGTCGAGCCAGTCATCGCCTTCGAAGAACGTATTCGAGACTGCGTGCCAACAGCAATAATCCTTCAGACGCAGATAGTTAACATGCGGCCAGTCTTTCGGAAAACCCGAGGGGCAGGTCTTCAATTTCGCCAACCCGAAACCCTGCGGCTGGTCCCAACTGTCTATATTTGTTGGCTCCTTAGTACTATAGGGCTCATCATTGCCATAGTACTTCACAAACTCTTCGTTTTCCACGCACCTTAGCCATTCCGCCGTGTTAGCCATCATCTCATTACGGCACGAGGTCAGGATGTTCGTGGGCAACCAGTAGTTGCCAACAGCCAAAAGACAGTGGTCAGGCTCAAGATGCAGATAATAACCGCCCCTCAGAGCCTTTTTGCTTTTAGCATTGATATAGGCACCAAAATGGTTCTTATAGGGTGACTTGTCTACCGAGAACCGCGTGTCACGATAGAAACGATAGGTACAGTCCTTCACCTTAACGTGCGCTATTTCCGAATCAAACGTAACAACCCGTTCCAATGCCTGCTGTACACCACGTTCAAACTCAGCCCTTACGGTCTCGTATTCCTTCTTTTGCTCCTGGAACCATTCACGGTTGTTGTTCACCATCACTTGTCGCAGAAAGCTTAATATTCTCTTCTGGTCCATATATATTGTCTTTATCTATCTGACCCAAGGTGGAATCTCATATCACTATTTCATAGTCATTATGCTTGTCCCATCCTGCCTTACGCTCAAGATAACCCTACTACCTTCCACCATCGGATAGTTCAGACCGCTGTGATGACCCACGGGGAAATCATAACAGACGGGGATTGCATAATGCTGCAAATATTCGTGAAGCATTTCGTACATATCGGCAAAGCCGTTCTCTGGGCTCTTATATTTTGAGAAATGCCCTACGATAATGCCTTTCAACTTCGATAGAATCCCCCGTATTTCCATCTGGTGAAGCATACGGTCCACTTTCGACATTCCCTCGCCAGTATCCTCGATAAAGAGTACAAGTCCATCGTCTGCGCGATTCAGGAAATCATACTCAGAACCAGCCAAACCACTGAAGACAGAGAGATTGCCGCCTACCAAAATGCCCTCAGCCTCGCCCTGTTGATTCAGCGGATGCGCAGGTACCTGATAACTAGGGAACTCACCTTTCAGCAGCCTCTGTAGAATGGCATTCACAGAGTCACGCTCACCTCGTAGGGAGATGCCATCGCACATCGAACAATGGATGCTCATCACACCTGCTGACACCTCCGCACTATGTAAGGCCGTCGCATCGCTGAAGCCCATCACCCACTTCGGATGCTCACGAAATTCTTGTAGAGGAATTCGCCTCAGCACCTGAACAGCACCATCGCCACCACGGCTGCACAAGATTGCCTTGACTGTTGAGTCTCTCAGCGCCCAAAGCAAATCAGCCGACCGTTCATCTGTCGTACCCGCAAAACTGTGATAATTGCTCAGCGCATGAGGCCCCACCACAGGCACATAGCCCCACTCTCGGAGCGTCTGAAAGCCTTTGACTATTGTCATCGAATCTGGCATGCTCGAAGGCGATATGATGGCTATCGTGTCGCCAGCCTTCAAAGCCGCAGGCATCACAAGCCGCTCCTGAGCCTCAGCACCCCGTCCTGTAACTGTCAGTAGCCAAAACAGCATACACTTTATTATATTACTTCCTTTCATTTCTCTTCAGATATCACTTTTCGGCACAAAGATACGAATAATAATCAAGACTATTCGCTTCTTCTTCAGAAAAACACCACAATATCAAAAAACTGCGTGAGTTCGAAACACCGCCATTCCCCTTCGCTAGTAAATTATCTATAGAAGAAAAAACAGACTGACACCTACAACGGAGATGACGGCTCCAAAAACTGCTCGCCAGGTGATCTTCTCTTGGAAGAGCCAATGTGAGGGCAAAAGAATGATAATCGGTGTCATTGCCATCAACGTGGAGGCAATACCAGCAGCAGTATACTGTACAGCCATCAACGAGAAACCGACTCCCACAAAGGGACCAAAGATTGTGGTAGCTGTCGCAACGGAAAGACCCTTTTTATCGTGCATCGCTTCATGCCAAGGCTTTATTCCATCGCGATAATAAAGCAAAACAAGGAACCCGATGATACCGGCGAGACAACGATAGAAGTTGGCGCTGAAAGGTACCAGCCATTTTGGCATGCCTGCTCCAGCCACCATCGAAGCCTCGTAATGATCCATACCGATCTTGCTCAAAACCAAACCCACACCTTGACAAACAGCTGCACCAATCGCAAAAAGGACACCATTCAGGGGTAGTTTCAGCGAAACCTTATGATGTTCGCCTCGTCCCAACACGGAGACGCAAATTCCCAAAAGCGTCACCAGCATAGCCACGATGCTCATGGCCCTCATCTGTTGCCCAAGAGTTACCCAAGCCATCAGAGCTGCCGCCAATGGGGCAAGCGTCATAAAGAGTTGTCCGTATCGCGAACCTATTATAATATAGCACTGGAAAAGACAGAAATCTCCTATCACATAACCTACAAGTCCTGACAACAGCATCCATCCTGCCGCCTCTGCTGAAGCCCCTGTAGGCAATGGATTGCCCGTCACCACTCCGAAAAGCACCAATGAGAACACCAAGGCCAACGCCATTCGTAGCACATTAAGCGTTAGATTACCCAGCCGTTTCGAGCCAAACTCGCTCAAAAGCGCCGTAGCTGTCCACGAGAACGCTACGCCTATTGAAATCAGTTCACCTATATAAGTCATCGTCTGTTTTTAATTGCGCCTGCAAAGGTACAACTTAATGGTGAACCTAACAAATAATTGAGGGAAAAATCCTCGCCATTAGGATAATACCTAAGACGAGGCTCTTTATATTTTTGAGGGTAGCATCACGGCCTCAGTCTTCACTTGAGCTCAAAGTGTCGATCCTTTGTGTTCATTATCCGATGTACGTCAATATGACATTTGCCGCTTCTTCCTCGGTCTTGCCGTCCATTTTGATAACCAGATCATAGTTACGAGTGTCATAGCGTGAGGTGTGGGCATTATTCTTCAGATACTCCTCTCGCGACTCGTCCACATCCTTGATGATCTTTTTGGCTTCCTTCTCGCTGATGCCCCGCTTACCCATGATACGATTCACGCGATGGTCCATAGAGGCCTGAATGAGTACGTTCAGACGATTTTGATGGCCATTCGTAACGAAGAAGGCAGAACGACCAGCAATGACACACGACTCCTCATTGGCAATGCTTTGTAGAATCTCCTTTTCGGCCTTCAACACGGCCTCAGAGGTCACCAGTTCTTTCTTTTCCTCGTCGTAATACTCAGAAGAGTTTGCTGCACCCTCTCCTAAAATCAACACACGCTTAATATTTTCCCACCAGCTTCGGTTATTACCTTTCAGACGCTCTATTTGATCTATTGACATATCAAACTTCTCTTCCAAAGGTTTAGTAAGGGCCTTGTCGTAATATGGCACACCCAACTTTTCGGCTAAGATGCGACCCACGGTTCGACCACCACTACCCAACTCACGATTAATAGTAATGACAAATTTTTCGTTCTTGTTCATAATATTTATAATTATTAGCTTAGTCCTTAATAATAAATAAAGGTAGTGGGGGCATGCCCCCCACTACCGATAAATAGTCTTAGTCAGCCAGTTTGGCCTTGATGAACTCGCGGTTCAGGCGGGCGATATTGGCAATGGTCTCGTTCTTCGGGCATACGGCCTCGCAGGCACGAGTATTAGTGCAATTGCCGAAGCCCGCCTCTTCCATAGCCATCACCATAGCCTTAGCACGCTTGGCAGCCTCCACGCGGCCCTGAGGAAGCAGGGCGAGCTGAGACACCTTCGAGCTGACGAACAGCATTGCTGAGCCGTTCTTACAAGCTGCAACACATGCGCCACAGCCGATGCAAGAAGCACAGTCCATTGCCTCGTCGGCATCCTCCTTAGGAATGAGGATAGCGTTGGCATCCTGAGCCTGACCTGTGCGGATTGTGGTGTAACCACCAGCCTGGATGATCTTATCGAAGGCGTTGCGGTCTACCATACAGTCCTTAATTACAGGGAAGGCTGCTGAGCGCCAAGGCTCGACGGTGATGACGTCACCATCGTTAAAGCGGCGCATGTAGAGCTGACAGGTGGTAGCGCCACGCTCGGTGAGTCCGTGAGGCGTACCATTGATGTAGAGTGAGCACATACCGCAGATACCCTCGCGGCAGTCGTGGTCGAACACGAAGGGCTCCTTGCCTTCGTTGATGAGCTCCTCGTTCAGGATGTCAAGCATCTCGAGGAACGAGGTGTCGTCGGGAATATCGTGCATCTCGTGGGTGTCGAAATGTCCCTGGTCCTTGGGGCCATTCTGGCGCCAGAACTTTATTGTAAATGAAATATTCTTAGCCATACCTAATTAATTTTTATAGTTACGTGTCTGTACCTTGATAGCCTCGTACTCCAGCGGCTCTTTGATGAGCTCGGGCTCGTTGCCCTTGCCTTTGTAATCCCAGCAGCCCACATAGAAGTAGTTTTCATCGTCGCGCTTGGCCTCGCCTTCCTCGGTCTGATATTCCTCGCGGAAGTGACCACCACAAGATTCGTTACGTGAGAGGGCATCGAAAGCAACCAACTGACCCATGGTGAAGAAGTCGCGCAGGTGGATAGCCTTGTCAAGCTCGATGTTCAAGCCTTCCTTCGTTCCAGGAACGAACAGGTTGGTGTCGAATTCTTTCTCCAGCTCTGCCATCTTCTTCAGACCTGTCTTCAGGCCCTCAGCTGTACGACCCATACCAACATACTCCCACATGATGTGGCCGAGCTCCTTGTGGATAGAGTCAACAGAACGCTTACCCTTGATGTTAAGCAGACGATCTTGCTCTGCGTCGACGGCCTTCTCCGCCTCTGCAAACTCAGGCAGATCAGTAGAAACCTTTGGCCATACAGCCTGATCAGCAAGATAGTTCTGGATAGTGTAAGGCAATACGAAGTAACCATCGGCCAAACCCTGCATCAGAGCAGAAGCACCCAAACGGTTAGCACCGTGGTCAGAGAAGTTACACTCACCAATAGCGAACAAACCGGGGATGCTTGTCTGTAACTCGTAGTCAACCCAGATACCACCCATCGTGTAATGGATAGCAGGATAAATCATCATCGGCTTGTAGTACTTCACGCCATTGATCTCATTAGCTACGTCGCCAGGGAATACGTCTGTTATCTCCTCGTACATCTCAAAGAGGTTGCCATAACGCTGCATGATGACGTCGAGACCCAGACGGTTGATAGACTCAGAGAAATCAAGGAACACAGCCAGACCAGTATTGTTCACACCGAAGCCCTTGTCGCAACGTTCCTTAGCAGCACGAGAGGCCACGTCACGAGGCACGAGGTTACCAAATGCAGGATAGCGGCGCTCCAGATAGTAGTCGCGATCCTCCTCGGGAATCTCCCAACCTTGCTTAGTACCAGCCTGCAGAGCCTTGGCATCCTCCAACTTCTTCGGAACCCAAATACGACCATCGTTACGCAACGACTCAGACATCAGCGTCAGCTTAGACTGCTTGTCGCCATGAACGGGGATACAGGTGGGGTGAATCTGAACGTAAGAGGGATTTGCAAAGTAAGCACCCTTGCGATAGCACTGAACAGCAGCCGAGCAGTTACAGCCCATAGCGTTGGTGGAGAGGAAGTAGGTGTTACCATAACCACCAGTAGCGATAACCACAGCGTTGGCGCTGAAACGCTCCAGCTTACCTGTCGTCAGATCCTTGGCAATGATACCACGAGCACGACCATCAACAATCACCACATCTTCCATCTCATAACGAGTGTACAGCTTCACTTTACCGGCCTTCACCTGACAGCTCAGTGAGCTATAGGCACCCAGCAGCAACTGCTGACCCGTCTGACCCTTAGCGTAGAACGTACGGCTTACCTGAGCACCACCGAATGAACGGTTAGCCAGCATGCCACCATATTCACGAGCGAAGGGAACGCCCTGAGCTACGCACTGGTCGATAATATTGTTTGAAACCTCAGCCAGACGATAAACGTTGGCCTCACGAGCACGATAGTCACCACCCTTTACTGTGTCGTAGAACAAACGATAGATAGAGTCACCATCGTTCTGATAGCACTTAGCTGCATTGATACCACCCTGAGCAGCAATCGAGTGAGCGCGACGGGGAGAGTCCTGAATGCAGAAATTATACACGTTGAAACCCATCTCTGCCAACGAAGCGGCAGCGGATGCACCAGCCAAGCCAGTACCAACCACAATCACGTCGAGCTTCAGCTTGTTCTTCGGGTTTACGAGACGCTGATGAGCCTTATATTCCTTCCATTTCTCGGGTACTGGACCTGCGGGAATCTTAGAATCAATTTTCTTTGCCATAATTCTTAGAAATTAAAAGTTGATAATTAGCAGAGGCTCGGAGCACACTTGAATGCGAAAGCCAAAACAACCACAAGGAATGCGAGAATCAGCAGCGTCACGTAGATGATGCCGATAATTTTCCAACGACAGAACCAAATCTTGCCACTCCAGCCAAGTGTCTGCAGTGCTGACCAGAATCCATGAGTCAAGTGGAACCAAAGGGCGACAAGCCACACGATGTAGAGTACCACGAAGACTGGGTTAGAGAACGTCTCCACAATCCAAGCAAAACCATCAGCCGGATCAATCTGCTGATAGGTACCTATCAACTCGGCAAACATCATGTTGTACCAGAAGTTGTACAGGTGGAGCAGCAGTCCGATTACCACGATAAGACCCAGCACGAGCATATTCTTCGATGACCACTCCACCTTACCGGAGTTGACCACCGTCGACACCTCGTAACGGTTATTACCACGAGCCGTACGATTCTGCGCTGTCAGGATGAAAGCGTAGACGATGTGAATCACTGCCAAGGCAGCCAAGCCAAGTGTAGCCACAACGGCATACCAGTTGGCACCCAGGAATTCGCAAATCATGTTGTAACCCTCTTCCGAGAAGAGCGCCACCAAGTTCATGCAACCGTGGAAGGTCAGGAACAAGATCAGCGCAATGCCCGTCACAGACATTACAACTTTTCTACCAATTGATGAATTGATTAACCACATAAGTTGTTGAAATTAAGTTATTTATATATGAATAATAGTTCTCGTTTCTTTACATTATTTGAGCCGTAAAGCCCCCTCAAGCCTCGTCGTATGTACCTTGTTATTAGTACTTAAAGACTGTTTTAGACCGCAAAGATACTATAAAATAATGATATTTCAAAGTTTTTTGAGGTAAAAATGCACTTAATATTCGAAATTTATTGTTACTTTTGCGGAAAATTAGCAAATAAGGATGAAATTCAAGTATGATGTGATAATCATCGGAGGTGGTCATGCGGGCTGCGAAGCGGCCTGCGCCAGTGCCAATATGGGTGCCAAGACCTGTCTAGTAACGATGGACATGAACAAGATAGCTCAGATGTCATGCAATCCTGCTATCGGAGGCATAGCCAAGGGGCAGATTGTCCGTGAGATTGACGCCTTAGGTGGCCATATGGGTTTAGTGACTGACGCCACCTCCATCCAATTCCGTATGTTAAACGTAGGCAAGGGTCCAGCTGTTTGGTCGCCAAGAGCCCAATGCGACAGAGGGAAGTTCATCTGGGAATGGCGCAGACATCTTGACGCAACACCAAACCTCGACATCTGGCAAGATCAAGCAGAAGAACTATTAGTAGAAACTAACCCAACTAAAGAAACAAGCGTCTCTGTTGTTGGCGTGAAGACTATTTGGGGGGCTGAGATATATGCGAAATGTGTGGTGCTAACGGCAGGCACATTCCTCAACGGACTTATGCACATCGGACGGAAGATGGTGCCTGGTGGTAGAATAGCTGAGCCAGCCGTACCCCATCTGACGGAAAGCATCACCCGCCATGGTGTCAATACTGCCAGAATGAAGACTGGCACGCCTGTCCGTATTGACAAGCGTAGTGTTCATTTCGAAGATCTAGATATCCAGCCTGGGGAATCAAGACCCTACCAATTCAGTTTTATGAATAAAGGAGGAGCACTGAGACAATTGCCCTGTTGGACTGTGAACACCAACGCCGAGGTGCATGAGATTCTTAGAAGCGGTTTGCCAGACTCCCCACTCTATAACGGACAGATACAATCGATTGGACCTCGGTATTGTCCTTCGATAGAAACGAAACTCGTAACTTTCCCAGATAGAGACAAACATCCCCTTTTCTTGGAACCAGAGGGTGAAGAAAGCAATGAGATGTATCTGAACGGTTTCTCGTCGTCATTACCGATGGATGTACAGATTGAAGCCCTCAAAAAGATTCCTGCATTTAGAGACCTGAAAGTGTACCGTCCAGGGTATGCCATTGAATACGATTTCTTCGATCCAACGCAACTTCGTCACTCGTTGGAATCTAAAAAAATAACAAACCTATTTATGGCAGGTCAAGTGAATGGGACGACAGGCTATGAGGAAGCAGGTGGCCAAGGTACGATGGCTGGCATTAATGCTGCACTAAAGGCTGGCGCTGATGACATTGGCACCACGACTGCAGATTATTCACCCTTTGTACTCCATCGTGATGAGGCATATATTGGTGTACTCATTGATGATTTAGTAACTAAAGGTGTAGACGAGCCCTACCGAATGTTCACATCAAGAGCAGAGTATCGCATCCTATTAAGACAAGACGATGCCGACGCCCGTCTTACAGAAAAGGCATATGAGCTAGGCTTAGCCAAAAGAGATCGTTACAACTGGTGGTTAGAAAAAAAACAGCATATCGAAGAAATCGAAATGTTTTGTCAAGAGTTCGCCATAAAACCGAAACTAATTAACAGCGCTCTTGAGGCTCTTGGCACAACCCCGCTCCAGTTTGGGTGTAAACTCGTGGACCTCGTAAATCGTCCACAACTCAATCTACAGAATTTATCGCAAATTATTCCCCAACTGAAAGAAGTACTGAATCGTCCGACAAATCGTAAGGAAGAAATTGCGGAAGCAGCAGAAATCAGGATGAAATACAAAGGCTATATCGATCGGGAAAGAATCGTGGCAGACAAGATGCACCGTTTAGAAAACATCAAGATTAAAGGCCATTTCAAATACGACGAATTGCAAGGGCTCTCGACAGAGTGCCGACAGAAGTTGGAAAAAATACAGCCAGAGACACTCGCTCAAGCTAGTCGTATTCCTGGCGTCTCGCCTAGTGACATCAACGTATTATTAGTACTGATGGGCAGATAACGTCATTACACAAATAAAGAGCAAAGAACTTTGTTCCACGTGAAACATATCAACAAACATAATTAACATAACTAATTGAATATGAACAATAAAGTCTTAATGGACAATCTGCGTGAAATACCAGATTTCCCCAAAAAAGGAATCAATTTCCGTGATGTAACAACGCTCTACAAGAACGCAGAGTGCGTAAAAATTATGCTGGACGAACTGGAGGCCATCTACAAGGACAAAGGCATTACAAAGATCGTAGGCATCGAGAGTCGTGGATTCGTAATGGCTTCTGCACTCGCTGGTCGTTTAGGCTGTGGTATAGTTATGGCACGTAAACCAGGCAAACTGCCAGCTACAGTGATTAAAGAATCCTTTTCCAAAGAATATGGTGTCGACACCATAGAGATGCACATAGACTCCATCGACGAAAACGATGTCGTACTGATTCATGATGATTTATTAGCAACAGGTGGTACGGCGAAGGCCGCCTATAACCTAGTACAGCATTTCCATCCAAAAAAGGTTTATATGAACTTCATTATTGAAATTACGGACGAGGGGCTTCATGGTCATGACCTCTTTGAGGGCATCGACCTCACGACTCTCATGGTAATCTGAGTCGAAGACGCGAACACAGTGAGACGTGTGACACAATTGACGCGTCACACGTTTCACGTGAAACATAGAACGCTACGGTCCCTTAATATAAAGGAGTTTTAAGCAACTAAATACATGACGAAGGAAGAAAACGAAAGGAGATTAAGGTACCTGAAAGGTATCGTCAGCAGACTGCCAGAAAAACCTGGCAGTTACCAATTCTATGACAACAGTAAGGCAATAATATATGTAGGAAAAGCAAAGAATCTCAAATCGAGGGTCTCTTCTTACTTTCACTCAGAGGTAGACCGTTTTAAGACAAAAGTTCTTGTTAGCAAAATCTTCGACATCAGTTACACGGTTGTGAATACGGAAGAAGACGCACTATTACTTGAAAATTCGCTCATCAAGAAATACAATCCTCGTTACAATGTTCTTCTGAAAGACGGCAAAACCTACCCTTCCATCTGTGTCACCAATGAGTTCTTCCCTCGCATCTTCAGCACACGTACTATTAACAAGAAATGGGGCTCCTACTTTGGTCCCTACTCTCATGTTGGAACAATGAAGGCTGTACTTGATCTTATAAAGCTGCTCTATCACCCTCGCACCTGTCGTCAGCCTATTACTAAAGAGGGCATTGAAACCGGTAAATATAAAGTCTGTTTAGACTACCATATAAAAAAATGTATGGGGCCATGTACCAAAAAGCAATCCTATGAGGACTATCATAAAAACATCATGCAGGCTCGTGAAATTCTGAAAGGAAACACAAGGCAAGTTCAACGCGAACTCAAAGATGAAATGCTCAAGTTATCAGAGGAACTTCGTTTTGAGGAAGCAGAAGAAATAAAGCAAAAAATAATTGCTTTGGACACATTTGTTTCTAATAGCGAGGTTGTCAGTCACACCATAAACAACGTTGATGTTTTCTCAATCACCAGTGACGAAAAGATTGCGTTCATCAACTACATCCATGTCAGTAACGGCAGCATAAATCAAAGTTTTACTATAGAATACAAAAAGAAATTGAACGAGAGTGATGAGGAGTTATTACAGTTAGGCATCATAGAGTTAAGAGAGCGATTTGGAAGTCTGGCTAAGGAAATTATTGTGCCGCAAGAGGTCAATGTTGAACTTGATAATGTGGTCTTTACAATCCCGCAGAGAGGAGACAAAAAGACCCTTCTCGACCTCTCAATCATGAATGGAAAACAGTATAAGTTCGACCGTCTGAAACAAGCTGAGAAGCTGAATCCAGAACAAAAACAAACCCGTTTAATGAAGGAGCTGCAGGAGAAGCTACATCTACCTAAACTCCCATATCAAATAGAGTGTTTCGACAACTCTAACATCTCAGGAACGGATGCTGTTGCTGCCTGTGTAGTATTTAAAGCACTAAAACCCAGCAAGAAAGATTACAAACACTATAATATCAAAACAGTCACTGGCCCAGACGATTACGCATCCATGAAAGAGGTCGTTTCGAGACGTTATACGCGTGTTTTGGAAGAACAAAATCCCCTACCCGACCTCATCATAGCAGATGGTGGAAAAGGTCAAATGGAAGTCATCAGACAGGTCATTCAGGATGAACTGAATCTCGACATCCCCATTGCAGGGCTTGCAAAAGACAATCGACATCGTACCAACGAATTGCTCTACGGCTTCCCCCCAATGCATGTGGCCCTAAAAACAGACTCAGAACTATTCCATATCCTGACTCACATCCAAGATGAAGTACATCGTTTCGCCATAGAATTCCATCGAAACAAGCGTTCTAAGCGCGCCCTGCACTCTGAGTTGGATACCATTAAGGGCATTGGTCCCAAAGCGCGTGAGGCGCTTCTAAAGGGCCTGAAATCAGTCAAAAAGATAAGCGAGGCCGACTATGAAACGTTAGCAACTCTGATTGGGCCTGCAAAAGCAGGTATCGTATATCAGCATTTCCACAATACCAATAATCAATAACTAAAGATAAAATAATCACATGGTCACAGCTGTAACCATGTAACCTATAAGTATAATCACATAAATATTGTAAATAAAATTCGTAACACAGGAGTATGATAGAGGGATTATTGTATTCTTCTGATTATCAAAGGTTTATATTTATCAAATTTTGCAGGCTGCAAACTCCGAGTTTCCTGCCTTGAAACTCCGAGTTCCCAGACTGGGAAATATGAGAAAGGATACTTGATTCTTCAAGTGAGCAGTAAAGTCAATAAGGATTGTAAAATAATTTAACGAGTAATCAAGTAGAAGTGGTTACATGCATTTAACCAACGGTAGTTTGATTAGTCCAAATTAAAATCAAATCTTAAAAATTTCACTATCGAAAATTTGGTAATTTGCAAATAATGTTCTAACTTTGCCGAAAAAACAAGAACAAGAGCCGATGAGAGCTGTCATACAACGTGTCAGTCACGCTAACGTCACCATCAATGGAACAATGAAAAGCCAGATAAAACAGGGTTATCTGATCCTATTAGGCATTTGCGACGAGGACACGTTGGAAGATGTTGACTGGTTGGTAAAGAAGATTGCCAATTTGCGCGTGTTTGGCGATGAAAATGACGTGATGAACCGCTCGATACTGGAAGTCCAGGGCGAGGCGCTTGTAGTGAGCCAGTTTACGCTCTACGCCAGCTATAAAAAGGGCAATCGTCCTTCATGGTACAGAGCAGGTTCCCATGAGCACTCTATCCCACTCTATGAGGCTTTCTGCAACCTACTTTCCGAGGCCATTGGCAAGCCTGTTGGTACAGGCGAATTTGGGGCAGATATGAAGGTCGAGCTACTTAATGACGGCCCTGTTACCATCTGTATGGATACTAAAAACAAGGAATAAATATCTGAGATATGGACAGAAGACAAATCACAAATTACGTAAACTTCGGAGCCCTGATCTGTTACATACTGGGGCGTGTACTAAACATGAATATCCTCGTATGGATTGGCTTGGGTATCATGACGTTATCAAGTATCTGGACAATCATTCACTGGAAGGAAAACGACAAGATGTCGAATTACATTTCTGTGGCCTTTCTGGTACTCGTCGGACTATCCTTCTTCGGACTCTAAACGATGAAGAAATACCTGAGAGAAATAGAAATTGGAGGAATAATCCTTGCAGTCATCGGCATTATCTGCGCCCTGGTTTGGGGTGCGACTTTTGGCGGATGGCTCTGCGGTATCGGACTCTTTCTGATGCTATTGGTCTTTCTCTATAAGGCCTTCCATTGGAAAGAATATGAGCGAGAGAATAAGCAGTACATCATGATTATCCTGCTCACAATCGTCATCCTATTCATTCAGTTATTAACAAGGAAATAAAAACAAATAACACTCAAAAAATGATAAAAAAATACTTGGATAATATCCGAAATGCAGGTCTTTTCCTGCTCATTATCACCTTCGTAATATCCACCTTGTGGGGTTCGCAACACGCATTCTTCCCTATGCTGTTTTCTGTGGTGCTATTATTGATTGTTGCAATATACAAAGCCCTGCACTGGAAAGAATATGAGAAGGACAACAAACGAAACGCCTGGATTGCTCTTGCGCTGTTTGTACTCATGTTCATGAACACATTCTTCCCGCTATGACGATAAAGGAAGCACAAGAAGCTGTAGATCAATGGATTAGGGAGTATGGTGTGCGCTACTTCTCAGAGTTGACCAATATGGCTGTACTGACAGAGGAGGTTGGCGAATTGGCTCGTGTAATCGCACGCAAATATGGTGACCAAAGTTTCAAGGAGGGAGAGACAGACAACCTCGGCGAAGAGATGGCAGATGTGTTTTGGGTTCTTCTATGTTTGGCAAACCAGACGGGTGTTGACCTAACGGAGGAACTCAAGAAATCTATAGAAAAGAAGACACAGCGAGACTCGCTGAGACACATACATAACAAGAAGTTAATGGCTTAAAACAACATAACTATGACAGAAAAGAATTTAGAGAAAGGCCGCATTGAAGAGGCTCTTGGCAAGTACAACCTCAACGTCTCAGACGAAGAAGTTAAAGCTGCCGTGAAGAAAATCATCGCAGAAAAAGTACATGAAAACGACAATCCAGAAGTTAAGCAATTCCTGATGGGTAGCGTCGAGTTGACAACCTTGAAAACGACGGATTCCGACGAGAGTGTGATGGCATTCACAGAGCGTGTAAACCAGTTCGACGAGCAGTACCCTGCCCTACCCCATGTGGCAACCATCTGTGTCTATCCCCGTTTCGCCAGGACCGTTGCTGAGACCCTGGAAGTTGAAGGTGTAGAAATCGCTTGTGTTTCAGGCAGTTTCCCGTCGTCTCAGGCCCTCATTGAGGTAAAGACAGTAGAGACAGCGCTGGCCATTAAAGACGGAGCTACAGAGATAGATATGGTATTATCTGTAGGTGCCTTCTTGTCAGGTGATTATGAGACAGTTTGCGACGAGATCCAACAGATGAAGGAGGCTTGTGGTGAGAAGAAGATGAAGGTGATCCTGGAGACAGGATGTTTGAAGACAGCCTCGAATATCAAGACAGCCTCGCTGTTGGCAATGTATTCTGGCGCAGACTATATAAAGACATCGACAGGTAAGCTAGAGCCTGCTGCAACCCCAGAGGCAGCCTACGTGATGTGTCAAGCCATCAAGGAATACTACGATGAAACGGGCATTCAGATTGGTTTTAAGCCTGCTGGAGGCCTTAATAGTGTCATGGATGCGCTGATATACTATACAATAGTGAAAGAGGTCTTAGGCGAGAAATGGCTCACTAACCAATGGTTCCGTATGGGTACCTCACGTCTTGCTAATCTGTTGCTTAGCGAGGTCATTGGCGAAGAGACGAAGTTCTTCTAAAACAGAAGAACTATTTTAGACAGAAAGACATTTTTAGACATAAGTACATAAGAACATAATAAAGCGCAGATTGTCCGCCTCAATAAATATTTCTTTTGTTCTTATGTCTAAAATAAATAAAGAATGTAATCTATAATTTACGTCTAATAACGTATTCGAGATACGTCTCGTAGGCCTCTTTGAGTTCTGGTTTGACGCAGGTGTCGATGTATGTCTGGGCCTTTTGCGAATAGCGTTCCATCATACGCTCTGCATATTGGATTCCACCACTTTGCTTGGCAAACTCCACAAGAACGGCAATTTCATCGGTATTTATTGTGCCCAACTTCACCTTTCTGGCCAATGCTTTCATAGACTCGTAGTCTGTATGATTTAGTGCGTAAATGATTGGCAGCGTCATCTTACCTTCCGCCATATCATTACCTGTGGGTTTTCCAATTTCAGTAGAGTCGAAATAATCGAAAATATCATCACGTATCTGGAAGATCATACCTAAATCCTGTCCGAATTGTTTCGCTTTAAGTATATCCTCCTCAGAAGCATTAACAGACAAAGATCCGATGCCACAGCATGTCTCAAACAAGGCAGCAGTCTTTTGTCTAATTACCTGATAATAAATGTCTTCTGAGAATTCTGCATTATTGATATTCTGCAATTGCAAAATCTCACCAGAGGCCAGTGTCATGCCCAAATCAGAGATATATTGTAAAATTCTATGATCCTTCGTTTTGGCTACACGATTGAGGCATGTAGAAAGGATATAGTCGCCCACAAGTACTGCCACCTTATTATTATAGGATGCATTCACTGAAGACTGTCCTCGCCTCTCGCTACTCTCATCGACCACATCATCGTGGATCAACGAAGCCGTATGCAGCAATTCGAGTGCGACGGCAGCGTTTTGGGTGATGTCAGACACCTCGCCATAGTTCTTTGCAGAAAGGAGTGTGAGCATAGGACGCATCTGCTTACCTGTGCGCTGGCGGATATGTTCCAACGCCTGTGACAGCAGGCCATAACTATGACTTAACGACCCCTGAAAACGGAAGACGAATTCTTGGAAATCACCCTCTATAGGGTGTTTGATAACAGACAAATAATCCATATACCTCTTAATTTTGTGACAAAATTAGTAAAAAACATTGTAATATCGATATTTTTTAGTAATTTTACGCAGAAAATAAACAAAGTTATGCAGAAACTCTTCCTTTTAGACGCTTATGCGCTCATTTATCGCAGCTATTATGCGTTCATCAAAAACCCAAGAATCAATTCCAAAGGATTGAATACCAGTGCAATTATGGGCTTCCTGAATACCCTGAATGAGGTCCTCACAAAAGAGCAACCCACACATATCGGCGTTGCGTTTGACCCTCATGGTCCTACATTCCGTAGTGAGGCTTACCCTGCGTATAAGGCCCAGCGTGAAGAGACTCCTGAGGATATTCGAAAGGCTGTACCAATCATCAAAGACCTGCTACGAGCCTATCGTATTCCCATCCTACAAGTCGATGGATTCGAGGCTGACGATGTGATTGGGACGCTGGCCACGAAAGCAGGAGCCGATGGAATCGAAACTTTAATGCTGACACCAGATAAGGATTATGGTCAGTTGGTGAATGACCAAGTGAAAATCTACCGCCCGCGCCATGGTGGCGGTTACGAGATTATGGGACCGAAAGAGGTGATGGCTAAATACGAAATCCCCTCCCCTATGGCCGTCATCGACCTTCTTGCACTGATGGGTGACTCTGCAGACAATTTTCCTGGTTGTCCAGGTGTAGGTGAAAAGACTGCCGTGAAACTGATCAATGAGTTTGGAAGCATCGAAGCCTTGATTGAACGTTCGTCAGAAATCAAGGGGAAGTTGCGTGAAAAAGTCGAAGAACATATCGATGATATCAAGATGAGCTATTTCCTTGCAACCATCAAAACTGATGTTCCTATCGAACTCGACATGGAAGCACTGAAACTTGTGGAGCCGAATGAAGACGAATTGGGTAAGTTGCTCCTCGAATTGGAGATGAAGAGCTTCGCTGACAGAGTTCTTAAAAAAAGCCAAAAACCTCAAATTCCCGTTAACGGACAACTTGATCTCTTTGCAGAATTTCCGTCCGACGGAGGGGAAACCTCCAAAAACGCGAGTTTTGAGACCTTACAAACAACACCTCACAACTACAAACTTGTTGAAAATGAGGAGGATTTGATGAAACTTTGTGACTTTTTTAGGACAAAAGAAATTCTCAGTCTAGACACGGAAACGACATCAACGAGTCCAATTGACGCAGAATTGGTCGGTTTGAGCTTCGCCGTGAAGGAATTCGAGGCATTTTATGTGCCAATTCCGGCAAATCGTGAAGAAGCGTTGCGAATTGTTAATATCTTTAAATCCGTCTATGAGGACCCAAAAATCTTAAAGGTTGGACAAAATCTGAAGTATGACCTTGAGGTATTACGTAACTATGGCATCGAGCTGAAAGGTCAGATGTGGGACACGATGATTGCCCACTACCTCATCCAGCCCGAACTTCATCACAACATGGACTATATGGCGGAAATCTATCTCAACTATCAGACGATTCACATTGAGGAACTCATAGGACCTAAAGGTAAGAACCAAAAATCTATGCGCTCTCTCCCACCCTCTCAGGTTTATGAATACGCAGCCGAGGATGCTGATATTACCCTGCGCCTTAAAAACAAACTGGAGCCGGAACTGAAGAAGTTTGAATGCGAAAGGTTGTTCTATGAGATAGAAATGCCATTGATGCCCGTCTTGGCAGAAATGGAGATGAATGGTGTCTGCCTAGATACAGAATCTCTTCAAGAAACGTCAAAAGTTTTGACGGATAGAATGAACGAGATTGAGGCTCGTATTTACGAATTAGCAGGCGGACAATTCAATATTGCTTCGCCAAAACAGGTGGGTGAAATCCTCTTTGACAAACTCAAGATCGTGGAGAAAGCCAAGAAGACAAAAACAGGTCAATATGTCACATCAGAAGATGTACTCCAACAACTGCGAAACAAGCATGAGATTGTAGCAGATATCCTAGAACACAGAGGGTTAAAGAAGCTTCTAGGCACATATGTCGACACCCTACCCTCACTGATTAACAAGCGAACGGGTCATATTCATACCTCGTTTAATCAGACGATTACAGCCACAGGGCGATTATCAAGCAGCGACCCCAACCTTCAGAACATTCCTATTCGTGGCGAAGATGGAAAAGAAATTCGCAAGGCATTTGTTCCAGAGCCTGGTTGTCTGTTCTTTTCAGCAGACTATAGTCAGATAGAATTACGAGTAATGGCACATCTTTCACAAGATCAGAATATGATAGAGGTGTTCCGTGAGGGTAAGGACCTACACGCTGCCACTGCTGCCAACATCTATAAGAAACCGATTGAGGAAGTCACTCGTGATGAGCGAACAAAGTCAAAGCGTGCCAACTTTGGTATCATCTATGGCATAACCGTCTTTGGTTTGGCAGAGCGTCTGAACATTCCTCGTGACGAGGCAAAGATGCTGATAGATGGCTATTTCGCCACCTTCCCACAGGTTCACGACTATATGGAGAAATCGAAGGATGTGGCTCGTCAGAAGGGCTATGTCACTACCCTCTTCGGACGACGCAGATATCTACCAGATATCAACTCTCATAACGCTACCGTCCGTGGCTTTGCTGAGCGTAATGCCATCAACGCCCCAATTCAGGGCACGGCAGCTGATATCATCAAAGTGGCGATGATTCGCATCTTCAATCGCTTCAAGGCAGAAGGAATCAAGAGCAAGATGATTCTTCAGGTACATGACGAACTCAACTTCTCCGTCTACCCAGAGGAAAAGGAAAAGGTAGAACGTATAGTCATCGAAGAGATGCAAAAAGCCTTCCCATTGAGTGTTCCTCTCGTAGCAGATTCTGGTTTCGGGAAGAACTGGCTCGAGGCCCATTAAAGCATCAGAATACCAGTAAAGATACGGCCAGAATTGGTGCCCAGACGACGGGCAGAGAAATAGGTTTCTGAATGCTGATAGGAACAAACCTCTGAGACAGCTATCTGGCTTGAAGGAATACCAGATGCCAGCAGTTGTTGACGATTGCATGTAGGGAGATCGATGTGCCACTTACATAAGACAGAGCCATCAGCTACAGGGAATCTTTGGCTGATGGTTTTCATTTGAAATCCCTCTTGAGCAAAGGACTCGTAAACCTCATTGCCCACCTCAAAACTCTCGAGATGGATGCCTGGTCCTATCTGCGCAATGAGATTCTCTGGACTAGAGCCATAGACATCTATCATCTTTGCCACAGCCTTCTCCACGATACGCATCACCGTACCTCTCCAGCCAGCATGGATGGCACATGAAGCACGGCAGATTCTGTCGTAAAGAAGAACTGGGATACAGTCGGCTGTAGAGACGCCTATACATATTCCTGCTATATCTGTCATAAGCGCATCCACCCCTTCAAGCCGCGCCTTTCGTTCAGAAACCGGAAGACTCATAAAAGCCTCATCCACAGCCACAATCTTCGTCTGGTGTATCTGATGCGGCATAATCAGATGATCATCCTTTATCTGCAATAACTGACATAATAAACAGCGGTTCAGCCTGATGGCTTCCTCGCTGTCTCCACAATAATGATTTATATTGAACTCGCCGTAGTTGCCCTCACTATAGCCTCCTTTACGAGTGCTACTGAATGCCATTACGCCAGTGCCGAAATCATAAAATTGAAGTTGTGGATGCTTCATAAAATTCTGCAGACAAATTACAATTCTGAGATGCTGCCAGTCATATTGTGATCGAGATCCTTCTTGTCTGGATGACCAGCATATTTAAGGCCTCCAACACCTGACACACGACCTTTTATGGACTCCGAGGCATAACACTCAATGCCTCCTACTCCACTGACGCTTGCCTTCACATCACGAACCTCCAGATCCTTCGCATTGATACTACCAACACCACTACAATCAAGTTCAGCCTCTTCTGCCTGACCATTCAATGTGATACTGCCGACTCCACTACATGACACATCCACTCTCTTTGCCTTAATCTGGGATAAATTGAACGATCCTACACCAGAGTTTTTGATGTCAAGTTCATCGGTAGTGAGACTATCGAGGCGTATGTCAGCAGCACCAGAGTTTTTAATCTGTGAGAGGGTAGGGGTATAGATAATAAACGTGACATTTCTTCCGTCAATATTGTAGTTTCCGTCTGCGTACTTTATCCTCAGACTTCCATTCTCGTTTTTTATCTCAAAAAGGTCAATATAATTCTCAGGGGCCGAGACAGTCACACGGCTTTTACCCTCCTGGCTCTGTACCAGTTGGATATCTCCCACCACTTGATTCTCAACCTTGTCAAATGCCTCCTGTGGATACTTAGCCTTGACAATGTTCTCACTGGGATCTATCCATTCACCACCATTACCGATATTTACTTTGCACGATGCCAATGACATTAAAACGATTGTCATCATAAACATTAACTTTGTCTTCATAATCATTCTCTTTTTAGTTCTGCTTTGCCTATTTGACGATGCAAAGTTACAAAAAGTTGCGGATATATAAAAATATACTGTAGATTTCGTAATTTCTGCAGTTTATTTAGTAATTTTGCACCCGAAAATAAACGTTTATAGAAGAAAATGGCATTAAAATGTGGTATTGTGGGACTCCCTAACGTGGGTAAGTCCACATTGTTCAACTGTCTGTCGAGTGCTAAAGCACAGGCAGCAAACTTCCCTTTTTGTACGATAGAACCTAATGTTGGCGTCATCACTGTTCCTGATGAACGCCTTACAAAACTCGCTGAACTAGTCCATCCTGGCCGTATCGTGCCCGCAACTTGTGAAATCGTGGATATCGCAGGGCTAGTAAAGGGTGCCTCAAAGGGTGAGGGATTAGGAAATAAGTTCCTTGGAAACATTCGCGAGACTGATGCTATTATCCATGTGCTCCGTTGTTTTGAGGACGATAATATCACTCACGTTGACGGCACCATCGACCCGATCCGTGACAAAGAAATCATCGATACTGAACTTCAACTGAAAGACCTTGAGACCATTGAAAGCCGCTTGGCAAAGACCGAGAAGGCCGCTGCTGCCGGCAATAAGGACGCAAAACTTGAAGTGGGAGTTTTAAAGGCCTATAAGGGGGCTTTGGACCAAGGCAAGAACGCCCGTATCGTGGAGTTCGAGTCGAAAGACGAACAGGACTGCGCCCGTAATCTCTTCCTGCTCACGTCGAAGCCTGTGCTCTATGTCTGCAATGTTGGAGAGGCCGATGCCAAAGACGGCAACGACTTCACGAAGAGAGTAGGGGAGTTGGCTAAGGAAGAAGGTGCCGAGATGATGATCATCGCTGCCAAAACAGAAGAGGATATCGCAGAACTCGAAAGCTATGAGGACAAGCAGATGTTCCTCGAAGAACTGGGTTTAGAGGAGAGTGGCGTAAACCGCCTGATCAAGAAAGCCTACGCTCTGCTGAATCTTGAGACATTTATCACTGCTGGTGAAATGGAGGTGAAAGCCTGGACATACAAAAAAGGTTGGAAGGCTCCTCAGTGCGCAGGTGTCATCCATACAGACTTCGAGAAGGGCTTTATCCGTGCTGAGGTGATCAAGTATGACGACTATATCCAGTATGGCTCTGAGGCTGCCGTCCGTGAGGCAGGAAAACTTGGGGTAGAAGGCAAGGACTATGTTGTCCAAGACGGTGATATTATGCATTTCCGCTTTAACGTATGATGAATCTGTTGAATTATATCGTCTGGGATCCGGACTTGGTGGCATTCCGCTTGTCGTTCATTGTGGTGCGCTGGTATGGGCTGATGTGGATCATCGGTTTGGCATTAGCTTATTTCGTAGTAAAGCGCCTTTACAAAGAACAGAAGATTAAAGACGAGCTCTTCGATCCCCTCTTCATCTACTGTTTTTTCGGCATCTTAATTGGTGCTCGTCTGGGCCACTGTCTCTTCTATCAGCCACAAGACTTTCTGACCTCGTGGCAAGGCATTGTGGAAATGTTGCTGCCTATCCACATCGGCAATAACGGAAGCTGGTGGGGCGAGACATTTGGCTTCTTCCCAACAGGTTATGCTGGCCTGGCCTCGCATGGTGGAACCTTAGGTCTGATGATTGCTCTCTGGCTCTATGTCCGCAAAACGAAACTCAGTATCTGGACGGTACTCGACAATATTGCCATCGCCACAGGAACCACAGCTTGCTTCATACGTTTGGGCAATCTTATGAACTCTGAGATTATCGGCAAGATCACAGACGTGCCCTGGGCCTTTATCTTCGAGCGTGTCGATGCCGTTCCTCGTCACCCAGGACAACTTTATGAGGCCATTGCCTACGCTATTCTCTTTGGTATCATGTGGTATCTGCATAAAAAGATGCCGGAGAAGATTGGTACTGGCTGGTACTTTGGCTTCTGCCTGACATATATCTTCACCTTCCGCTTCTTCATCGAGTACACCAAGGAGATTCAGGAAGCCTTCGAGGCATCGCTGCCCATCGATATGGGTCAGATTCTCTCGATTCCCTTTATCGCTTTAGGCGTCTGGTGCATGATAAGGGCTAAAAAGAAAATCTCTAATAAGGTATCTTGAAGTATCTTAGCAAGACCAAACCTCTTACACAGCCATTTACTCTTCCTCTTCGTCGCCAGATTCATCGTAGGCGGCATAGCCGAGGGCATCGAGGTGATCGTAGACGAAACGCTTGCCATTGAAGGTATAATGCGTGTATTGCGTCGCAATTCCTGGGGCACTCTCTATCACCAATATGACCTGCAGATACCCTTCGCCGAGGGCGTATGTGATGTGCGAACCAGGCCAGAAGGGGCGGAAATCAATAAATGGCTCATCCTTTGGCGTAAGCTTCGAAGTCTTAGGATTATAATCGTAGAAGCAACCGAAATATTTTCCTTTGGGTCCTGCCTCAGCAAGGATGACGGCAAAGAGCAGATGGCCGTTGTCACACTGATAGGTACGGGCCTCGACCATGTGGTCGTCTGAATTCTCAAAGTCGTACCAGCAATGACAATAGTCCTCGCAATCGACAAAGGCTCGCCCAGAATTGCCCTCTGTGGCATCGTTAGACACATACAGCTTGTCGCCAGCCTCAGCCAGCAAAGCTTCTATACTCTTATAGTGCCACACCTTATTAAATGCCTTCAGGAGTTGAATAACCGTTGGTGACTCTCCGCCATTCTCGACGGCAATTGCCTTCTGGCGCCAAGAGGTATGGATGTTCTGGGCATGCATGTCACTCATGAAACTGAGACCCATCAGCAGCAAAGCGGAT
Source organism: uncultured Prevotellaceae bacterium (assembly GCA_946415365.1). Taxonomy (GTDB): domain Bacteria; phylum Bacteroidota; class Bacteroidia; order Bacteroidales; family Bacteroidaceae; genus Prevotella. The sequence goes on from CAMKSE010000015.1 coordinate 72,268, forward strand.
ATAATCAGGATTCTTTTCATCATAATAAGCTATTTCCCACTGACAATCTTCTTGATATCGTTGAGCTTGTTGAGGGCTTCGAGGGGCGTGAGGTTGTTCACATCGAGACCGAGAATCTCGTCACGGACCTGACAGAGCACAGGATCGTCGAGTTGGAAGAAAGAGAGTTGCATACCTTCGCGTGAGGCGGCAATCTCTGCTGTGGGCTTGCCAACCGCACCTACCTGAGCATTCTCGGCCTCCAGTTGTTTTAAAATCACGTTAGCGCGCTTCACGATGCTACGAGGCATACCAGCAATCTCTGCTACATGAATTCCAAAGGAGTGTTCAGAGCCACCACGTTCCAACTTACGCAGGAAAATCACCTTGCCGTCGACTTCCTTCACAGAGACATTGTAGTTCTTGATACGAGAGAAGTTCTTCTCCATCTCGTTTAGTTCGTGATAGTGGGTAGCGAAAAGCGTACGAGGATGGCCTTTAGCGTTCTCATGCAGATATTCCACGATGGCCCATGCAATGGAGATACCATCGTATGTAGAGGTTCCTCGGCCCAACTCATCGAACAGTACCAACGAACGAGAAGAAACATTGTTCAATATGTTTGAGGCCTCAGTCATCTCAACCATAAACGTTGATTCACCCAAAGAGATATTGTCCGAAGCTCCCACACGGGTGAATATCTTATCCACCAACCCGATTCTAGCAGCCTCTGCCGGCACAAAACAACCTATCTGGGCAAGTAATACGATGAGAGCCGTCTGTCGCAGCAGTGCTGATTTACCGGCCATATTCGGACCTGTGATGATAATGATCTGCTGACGCTCGTTGTCGAGCAGGATGTCATTGGGCACATAGCGTTCGCCAAGCGGCAATTCCTGTTCGATGACAGGATGACGGCCTTGCTTGATGTCTATGACCTCTGATGAGTCTATCACAGGACGAATATACTTATTCTCTTCTGCCGTCTTCGCAAAAGCCAGCAGACAGTCAAGACGAGCGATGATGTTCGCATTGATCTGAATCTGAGGGATAAACTCCTGCATACCAAGAACCAACTCATTAAAGAGTTTGGCCTCAAGGCTTAGAATCTTATCCTCAGCCCCAAGAATCTTTTCCTCATACTCCTTCAGTTCCTGGGTAATATAGCGTTCGGCCTGTGCCAAAGTCTGCTTTCGTACCCATTCTTGTGGCACCAAGTCCTTATAGGTATTGCGAACCTCGAGATAGTAGCCAAACACATTGTTATAGCCTATCTTCAACGAACTGATACCCGTCTCTTGGGCTTCACGCTCCTGAATCTTCAGCAGATAGTCCTTACCTGAGTAGGCGATGCTTCTCAGTTCGTCAAGTTCTGCGTTTACACCATCGCGAATCACACCTCCCTTTGCCACCAATTGTGGGGGATCATTCTGAATCTCCTTCTCAATCCTATCGCGAAGGCTCTCACAGAGATTCAGTTGTTCACCAACCCTCTTCAACGCCTCATTTTCAGCATATAGACAAGCCGTCTTGATGGGCTGAATAGCCTGCAAGGCCGTCTTCAGCTGCACCACCTCACGAGGCGACACCCTTCCTACGGCAGCCTTCGAGATGATACGTTCAAGGTCGCCTATACGATGAATTTGTTCATCTATACACTGACGAAACTCTGGCTCACGATAGTAATACTCCACGATATCGAGTCGTTCGTTGATGGGTCGCTCGTCTTTCAAAGGGAACACCAGCCAACGACGCAAAAGACGTCCACCCATGGGGCTCACCGTCTTATCTATCACATCGAGCAATGATTTGCCATCGTCCTGCATCGGATAAATCAGTTCGAGACTGCGAATCGTGAACTTATCCAGACGAACATATTTGTCTTCCTCAATGCGCGAGATTGAAGTAATATGGCCTATCTGGGTATGCTGAGTCTGTTCAAGATACTGCAGGATGGCTCCTGCGGCGATAACTCCCGCCTGCAGATGGTCCACACCAAAACCCTTCAGGTTCTTAACGTTGAAGTGTCTCAGCAATTTCTGTTTCGAGGTCTGCTCAGTAAACACCCAGTCATCGAGTTGGAAAGTGAAGTACTTCGTTCCAAAGAGACGCTCGAAGTCTTGTTTGCGGCTTCTGTCAAACAATATCTCCTTGGGAGAAAAATTGCCCAATAGTTTCTCCACGTAGTCAGCCGTTCCCTCACCTGTCAGGAACTCGCCCGTAGAGATGTCCAAAAAAGCCACGCCAAATGAGGCCTTTCCGAAATGAATGGAGGCCAGGAAATTGTTTTCCTTATAGTTCAGCACATTGTCTGAGAGGGCTATGCCTGGCGTCACCAGTTCTGTGATGCCTCGTTTTACGAGTTTCTTCGTCAGCTTGGGATCTTCCAACTGGTCGCAGATAGCCACGCGCTTACCTGCCCTGATGAGCTTGGGCAGATAGGTGTCGAGGGCATGATGGGGAAATCCCGCCATCTCGTCACCTTTGTTGTAACCATTGTTACGATGAGTAAGAGTGATGCCCAGTATCTTCGAAGCCGTGATGGCATCTTCGCAATAAGTCTCATAGAAATCGCCACACCTGAACAGCATCACTGCGTCAGGATGTTTTGCTTTCAAGTCGAAGAATTGCTTCATCATCGGGGTCAGTTCCCCGTCTTTTTTGGCCATCAGGTAATACTACTTTTTCTTGATATAATGAACAATGAGATCCACAATCTCGTCCTCGGTATGATTCTCCACATTGAACACCATATCGTAGTTACGGGTATCGTAACGTGATGTACCTGTATATTTATTCACATAACTCTCACGGGCTTTGTCCACCTCTTTGATGATCTTCACGGCCTCTTCCTCACTAATGCCCCTGCGTCCCATCAAACGCTTTACACGATACTCCATCTTTGCCTGGATGAGGATGCTGAGGTGATTGGGATGGTCGCGAAGCACATAGAATCCACTTCGTCCAGCTATCACGCAAGACTCATCGGCACAGATTCCCTTTAGGATCTCTGTCTCAGATTTGAAGATATCGTTTGTGACGAGGAAATCAGGCATAGCCGTATTGCCTGGGATAATCTGCGGAGCAGCAAAACTCGGCATGATCTTCAGACTGCGCTTGAAGTCTGCCCACCAGTTATGCTTCTGGCCTTTCAATCGTTCTATCTCCTCCGAAGTCAGGTCATATTTTTTTTCCAGTTGCTGAATGAGGGCCTTATCGTAGAAAGGCACACCCAGTCGCTTTGCCAGTTTTTCACCAATAGTCCTGCCCCCTGAGCCTAACTCACGGTTGATCGTAATTACATATTTCTCGTCAAGTTTCATTACAGTATGTTTGATGGTTTCTGCAAAGGTAAGCAATAATTCTGAATCTGACAACATTTTCCATGCGAAATCATATTTTTCCTGTTATTTTGTTTGGATTATTGCCCCATTTATCGTATCTTTGCCGAAAATTATTTCTGACCTATGCATATTTTAGTTATCAACCCAGGCTCCACATCAACAAAGATTGCCGTTTATGACGACGAGATTCCCATCCTGTTAAGAACGATTATTCATTCTTCAGAGGAATTGTCAAAGTATGATGACGTGTTAGACCAACAGGAGTTCCGCAAACAATTGCTTTTGACGGAATTGGAACATGCCCGTATACCTATGGACTTCGATGCGGTTATTGGTCGTGGCGGACTGGTAAAACCCGTTGAGGGCGGCGTATATGAGATTAACGAACAGATGGTGCGCGATACCCATAGCGGCATAGCTATGCATAATCATGCATGCAATCTGGGTTGTCTGATAGCTTATGAGGTGGCGATGGAGATTCCCGGATGCAGAGCATTCATTGCCGACCCTGGGGTTGTAGATGAACTTAACGACTATGCCCGTATTTCCGGCTCCCCATTGATGAACCGCATCTGTATCTGGCATGCCCTTAACCAGCGAGCCATCGCCCAGCGATATGCCGCAGAGATTGGCGTACGATATGAAGACCTGAACCTGATTGTCTGTCACATGGGTGGAGGCATATCCATAGCAACCCATGAACATGGTCGTGCGGTTGATGCCAATAACGCTCTTGATGGCGAAGGCCCCTTCTCCCCAGAACGTGCTGGCTCTCTTCCTGCATCCGACCTCATCCGTCTGTGTTTCAGCGGACAATACTCTGAAAAGCAACTGCTTAAGCGTATTGCTGGTAAGGCCGGACTTAATGCCCATCTTGGCACCAACGATGTGAAGGAGGTTATCCGCCGCATCGAACAGGATGGCGACAAGCATGCAAAACTCATCCTCGATGCGATGATCTATCATGTTGCCAAAAACATTGCTGCCGAATCTGCTGTCCTCTGTGGAAATATCGATGCCATTTTGCTCACTGGCGGTCTTGCCAGAAGTGAATATATCGTAGACCGCCTGCGCCAACGCATAGGATTCCTCGCCCCAGTACACAACTTCCCTGGCGAGGATGAGATGGGCGCTCTGGCCCTCAATGCCCTTGCTGTCCTACAGGGTAAGTTCCCTGCGAAGGTGTATGAATGAATTCCAATTGTTAAGAAAGAATAATTAAATCGAAATCCGCGCAGTATCCAGTACATTTAGTTGTTATACTGATGAATGTATAATCAAAAAAATGTATTGGATATGAAAAAATTATTATTTGTTTGTTCGTTTGTTCTTTCATCATTCTGCGTCCAGAATGCATCAGCTCAGTTAGCCGACGGCTTCTATCACTTCAAGAATGCCACAACAGGAAGGTACATCAGCATCAACGATACTGATCCCCAGAACTATCAACTGAACACATATTCAGGCGACCTTAATATGGCAGGCTTCAGGACGTACCTGGATTACGACACCGTAGCCGTAAGTCCTTCGTGTATCATCTATGTCAGAAAGCTCGATAACGGTAAGTACGACTTCTGCGGACAAGGCTCCAGCATTTATGAATTGTCATCAGGAAGATTTGGTGTCAGCCTTGTTCCACAGGGAGGTGACACCTATATCATTTCTGGTACCTATCAGGGGATAGAGAAGAAACTGGCTGACGGCTCACCCAGCACAAAGGACAGTTGGCTGATGAACAGGCTGACTGAGACTGAAAACTGGAAGGCCATCCCTGTCAACACATCAGACGAGTATATCGGCATCCGTCCTGACGTGAGGACTGCCGATGGCGAATACTATGGCACCATCTATGCTGGTTTCAGTTTCAGGATGGTATCACCTGGCATGAAGGCCTATTATGTCAGCAGTGCACAAGGTTCGACGTTCAAGATGGAGGAGATCGTGCAGGATGTGATTCCTGCCTCCACACCCGTTATCATCAGATGCAACTCTTCCAATCCCACTGACAATAAAATAGAGCCTGTGAATGATAACGCTGCTTTCAACCAATCCAACTGTCTACAAGGCGTCTACTGTGCTTTGTCGGGTGTTGCCAAGCATTTCAATGCCAAAGACTATGACCCAGTCACGATGCGGGTCATTGGTTTGGATAACAAAGGTGAACTGGCATTCATAACGGCTAAGCCAGAAAATCTTTATAATGACTTTTATCTCAGAGCCAACAAAGCCTATCTGCAAGTAGACAGCGGTACTGCATCAACAATGACAAAAGAGTCAGGTACTAACATCAAAACCATCATGAAGAATGAACCTTCAGAAGGCACTCTCTACTCTCTTAATGGTGTCCATATTCCTGAAGGAAGTATTCAACGACCTGGCATTTACATCCTTCGCAGCTACGACGGTACAACGAGGAAAGTGATAATTAAATAAGATTGCTGTATACCCTTCCGAATTATTTCCATCTGCTGTACCCATCTGCCACTCGCCATTTACTATATTGTTTGTTATAAAAATACTTTACACTTGTTTTACGATTATGCCTCTTATGCAGGGAGCAGTATCCTTTCTCTGATTTCCCTGGCTGGGAACTCGGAGTTTGCAGGCTTCAAACTACCACTTTCAAGCCTTCAAACTCCCGGCCTCTTAACCAATTGATTGCCAGTCACTTGCCAAAACCATCATAGAGTGTGAATAATCTTTACAACTTTCCCTAATTTCAATGCTTTCTAACCTTCGTTCTGATGCCTTCAATCACTTGTACTAATACCTTTTATCGAGCAGCTGGCGAACGGCAGATATTACCCAAACAGATAAACAATATCTTCTTCATTTCGGGTGCAAAATTACGAAATAAACCACAGATTTCGCTGAAAATAACAAAATAATCTGTATAATCTGCGAAATCTGCGGTTTATTTTGTATCTTTGCAGCCCAAATATTTATGTACAGAAACAATTAAAGACAAAAATACAATGGATTACAATTTTAGAGACATCGAACAGAAATGGCAGAAGCGATGGGTAGAGAATGGCACCTATCGTGTGGTGGAGGACAAGACGAAGAAGAAGTTCTACGTGCTGAACATGTTCCCTTATCCGAGTGGAGCTGGCTTGCACGTAGGTCATCCTCTGGGCTATATCGCCAGTGATATCTATGCCCGCTATAAGCGTCAGAAGGGCTTCAACGTGCTGAACCCCATGGGATACGATGCCTATGGTCTGCCTGCTGAGCAATATGCCATACAGACTGGCCAGCATCCAGAAAAGACAACCGTCGAGAACATCAACCGTTATCGCTCGCAGCTGGACAAGATTGGCTTCTGTTTCGATTGGGAGCGCGAGGTAAGGACTTGTGACCCTATCTACTATAAATGGACACAATGGGCCTTCCAGCGTATGTTCAAGAGCTATTACAGCACAGCCTCTCAGAAGGCTCAGCCAACGATTAAGCTGATTGAGCACTTCGAGCTGATGGGAACAGAGAACTGTCACGCTTTGGGTACTGAGGAATTACACTTCACGGCTGCCGACTGGCATAACTTCTCTGAGAAGAAGAAACAGGAGGTGCTGATGAACTACCGTATCGCCTACTTGGCTGATACGATGGTGAACTGGTGCCCAAAGTTGGGAACGGTGTTGGCAAATGATGAAGTGGTGGATGGTGTCTCAGTTCGTGGCGGCTATCCTGTGGTGCAGAAGAAAATGCGCCAGTGGTGTCTCCGTGTCTCTGCCTACGCCCAGAGACTGCTCGACGGTCTTGAGGAGATTGATTGGACTGACTCCCTGAAAGAGACCCAACGCAACTGGATTGGTCGCTCTGAGGGTACTGAGGTAGAGTTCAACGTTGCTGATAGCGATAAGCACTTCACTATCTTCACGACGCGTGCCGATACGATGTTTGGTGTGACTTTCATGGTGTTGGCTCCAGAATCAGAGCTGGTGGCTGAACTCACCACGCCTGAACAGAAGGAAGAGGTAGCCCAGTATCTCGACTATGTGAAAAAGCGTACGGAGCGTGACCGTCAGATGGATCATAAGGTGACAGGTGTGTTCTCCGGAAGCTATGCCATCAATCCTTTCAACGACGAGAAGATCCCTATCTGGATAGCAGAATACGTATTGGCAGGTTATGGTACTGGTGCCATCATGGCCGTACCTGCCCACGACTCTCGTGACTATGCCTTTGCCAAGCACTTCAATCTGCCCATCATCCCGCTGATTGAGGGTGCTGATGTCAGTGAGGAGAGTTATGATGCTAAAGAGGGTATCATGTGTAATTCAGCAAGTTCGAAGTTCTCACTCAATGGTCTGACCGTCAAGGAGGCTATCGCTGCCACGAAGAAGTTCGTCACAGAGCAGGGTTTGGGTAGAGTGAAGGTGAACTATCGTCTGCGTGATGCCATCTTCTCCCGCCAGCGCTATTGGGGTGAGCCGTTCCCTGTGTACTACAAGGACGATATGCCATATATGATTCCAAAAGAGTGTCTGCCTCTCGAATTGCCTGAGATCGACAAATACCAGCCTACGGAAACGGGTGAACCCCCATTGGGTCGCGCCAAGATGTGGGCTTGGGACACAAAGTTTGATAAGGTAGTAAGCAAGGATGAGATTGACAACAAGACCGTCTTCCCACTCGAATTGAATACGATGCCTGGTTTCGCTGGTAGTTCTGCCTACTACCTCCGCTATATGGATCCCAAGAATGAAAAGGCCCTTGTGAGTCGTGAGGCTGATGAGTACTGGCGCAATGTCGACCTCTATGTTGGAGGAACAGAGCATGCTACTGGTCACTTGATCTATTCTCGTTTCTGGAACAAGTTCCTCTATGACTCTGGCTACTCTTGCGAGGACGAGCCCTTCAAGAAGCTCGTGAACCAGGGTATGATTCAGGGTCGTTCTAACTTCGTTTATCGTATCGAGGACGAGGGTGCCGACAAGGGTAAATTCGTCAGCTTCGGCCTGAAGGACAATTATACCACAACGCCTATCCACGTCGATGTGAACATCGTTTCTGCTGATGTGCTCGATATTGAGGCCTTCAAGGCTTGGCGGCCTGAATATGAGAAAGCAGAGTTCATCCTCGAGAATGGACAATACAAGTGTGGCTGGGCTATTGAGAAGATGTCGAAGTCGATGTTCAACGTGGTGAATCCTGATATGATTGTTGATAAGTATGGTGCTGATACACTTAGACTCTATGAAATGTTCCTGGGTCCTGTTGAACAGTCGAAGCCTTGGGATACCAATGGTATCGATGGCTGCCACAGATTCCTGCGCAAGTTCTGGAACCTCTATCAGAATGGCTTCGAGGGTGATGCTACGCCAGAAAACCTGAAGAGCGTTCACAAGCTGATCAAGAAGGTATCACAGGATATCGAGACCTTCTCATACAACACCTCCATCTCTGCCTTCATGATCTGCGTGAATGAGCTTTCTCAGCAGAAGTGCAAGAACAAAGAGTTGCTGAAGACCCTCGTAATCCTCATCGCTCCTTTCGCGCCTCATATCGCAGAAGAGCTTTGGGAGATGCTAGGTGAGCAGGGTAGTGTCTGTGATTCTCAGTGGCCTACATGGAATGAAGAGTATCTCGTGGAGAGTCAGGTGAAGCTTGGTATTGCATTCAACGGTAAGGCCCGCTTCGAGATGTCGTTTGCTGCAGATGCTGACAATAAGACCATCGAGGAGGCTGTGCTCTCAGACGAGCGTGCACAGAAGTACATCGAAGGCAAGCAGATTATGAAGGTGATTATCGTTCCTAAGCGTATGGTGAACATCGTATGCAAGTAAAAAGAGTGAACATAAACCACAAGCTAATCTTGAACGAGGTGAAGGACTATTTCTTCATCTTCATAGGATTAGTACTCTATGCCATCGCCTTCACCGTGTTCCTCATGCCCTATCAGATTGTGGCAGGTGGCGTCACTGGTCTCTCTGCCATTATCTATTATGCTACGGGATTCCATGTGGAGAACACCTATATTATCATCAACGCTCTCCTGTTGGTGATAGCCTTGAAGATCCTCGGCCTGAAATTCCTGATGAAGACCATCATTGCCATCTTCATCCTCTATTTCCTGCTGGCTTTCTTCCAGGCCATACTACCCACTCAGGAGAATGGTCTGCCTTTCAAACTGATGGGTGAGGGACAAGATTTCATGTCGATGATCATTGGTTGTGTGATGACAGGTATTGCTTTGGCGACGGTTTTCTTACACAACGGTTCCACCGGTGGCACAGACATCATTGCAGCATCTGTGAATAAGTTCCATCCTAATGTTAGCTTGGGTAATGTGTTGATTGCTGCCGACTTCTGTATCATCGGCTCTTGTATGTTCTTCCCACAGTTCGGATCTTACCTCGAACGAGCCCATAAGGTGATGTTCGGTTTCTGTGTAATGACGATGGAGAATTATGTGCTCGATTATGTGATGAATGCCCGTAGACAGTCTGTGCAGTTCTTCATCTTCAGTACCAAATGGCAAGAAATAGCTAATGCCATCGGTACGGAAATGAACCACGGCGTAACGATTCTCGATGGTCATGGTTGGTATACTGGTCAGGAGGTGAAGGTGCTTTGTATCCTAGCCAGAAAGAATGAGAGTGTGAACATCTTCCGTCTCATCAAGATGATCGATCCCAATGCCTTCGTCAGCCAAAGTGCCGTTATTGGTGTCTATGGTGAGGGCTTCGACGAGATGAGGGTAAAGATAAAAGAGAAGAAGTTAGGAGAAGATACAAGGAGTTAGAAGAAGAAAGAAGGATGAAGATCGTATTCGCAACCAACAACCAGCATAAACTATCTGAGATTCGCAGTATTCTCGGAGAGACAATTGAAGTACTCTCTTTGAAAGATATTAATTGTGATGTGGACATCCCTGAGACAGGCAAGACACTCGAAGAGAATGCTTTGCTAAAGGCGCAATATGTCTATGACCATTACCATATTGATTGTTTTGCAGACGATACGGGTTTGGAGGTGGAGGCTCTTGATGGGGCTCCTGGAGTCTATTCAGCCCGTTATGCTGGCGAAGGTCACGACTCTGAAGCCAATATGACCAAGCTTCTAAAGGAATTAGGAAATAATAACAACCGTAAAGCAAGATTTCGTACCGTCATTGCGTTAATACAAAAAAAGAATGTCTGTCCTTGCGGCTGCACTTCAATTAAGGAAATCCATCAGTTTGAGGGCATTGTCGAAGGGCAGATTATCCGTGAGCGCAGAGGAGGGGAGGGCTTCGGCTACGACCCTATCTTTCAGCCAGACGGCTACGACAAGACATTTGCCGAACTTGGTATGGACATCAAGAACCATATCAGCCATCGTGCCCGTGCTGTTGCGAAACTCTGCGAGTTTCTGAATGATAAATGATAAATAATGAATGATAAATATAGACATCGCAGTATTTGGAATCAACTTATATCTATTAGACAGATATGGTTGATAGCTTTATCATTTTTCATTTTTCATTCATCATTTAACCCCGCAAAGGCGCAGGTTGGTACTTGGAAAAACTATCTTGCATATCATGAAGTGCAGGATATTCAGAAGGCTGGTGACTACCTGTTTGTATTGGCTTCTAACGGACTCTACCAGTATAACCTCAATGACCAAAGCATCTACACCTATGATCGCACCAACGGACTAAGTGATACCCATATCACCCACATAGCTTGGAGTCAGCAGGCTAAACGTCTGATAGCTGTCTATGAAGACTCAAACATCGACCTTGTGGATATTAATGGAAACGTCACGAACATTGCTGCACTTTACAATAAGTCTACCACTGAGGACAAGACGGTTACTGATGTACGTATCGATGGTATCTATGCTTGGTTAGTCACAAATTTCGCCATACTCAAAGTTAATCTCCAAAAAGCCGAGATAGCCGAAACCTATACTCAGAACCATCCTGAATACCCCACATCACTTCCTGAGAAAAGCACAGCCGACTATGATAAATATATATCCATAGTATCTGCTTTGAAACCCTTAGGACCAGACTATAACCACTTTTATGAGTCGAAGTTTTTGAATGATCGTCTTTATACCACTGGCGGCTTCTTTATTTCCGGTATGCCTGATCCTCAGTATCCTGGCATCATACAAGTCTATGATGGAAACGATTGGACTACCTTTGAAGAGAATATCAACGAGAAGACAGGCTATCGGTATATAGACATCAACTGTCTCGATGTAATGCCTAGTAATCCGCAATATGTTATTGCTGGTGGACGAACAGGAGTCTACGAGTTCATAAACGGCGCACTCATCAGATACCATAATCAGGATAATAGCCCACTACGAGGAGCCATAGATCGTGGAAAGATGCTTAGCAACAACTATGTGCTTATCTCCACCATGAAGTTCGACAGCAATGGTCATCTTTGGGTGTTGAATAATCAGACGGAAGGTGTCACCCTTTTGGAGTTTGACCCTTCTGAGAATAAATGGACTGATCATCATAACAAAGTTCTGACCAATGATAATGGTATCGGCAAGCACGCCTTCCGCAGTATGTTTTTTGATAGTCGCGGACTATTGTGGTTTGTCAACGACAACTGGGTAGAACCTGCCGTATTCTGTTGTGACACTGAGAATGACGTTGTAGTAAAATATGATAATTTTGTCAATCAGGATGGTACACGCTATAATATCAACTGGATTACCTGTGTCTGCGAAGATAAGGAAGGAAATATCTGGGTAGGTACAGATGTAGGACCGTTTATGATCCAGAAAAGTGAAGTAGGGGAGAGCAGTGTCACATTCTATCAAGTAAAAGTTCCACGTAATGATGGCTCGAACCTTGCCGACTATTTACTCAGTGGTGTCAGCATCAGTAGCATAGCCATCGATGGAGGTAATCGTAAGTGGTTTGGCAGCGATAATGCAGGTGCTTTCCTTATTAGTGCCGATAATATGGAACAGATACACAGTTTCAATACCAGTAACTCAAAACTTATATCTGATAATATAGCCTCTATCGCTATCAATCCTGCTTCAGGCGAAGTATTCTTCCTTTCAGACTACGGTCTTTGCTCATATATGAGCGATGCCACAGAAGCTAATGAAACGATGGATGACAATAACGTTTACGCCTATCCTAATCCTGTAACACCAGATTATACAGGCCTTATTACAGTAACGGGTCTTAGTTATGATGCCGATGTGAAAGTGACAGCCTCGAATGGTGCCTTAATCGCTGAAGGACGCAGCAATGGTGGTATGTTCACATGGGACGGCTGCGACAGTAAGGGTAGGAGAGTGGCCAGTGGAATTTATATGGTCATCACTGCCACAAAATCAGGTGATAAAGGAACAGTATGCAAAATAGCAGTTATTAACTGATATTTTATATGAAACGTTTTTGTCTTTCATTACTTCTCTTATCTGTTGTTATTAGTACAAAGGCACAATTACCACAAGTTTATCTTTTTGGCAGTTTTGGTTACGAATATCAAGAGGGGGAAATGTATATTGTTGATTCTGACACAACTAAGTTTAAGATTAACATAAAATGGCGTGGAGGCTCAACTAATTCTGAAGGCAAACATAAACGAAATTATAAAATAAAATTATCTGAAGACGTTAGTTTGCTTGGTCTTAGAGTAGATAATAATTGGATATTGGATGCAGGTCAGGCAGATCTTTTCAGATTAAGAAACAGAATTGCTACTGACCTGTGGAATGATTTTGCAGAAAAGCCATATTACAGTCATAAGGAATCTGGCGTTCTTTCAGGTACGAAAGGTCGTGTCGTGGAAGTTTACCTTAATAACGAATACGTGGGAATTTACTGCCTGACAGAAGCCATAGACAGAAAACAATTGAAATTAAAGAAATTCGATAAGAATACCATTAATGGACAACTATGGAAATCTGAAGGCTATGGATGTGCCTTGATGTGGGATATTGTACCATATGATAATCATAGTGATACATGGGATGTATTCGAGGTGAAATATCCGGATTTGAATGACCTTAATACTACTGACTATAGCACACTATATAACGCCATTGATTTTGTAGTGAATAGTAGTAATGAAGAGTTTACTGATAAAGTTGATGAATATTTCGACATGCCCGTTTTGATTGATTATTATATTTTCCTTCAAACGATGAATGCTTATGACAATATTGGTAAAAATATATATTGGGCCACTTACAATAAAAACGAAGATAAGAAACTAACACTTGCTGTTTGGGATTTAGATGCGACAGTAGGACAAAAATGGACAGAAAAAAACATAGTAGGAAGTTCCTCTCCAGAGTATGACATTAATATAAATATGAAGTTATATGTAAGACTAAGGGAACTCAACGCTAATAAATTTAATGAGAAAGTATCAGAACGTTATTTTCAATTGAGGAAGAATTATCTTTCTACAGATAGTCTTATCAATCGCTATATATCCTATTATGATTTGATTAAAAAAAGTGGTGCTGCACAAAGAGAAGAAAACAGATGGTCAAAAGATACTGATATTGATGGTAAAGAACTCAATTTTGATTCTGAACTCAATTATATCATAGATTGGGTCACAAGACACATGACTTATCTTGATCATAAAATGGCTTCTATTTCTAATGACATCAAGGTTGTTTTAAATCATCAAACAACCTATTACTATAAATTAAATGGTCAACGGATCATTAGAAAACCATCCAATAAAGGCTTATATATCAAAGATGGTAAAAAATACATCATAAGCAAGTAAAGAGAAATGCTGGAGTGATTAACTCAACTCCAGCATTTTGTTTATAGGTTTCACAGCCTTTTTTGCTATCTTTGGATCAACCTCCACTGAAGGCCATCCGTATTTTAGTGTATTATATATCTTTAATAAAGTGTTCATCTTCATATACTGACACTCGTTACAACTGCATTCCAGACCGCTCTCGCTGATTTCAGGAGGCACAGGTATAAATTCTTTGTCTGGACACGTTCGCTGCATCTCGTGGAGAATACCGGCCTCTGTGGCTACAATAAACTGCTTCTTGTCACTCTGCTGAGCATAGTTCAGCATCGTAGCCGTAGAACCCTTTATATCTGCAATAGCCAGTACTGGTCCCTTACACTCTAAATGAGCCATTACGACAGCTTCAGGATATTTTTTTTTGAGTTCGACAATCTTTGAAACAGAGAAACGCTCATGTACATGACAACCACCATTCCAAAGCAACATCTCACGACCTGTCACTTCATTGATATAATTACCAAGATTATAGTCAGGACCAAATATCAGCTTTGCATCCTTAGGCAATTGGTCAACTACTTTCTTGGCATTACCAGAAGTAACTACTACATCCGTCAAAGCCTTCACAGCTGCTGTAGTATTCACATAAGATATTACCTGATAACCAGGATGCTCTTTCTTATATTTCTTAAGATCCTCAGCCTTACATGAATCAGCAAGCGAACAGCCGGCATTCAGATCAGGACAAAGTACAGTCTTATCTGGTGAGAGCAGTTTACATGTCTCAGCCATAAAGTGAACACCACACATTACCATTACCTTTGCATCCGTTTCTGCAGCCTTACGCGCCAAGGCCAATGAGTCGCCTACAAAGTCGGCAATCTCCTGAATGTCACCAATTGTGTAATAGTGAGCAAGGATAATTGCATCCTTTTCCTTACACATACGACGAATTTCAGCCTTTAAGTCAGTACCTTCAGCTACTGGCTCATCGATGAATCCTTGTTCAGTCCATTTCTTTTTCAACATCACAAAATATTATTTATTTCTTTTTTTCTTTAATAAAAAATAGAGAATAGTAGGATGATATGCCGTGAATATCTTGATAACTTTTTCTCTTTTTTCTTGTATAATAACTTATTAAGTATAAAATGTCAGTTGTCAATTATGATTGTGAATTATATTTTGCTGATTATGAGATGATATATAAGTTTATCCACAATTTCCTTTTTTGGTGCAAATTTAATAAGTTTATATCTTTTTTCAGCAAAAAAACGTGGAAATCTTTTATTTTTTCGTAGAATAAGTCTATGGATATCCATACCAGAGACTCTTGACTGTTGTTTTTATGAATTACTGAATAGTTTTTCCACACACTTATCCACATAGTTATCAACAGTTTTTTGAGTAAATAGTGAAAAATATACTGTCGCAAATAAAAAAGTTCAAAGTTAAATGTTTAATATTCGATGTTTTTAGTATCTTTGCAGCAAAATAAATAAAAACCATATGAAGAAAACTGTAATTATTAAAAGTGGACTGACTCTTATCTTGATGTCAGCAGTCATGTTACTGTCGTTTATTGCTTGTACACCTAAAGTACAGCAACAGTATTACGTTGATAATAGTACGGAGTCAGATGACAATGGTGAAGAGAATGATAGTATTAATACAGCTGTTGCTGATTCTTCATTATTCACCTATCAGATGGCGATGGAAATCATTCAACCTGGATGCAAATGCGATGAGAAGTTTTTTGCTGACCTTTTTGGCAATCTTGGTCTTCCTATGCAGTTGGCTGATCGTTATATATCAGACGCAGATTGGGGTGGTGACAGTCCTGCTATCAGTTACTGTTGGGGTAATGGTGTGAAATACGAAGATTACAAATTCACGGCTACTGACGATAATTACTTCGGAGTGAATTTTAATTTCTTCTTCGATGAATCTCGGAAGACAGGTAGGGTGACACGTTTTGTAATAATCACTTCATCTGAACAATGGTATAAGCAATTCACGAAGGACTTTACTGCTGATGGTATCAAATATCTTTCGAATGTTGATCCTCAAGTTTACGGCAAGAAGGGTAAACAGTATCAGAAGAATGCCGAACCTGATGAGCATACGACAGAACAACCCTATTATTATGTCTATGATTTTTCCACCAATGGACATTATGAAGTGGAGATAGGCTATGATAATGGTATTGACATTTGATGAAAAAACTTCGTACGATAGAAATGCAACGGCTCACGGTTGAGGAATTCCGTGAGGCCCAAAAACTGCCATTGGTAGTTGTGCTCGATGATGTACGTTCAATGTATAATGTAGGCAGTGTGTTTCGTACTGGCGATGCTTTTCGTATAGAGCGCGTATGCCTCTGTGGCATCACTTCTACTCCTCCCAGCACTGAGATTCACAAGACAGCCTTAGGAGCTGAGGATAGTGTTGCATGGCACTACTATAAGACAGCCTTGGAGGCAGTGGAATCATTAAAAGCCGAGGGCTATGAAGTCTTTTCTGTCGAACAGGCCCATGGTTCTACAATGTTGCAGGATTTCAAACCTTTATATGGAAAAAAGTATGCCGTAGTTTTTGGCAATGAGGTCAAAGGTGTTCATCAGGAAGTGGTTGATGCCTGCGATGGCTGTCTTGAGATTCCTCAGTTCGGCACCAAGCACTCCCTGAATGTCTCTGTCACTGCTGGCATCGTCATCTGGCACTTTGCTATAAGAATGCCTCTAACCGTTTAAAGGCTGGAGCGAGGAGTGTAGTCTCAAGTTCCTGACCGTCTGAAGAACGGAAGATGCAGCGCCGTTCGCGTGGTATCAACTGGACTATGTTGTGGATATTTACTACAGTACTGCGGTCAGCACGTACGAATATCTTTTGGTCTAGATTTTTGTCCATCAACGAGCCGATGCCCTTAACAATCATCTCAGTGCCATGAAAGGTGACCAACTGCGTATAATTGCCGTCGGCTTTGAAATAGGCAATATCGGTAGGTTCAACAATCATTGTGCCGTTGATGGTGTGAAAGGTCATCTTCATCCTATTGGTGTTTTCTGTCAATTTAACAATATCTCGGGCTAGTTCGTTGGGTTCTGCCTCAATGGCTTTCTGACGAATATGACTGATTTGTTTTTCTCTTTGCAGCTTCTCCTGTTGCAGTATCATCATTTCCTTGCGGTTACGACGGTGTTCATACCATCGTGCTGCTATCCACAGTAAGATGGCTACAATCACAAAGGCAATCACCCACACCCACCAGCGTTGCCACCATTTCAAAGGTGGGGCGATATAGGTGTCTTCTTCATGGTAGGAATATAAATCTTCTGGACGGAAGGATGTCATCTCTTCCAGACCTGCCATCCAGATAGTGCCATCAGAGGTCTCTGCCATTGTCGCCATTTGGGGTTCAAGGGCCGTGAAGCCATTCATGTGATCGAAGAAGCGTACATCGCTGAGTTGGCATTCTTTATCTATTCGGCTCAGGAACAGACCGTCAATGACAGCTATCACAAGGAAACCTCGTGGTGACACATACAACGATCGTATTTCATGGCCTGCTAATTCAGGTATCTGAGTGCTCATTGGTACCACCTGTCCATTTCGAATCATAAACAGTGAATCAGCTGAGGCAAATATGACGTTACCTCTCTTGTCATCTGTCATCGTCGTAATGATAAGTTTCTGCGGGTAATCTGTCTTGGTGGTGATACCGTCTTTGGATATTGAGTAGAGTCCTGGACTGCTACCCACCCATAAACGACCTTCTGCATCTTTGGCAGCACACCAGGGATGAAGGATTTCAGTAGAGAGCGTATCAATTACGTTTGTTTCCACATCGTAGCTTAATATGCCCTTTCTGCTGCCAACGATGAGTCTGTCATTGTCTGCTGTCACGAACTGATAACGATTTTTTTGGAGTCCTAACCAACGGAGTGTCTTGTCTTCACCTGCTTCCCTGATGTCTCCGTTGCCCACCATAAAAACCCGTCCTTTGAGAGTGGTACTACCAGGATTGTAGTACTGTTGTTTGTCGTCCTCCTTGATTTGCCCATCTATCAGCACTTTTCCATTCAGCGTGCCGATGATCAGCGAGCCTTTCCCATCGATGCCTATGGCACGGGCAATATCTTCCTTGTCTGTAAGACGATGGTTGGTAAAATTGCGGTTGAAAAGACAATAGAGTCCCTGATAAGTAGCCACCCAGAGACGTTCCCAGCGGTCAATAAGCAGATCCTTGATGAGATTGATGTCGCTAATGGCTTTGCTTATCGTATGGCCGTCATAGATGTATACCGTATGTTCGTCGGCAATCACTAATGTGCCAGATTTCATGCTTTTGACAGTTAGCCCGAAGAAAGCAGATGACCAGTCTGCTTGTATCATTCGTTTCAAGCGATGGCCATTGATGGTGTAGATGCCATCGGAAGCGAAAGCCAGGAGGGCAGAGTCTGTTCGAAGGAGTGTGTAAATATCTTTCTTGGCAGAGACTTTCATCGCCTTATATCCTTCTACGCGAAAAAGACCTCTATCCGTAGGCACATATATGTTTGCGGAGTCGATGAAGAGTTTTCTGTCTGGCGTCATCTCGTCCAGCAGTTTTCCCTTCAGCAATGAAGTGAAACCCGTTTCTGTCATCTTGCACAGACGACGGTTCTCCTCCATCTGATCCTCCATCAGTACATAGTCTTCAGACAAGCTTCCGGCATTCAGATTATTAAGAAACCATCGTTTCTGAGCGTCAAAGAGCTGTGGTTTCACCTCGTCGTCATCCACCATCCACTGACGGGCAAAACTAAGGGCTCTTACCTGTCCGTCTACTTCTTTGAAGTCCACGATGTTTTCCCGTCGTCCTTTCAGAAAGGGTGTGAATGATCGACCGTCGTAGCGCACAAACCCAGATAACGTACCTATATAAATATATCCTTGTGAATCCTGCCACACGCGCTCCGTCTGCATCTGCGGTAGTCCGTCTTGTGTAGTATAGCGGCGATAGGTCAGATGACTCTCTATCTGTGCCTGTGTCATTTGGCTCAGACACAGCATAGTCATCATCGTTAGCAAGCGTTTTGTGTTCTTTCTCATAACTCCTTATTTTTTTCTTTCCTGCAAAGTTAGAATAAAACGATGATATCAGCAAATTTTACGCAACAATTATTTTTACCTCCCCTGAGTTCATCCTTAATTTCAGCCAGTTCATCAAAAACAGTCTTTAAATAGACCGTCATTTAGGGATTATTGCTTATATTTGTGCCAACAAAAAAGCAAAAGACAATGAGAAAACTTTATTTTATTTCGATTATCATGACCCTGCTGCCAATGCTGGCCAGTGCACAAAACCTGCGTGAGGAAGGACTGAATGGTATCTATTACACCTGCTACGAGGGCAGTTGGTATGAAGGTGTAGAGCACGAAGCCTACGTTAAAGCGGCAGACAAAGATCTCACGGGAACAGTCATCATCCCAGAAACCGTTACACAGAACGGTATGGTTTATACGGTGACCGTCATCGACGAGAATGCCTTCCAGGATTGTCAGTTCTCTGAAATCGTTATTCCAGATGGTGTACGTAGTATGGGGGAAGAGGCCTTTGACGGCTGTAAGAACCTTACCGCCGTGTATATAGGCAAGAATATCGAACATATTGGTGAGGATTGCTTCTCGGGTTGTAATGCCCTTTGCGACTTCACCATTTTGGCAGCACTTCCTCCAAAGGTGAGTCGTTATGATCCCATTGATCCTGAAATACGCGCCCAGATTACACTCCACGCACCGATAGAAGTCCTTGGATTTTATTGGTCTGACGACCCTTTTTGGGGAACTTTCAAGGCCTACGACGATGTAATCAACATCCCTACGGCCATTACTGCCACAAAACAACAGCCGAAAGTTGGTTCGAAGTCGTATAATCTGCAGGGCCGCCAGCTTCGTCAGCCTCAGAAAGGCATGAACATCATCCGTCAAGAGGATGGTTCTATCAGGAAGATCATTAAAAAATAAGGTGGCACATCGATTGCCACCTTATTATATATATTTGAGTTTCTCTATTTGTAGATATATTTCTTACCATTAACAATAAACAATCCTTTTGGAAGTTTTTTAGGAGATGGCATCTTTCTGCCTGTCAAACTGTAGATTTCTGTGATAGGTTGCTCAGTTATTGCAGCATCTTTGATAGCTGTTGAATTCTCAATCTTTATGATAGGATTAGAGGGTGTCAGAATATCTTTCTGAAGTAATGACCTGCTTTCTTTTGTTCTCATTACAATCTTATATTCTCCTGAAGGTAATCCTTGGGGAATGTCTATTGTCTTATCCCACTTTTCAAATTGACCAAATGCCATCCAGAAATCCCAATGGTCTTCGCCTAGAAGGTATTCTTTGCCTTGTCCGTCAATGGCATATATGATGATGTCACCATTGAAATCTTTAATTGTACGGTTACTGAAGTTTTCTAAAGCCAGGATGATTTTCTCATCAGCGATGGACGCTTCTATCTTTTTTGCAGCGAAAAGAACACCATCTTCCAATCCGTCATCAGGTTTGAGGCCTAAGGTCAAATTATATGAATAGGCATAGTTGTCGTTTCCTGAGGTGGTTATAGCATCGATGAGGAAATAGCCGTTATCAGCTCCATTCCAACCCCAATTAACATGAAAATACGGATTGGAGTCCATATACCGGAATCCATCTATCAAAAATGCATGGGCTTTGTTTTCAATGGTCGAACCATTGCAATAAACAGGCCTTTTTTGCAATAATTCTGTTTGAACGAAATTCTCCATCCATGCTTTTGAGGGTGACATGCTGGAGTCAATGAAGTAAAGTCCTTCGTCATACCCAAAATGGTTTATAAGACCAACACCGAGATTACTGTTGTTCGTACTGCTTTCAGGGCCGTAATTCATTCGAGCAGCTGCACCACAGGCTCCAAGAAGTGTGGCAATGGCTTCTCCCTGTGCTTTGGTATAACCACAAAGGAAAGATTTGTCTCCAATGGCGTAATGTGCCCCAACTTTCGAGAGGCTGAGATAAAACTCCTCGCGCTGAGAATTTTGTACAGACCTCTGCATGACAGACCATTCGTTTGAGCCTTTGAGTTTCAGGCCAAGGTATAACCTGTAATCTCCATCTTCAATGTCTCCGGGTATAAGGTGTTCAATGAAGTATGTGCCCCAACCATAACCAGGCTGCAGTTCATTAATGTTGATAATCTGCCCTATAGGCCGGATAAAAAGACCATCGTTGTTGAATAGCAATAATTGCAAGTCACCAGTCAACGTTTCCGAACTTGAATTGTATAAATCTGATATTTCCAATTTGTTCTTGTCTGACACCTTGAGGTTGGTGAATGACAAGAATTGTTTGTCTGTAGTAGTTTCATTGGCATTATATTCCGTAATGGGCACAGAACTGTAAGTATCAAGTATGTTGTCCCAATCGAATGTGGTGTTTGCACAATCCCAACTGACAGGAAGACTGTAAGTTTCGGTTACATACTCTATCTTGTCACCAAGCATCTGTGTTGGATATCTATAATATGCAACAATCTGAGCCATGGCAGTAGCTAGGCAACCTGTCACAGTACGTTTGCCATTCAACATAGGGCATCTGTCATTATAAGGAGTATCTTGGCTGTAAGCAATATCTCCAAGCAATGGAGCAACTTCTGAGATTTCAGATGACCTTGTCGTAGCTGGGACTTCTTCGCGTTCGTTCAAGTTCTTAGTGAATTGCGCAAGCATATATTGCATGGCAGTAGGAATCTCGTCTGTCTTGAAACGTTGGCTATCTGAGAATGCAATTAAAGCAGGCATTCTGTCGTCTGTTGAGATAATAGCATAGCCAGGCTTTCCTTCTTGATAAGAATAAACAGCAAAGAAATCTTTGTTCACATCAGGGAAGACTTGCCTTAGTTGTCTGTTAAGGGCAATGGAACAAACAGCGTCCGAAATGAGACGATCGCCACTCGTTTCGCCGGAGAATGACCTTGCTCTATTCATAAAGGTAAAGTGTACTGATTGAGCAATGGAGTCCATTTCTGTTCGTGATCGTTCTTTTCCAAAAGCATTTGATGCCACGAGAAGAACTGTAGCAAATAAAACAATTGTTTTTTTCATAATCGTAATACTCAGTTTGATAATGATTTCGTTATTTGTCGTAGCAAATTTAATGAAAATAAACAGATTCTACAAGGAAAAGTCCAGAAAAATTTTAAGGTGCCTTGAGTTCGTCCTTAATTATGGCCAGTTCATCAAAAACAGCCTTTTATGATGACGATAATCAGTCAGAAAAGGCATAAAAGTAGTGGTGGTAAATATAAATAAGGTGGCAAACTGTGCCACCTTACTTGATTCTTGTTACTCGGGCTTGAAATCGTCCTTGCCAACACCACAGATGGGGCATACCCAATCGTCGGGAATGTTCTCGAAGGCTGTTCCAGGGGCGATGCCACCGTCGGGATCTCCTACTGCGGGGTCATAGACGTAACCGCAAACTTCGCAAATGTACTTCATAATTTTCAGAAAGTTTTAGTTATTAATAAGGGTTGTTATTCTGTCAACAATCCGCTCAAGCGGAATGTTCTGCAGGCAAGCATAGTCGCCTCGATGGCATTTCTTGTTGCCGAAGATGCTGCACGGACGGCAATCGAGGTCAGTTTGTATGATGTTTTCCTCCTTTTGGTTGTATCCAAGGAATCCGGCCATCGGGTGAGTGGCTCCCCAGATGCTGACAACGGGTGTACCAGTAAGTGAAGCCAAGTGCATGTTGGCAGAGTCCATCGACAGCATGACGTCGAGATGGCTCATCAGTATCAGTTCCTGATACATCGTCTCACAGTGTTGGCCCACGAAAAGACACTGAGGATAGCGTTCTGTCCACTGTTGGAAATAGATGTTCTCATCCTTACCCCGTCCGAAGAGGAAAATTCGTGCCTTGGGATATTTCTGCAGCAACTGACTGATGACTTGTTCCATGAGTGTTGGAGGATACACCTTTCCAGGATGTGCTGCGAAAGGAGCAATACCAATCCATTGTTCGAAGCTTTTCTTCGGACCGATGGCAGCAGGCAACATATTCAGATTTCCACCTTCTTGAGGGAAGATGCTGTGGAAGGAACTGATGTCAATGGGATAGCCAAGACGGGCGAACACTTCTGCATAACTCATAAAGGAGGAAGGTAAAGGCTGTCTTACCCTTTTTTTAGGATTGATGAGTTGTCGGCGCTGCTTGCGATGCTTCCTGATATGTTCCACGCGGTATCTGCCAACATTAAAACGCATGCGTAGATATTCAGAGCGAATCACATCGTGGAGATCGGCAATCTTAGTGAACTGCTTAGCCACCAGTCTGCGGTAAAGTGCGTTAAGACCTCTTAAACCATGATATTCATGTTTTAGGTCCGCCTCCATGAAATTCACGTTGGGCGCCAGATCAGCGAACAGCGGCCGTGCAAAGGCCCTACTGAGCACAGTAATACGGATATCTGGGTACTGTGTTGCAAGCGCCCATACCACAGGAACGGCCATTGCCACATCACCAAGGGCAGAGAATCGTATGACGAGTATATGCTCCTTCTTCACTTTTTACTATTCGCTTTTACCTTTATTATATAATATAGGATTGGTGGTGGGGTCGTTGTACATCTTCATCTGACGGTACACTTTCATGTACTTTCGTCCAGCTTCGATATCCTCTAATAACTGATCAATGGCCAGTGAGAGGTCGCGTTGCTGCTCCAGAAGGACATCGAGTTTGGCTTGACAACGGGCGATATGCTCTGCATCAGCATCATGACGATCGACCTGTTCCTTCATATGCCAAATCTTCAAGGCGAGAATACTCAGACGATCGATGGCCCATGCAGGACTCTCTGTGTTCAGACGGGCATCAGGCAACACCTTTACCTCGCTATAGTGACCACGGAACCATGAGTCGACATCCTCCACCAGATCCGTACGGTCCTGATTACTCTTATCGATGCGGCGCTTCAGTGCCAGAGCCTCTACAGGGTCGATATTGGGATCACGTATAAGATCCTCTAAATGCCATTGTACAGTATCAATCCAGCACTTCAGATAAAGACGGTTCTCGATACTGTCTTCTTGATATGGATTTTGGATGGGAGTATCAACATTGTCAGCCACGTGATAATCGGCTATCACACGATAGAAAATCTCGTTGGCCTGTTCTGTAAACCGTAAACCAGAAACCGTAATCTTATCCATATTTTTTGCTTTTATTCCGCAAAACTACAGAAAGTTTTTCAATTAACCAACTAAAAGTGCGTATTTTCATCTATTTTTATTTTTTTATAGAGAAATCATGTCGAAAAAGGCTCTTTTTTTGCACACTATCCCACCGAATGTGCAATAAGGTAACAGTTTTTCTTAAAAAAATTTGCGTAAGTGAAAGAAAATGTGTTACTTTGCACCCGATTTCGGCAAAAGGCCGTTATTTTTCAAGATAGCAAAATCAAATATTAACATTTAAAGTATTACAATTATGTCAGAAATTGAAAGCAAAGTAAAGGCAATTATCGTAGACAAACTGGGTGTTGACGAGGCAGAAGTTAAGGCAGAGGCCAGCTTCACCAATGATCTGGGTGCAGATTCACTGGACACCGTTGAGCTGATCATGGAGTTCGAGAAGGAGTTCGGTATTTCTATTCCCGATGATAAGGCAGAGAAGATCGGCACCGTTGGTGACGCTATCGCATACATCGAGGAGAACGCAAAATAAATTTGATCATAAATACATAATGGTTGCTTCAGTCGAAGCAACCATTATGCTTTAATTTTAGTTTATGGAATTAAAAAGAGTAGTCGTAACGGGCCTTGGTGCCGTGACGCCTGTAGGTAATACGCCAGAAGAGACGTGGAAGAACCTCGTCAACGGCGTAAGCGGTGCTGCACCCATTACACTTTTCGATACAACCCTGTTTAAGACAAAGTTTGCCTGCGAGGTTAAGGACCTCAATGTGAACGATTACCTGGACCGCAAGGAAGCCCGCAAGATGGACCGCTATACGCAGTTCGCTATGATTGCCGCCATTCAGGCCGTAAAAGACTGTGGCATGGATTTGGAGACAATCGACAAGAATCGTATTGGTGTGGTCTTCGGTGTTGGCATCGGCGGTATCAAGACTTTCGAGGAGGAGGTGATGTACTATGGTCAGCACATGGAGAATGGTCCGAAGTTCAATCCTTTCTTCATTCCGAAGATGATTGCTGATATCGCTGCCGGACAGATTTCTATTATGTACGGATTCCATGGTCCTAACTATATCACAGCTTCTGCTTGTGCTTCTTCATCGAACGCACTGGCTGATGCCTTCAATCTGATTCGTCTGGGCAAGGCCAACGCTATCGTAGCTGGTGGTGCTGAGGCAGCTATCTGCGCCACAGGTGTCGGCGGCTTCAACGCCATGCACGCTCTCTCCACCCGCAACGAAGAGCCAGAGAAGGCCAGTCGTCCGTTCAGCGCCAGCCGCGACGGATTCATCATGGCTGAGGGTGCCGGTTGTCTCATCCTTGAAGAGCTGGAGCACGCCAAGGCTCGTGGCGCAAAGATTTACGCAGAGATGGTTGGTGCAGGCATGAGTGCCGACGCTCATCACATCACCGCCTCTCATCCTGAGGGACTGGGAGCCAAGCTCGTGATGCAGAGTGCCCTTGAAGACGCCAATCTGAAGCCCGAGGATATCGACTATATTAACGTTCATGGTACGAGCACTCACGTGGGTGACATCTCTGAGGCAAAAGCCATCAAGGAGGTCTTTGGAGAGGCAGCATACAAGCTGAACATCTCGTCTACAAAGTCGATGACTGGTCACATGCTTGGTGCCGCTGGTGCCGTAGAGGCTATGGCCACAGTGCTTGCCGTGAAGAACGACATCATTCCTCCCACGATTAACCACGAGGACGATGACCGTGATCCGGAGATCGACTATGACCTGAATTTCACCTTCAACAAGGCGCAGAAGCGTGTCGTACGTGCCGGACTGAGCAATACCTTCGGTTTTGGTGGTCACAACGCCTGCGTTGTATTCAAGAAGTATGAGGCTTAAGGATATTATCGACCGTATAAGGCTCCCTTTCCGCAAGGAGAAGGAGCTTTTTTCTTCTCTTTACGGCATTCTGGGTTTCTATCCCCGTAACATCGATTATTATAAGATGGCGCTGATGCATAAGAGCATCCGCAAGCGTAATGATAAGGGCAAGCCGTTAAACAACGAACGGTTGGAATTCCTTGGCGATGCCATACTCGATGCGGCGGTGGGTTATATCGTCTATCGCCACTATGAAGGCAAGCGGGAAGGATTCCTCACCAATACACGTTCTAAACTGGTGAGTCGTGAGACACTTGGGAAACTTGCCAACGAGATGGGACTTGGAGGACTGCTCCTTTCGGCCAGTCACAGCACATCGCACAACAGTTATGTCGAGGGCAACGCTTTTGAGGCCCTTGTGGGTGCCATCTATCTCGATCGTGGTTACGATGCCTGTCTGGAGTTCTTCGAGAAACAGATTCTTGGCAAATACATCGATATCGACAAGGTGGCTTTCAAAGAAGTAAATTTCAAGTCGAAGCTGCTGGAGTGGAGCCAGAAGAACCGTGTGCGTCAGGAGTTCCGTATGCTGAAGCAGAAGACGGATGAGAACGGTAGTCCTATTTTCAGTTTTCAGGTGCTGTTGGAGGGTGTCGAGGGCGAAAAGGGTTCCGGCTATTCGAAGAAAGAGGCTCAGCAGCGGGCCTCGAAAGACACGCTTCAGCGTTTGAAGCGCGAGCCACAGTTCGTCGATGCGATCTTTGCAGCCAAGACAGAACGTACTAAGATGGAGGAAGAACCAGCAATGGCTGTCCCTGACACAGAACAGGAGCAGGACTTTATTGTTAGTGCGAGGAGTCAGGAGTCAGGAGACAAGAGAGAAGGAGAGAAAGAGAGAAGGAGTAGGGAGACCAAAGAAGTTTCCGACCCAGAGTTTGACCTCTCTGATATCACAGCCACTCCGAAGGAGAAAACGCGAGAGGAAATCATCGCTGAGGCTGAGGCCACAGCCTTTGCTGAGGAATAGCAAGGGATTAGATGAACGCGAAAGTGAAAAGGGCATTGGGCCTGTTCAGAGTGAAGGTTGAAGAACGGGTACAGGCTGTGGTGGCTTTGGCGGTCATCGTGGCGTTGAACACGCTGTTTATACGACGGTTGCATGAGTTGTTCCTGCAACCAGGTTTCGGACCTTACATAAAGGTATTTCAACGTGAGTTGCACCTGGCAGGCTATGATCCCTATACGTATATGACGGTGACGGACTGGGACGTGATCTACGAGGTGCATCGTCATCCGCTGTTGGCATTTTTGATGTGGCCCCTCAACCAGTTGAATGAAGGTCTGACATGGCTGACTGGCGTAAACTGTGTACAGTACTTGGTGGCTCTGCCAATCATCCTTTGCTCGCTCTACGCTTATATCTTCCTTTATAGGATTCATCGTGAGGTGGTGGATCTGGGACGATGGGACGCCACTTTGCTGACGGCCTTCGGCTTTTCAATGGCATACATCCTGCTGTCAGTCATTGTGCCCGATCATTTTACGGTTTCCATGTTCCTGATCATGACAACACTCTATATCTCCGGGCGTTGTATCCAGAAAGGACGGGAGTTCCGTTGGTGGCAGTCGGCCATCCTCTTCTTTATCACTGCGGGTGTCACGCTGAGCAATGGCATCAAGATATTCCTGGCGGGATATTTCGTGAACCTAAAGGATTTCTTCCGTCCGAAGTATCTGCTTCTGGCTGTCATCTTGCCAATGGCATTACTCTGGGGAGTGGCAACGTGGGAGTTCAGTACGTTTACCATGCCTAAGGAGAAGGCCCGTACTGAGCAGAAGATGAGAAAGGCAGAAGAGGTGAAGGCCCGTGTGGCACAGATGTCGCCAGAAGAGAGAGCGAATTTTGAGGCCAAGAAAGCCAAGCGTGAAAAATATAAGCAGCTTCAGGCGGCTAAGAGCGGTAAGCCGATGGAAAATGAAGGTTTCCTGAAGTGGACGGACATATCGACCTCGCGTTGGCAGACAACATACGACAATCTCTTTGGAGAGTCACTACAGTTCCATCAGGACTATCTGCTGGAGGATGTGCTGGTACATCGACCCGTGTTCGTGCCTTACAGGTGGAAGGTGAGTGAAGTGGTTGAGGCCATTATCCTGTTACTGGCTGTGGTTGGCATCTGGTGTGGCAGAAAGAGTCGGTTCCTGTGGCTCTGTCTGTCGTGTTTCACCTTCGACATGTTTATTCACATTGTTCTGGGATTCGGCATTAACGAGATCTATATCATGACCCCCCATTGGGCCTATATGCTGCCCGTAGCCGTTGCCTTCCTTTTCAAATGTGTAAAGTCTCGATGGTTGCGCCTGGGAGTGCTCCTGCTGACGCTCTATCTGTTCATATATAACGGATATATCCTTACAGACTTCCTGCTGTCGCCCATAAGGACAGTTCTTTAGACGTGCTTTTCTGTGCCGAGCCATTTGCGGAGCCGGCGAGAAAAAGAGCGACTGATGTGACTCAGATTGCCATAGCGCAGGTTCAGCCATAGTTCTTCCAACGAATAACTGATTTTTGTCCAGGGATGCCGCCAGGCATTAACCTTGTATAGTCGTTCCTTGTATTCTATATTCTCTATCACGTATCTCGGATGTTTGAGGGGAAACGCCAGCTCATGGCGCTGCATGGTGAAGATGCGACGCAGACGCTTTGGCGTTGTCTTGGCTGAGGCGGTAAAATGCGTGGAGTCGGCCATCAACCCCAGGTTGTTGATCTGGTTCTTCGACGGCATGATGGCGAGTCCGGAGTTGAACAGCATCGTCGCCCAGAAGATGCTCTCGTAGTATTCCTTGCCTGTCTGACGGTGGTTCTGGAACATCTGTATCATATCCTTTCGATACCTCCGCTGTTCAGCAAGGGCCTTCAGTTGTCGCATGTTATAGGTGTCGTCGAGGAAAGAATACTTTCCGTCCCACTGGTCGATGACCCTCCGCCACGATGCCCAGCCCCAGATGGCAAAGGTGGAGGTGAAGAAATAGTCGTATGGACAATCCTCAGTCACCTCATCGATATTGAAGCCGGAGATCATCGTGATGCGCTCGTCGTGCTCATAACGGTCGAGCATCTCCTTGCAGAACGGGAAGAACGACTGTGCCGGCACGTCATCATCCTCCAGAACAATGCATTTGTCGACAATGGAAAAGGCCCATTTCTGCGAGATATACTCCGAAGGGTCGCAGCCGTAGTTCTTCTCCTGATACAGACGATGCACCTCACACTCCCAGTCAATATGCTCATCGCTCGCCATCTCACGACAGGCTTCAATGCCAGCCATATCGCGTTCTCCTCGAGGTCCGTCCTGATAGAGGAACAATTTCGAGGGCCGCGCCTGGCGCACGGCTTCAAACACTTGTCGGAACGTGTCTGCGCGGTTGAAAAACAGCAGCAGCACGGCGATGTCTGTCTTGGCGGGATGCTTCATCTTTTGTGTAATTTCTCTGCAAAGATACAAATAACATTGAACATTGAGCATTGAACATTGAACTTTTTTATCGGCGGTAGCAAATTATTCACTTTTCACTTTTCACTTTTCACTTTTTTTTGTAATTTTGCAGGCGATGACAAACGAAGAACTGCGTAAACGCTTCAACCCAGAAGGGTCGTTATTGCGACGCCAACAGATGAGGATGCTCGAGATACTCGTCGAGATAGATAAAATCTGCAAGAAGCACGACATCCGTTATTGGCTTAGCAGCGGCACGCTGATTGGTGCCATGCGCCACAATGGCTTCATCCCCTGGGATGACGATCTCGACATAGAGATGATGCGTTCGGATTATGTACGACTGATGGAGGTCTTGCCGTCAGAACTGCCAGACTGGCTCGCCTTACAGAATGACGAGACGGATCCCAACTATTTCTTCTATTATGCGAAGGTGCGCGACCGTCGTTCGAAGATGTTGGAACAGAACAACTACGACCGTCTGTGGCAGGAGCAAGGAATCTATATCGACATCTTTCCTTTGGAGCAGCACCCCATCTGGCTGCATAAGCTGACGGAGAAGACCGTTGGTCACATGTATAAGATCTGGCGCACAAGCACTGATGACACCAAGGCCATCCGCAAGGTGCGCCGTATCTTCGATTTCAATAACCGCTTTGTGTTCCCTTGCCTCCGCGCCATCCTCTCAATTTTTAATTTTCAATTTTCAATTTTCCGCTCGGCTTTGCCGCTTGGCTCGTCCAAGAATTCTCAATTATCAACAATAACTTCTGGCATGGGCATCCCCTTTCACAAACGTCGTTATCTCGACGAGATCTTCCCCCTGACCACCCATGTGTTCGAGGGTCGTGAGTTCCCTGTGCCTCATGATGCCGATGCCCATCTGCGTCATCTCTATGGCGATTATATGCAATTGCCTGACTTAAACAAATTAGCAATCCATGTCGGAAAACTTGAGTTCTTTGCATAGCAAGGCGGCAGAGCCTGGCGCTACGATTAAGAAGCCGCGCTTAGGCTGGCTTGATGCTCTGCGGGGCTTCACGATGATTCTTGTGGTCACCAACCATGTGGCCCTGAAGTCGTTTGATATGAAGATACGCTGGTCAGTGGCTTTGCAACTGTTCCTGCTCTTCCGCATGCCCCTGTTCTTCTTTATCAGCGGATTTCTGGCATATAAAGCAGGTCGAGTTTGGAACGCCCGTACCCTTGGTGAGTTGTCGTTGAAGAAACTGAGAGTGCAGATCATCCCTACAGTGGTGTTCTTCCTGCTCTTCCTGGCGATGGTTCCCACAACACCCTTTGCTGACAGCCTCTCTGAAGCATTGGCCTCGTCGATGAAGGCAGGATACTGGTTTACGTTGGTGCTACTCTATATGCTGCTGACCTATTATCTGTTCAGTTACGTAGAGAGTAAACTGCGCATCAACTCATGGATTCCCATCACACTGCTGTTCATCGTCTCGCTCTGTTTCTTCGAAACCTGTTACCTGCCCAAATACTTCTCCTGGGCGGCGGGACACAAGGGGCCACAGAACGAATTCCTCAACTACACCAGCTTGGTGGAGATGTTCCGCTATTTCCCCTTCTTCCTCTTTGGCAGTATCGTGCATCGTTATTGGGAACAGGCTCAGCGACTGATGGACAGCCGCTGGTTCTTCCCTGTGGTGATGCTACTGGCGTTGGTCTGCACCCTCGATCTGCTGAAATGGCACACCTTGCGGATGGCATGGACATCGCTGCCCCATACGTTGGCTATGTTCCTATTGCTCTCGATGGTCTTCATGTTCTTCAGGCATTATCATGATTTCTTCGAACAGACGCGCTTCGGACGTGGGCTGCAGTTCATAGGTCGTCGCACGCTCGACATCTATCTGCTCCATTATTTCTTCCTGCCGAAGTTGCCGATGGTAGGGCAGTTCTTCTATCTTCACCGTCATAACAACTTCATCCTCGACACAACAGCCTCACTGGCTGTTGCCCTGGTGGTGGTTGCCTTCTGCATCATCGTCTCTCAGCTGTTACGAGTCAGTCCTTTCCTGAAGAAATACCTTTTCGGCAGATAAAGGCGATACACTCCTTGAGGATGACGGCCCCAGCCACGTGCATAATCCCATAATACAGCAGCATCGCAATCAAAACCCTGCTGATGAGCAATATCCAGAGTTTAAGGTAATCATCTATAAACCATAAACTATAAACTATAAACTCACCTATCCACCAAGTAAAAAGCATGACACCAGCCGCAGCTAAAGCAAAGGGCACGATGTCCTTCAGGAAATCCAAAAGCCTATAGCCCATCAGCCGTCGAACGAAGAAATGCCACACAAACACCCATATTATATTTAATAAGGTATAGGCGATGACCATCGTACGGATGCCCTGTTGCCAGAGGCCCACCATCAGACCTATCTGCAGCAGTCCCAAGACAAGCGTGCTCCACAGGTAGATGTCGCTGCGCTTATGGCTGATAACGGCATCCGTAAGCAGAGCCGACAACGGCATAAACGCTCCACAGACACATAATATAGGCAGCAACGAGGCGGCAAATGCCCACTTCTCTTTGATGGCAAGGATGATAAACTCATGCGACACCAGTCCGAGGCCAAACAGCAACGGGAAAGAGATGAAGGCCGTGAAGCGCATCATCTTACGAAGCACCTGCAACTGACGCTCTCGTTCGTCGTGCAGTCCCACAAGCACCGTCTGGTCCACCTGTTTCAGCATATTTCCCACTAATAGGAAGCACTTCGAACTCCATTGGTAAGCCTGATTATAGTGGCCTGTGTTCGCCTCGCCATAGAAACGTCCCAGCAAGAGGTTCATGATGTTCGCATTCACCTGCGTCAGTATGGCGGAGATCATGATGCGAACGCTGAAAGGGAACAGCTGACGCAAGGGGTAATAAATCGTAAATCGTAAATTTGTAAATCGTAAATAACTTGGCCGCCACTCACTGAACCACCACAGTAGCAGCGTGTTCACGGCAATATACATCAGATACTGCGTGGCCAGTGCCCAGTAGCCGAAGCCGAGGGCTGCAAGGATCACACCCATGATGCTCGACGAGAGCGTAGCCGTCATACCACACTTGGCTATCTGCTTGATCTGCATCTGTTTTGTCAGATAGGCCGACTGTGCCATGCCGAAGCTGGAGAACACGAAGCCGAGGAACACATATCGGCTCAAGGGAATAAGAGCCTGATTGTCGTAGAAGTCGGCTATCAGCGGCGCAGCAATGAAAAGCACCACGTAGATGGCAGCCCCCGCGAGGATGTTAAACCAGAACACGGCATTGTAGTCCTCATGCCGAGGCTTCTCCAGATTGATGAGGCCCGTCTTGAAACCGCTCGACTGCAGTTCGTTGGCTATCACAGAGAACACCGCCAGCATCGCCGTCATGCCGTAATCCGAAGGATCCAGCAGACGTCCGAGGATAATTCCGAAAGCCAGTCCGAGCAACTGCTGAACGCCGTTGTTCATCCCGCCCCAGAAGAGGCCCTTCGCTGTCTTCTCCTTCAACGTTTCCATCTGTTTATCTCTTTTGCTGTTGAGGTGGACCCATGCGTACAGGACCTTGTGGCATCATCTCATCCTGATGGCCCCAGATAAGTCCTTTGAGCAGACGGCCAAAGTCGAAGCCGAACTTCTGACCGTTGTTGAATTTAACATAAGGATGGACGATGGGGTCTGTCACCCATTGTCCTGTCATGGGGTTCAGGTAACGCCTCACGCCTGCATCCACACCAAAGTTCTTATGGAATCGGATGTCAGCATAACCACCGTAATTGGTCGTCCCCAGAAACGGATTCACTGCTGGACTGATCAGTGAGGAATTGGGATAGTAATAGCCGAAGGCATGTAGCGAGACGGCATGGCTTAGCCAGTAGTTGACAGTGCCCCCCACACCATAGCGTGTCTCCAGAAATCCCATGCTCACCATTCTGTACTTGTCTGCCAGCGCAGAAGCCGAAAAGCTCCAACGGCCTATTCCCTGAAAGAGCGTCAGGGCACCAGACTCACGGTCGAGCAGTCCTGGCATCGAGTCAGCTCCTCCACTGACGATGATGGCTGCCCCTTGCCAGGGAGTGAACAGCTTTCCGCCTTGTATCGTGTTCACCTCCCAGCTGCCCCGTCTGGTGTCGTAAAGGCTGGTAGGTGTATCGAGTTTGTATCCAGGATTATGCGTTGTCAAGGGTTGGAACCGTCTCTTCCATAGCGTCGAGTCATACTGATGCAGAAGGGAATCCGTCTGCAGGAGATCGCCATTCAGGCGCAGAGAATCCTCAGCCAGTGATTTTCCCTCACTGATGTCCGTCTGCGCTGCCACACCTGTTGTCGTCGTCAGCAGCACCATTGCCAGGAGAACTCTCTTCATCATCTCCATATTCGGCAGCAAAGATTTATCCCACCTGGCTGCCGGGCTTTACATCCTTCGTCGTGGTGACCACGCTGAGGCTCTCGTCGAAATCGACGGCAGAGAGGATCATGCCCTGACTCTCGATGCCCATCATCTGACGGGTGGCGAAGTTGGCCACAAAGAGGATACGCTTGCCGATGAGTTCCTCCGGATTCTCATAGAAGGCAGCGATACCTGAGCAGATGGTACGGTCAGTGCCGGAGCCGTCGTCGATGGTGAACTGCAGGAGTTTCTTGCTCTTCTTCACCTTCTGACAATCCTTCACAAGTCCAACACGGATATCAAGTTTCTCGAAGTCCTCAAACGAAACGGTATCCTTGATAGGGGCAGCCTGATAGTTGGCGGCCTCGTTGGCTTTCTTCGTTGCCTCGAGTTTGTCGAGCTGCTTCTGAATCACCTCGTCCTCAATCTTCTCGAAGAGCAGAGCGGGCTCACCCAACTGATGGCCTGCCTTCAGGAGGTCTGTGCTACCCAACTGCTCCCACTCGAACGAGTCGATGGCGAGCATCTCGCGCAGTTTCTTCGAAGAGAACGGCAGGAACGGCTCGAAAGCAATGGCGAGGTTGGCTGTCAGCTGCAGACAGATGTTCAGAATCGTCTCGCAGCGCTTGGGATCTGTTTTCCAAATTTTCCAAGGCTCGCAGTCAGTAATGTATTTATTACCAATACGGGCGAGGTTCATGGCCTCGAACTGCGCATCGCGGAACTTGAACTTCTCCAGCAGATCCTCTACCTTCTCCTTCACGTCCTTGAACTCTGCCAGTGCCTGCTTATCCACATCGAGCAGTTCTCCACAGGCAGGCACCACACCATTCCAATACTTCTTGGTGAGTTGCAGGGCACGGTTCACGAAGTTGCCATAGACAGCCACCAGCTCGTTGTTATTCCTATCCTGGAAATCCTTCCAGGTGAAGTTGTTGTCCTTCGTCTCAGGCGCGTTGGCAGTCAACACATAGCGCAGCACATCCTGTTTGCCAGGCATATCCACCAGATACTCATGGAGCCACACCGCCCAGTTCCTCGAGGTGGAGATCTTGTCGTTTTCGAGATTCAGGAACTCGTTGGCGGGCACGTTGTCGGGCATGATATACTTGCCGTGCGCCTTCATCATCACAGGGAAAATGATGCAGTGGAACACGATGTTGTCTTTGCCGATGAAGTGTACCAGACGCGTGTCCTCATCCTGCCACCACTTCTCCCAAGAGCCCCACTTCTCCGGCTCCTTCTCGCAGAGTTCCTTCGTGTTCGACACATAGCCGATGGGCGCATCGAACCACACATAGAGCACCTTACCGTCAGCACCCTCCACAGGCACGGGGATACCCCAGTCCAGGTCGCGTGTCATCGCACGGGGCTGCAGGTCCATATCGAGCCAACTCTTGCACTGGCCATACACATTCGGACGCCATTCCTTATGCTCCTCGAGGATCCACTTCTTCAGCCACTCCTGATACTCGTTCAGGGGCAGATACCAGTTCTTGGTCTCCTTCAGCACAGGCGTAGAGCCACTGATCGTTGACTTAGGATTGATCAGTTCCGTAGGCGAGAGGTCACGTCCGCACTTCTCACACTGGTCGCCGTAGGCATTCTCATTGTGGCAGTGGGGACACTCACCAGTCACATAACGGTCTGCCAGGAACTGCTTGGCCTCCTCGTCGTAGAGCTGGGTGGTGGTTTCCTCCGTCAGCTTGCCCTCGTCGTAGAGTTTGCGGAACCAATCGGCGGCAAACTTATGATGCGTCTCACTGGTGGTACGGCTATAGATATCGAACGAGATACCAAACTCCTCGAAACTCTTCTTGATCATCTCGTGGTAACGGTCCACCACGTCCTGAGGTGTGATGCCCTCCTTACGGGCCCGGATGGTAATGGGCACACCATGCTCATCTGATCCTCCGATAAACATTACCTCGCGCTTTTTCAGTCTCAGATAGCGCACATAGATATCAGCAGGCACATACACACCAGCCAGATGGCCTATGTGCACGCCGCCATTAGCATAAGGCAGCGCCGACGTCACCGTCGTACGCTTGAAAGTCTTGTTTTCCATTCTTTAAATACGTATTTATTGATTTTGGCTGCAAAGGTAGTGCAAATCGAGTGAAATACCAAAGGAAAACTTGTTTTTCTTTGTATTTCCGAGATGCAGCCTAACTTCGAACGCAGTTCAAAGGTAAGAAGAAATGGGCGAAAAACCAAATTTTTCGCCCATTTCTTCAGGTC
>CAMKSE010000016.1 GCA_946415365.1 uncultured Prevotellaceae bacterium
CCACGCCTCGTCAGAAGGCATTGGCTGAGGAAGGTTCACTTATCCCCTTCACAGACGTTGTAGCAGACTGGAACCTGACGAGCTTCGTCTTCAAGCACATGCTCTCACTCTATGCCGTCGGCGACAGTGGGGAGTGGTGCGACCAGCCGCTCTTTCCTGAGGTATTCCGTCAGGCAGGCTATCACGTGACGTTCATCACCAACCAATTCTTGCCCCAGGCCAAAGAAGCCGTCTACGATTTCAGTGGCGGATTCTTCCTGAACCACCCTGAGGTGAGCAGCCGACTCTTTGATAGACGCAACACCAAGCTTTACCGTTACGACGGTGACTTGGTGAATTCCCTAAATACCCTACCTCCCCTAAACGCCCTAACTTCCCCTTCCGGCTCCTTGACTATCTTCCATCTGATGGGTTCTCACGTCGACTATCGTTCCCGTTTCCCGCAGAAGACCTTCCGCCATTTCAAGCCACAGATATACAACCGTCCTGACCTGACGGACAAGCAGCGCCAGACACTGGCCGATTACGACAACTCGCTGCTCTATAACGATTCCGTCGTGAAGGCCATCACCAATCTCTTTGTCGATAAGGATGCGTTGGTAATCTATATGCCTGACCACGGAGAGGAAATCTTCGATGACAAACCCTACGTGAGCGGCCGTCGGCACAATGCCGATATCGACTATCGCCTGGCACGCAACGAGATGGAGATACCCTTCTGGGTATGGGGCTCGCCGCTGTATATTGAGAACCATCCCTATGGATGGCTTGCGCTACAGGCAGCCAAGGACCGTCCGATGATGACTGACGCGCTGCCCCATCTGCTACTTTACTTGGGTGGCATCGCCACACCACTCTATCGTTCGGAACTGAATGTCATCAGTCCCGACTACAATACGCATCGCCCCCGTATCCTCAAAGGCGTGACAGACTATAACCAACTGAAGAAATGAAAGAGCTGTTGACACGGTCGGAGTGTACGGCGATGAAAGGCATCGCCATTCTCGGCATCATGCTCCACAATTATTGCCACTGGCTGAAGGATATCGTGCGCGAGAACGAATTCACCTGGCGGCAACTGCGTTGTGACAGGCTTTTGGAAGTGCTCCAGCAGCCTGACGAGTTGTTACCCATGCACCTCTTCTCCTTTTTTGGTCACTACGGGGTGACCGTCTTCCTGTTCCTCAGCGGCTTCGGACTGGTGATGAAATATGAGCGCAGCCCTCTGCCCGAGGTAGGCATCTGGCGCTTCCTGCGCTATAACTACCTGAAACTGTTCCGTATCCTCGTCGTAGGATTCGTGCTCTTTGTGATGCTCGACGCCATCACCCCTGCGATGCACCGTTATAAGGCCAGCGAGGTGGTAGCCATACTGGGCATGTATGCCAACTTCCTGGAGCATCCGGCACAGGTGATATGGCCTGGACCCTATTGGTATTTCAGCGTCACCTTGCAACTCTATCTGCTCTACCGGCTGGTGTTCTACCGTTGGCGCCATTGGAGTGTCGTCGTGGCGCTGATGGTGGGTTGCTGGATCTGGCAGCTGTGCTATTGCGACGATATGGTGACGCTCGAGCGCCTGCGTTATAACCTTGTGGGTGGCATCCTGCCCTTCGGCATGGGTGTTCTTATGGCGCGCTTTCAACCATTACTCCAGCCTCCCTTCTCCTCATCCCTAACATCCCTACTCTCCCTAAAGCCCCTACTCCTGACTACCGTCTCCTTAATGATTGTCTTCGGCTTCATGTTCAGCCTCACGAGCTTCGGTACATGGCTCTGGGTACCTGTCCTGGCTGTCGTAGGAACGATTGCCTTGGTGAAACTGATTCCGCAGTGGCTGATGCCTTATGCCGTGTGGCTGGGCAGTATCTCTGCCGCCATCTTCGTGATGCATCCGCTGGTAAGAAAGATTTTCATACGACCCTATCTCCAGTATGACCAATATGCCGGGCTGCTCCTCTTCTTCGTGGCGACACTCCTCGTCTCGTGGCTTGTGAAAAAGATCATCAATAAGTTACCAAAACCAACACTGTAAACCGTAAACTGTAAACTGTAAACAATGAAAATATTTGCTTTTGATTTCGACGGTACGCTAACCACTCGTGATACGCTACTCGAGTTTATCCGTTACGCTTGTGGCACGCCAAGGTTCCTATTGGGTTTCCTACTCTATTCACCCCTGTTGGTGTTGATGAAGCTGAAACTCTACTCTAATGGAAAGGCGAAGCAAAAAGTGTTTGCTCATTTCTTCAAGGGGATGGCCATCGATGAGTTCGACACGCATTGTCAAGACTTCGCCAATACCCATCGTCACCTGCTGAGGCCTGAAGTCGTCAGTGTGTTGGAACAGGCCTTATCTGAAGGGGCTGAAGTGCTTGTCGTCAGTGCGAGCATCGACAACTGGGTACAGCCTTTTTTCCCAAAGGTAAAAGTTCTGGGCACGCAGATAGAGATCATCGACGGACACCTGACTGGTCGCTTCCTCACTCCCAACTGCTTCGGCCAGGAAAAAGAGCGTCGAATCCTAGCCCTTTATCCTGACCGTTCTGAGTATCACCTTACCGCCTTTGGCGACAGTCGGGGTGACCGTGAGATGCTCGCCTTTGCAGACGAAGCCCATTTAATCAAGTAAAAACCAGCCCGAAGGCTGGCTTTTATTCTTATTCCCACTCTATTGTTCCTGTGGGTTTCGGAGTCAGATCGTACAGCACTCGGTTCACTCCGGGCACCTCGGTGATGATGCGCTGCGTGATATGATGGAGCAGCGTGTATGGGATCTCCTCGATGGTGGCTGTCATGGCGTCGCGCGTGTTCACGGCACGGATGATGACGGGCCAGTCCCAACTGCGCTTGTTGTCCTTCACACCCGTTGACTTGTAATCGGGCACGATGGTGAAGTACTGCCATACCTTGCCTTCCAAGCCGTTCTTGGCAAACTCCTCACGCAGAATGGCATCGCTCTCACGCAGGGCCTCCAGACGGTCGCGCGTGATGGCGCCAGTGCAGCGCACACCTAGACCTGGACCAGGGAAGGGCTGACGATACACCATGTTGTCGGGCAGACCAAGCTCCTTACCTACCACACGTACCTCGTCCTTAAACAACAGCTTGATGGGCTCCACGAGCTCAAACTGCATATCCTCGGGCAGACCACCCACATTGTGGTGAGACTTCACAGGACCCGACTCCACGATGTCAGGATAGATGGTGCCCTGAGCCAGGAAACTGATTCCCTCCAATTTGCGGGCCTCTTCCTCAAACACACGGATAAACTCTGCGCCGATAATCTTGCGCTTCTGCTCAGGATCAGCCACACCAGCCAGCTTATCGAGGAAGCGGTCTGTGGCATCCACATAAACCAGATTGGCGTTCAGCTCGTCACGGAACACCTTGATCACCTGCTCAGGCTCACCCTTGCGCAGCAGTCCGTGATTCACATGAACACTCACCAGCTGCTTGCCAACTGCCTTGATCAGCAGGGCAGCCACCACCGATGAATCCACACCACCAGAGAGTGCCAGCAGCACCTTCTTGTCACCAATCTGAGCACGCAGCTCCTTGATTTGCTCGTCAATGTACTTCTTTGCCAAAGCGGGAGTCGTGATGCGCTCCATATCAGCCGGCCGAACGTTTCCTGTAGCCATAATTTCTTTTTTAGTGATTATTATTGTTGATTTGGGTTGCAAAGATACTCAAAATTATTCAATTTCCCGTGGGATTTCCAACTTTTTTCTGATATAATTGCAAAATTACACGAGGGGCCGGCTGTTTCCGACCCCTCGCTCTACGATTAACCTCTATGCCACAATCTTTCTCCAGTGCAGGGTCTTGTCGTTACCAAGTTCCTCTGCGGGTACCTCCTCTATCAGATGGGCAGCACTCCAGCGGCTGGTGATGCAGCGATAAGACGACTCTGCATAGTTGGGACCTTTGGCGATTCTCAGATCTTCCATCGTAAACACCTTCGGCAGACGGTCAAAGACAGCCTTATTGCCGATGTTTTTGCCGTTGGGGGCACTCTTGGCCTGCTGACTCTCCATCATCTGACTGAGCAGATTCATCTGGTTTTCGAGCACGTAGTCGGCCATCATCAGAAAGAAGTCTATGCAGGCCTTCGACTCCTTCTCCTTGCCTGACAGCAGATGGAAGACCACAGCACATCGGAAGGCAATGACAGCAGAACGCTTACGAAGCTCGTCCATCGACTCATCGACGGCCTTCATGGCTATCAGTCGCTTCTCTTCCAGCCAAAAGTCAGCCGCCTTGCGAAGACGGGGAGTATCAACGTATCCGCTGATAGACCGTAGAAGCTCTGTAGCTTGATGCACCGATTCCACTTGCTCACCCGTCATGGGCTTATACTTGGGAATCGACATAAATCGGGTGTCAGGCATCTCCGACATCAGAATGCGACCTGCAAGTCCGTTCTCCACGTTCTCCTGATTGAAGCACTTGTTGAAGGCGCCATAGGTGCCGAAGATAGTCCAGTTGTATGCCACGTTGACCTCACCTGACTCTGCCTGATCCGAGTTGTAGTCCTGACCCCATTCTGCACGATCGAAAGAGTAACGGTAGACGTCGTACTTGGCCGACCAGTTGCCTGCGCCATTGGTCTTCAGCAGCGTGTCGAGTTCTTCTCCGAAGGAGTAGAGAGCATGACCCTGTGCGTTCTTCAGGCGTTTCAGGAGTGTGGTACACGAGATGGTGATGGGCACCTTGCGGATGGGCAGTTTCGGAACTTCCTGGGCACGCTCGTTGGCCTTGCGCAGCTTGTTCTTCTCCTTGACGGCATCCTCCTGCGCACGAGCCTCTCTCGACTCCTGCCTCAGGGGTTCCATCCAAGCCTCGACACCCTCCTTGCAACACGACTTACCACCAGCCTGACGACCAATCACCATACCCATCAGTCCGAGGTGCTGACGTTTGTTGTCTGCGTATTCCACCTCTACTTGGTCTGCATAGGCAGCTGCGATGGGCAAGATGGAGCAGAGCACATTCATCTGCATGCTCTCAGGTGCGACGATGACAGGCTCACGCAGTCCGGGAGGCAGTTGTCTGACATTGAGCCTGCGCTTCTTAGGCAACTCAACCGTTGACGCCTGTTCCGTGTCGTCAGCCTCATCGGCTACTTCCTCATTGAACGCTTCGGCGTGAATATCGCGCAACCGTTTGCTCATGGGCTTGTTCATCTCAGTGTAGTTCTGATAGAAGTCCTGAATCAACTGCTGACAGTCCTTCTCCTCAGCATACTCGGGCATACGGACTCTTACCACGGCCACCATCTGCTCCTTCGACATCAGGCGACAGGCACCTACAGAGAAGATGCTGACAAGCGAGTTGTGCCTGACACCCTCCACCTGCAGAGCACGCTCCGTCAGTCCTGCCTCCTCCATACAGAGGTCAAAGGCACGCAGACAACTGGGGTTGACCTCCACCTTATTGATAATAGGGAAGAGCTCTGTCTGAGTGGCCGACGTGGGCGCATTTTTACGCTCAGTGGCTGTTGACTGGCTTTTTGGCTTTCGTCCGTCAATGGTAAGACCACGCTTCTGATAGGCCTCACGGCGAAGCTTGAGCTCATCATCGGGCAACACCTCATACCAATGCTCCGACGTGTAGATGATCTGAGAGACATCAGTTATCAGGATGAAGCGCTCTGGTGAGATACAGCTGCCGTCATAAGCCACACCAAGAGCCTCACAATACGACTGCTGGGCCTCCTCGATGGTCATGCCCAGGGGCATGCGGATGTCGATGTGCAGCTTCTTACGGGCAGAGTACTCCATGTGGAGCAGCATGTCCTTCCACTGGCCCTCTTGCTCATTGAGCTGACGGGCTTTTGCGATGGCCTGCTCGACGATGCTGGCATCGTCGATGTCAACGCAGGTCTGAAAGAGGAACGATTCAGGATCCATGTCGGCCTGGGCACGATGGTTGTTCTTGAATCGGTAGTAATGTGAACAGCGTATGGGCAGTTCGTCTTTCAACGACTCCGCACCGTTACGGATGCTGCTCACCATCTCCGCAAGCCAGGGCTCACGGATCAATGTGTTGTACACTCTGAGGTCACTTTCGAAAGCCTGACCTCTGTTGGGCTTTTTTGCGCAATTAAGCGCGATCAATTTTTTACTCATGGGCTATTAATGCTCGGCGGTTCTACTTAGTGCGGCGCCTGCACGTTTTACGATATCGTGGTGCAAATTTACTAAGAAAAAACGGCGAATGCAAGTGTTTTTCTGGTGTTTTCCCCCAATGTCAAGCGGTTGTCAAATGGATGTCAAAATGTCAAATAGATGTCAATTTTTTGGCGAAAGGAGCGGCATAAAGAGCCTGAGAATCTCGTCGCAGATGGCTCTATCAGCCTGCTTTATATCGAACGTATATTTCCTCACGATATTATAGTCGCCATGAGTCACACGGCGGATGGAATTAGGTTTCACCTTATTGCCCAGAATATGCTCTATCAGCGACCCGAAGACGGCCTTGGTCGTGTTTTCGTCGATAATGCCACAATTAACCATCACACGCATCACGTGCGGCCAAGTCCACGTTGTCTGCCTCACATCCTCAGGGCGCTGGGCCCGACGACTCTCTTCAAGAGGGATGGTCATACGGCGATGGATCTCGTGGATGATCTTTACCAGCAGGTCGGCCGACTCGGCATTCGTGCGGAAGCGGCCTAAGACACAGCCAGGCATCACAATATGCTCGTGCATACTCACCTCTATGGCCTTGGGCTTCAGCGAGGGAAAGTGGTCATCGATCTCACGCAGCGTTTCGTAGCCCTCCAGCTCGTAATGGTTCTCTTTGAACCAGTCGGCTATCAGGTTGCGATAGGGCTTGGCTGCATCGGCACATGTCTGGGCCTTCGCACGCTCTACGACAAATCCTACGGGTATCTCCTTGACGTTGGGCATATACTATCGGCGGGGGTTATACATGTCGCAAAAACGAGTATCAATCTTTTCGGAGTTCAGCCGGTTCACGATATCCGCATAATCGAGTTGGAGCGTCGTGAAAACCAGTTTGCAATACAGTTCCTCCGTATCCACGATGTTAATATAGTCCATAAGCTGAGAATCCAGCTGACCATACAGGTCTTCCTTGTCGTCACGGTTATAATAGACCTCGAAATAGAAATCCGAGGTATCCGTCGAAACGCAGCGGGCCTCTTCCCTGAAATCGTGGAACTCCAGTTCGATGGTATATTCGCGGATAGTCTCCTTGTTGCTGGCCCAGACGGGCAGCTGCAGGTCGCTGCCGTTCTCGCGAAGCTGATGGTACAGTTCCCAAGCCGTAGTCGGTACTTCCTCATGCATGCCCCGCTTGACGAATTTGGAAAAATACTGGGGGCTGATCTTCTGTCCCTTGCGGCAGACCACGGGTGTCGAAATACACTCCGTACCGTCGGCCATCCAGCCGTCGGCAGAATTAGCACCACCAGACAAGATGGGATAACTGAGGACAACATCGGGCCGCTCGTCGTCAACCACGAACATCGAGCCTATCTGCTGAGCAATCGAACCGCTGCAGTACAGCAACTTGTCGCAGTCGGGCAGA
Organism: uncultured Prevotellaceae bacterium; assembly: GCA_946415365.1. GTDB lineage: Bacteria > Bacteroidota > Bacteroidia > Bacteroidales > Bacteroidaceae > Prevotella. The sequence continues at coordinate 7,561 of CAMKSE010000016.1, forward strand.
TTCATGATCTTCACATGCTTCATATACCTTAATATATTAATAGGTGGATACACACTGTTTTTTTCTGCCTGCAAAGTTACGGATAAATTTCGAAACAACCAAAATGTTGCGTTGCATTGTTGCAATAAGGTGTATAATACATATTAGATCAATAATCTATTTATCATAATATTCCAAGAACTATCCAGTAGGTATTTTCTACGCATACTGGATAGACCTTATTGCAACTGCAACATGCAACAAACCGCCCTCAAAATACCATTTAATCCAGCCTTTCTAATGTTTGGTGTTTATGAATATTCTTTACACTTCTACTGGCAAACATCCTCGTTTTAATCGTGCAGTATCCTTTCTCTTACTTCCCAGTAAGGAAACTCCTACTCCCAAGCCTGCAAACTCCCACTTTCAAGCCTGCAAACTCAGCGCAATCTAATCTCCTGATTTCCAATTAATTACTCAAATACACATTAATAATGAATAATCTTTACATTTTTATTCTTGCAAAACTTCCCCCGAGCAACCTTACCTCCATACTTTACCCCCGTTCAAATGCCTTCTTTCGTTCGTTCTAATGCCTGTTTTCTCTCATACTAAGCATCCTTTTCTATAGTAAACCCCTATCAGAACGACTGATAACAGGCATTTCTATCAACATAAATAGGCATCCCCAACATAATTTTGAAGACTTCCTCGAATCCGCAGCAACCATAATAATAGTTTTTTTATATCAAAGGATGAAATTTAGTAGTATTTCCATGTAAAAATGAAGGATAGTTTGTATATTTGCGGTCGAAAACAAACAAAATGTAAATGATACGTATTATTAAAAGAATAAAAAGACTATTGGTCATACTCATGACTGCCAGTTTGCCGGGTATGGCTGGGGCGCAAAGGCCTGAGATTCCCAGCAATGTGGTGAAGCTGGATGCGGGCGTGTCGTTTATCGCATCGAAGGTATATGTTTATAACCTTGGCGACAATAGTATACACCAACATACCTGGAAGCCGGGGTTCAGCGTGAAGATGGACTATGAACACTTCAGGAAATCGGGATGGGGCTTCGGAGTCAATGTGATGTACCATAACACCAACTTCGATGCCGGCTATGGTGCCATAGGCTATGTCGAGGGCTATTACGAATACCAGTTCACCCAGTGGTACTTCGGCCCTTGTGCTGCCTACAGATTCCGTTTTGGCGACAGCAAGTGGATGGGCGATGTTTCTGTGGGAATGGGCTACGCGCAGTTCAGTGAGGGTCTCGACGGGGGAATCACGGAACACTATGGAGGCCTAGGAGTGTCATGGAGAGCGGGCATTGAGTACATGCTATCACCAAACATTGGCCTTGGGGTGGACCTGACAAGCCTGATGACATTCGTCAGCCAACCCGACTACTCCAATACGCTGAAGGCTTTGGGCAAGGACGAGTCTGATGGTGTCAACGGCTTCTATCGCCTCGGCCTCATGGCTGGGTTAAGAATCTATTTCTAACTTCAAACAAATGGGTCACTTCACAGGAACCATGTGTACATAACCCGCTGTATTTGAGGGCAAAAGCAGCGAGAAGATAATAATTTCACAAACTTGTGAATCACAAACTTGTGAAATTTAAGAATAATTAAGTTTACAGGGCGATGATGTGCCCATATCAACGGCTAATAGCCCAGATCCTCACCTACGAGCACGACGACGTGACGGCCGTTGGGGGAGTTACGGAGGAAATGCACGTAGTTGCAGATGGATTCTGGCGAGTTGCAGTTGTGGCAGACACCATCCACATGGCAAGGAGTCTTGATGTCGAATCGCGCTGCATTGATGGGTGAAGCCGTGCCCCTGACTCTTGCAAGGGCGGCTTCTACCGTCTGCGCCACCTTGTTCAGGCCGATGACGAAGATTACCTTCTTGGGTCCCCAGGTAATTGCAGCCACACGATTGCCGTTGCCGTCGATATTCACAATCACACCGTCCTCAGAGATGGCATTGGCACTCGTCAGATAGACGTCCACGGAGAAAGCCCTGAGGTACATGGCCAACTTCTCCTCGGGCGTCTCCGCGAGGTCACGGTCGAGCACATCCAAGGTTCCACGCTTTTCCAGCGCATCAGGAATACCCAGGTAACGGACGGTCATCGTGCCACCCCAGGTCACAGAACTGCCGTCTGCAATCAGTTCCGAGACTTTCTTCACTGCCTCCTCGCCCGTTGGGCAATAGTAGGCCCCCATGTTGCGACGGTTCAGATGCTTGATCAGCTGTGCTGCCAGCAGTTCGTTTCTTTGTTCTTTTGGTGTCATATCATCCTGTTTTTATTCGGCTTCGAGGAGGAGCACACGGCTGCTCCAGTCGTTCTTCTTTGAGTATTCGGGCTCGTTGCGATAGGGCATTTCGAGACCGTGGTTCATGAGGTAGGCGCCACTGAAGCTCTGGCCCTCGAAGGCGAGCGGCTTCAGGTCGATGCGGTTCAGCTCGTGTACCTTATAATTCTTATGGGCATCGAGGCCGGCCATTTTTACACGGGGCAGGTGCTCGTTCTGGAACGACTCGGTCTTCCACCAGAAGAAGACACTCTTCGACTTCTGTTCGTTGACATACATCAGCGACGCCAAACCAATCTTATCGTATGGCGATACGAGACGGTAGAGGTCGCCAAACTGCACAATCGGACGAATACCCTTATACTCCTTGATGGCCTGTCGGCAGAGAGCCTTCTCCTCGTCAGTCATGTTCTTGGGCTGGATCTCCATGCCGAGGCGTCCGCTCATGGCCACGTCGATGCGATACTTCATGGCGGTGGTACGGAAGACGGTGTGATTAGGCGTGGCGGAGATATGTGAGGCCATTGCGATGGCAGGGAAGAAATAGCTGGTGCCCCACTGCATATAGATGCGCTGGAGGGCATCGGTATTGTCTGATACCCAGAACTCGTCGAAATAAGGCAACACACCCCAGTTGGCTCGTCCGCCACCAGAGGCACAGGCCTGGATGGTGAGGTCAGGATACTTGGCACGGATACGCTGGCAGGTCTTCTCCAGACCACGATGATACTCGATGTTGAGGTGGCTCTGGTCGTTCATCGTCAGATACTGCGAGCCGTGGTTCAGGATGGGCATGTTGGCGTCCCACTTGATATAATCGATCTCAGGATACTTGGTCATGAGGTCGTCGACAATCGAGAAGACAAAGTCCTGCACCTTAGGGTTGCTCATATCCAGCACCACCTGCGTACCACCACGGCCCAACACGGGCTCACGCTTCGGAGCCTTCACAATCCAGTCGGGATGGGCCTCGTAGAGTTCGCTGACGGTGTTCGACATCTCTGGCTCGATCCAGATGCCGAACTTGATGCCGTGTTTCTTGGCGTCGCGCAGAAGTCCCTCGATGCCCTCGGGCAGCTTGTTCTTATCGACCACCCAGTCACCCAGCGAAGAGTTGTCGACCTTGCGAGGATACTTGTCGCCAAACCAGCCGTCGTCCATCACGAATAGTTCACCACCCATCGAGGCGATGTCGCCCATCATCTGGTCCATACCCTGCTGGTTGATGTCGAAATAGACACCCTCCCACGAGTTCAGCAGGATTTTTCTTTCTTTGTTACCGTGGGCGAGCATATATTTGCGCCCCCACTTGTGGAAATTGCGCGATATGCCGGATAGTCCTGCTTGTGAGAACGACAGCGCCACCTTGGGAGTGACGAAGGTCTCGCCCTTCTTCAGGTGATACTCTGAGTTGTCGGGGTTGATGCCAGCAAAGAAGTAGTGATACTCCGTATCGTCGGTATCGATCTTTAGCTGGAAGTTGCCTGAGTAGCAGAGGGCAGCGCCAATGACGTCGCCTGCGTTCTCACGACCCTTGCCGTCGAGCGAGAACATCACCTCAGCGTGGTCGGTATGCGAGTTACGGGTGCCGTCCTTGTTCTTGATCACCTTCTCGCCAGGCAGGATGGGTTCTTCCACGAGACGAGCCTCGTTGGCCCAGGAGCCATAGAAATGGGAGAGCCACACGTTACCACGACGGATGGGCAGTGAGCAGGAGGCAAACTGCGTCAGCGTGACAGGCTTCGCCTCGCCGTTGGTGATCTCCGTCCAGGTCTCAATCATGTCCTCATCCTCATAAGCCTTGTAGCAGAGCGTGACGGTTGTCGGATAAACCGGATCTTTCAGCGTAATCCGAGTGATACCGTCCTGCTGCTCCATTCCCGTCACAAAAAGCTCTGTCGACATGTTGCCGTCAGCGTGCTTCATCGCCAGGGCAGCCTCAGCCGGACAGTTCATGCCATAGGCAGGATAGGCGTCCATCCGTCCGTTAACAGGAGCCTGCAGGTGCTGCAGGTCGTAGTCACTCAGACGGGCTCCGAAATAGAGGTATTTCGGCTGCTGGCCGTTCTCCACGTCAAGTACCATTGTGACACGCTTCGTCTGTACGGTCACCTGCTTTGCCGTCGATGTCTGTGCAGCGAGCGTGAGCAAAGCCAAGAAAAGAATCTTCTTCATATCATTCGTTTTAGTTATCATTTGAATCATTTTGTGTGCAAAGATAATAAAATAACCGCAGATTACACAGATTATACAGAATTTTTCGTAACTTTGCAACCAAAATATATAAGAATCTGACAAATAAGTACCATATATGAATCTGTTGGACATCATTCTGTTAGCAGTGGCTTTGGCGATGGACTGTTTCACCGTCTCCATCGTCAGTGGGGTGATTTGTACGAAGGAGTCAGGAGTCAGGAGTCAGGAGAAAGTAGGGTGCCTACGCATGGCGTTCCTCTTCGGTTTCTTTCAGGCCTTGATGCCACTGATAGGCTGGCTGGGCATCAGCCATTTCCAGTCGTATATGGAGGCTTATGACCACTGGATTGCATTTGCACTGTTGGCCTTTATCGGAGGCAAGATGATATGGGAGAGTTTCGGCCCTGAGGAGGAACAGCACTTCAATCCCCGTCGCCTGCGGACCCAGCTGCTGCTGGCCATTGCCACGAGCATCGATGCCCTGGCCGTCGGCATCTCCCTGGCCTGCACGGGCTACGAGCGGCTGTCACAACTTACGCTCCCTCTGGTCATCATCGGCGTAGTGTCGTTCCTTTTCAGCATCGTCGGCTATCAGCTTGGAGCCCGCTTCGGCCATAGCATCGCCCGTCGTCTGAAGCCAGAACTCTTTGGAGGCGTGATTCTGTTGGGCATCGGCATCAAGATTTTAGTGACACACATATTTAGTTGAACGTTTATTTGATTGATATATGAGAGAACTGTATTTCGCGGACAAGAGCCGCTACGACAACGGGATGAAGTTTGAGCGTTGTGGGCGCTCGGGTGTGATGCTGCCAAAGGTGAGCCTCGGCTTTTGGCATAATTTCGGCAGTGTGGATCCCTATGAGCGAAGCAGGGAGATTACCCATTATGCCTTCGACCACGGCATCACGCATTTCGACCTGGCTAACAACTATGGTCCTGTCTATGGTTCTGCCGAGGAGACGATGGGACGACTGATGGACGAGGACTTCCGGCCCTATCGCGACGAACTGTTCATCTCGTCGAAAGCCGGCTATGACATGTGGCCCGGCCCTTATGGCAATTGGGGCAGCCGCAAGTATCTGATGGCCTCGCTCGACCAGAGTCTGAAACGTATGAAGATTGATTACGTGGATCTGTTCTATAGCCATCGTTACGACCCAGAGACCCCGTTGGAAGAGACGTTGCAGGCACTGGTAGATATCGTTCGACAAGGCAAGGCCCTCTACGTGGGTATCTCCAACTGGCCATTAGAGCCGTTGAAGTTCGGCTACGACTATCTGAAAGCCCACGACGTGCACCTGCTCATCTATCAGGGACGCCTGAACATGCTCGACCGTAAGCCACAGGAGGCGGGCATTACCGACTTCTGCGCAGAGAACGGCGTAGGCTTCATCGCTTTCTCGCCTTTGGCACAAGGACTGCTTACCGACCGCTACCTCAACGGCATTCCCAAGGACTCGCGCATGTCGAAGGGAAAGTTCCTGAGGGAGGAAATGCTCACACCAGAGTTGTTGGCAAAGCTGCGCCGCTATAACGAGGTGGCAGAAAGCCGTGATGAGACGCTGGCAGAGATGGCCCTCGCCTGGATCCTCAACCAAAGGGGAGTGACCTCCGTACTCGTGGGTGCCAGCAGCACGGCCCAGCTTGAGAAGAACCTGCGCTGTGTCAGTGCAGCACCTTTCGATAAGGAGATTGAAGATTGAACATTGAAGATAGAAGATTGAGATATGAAACAGACGATTATTGCTACGTTATTGCTGATGGCCGGCTTCGTTCCAGGCTTCGCACAGAGTGGGTATCCCTATACTCAAGTTCCCTTCACCTCTGTGAAGATTGCACCCAATACGTTCTGGGGCGACCGTATTCAGGCGGCCCGTGAAGTAACCATCCCTCTGGCTTTCTCAAAGTGCGAGAGCGAGCACCGCTATAAGAACTTCGAGATGGCAGCCTACACCCTGCAACACCCAGGTCACGAGGGTCTGAACACCAAGGAGTGGGACGTGTCGAAGTTCATGGGATTCTCCTTCGACGATACCGATGTCTATAAGACCATCGAGGGAGCCAGCTATGTACTTCAGACTTATCCCGACGAGAAACTGAAGGCCTACATCGACAGCGTACTCGACGTAGTGGGAGCAGCCCAGGAGCCTGACGGCTATCTCTATACAGCCCGTACCATCAACCCCAAGCATCCTCACCAGTGGAGTGGCGATAAGCGTTGGGTGACAGAAGACTTCCTGAGTCACGAGCTCTACAACCTCGGACACATGGTGGACGCTGCCTGCGCCCATTATCAGGCCACAGGGTCGACGAAGTTCCTCAACATCGCCAAGCGTTATGCCGACTGCGTGGTGAAGGAGGTCGGCTCGAAGGAAGGTCAGGCCTGCATTGTTCCAGGACACCAGATAGCAGAGATGGCGCTGGCCAGACTGTATGTCATCACTGGCGAGAAGAAATACCTCGACGAGGCCAAATTCCTGCTCGATTTCCGTGGCAAGACGGGTCGCAGGGATCTCTATTCTCAGAGCGACAAGCCCGTAGTGGAACAGACGGAAGCATGGGGCCATGCCGTACGTGCAGGCTATATGTATGCTGGTATGGCTGATGTGGCTGCTCTGTTGGGCGATTCCTCTTACATCAAGGCCATCGACACGATCTATGAGAACATCGTGGGCCGTAAATATTACCTGACAGGAGGCGTGGGAGCACGCCATCAGGGTGAGGCCTTCGGAGCGGACTACGAACTGCCGAACCTGACGGCCTACAACGAGACCTGTGCTGCCATCTCAATGGTGTATCTCTTCGAGCGTATGTTCCTGTTGCATGGTGATGCTAAGTTCATCGACTGCCTCGAGCGTACCTTATATAATGGTGTCATCAGCGGTATGAGTGTCGACGGCGGAAAGTTCTTCTATCCCAATCCCCTGTCAAGCGACGGTCACTACCGCTTCAATGCCGACAACACGATGACTCGCCAGCCGTGGTTCGGTTGTGCCTGTTGTCCCTCTAACCTCTGCCGCTTCATCCCCTCAATGCCAGGATACGTCTATGGTGTCAGGGACAACAACCTCTATGTGAATCTCTTCGCCGCCAACACAGCCACCATTCAGGTGAACGGTAAGGACGTCACACTGGAGGAGACCACCAACTATCCTTGGGACGGCGATATCAGTATCAAGGTGTTGAAAAACAAGGCCAAGGCGTTCAACATGCTGATCCGTATCCCTGGTTGGGTACAGAACGAGGTTGTGCCCAGTGACCTCTATTCTTTCAGCGATGACATCTTCAGCACCTATGAGGTGAGCGTCAATGGCCAGCGCGTGGACGGAGAACAGGAGAACGGCTATCTCGTCATCAACCGCAACTGGAAGAAAGGCGACGTGGTAAGCATCCACTTCGACATGCCCGTCCGTACGGTAGTTGCCAATCCACGTGTCGCTGACGATCGTGGACGTGTGGCCGTAGAACGCGGACCCCTGGTGTACTGTGCCGAGTGGGCTGACAATGAGGGTGTCAATCCCCATCATCTGCTCCTGCCCCGTCTGCCGAAGTTTGACGTACTGCCTGCCTATTCCATCGAGAACAAAGAGGCTGATCCGTCTTCAATTTCAAATTTTCAATCTTCAATCTTCCACGTGACAGCCATCAGCGCCCAGGCACAGGATGTGCACATAGACCATGACGGCCGTATCGCTGTGAAGGATGTCTCTGTGAAACTCATACCCTACTATGCCTGGAACCACCGTGGCGCAGGTAAGATGGATGTGTGGCTTGCCCGTAGTCTTAGTGGATTGGAGGACTAGTCTATGCAACGTCAACAGATCACCTTTGATACGTTTGTGCGTGGCCTGATAGGGGTCATTATCATTGTAGGCATCATCATGCTGCTCAATCGTCTGAGCAGCGTGCTCACACCTTTCTTCCTGGCGTGGCTCATCGCATATATACTGTTCCCGATGGTCAAGTTCTTCCAGTACCGCTGTCGGATGAAGTACCGTATCCTGGGTATCCTGAGTTCCTTCATCGTCGTCGGACTTGTGCTCACTGGCCTGTTCTTTATGGTCGTGCCCCCGATGATTGAAGAGAGCGTGCACGTCAAGGACCTCTTAGTGGACTATCTCTCGCATTCGTCTACGCTCAGCAACATTCCTGCTGCCATCCAACAGTTCTTGCGTGAAAACCTCACCATCGACGATATCAAAGGCATTGTCACCCAGGAGGGCTTCCTCGAAGCCATAAAGGTGACGGTACCCAAGGTGTGGAATGTCATTGTACAGTCGTTTAATGTGGTCACAGGTGTTCTGTCATTCACTATCATGCTGCTCTATACCCTCTTCATCCTGCTCGATTACGAGGAGATTTGCAGTGGCTGGCCCAATCTGCTGCCTGTCCAGTACAGACAGTTCGCCATTCAGCTGATGAACGACGTAGAGGCTGGTATGAACAAGTATTTCCGTGGTCAGGCCCTTGTGGCCCTTTGTGTCGGAATCCTCTTCTGTATCGGCTTTGTCATCATCGACTTCCCCATGGCCATCGGCCTCGGCCTGTTCATTGGACTGCTGAACATGGTGCCCTATTTGCAGCTTGTCGGCTTCATTCCCACCATCCTGCTTGCCATTGTCAAGGCGGCCGATACGGGTGAGAACTTCTGGGTCATCATGCTCATGGCACTGATCGTGTTTGCCGTAGTACAGCTCATTCAGGATTCGTTCCTTACGCCAAAAATCATGGGTAAGGTGACTGGCCTCAATTCAGCCATCATCCTCTTGTCGTTGTCGATATGGGGATCGCTGTTAGGGGTGCTGGGCATGATTATCGCCCTGCCGATGACCACACTCCTACTGACGTACTATCAGCGGTATGTGATAAAAAAGGGAACTAAGAGTCAAGAGTAAACTATAAACTATAAACTTTAAACTATAAACTCTAAACTATCTTCAGATACTCCTTGATGGCCTCCACCAACTGGTCATCCTCCTCAGGAGTACGGGCTGTGACTCGGAAGCAGTGATTGTCAAGACTCCTGAAGTTTGAGGCGTCACGGATAAGAATACCGTGGTTTTCTATGAGCCACCGTTTCAGGTCCGGCGTGTTTCCGTGGTCAATATTCACCAGCATGAAATGCGTGCTGGTTTCCATCACCATCAGTCCTCTGACGGCTGAAAGATTATCATGCAGCCGTTTGGCTTCCTCCAGATATTCTTTGAGATCAGGAATCATCTGAGGGTTGTTCTTTATAAGGTATTTGCCAGCCTCAATAGCCATCGCGTTCACAGTCCAGGGTTGTCGTATCTGACGCAGACGGTCGATGATGATGGGCGATGCAAAGATATAGCCCAGCCTCAGACCTGGCACACAGTATTTCTTTGACAGCGAGTGGATAAGCATGACGTTATAGCACTCTGTCAGATCCTTCGGCTGTATCATCGGACTGAGCGTGTAGTCTGCATACGACTGGTCCACCACATAAAGGTATCGCGGATGCTGCCGTATGATGTGTGTGATGAGCAGCTTGTTCACCACGTTGCCAGTAGGATTGTTGGGATTGCAGAGCCAGTAAAGTCTGTCTTCGGGCAATACCTCCAGTTCGTCGTCGGCAACGTACGACAGCAAGTGGTGATAGAGTTTGCAGGCATCCTCATATTCTGTGAACGTGGGCTGTGGGATGATCGATGCCCATCCGCTATAGAGTTGTGCGATGAGGTATATCGCCTCAGTGGCACCATTGGTAACCATGATCGTGTCTTCAGCCACACCCAGGCTTTCGGCTATCATCGCTTCCAGACTAGTGGGTTCTGGCTCAGGATAATGGCCCACAACATGGAAACTCGCCATCAGGTGGTCTCTCAATGCTGTCAGATCAGCCCCAAAGTAAACATTGGAACTGAAATCCATTTTAATCTGTTCGCCGTACTGCCAGGCGTCATCTCCGTGTCCGAATATCATCCTTACTCTAAACTATAAACCACAAACTCTAATACTCAGCGTCTCTTTGTCGAAAGATATGTCCTTGCCGCTGATGAAGCGTCCGAGATCTCCGCTTTCCGCCAGAGCCCTGGGCGACCCGATTGTCACAGGACTCCCTACTCCTTCTCTCCTTACTCCTTCTCTCCTCATCAGCCAAAGGACATCAGCCAACTGCAGCGCCAGTTCCACGTCGTGGGTAGAAAGGAAGACGGTCTTCTCTGCCTCACGGCTGATGCGACGCAGCAACTGCAACATCTCCACCTTGCTCGGATAGTCGAGAAAGGCCGTGGGCTCATCGAGGAAGATGACGGGTGTCTGCTGGGCCAGAGCCTTTGCAATCATCACCTTCTGCCGCTCTCCGTCACTCAGCGTATGGACCATGCGCTGGCTCAAAGCCTCGATGCCCACCAGGGCAATAGCCTCATCGACCACACACAGGTCTTCTTTCGAATAGGTTCCCCAGAAACCTGTATAGGGAGAGCGTCCGAGACAGACAAGCTCTCGCACAGTCATATTCCTCACGTCGGGCTTCTCCGTCAGCACCACGCCAATCAGCCGGCTCAGTTCCTTGTCGCTGAACGTCGCGATCTCTTTTCCTACTATCAAGATACTGCCATCAATCTTTGGCTGGAAGGCAGAGAGTGTGCGTAGCAGCGTAGACTTTCCCACGCCGTTAGGCCCCAACAGACAAGTAAGCTGTCCGCTAAGGATGCTGCCACTGATATTTTCGGCCACCGTCTTCACACCATGACGGGTCTGGTAGCCGATGCTCAGATTCTTGAGTTGAATGGTCTCGTTGTTCATCTTGACGGTGCAAAGATAATCTTTTTTTTGGACAAAAGAACAAAAGAATAAAAAAATATGTACCTTTGCAATCGAAATGAGAAATATAGAAGCAAAGATGGCGGCATTTACCGATGCCGGCCTATATGAGCAAGACGCTCATATCGATTTCGAACCAGAGGGACATATTTATCTCTGTGATGGTTGTAACCAGTTGTTGCCAGTGAGTTCGCTGGTGGGTTATTTCTTCGAGCCTTTCGATGCCCAAGCACAGGCTCAGCGCCAGTGGGAGAAGTATCGTATCCCTGTGGAGGAGACGCTGGCGAAGTGGGAGCGTATCGGCCGTATGGCCAGTGAGGTGGGCACCTTCGTCCACGAACAGACTGAGAACTGGTTCCGTGATGGCACTTTCGAGACCGTCTGTCCTTTCTCCTACAAGGGAAAGACGGAACTGGTCAACGTGGAGCGCGAGAAGCAGCAGTTCCTCTGTTTCGTTCGCGACTACCATGTCCGTCCCTATCGTCAGGAGTGGCCCGTCTACGACCTTGATATGAACGTGGCAGGCACCATCGACATGATCTGCCGTAATGCCGACGGCACTTTCGCCATCTACGACTGGAAGCGCAGCAAGAAGGTGGTCAACATCTACGGCCAGCCCATCGTCGATGCCTTTGGCGGCAAGACCAGCCGCAACGGCATCACCCTGCCTGACACATCCTATTATCATTATTGTCTGCAGCAGAACCTCTACCGTTATATGCTCCAGAAGAACTATGGCGTCAAGGTCAATTCCCTCAGTCTTGTAGTCCTCTGTCCTGACTATCCCACCTATTACGTCGTCAAGGTTCCCATCATGGACGACATCATCCGTCAGATTGTCGCCATCTGCCGAGAGAAGGATTTAGGCCACAATTTGTTGTAAACGGCGACGGCACTTCCTCCACTTATTCTTTCACGAACCCTTTGTTTTTCCACTTCCCTGACCGCCAGCGGCGCATGAGTATGATGCCTCGGATGTTCTCGTCGAGGGCGAAACCTACCCACATGCCCACGAGGCCGTAGCCCAGCGGAATGCCGATGACATAACTCAAGCCCACGGCGATGCTCCAGTTGAAAATGATGGCGATGACCACAGGATAGATGGCATCGCCCGTGGCTCTCAGCGTACCTACGGCGAAGATGTTCGACGTGCGACCAATCTCCAGGAACCAGTCAATCACGAGCACCCATACACCCATCGCAATGATTTCCGGATTATCAGTAAAGGCACTGAGGATACTGCGTCCTGCCAGCGCCAGAAGAGCCGAACCTGTGAGTGTGATGATCATCGACCATCGGAAGAAATAATTGCCCAGTACGTAAGCCGCCTGATGCCGCCGCTGTCCTACGAGATGTCCCACGAGGATGTCGCCGCCCTGCGTAATGCTGATACAGAACAGATAGACAAACATAATCATATTGTGACAGTAGGTACGCGTGGCCAAAGCCTCGTTGCTGATCTGGTTGATGAAATACGTAATCACCACTTGCGACAGACAATAGGAAATGTTCTCGCTCATAGCGGGAATGCCGATGTAAAGCAGGTTCTTCAGTTCCTCCCAGGGGATTGGACGGAAATAGCGCAACGGGAAACGAGGAATGTGTACCCTGAAGTGGATGATAGCCAGCAGCACCATAGCAATAGCTCGGCTGGCGGCTGTGGCAATCGCAGCACCCTCGACGCCCAACTGCGGACAGCCCCAGTGGCCGAAGATGAGCGCATAGTTGCCCAGAATATTGAGAACATTGACGATGCCCGTCACCACCATCGGATAGACCACCTTGTCGGCACTACGCAGCGATGCAGAAAAAGTCAGCGACAAGGCCTGAAAGAACGACAGCACACCCGTCAGCCGCAGATACACCAGCCCGTCGCCCATCAGTTCGGGTCGCAGGCCCATCAGCTGCAAGAGTTGTTCGGCATAGAAGAACAGAAGAGCGCTAACCGTCATACCAAGCATCAGGTTCACCGTCAGAGCCATACCCACCACCTGTATCAATCGCTTCCTCAGCCCAGCACCAATATACTGCGCACAGAGGATGGCAGCACCCATCGAGAAAAACTGATAGACCAGAAATACGAGCGATATCAGCTGGTTGTCAAGTCCCACCGCTGCAACGCTGTTGTCGCTGTAGCGGCTTAGCATCACAGTATCGACAGCCCCCAGCATCATGACAAGGGCCATCTCGATGAACACAGGAATAGTGAGTACCTTCAGTTGGTGTTTCAGGGATGTTTCTGACATAAAGTATAGTTTGTCTTTGCTAAGAGTGTGCAAAATTACAAATAATTATAGTATTACTGTAATATTTACCTCAAGAATTAACAATATTTACTTCCGAAGCCAACTCCTGATATAGTGTGTAGCTCCATAACATTTCTATAATTGTATTCATAATTATAATTAAAAGTGCCTACATGCCTACACAAAATTCCTTAAAATACCTTTAAATAAAGGCATTTTACTGAAAATCTACCTACATATAAGCTACATAAAACCTGCATTAAACCTACATATTTTTTGGTATTTTAGCTTTAAATTGCCTATTTTAAAAGCCTATATGATACCCATTGAGGTCTCTATGCACTCAAACTCAAATAGGCTCTCCGCATATTTCAGCACGAAGACGATAGAAAAATTCTCTTGAGAATTTTAGACTTTCCTCCCTGCTCCGTCGTAGTAAGTACGCTCCACACTCCGAAATTCTCTCGAGAATTTCAAAGCCGTCATTACCTAGAAAACTTGCGAAGCAGCACTTTTCATCGTGTCAGCCCCCTATGCAGTCCCCTCGAAATGGCTATTTTGACAGATTTTCGGCCAAAACCATGTAGGCGTTATGTAGGTTTATGTAGCTTCTATGTAGCTTTTATGTAGGAATAAATGATAGTTATCTAATAGAAACACAATAGGTTACACAGAGATAATGTAGGCATGTAGGCATATATTATATATCACTAATCGATAATCACTCCTTATACACTATCATATCGGTTTCGAAAGCAATGTCATACACATCGGTATTATCCTTCAAGAATACCGACTCCACCTTACCGAAAAATTACTATCCATTAACTTTATCAAGTTTGCTAATATCTGGTTCTTTTTACCAGCAGGTCAAAAACCTCAAAAAGAGCGGATCAAACCCTTGTGGAAATTATCATTCAAATAACCTGACTATATTTTGATGTGTCCAACCATTTTTTTTGATATAATTTTGATGTTTGGAAACATTTTATTATCTTTGCACTCAATGTGAAACTTAAAGATCCCATCGGCAAATTAGTTTGCGAGTATGATAATCAAAAAACCGTGCAATGAAGAAACTATTGACAATCCTATTACTAATGGTGACGCTGGCGGCTCAGGCGCAGCGGCAGCAGATATCGTATATTGAGGAGACGAAGAACTGGTACTACGTCTATGATGAGCAGGGCAAGCGGATCGGCGGTCTGTCGCGCAGCAGCATAGGAGAGTTGAAAGGATGGGGCAACGACTTTTTCGTGGCAAAGCGCTATTCCTACTACTACATCTGCGATGCCAAGGGCAAGACGCTGAAAACGATGAATGTATCAGATGTTGGTGAAATCGTTGGTGTCACCAATACCACCATCACCAGCCGCAAAGGCAGTTGGATATTCACATGGAACAAAGAGGGAAAGAAAATCAGTGCAAGAAGTGCTCATTGAAAAAAAGTTGCTGGCTGGAGAATGGCCTGCATCCTTCTAATCCTGTAGTAGAAAGGTCTTGCGATGCCGTTATTTCACTATATTATGTAGCCTGATATGCCGACAAATCAAACTCACCCCCTCTGAATTTGTCGTATCATGGACTTCCAAGGCCCATAGAATGAAAATTTTTTCTCATTCTTTTCGCTTAATCGAATTTTTGCACTAATTTTGCACCCATAATCGGTTCACCTTTGGGTGATTAAAAGGGAACCGGGTGGGAATCCCGGACAGTCCCGCTGCTGTAAGCCGCCCTTTGAGCGCAGACAATAGTCACTGAGATTATCGGGAAGACGTCTGTAGCCAGGCGGTAAGTCAGAAGACCTGCCGATAGCGAGAGAAGAGCCAAGCTTGCTTGAGCTATTCAGAGCGTAGACTGGACTCGACCAAATGGTCAAGACCTGCCGGTATGATGAGAGTTCGTTGGATGCCTCTGGGGTTAGGCGACAACGGGGATAGTGAAAAGTGAAGAGTGAAGAGTGAAAAATTGGCTACCGCATTGGTAGTTTTCGCTTGCTGCATGAGTCTGACGATGACGGCACAGGGCAAGTTGGATTCCGTACAACATGTGCGGGAGATTGTCGTTGTGTCGAAGCCGGCTATGCGGGAGGTGGTGCCGAGTCAGAAGCTGAACGGCGAGATGCTGGAGAAACTCAACACGCACTCTGTGGCCGATGCCCTGCGCTATTTCTCTGGCATCCAACTGAAGGACTATGGTGGCGTAGGAGGCATCAAGACCGTCAACATCCGTTCGATGGGTACTCATCACCTTGGCATCAGCTACGACGGAGTAGCACTGGGTAATGCCCAGAACGGACAGATAGACCTCGGACAGTTCTCGCTCGACAACGTGGAGGAGATCACGCTCTATAACGGACAGAAGAGTGCCATCTTCCAGCCTGCCTCCGACTTCGGGAATGCAGGATCTATTTATATAAGGACAAAGGTGCCGGAGTTTATGAGGAGTCAGGAGTCAGGAGTCAGGAGCCAGGAGTCTGGAGTCAGGAGTCAGGAGAATACCCACTTAAAGTTCAAGACGCAATATGGGAGCAGTGATATGTTCAGATTCTCGGCCTTATGGGAGCAGAGACTGTCAGAAACGGTGAGTTCCTCAGTGAGTGCCGGGTTCCTGACGGCCAGCGGAAAATATAAGTTCCGCTATGAGCGCCGCTATCCCGATGGGACGACGGCCTGGGACACGACGGCTGTGCGACAGAACGGCGATATCCATGCCGAACGTATCGAGGCAAACCTCTTCGGACGTCTGAAGCAGGGCAGTTGGCAGGTGAAGGGTTATCTCTACAATTCTGCCCGTGGCATCCCTGGCGCCATCGTAAACAATGTATGGCGACGTGGGGAACGGCAACAGGATCTGAACACCTTCTTCCAGGCGGCCTACGACCAGAATATCGGTGAAGGGTTCAGTACACGTTGGCTGGCAAAGTACGCTTACTACAACACTCACTATGTGAATCGCGACTCCACGCAGCTGCCTGTGGATAACCGTTATAAGCAACAGGAACTCTATCTTTCTACAGCCAACGTGCTGGAACTGCGGCCCAATTGGAGTGCATCGCTGAGTTATGACTTCAAATGGAACAAGCTCGATGCGGACATCTGGAACTTCGCCTACCCCACCCGTATCTCGAACCTCGTAAGTCTCGCGACGGCCATCGACTACAAGCACCTGAAGGCGCAGGGTTCTATCCTTGCCACCTTTATCAATGACAGGACGCATCGAAGGGGCGAGTTTGCAGGGATGGATTCCAACCATTCACTATCGAAACTGACACCTGCCTTGTTTGTGAATGTCTATCCCTTCCAAGGCACATTCTTCTCGATGAGGGCTTACGTGAAGAAGAGTTTCCGTATGCCGACATTCAACGACCTCTATTATACCGACATGGGCAATGCCAACCTTGTGCCGGAGAGTGCCCTGCAATATGATATCGGCTTTGCACTGAACAAGCATTTCACCCAAGGTATCGTCCGTCATGCGGAGATGCATTTCGATGCCTATTATAATACGGTACATGACAAGATTGTGGCCTACCCAAAAGGCCAGCAGTTCCGTTGGACGATGCTCAACTTGGGCAAGGTGCATATCAAGGGCATCGACGTGGAGGCAGAGGCAGACTTCCAGATCGGAAAGGATCTCGTGGCAACGGCCCGAGCCCAGTACACCTATCAGGATGCACGCGACGTGACCGACCCAGCTGACAGCTACTATAACGACCAGATACCCTATATCCCCTGGCACTCTGGTTCGGCCATCATAGGGCTTTCGTACAAGAACTGGGACCTGAACTATTCGTTCATCTATGCCGGCGAACGTTACGACGAGCAGGAGAACATCCTCTACAACCACATGGAACCGTGGTACACCAGCGATTTGTCGCTCCGCTATCAGTTTATGATGCATCGCACCAAGTTCATCGCCCAGGCAGAGGTGAATAATCTCTTGGATCAGGACTATGAGGTCATCGTGAATTACCCCATGCCAGGGCGGAACTTTTCACTCACACTCACAATGGAGATTTAAAAACGACAATAGATATGGTCAAACGACAACTTAGACAACCAAGACAACTTTTTTACTCTCGACCAACTGTCGAGAAAGAGGGGAGGTTGTTCTTGCTCTGCAATCGACCAAAGGTCGAAATGTTGTCTAAGTTGTCTTTGTTGTCGTTATTAATATTATTCTTGTCGTCTTGCAGGAACGATGTGATGGTGGTGCCGATGGAGGATATCAACACAGGCGGCAAGACGGTGAAGAGTGAGATCGTTGGCATGTACCTGCTCAACGAGGGAAATATGGGTTCTAACAAGGCCACCCTCGACTACCTCGACCTGTCAGGCAAGGACTCCACTGTACATTATTACAGAAATATATACGCTGAGCGGAACCCCTCGACAGTGATGATGCTGGGTGATGTGGGCAATGACTGTCAGATTTATGGCTCGCGCCTCTGGCTAGTCATCAACTGCTCAAACAAGGTGGAGGTGGCCCGTGCTTCGGATGCCGTCAGAATAGGAAAGGTGAACATCCCCAACTGTCGCTATGTGACCTTCAAAGACGGCTTTGCCTACGTCTCCTCGTATGTTGGCACGCAATATGGTGGAAGCGACAGTCCTTTGGGCAGCGTCTATAAGGTCGATACCCTGACGTTGGAGAAGGTGGATTCCTGCGCCGTTGGTTACCAGCCGGAGGAAATGGCCATCGAAGGCTACAAGCTCTTTGTGGCGAACAGCGGAGGCTATCAGGGCATGACGGGTCAGGGTTACGAGAGTACTGTCAGTGTGGTGGATCTCCAGACGATGCGTGAGACCGACAGGATAGAAGTGGCTCCGAACCTACACCATCTAAAGGCAGACCATTATGGTCAACTCTGGGTGACTGCCCGTGGAAACTATACGAACGAGACATCGAGTATTTGGTGGCTGCAACAAAATGCAGATGGTAAGATGACGGTGGGCGGCCATCTGGACCAGCCCGTCAGCGATCTGTGTATCGTGGGTGACTCACTTTATTTTTACGGCAGTCAGTGGAGTGAGATCACTCTGAAGAACACGATTACTTACGGCATCATCAATGTGCGCACCCATCAGATGGTCAGCACCAGCCTCTCTGATGCACCTGAAATCAGCAATATCCGCATGCCCTACGGCATCATTGTGAACCCTCTGCATCGCGATTTCTACCTGATGGACGCGAAGAACTATGTATCGAGTGGTGAGTTGTTGCACTTCCTCCCCGATGGCACTTTCGACTGGAAAGTTAAGACTGGCGACATCCCCGCCCATGCAGCATTCCTTTATGAAACAACAAAAAAATGAATATAATGGTATATATTAAACGACAAATTGGACAACTAAGACAACATTTCGACCTTTGGTCGATTGCAAAGCAAGAACAACCTCCCTTCTCTCTCGACGGTTTGTCGAGAGCAAAAATGTTGTCAGAGTTGTCCAAGTTGTCGTTTATAATATTCTTGTCGTTATTACTAATTATCCCGTTGTCTGCTTCGGCACAACACTCAAAGTATATTCAAGCCGTCGACGAGTACCGTCCTGCTCCTGGGCAGTACGTGAACGATGTTCCTGAATATGAGGCTGGCGACACGGAGGCCGACATGATCCGAAAATGCAATGAGAGGATTGCGGGCTTAGGTCCCATTGACGCACACCTCGTGGCCCTCGGCGGATGGGGAGGGTACATCACCTTCCACTTCGACCATCCTATTGTGAATATCCCTGGACAGCGCGACTTCGCCGTCTGGGGCAATGCCTATCAGGAACAGACAAACCAGGTGTTCGGTGGCATGAACGAGGCGGGTATCGTCATGGTGTCGAAGGACACAAACGGCAACGGTCTGCCTGACGATCCCTGGTATGAGATCAGCGGCAGTTGCGACGTGGACAGCATCGGGAAGGTAATATATGGCTACGAGGTAACATACCATCGTAACCCCATGGGCAACATCCCCTGGACGGACAATCAGGGCAACAGCGGTACCATCGACCGTGTCAACGCATGGCACCAGCAGGAGTATTATCCAGAGTGGTTGCCTGACGGTCTGACCTTCAAGGGTACCCGTCTGCCAAACAATATGATTGACCTCAGCGAGAAAGTGGAGCGCACATGGAGCCAGTGGTACTACGTGCTCGTGGGCTTCCGTTACGGCTATGCCGACAACCTGCCCAACTTCACAGAAAATGACGACGCCACCTCTTATAATATAGAAGGCTGTGGCATAGACATCTCCTGGGCCGTTGACGAGCAGCGACAGCCCGTCACGCTCGACCATATCGACTTCGTCAGGGTCTACACTGGCCTTAACCAGAAGTGTCCGGCTCCAAACTGGTGGGGCGAGACCTCCACGGAAATCATCAGTGCTGAGGACCTGCACCTTGAAGCCTCGCTACAAGCGATGGGGATGAAAAGTTTACAGGAGTCAGGAGACAGAAGACAGGACAAGGCCCCTGCGTACGACTTGAGAGGAGTCAGGAGACAGGAGACGGGAGACAGGAGACGGGAGACAAGTATTCTGATTAAGGACGGAAAGAAATATTTCACCAAATAACAACTTATTTATTCACTTAAAACAAAACAGTTATGAAACAAAACAAATTCTTCGGGCTTGCAGCCATCGTATGTGGCCTCGCCCTGACAATGGGTTCTTGTACGAGTAAGAACGACAACCCTATCCTGCCTCCTGAGCCCATCGTGCCCACAAATGCCGTCATCGGCTTCGAAGGTGCTTCCCTCAATGCCGATGGCTACTGGTGTGGCGACGAGACTGGTGAGAAGTACGACAACTGGGGTTCTGAGGCTTTTGCCTGCTCCTACAAGGAGGGCGTCGTGAACTTCCCTGTCAACTGGACACCCGCCTGGGCCAGCTGGAGCGGCTTTGCCGTATCTAACCGCACAGAAACCACCTACTCTGCTGCTACCATGACGCCCGACCAGTTTAACAACATTACCGGCAAGGCCAAGAGCGGCAAGAACTTCCTGGTGGTCTATACCTTCGGTGAGGAAATCACCTTCGACAAACCTGTCACTGTGAAAGGTTTCTGGTACACCAACGACGCGTGGACTGTGGATGCTATCCTCAATGGCGACGGCATGACACCTGGCAAGTTTGAGAAAGATGATTTGCTCCAATGCGTGATTTATCCTATGAGAGATGGTAGTCTGATAGGTGGTGCCCGTCTGGAGATTCCCCTTGCTAAGGATGGTGACTATGTGAAAGAGTGGAAATACTGCGACCTGAGCGATGCCGTGACGTTCCAGAACATCACCAGTCTCTCCTTCAATTTCGAGGGTACGAAGAAGAACGACTACGGTCTGACCACGCCTACCTATATCTGTATCGATGATATTGAGATTGAGTATTAAACTACTGTTTCTTGCAGTATTGCTCTCATCCTGTGGTGGCCGACAAACCCGGTCATTACAGGATGAGGGCGACACTGTCGCTTTCCGATACGCCACACAACTCACCGTCGTGAGGCATCAGGGCTACACGGTGGCAACGCTGAAGAACCCCTGGAAACCAGACAAGACCCTGCATCAATATATCCTTGTGCCTGCTGATGGCGAAGTGCCAGAAGGAGAGGGTACGGTGGTCCGGACACCCCTCAAACACTCAGTGATATTCACTACCGTACACTGCGCCATGCTGATGTCACTGGGCAAGGAAGACTGCATCTCTGGTGTGGCTGATCTGAAATATATCAAGATTCCTTGGATTCAAGAGCAGGTGAAAGCAGGACGCATCATGGATGTCGGTGAGGGCATGAGTCCTGTGGTGGAGAAGATTATCGACCAACGACCCGACGCTCTCTTCCTCTCCCCTTTCGAGAACAGTGGCGGCTATGGCCGTCTCGAGGAAATAGGCATCCCCATCATCGAGTGCGCAGAATACATGGAGACCTCTCCGCTGGCACGTGCCGAGTGGTTGCGGTTCTATGGCATGCTCTTCGGCTGCGAGGCTGAGGCAGACAGCCTCTTTGCCGTTGTCGACAGCAGCTATAATGCGCTGAAGAACCTTGTTAGGAGTCAGGAGACAGGAGACAGGAAACAGCCAAATGTCATCGTTGATAAGGTGACTGGCAGCGTATGGTATGTCCCTGGAGGCAATAGCACCCTCGGACAGATGATCCATGATGCTGGGGGCCTCTACCCCTGGGCCTCCGACGAGCACAGCGGTTCTGTATCGCTACCCTTCGAGGCCGTTCTGGAGAAGGCTGGAGAAGCTGACATCTGGCTTTTCCGCTATAGCAGCGACCACGACATCTCTTATCAGGAACTACTCTCTGAGCACCACGGCTACAACCAGTTCAAAGCCTTCCGTGATAAACAGGTCTATGGCTGCGATGTGGAACGCTCGCTGTTCTACGAGGAATCGCCGTTCCGTCCAGACTGGCTGCTGAACGACTTCATCCGCATATTCCATCCTGAACAGGAAGGTCTTGGCCCACTCCGTTATTACAAACCCCTAAGAGAATGAACAGAGGTATTCTGTATTGCATCGCCCTATCCACACTCATCGTGGTGCTTTTTGCCCTGAACCTGTTGCTGGGTTCAGTGTCGATTCCTGCTGGTGACGTGCTACGGATTCTGCTGGGCGATGATTCTCTGAAACCCTCTTGGCAGTTCATCATCCTTGAGTCCCGACTGCCACAGGCCATCACGGCTACCCTCTGCGGAGCCTCACTGGCTGTCAGCGGACTATTGCTGCAGACAGCCTTCCGCAATCCCCTCGCTGGTCCTTCCATCTTTGGTATCAACAGCGGTGCTGGCCTGGGCGTGGCACTTGTGATGCTGCTTCTGGGTGGAGGACTCTCCGTAGGTTCCCTACAACTCAGCGGCTTTGCCGCCATCCTCGTGGCAGCCTTCATCGGAGCGATGGCTGTCATGGCTCTTATCTTCTTTTTCTCCACATTGGTCAGGAACAACGTCATGCTGCTCATCATCGGCATCATGATTGGCTACATCTCCAACTCCGCCATCTCACTTCTCAACTTCTTCGCCACGGATGAGGGCGTGAAGTCGTATATGGTCTGGGGCATGGGCTCCTTTGGTGGCGTATCGATGGCCAATATGCCTATTTTTATCTGCGTCACTCTCATCGGACTTATTGGAGCTTTATTGCTTATCAAACCCCTTAATGCTCTGATGCTCGGCGACCGCTATGCCGAGAACCTTGGCGTCAGCATCCTTCGAGTACGCAACTGGCTGCTTATCGTCACCGGCCTACTCACTGCCATCACCACAGCCTTCTGCGGCCCAGTGGCATTCATCGGACTGGCTGTGCCCCATATCGCACGGCTACTACTAACTACTGACAACCACCGTCAACTGCTTCCCGCCACGATGCTCTGCGGAGCGGTTGTCGCACTCATCTGCAACCTTATCTGCTTCCTCCCTGGCGAGAGCGGAGTCATCCCCCTGAACGCCGTCACTCCCCTGATTGGCGCTCCTGTCATCATCTACGTTATTGCACGCAGAAACAAAAACTGATATAGGTCCTTAATTCGTTAAATCCAGAGACGGATTGAGACCTTTTTTTCATCTTTTTCATTGTGAAAGTATCGTTTTTGAACGAATAGAACAAGTTTTGAACAAATTGGAAAACACCTGAAACGATTTGAACAAAGGGAAAAACAGAAAAACAGAATCAGAAAGAGGCAATCGTTGATAAAGTGTAATTTTGCGCCCAAATTCAAAACTTTTTTTATTCTAACGATTAACTCACAACAATTAAAAGCAAATGAAAAAGAGCAGTATTCTAATGATGCTGATGGCACTATTTATGTCACTGACATCTTTCGCCCAAGGAATCAAGGGCACTGTAATCGACGAGAATGGTGAAGCCGTCATCGGTGCAACCATCGCTGACAAGAATGACACCAAGAACGCTACCATCACCGACTTCGATGGTAACTTCACGGTGAATGTAAAAGCCGGACAGACCATCGTGGTCTCCTACATCGGCTACGAGACTCAGGAAATAGCCGCCAAGGACGGCATTACCATCAAACTGCAGCCCGACAACAAGGTGCTCGATGAGGTGGTGGTCGTAGGTTACGGTGTACAGAAGAAGAGCTCGGTGACGGGCGCCATCTCACAGGTGAAACCAGAGGACATGGAGAACCGTACAATATCTAACGCACAACAGGCCCTACAGGGTAAGACCTCTGGTGTGCAGGTAATCTCTACCTCTGCCGCTCCTGGTTCTTCTCCTACTGTACGTGTGCGCGGCTATTCCTCTAATCAGAGCAGTAATCCCCTTTACGTGGTTGACGGTGTGCGCCTGAGCGACATCAGCGGTATCGACCCAGCAACCATCGCTTCTATGGAAATCCTGAAGGACGCCGCCTCTGCTGCCATCTACGGTGCTGAGGCCGGTAATGGTGTGGTGCTGATTACCACTAAGAAGGGTAAGGCCGGACAGGGCAAGATTGCCTACGATTTCCAGTGGACTGACGAGACTCTGGCACGCATCCCCGAATTGCTGAACGCTCAGGAGTACATGCAGTACATGACGGAGGCAAACCTGTTTACACAGGACTATATGAACGCCAACTGGGACGGCAAGACGAGCACGAAGTGGACAGATGTAGCCTTCAACCATGGACACATGCAGAAGCACAACCTCTCATTTACGGGTGGTAACGACCGTGGCAACTACTATCTTGCCCTCTCTTACCTGAACAACGACGGTATCGTGAAGGGCGACGCCGACGAGTACAAACGTCTGACCGCCACCGTCAACGGTGAGTATAAGATTAAGGACTGGCTGAAGGTGGGTACCACCAACCAGGTGGAGAAGTACAACGTGCGCCAGGTGTCTTCAAACAATGAATACGGCTCTCTGCTGACAGCTGTGCTGATGATGGATCCGCTGACGCCAGAAACCTATGACTCCAACAACCTGCCCGCTCACGTGCAGGCCGCCTTGGAGCAGGGCAAGACACTGCTGAAAGACGAGAACGGCAACTACTATGGTACTTCGGCTTTTTATAACGGTGAACAGTATCACCCGATGATCATGCGCGACAACAGCCTGTCGAAGAACAGCGGTTTCAACGTGACCGGTTCTATCTATGGTGACTTCACGCTGATTCCCAACCTGACAATTACCTCTCGCTTCGGCTATCGCTTAGGCGGTTCGCGCAGCTCTACTACCTCACTGCCTTTCTATGGAAACTCTACGCAGAACCGTGACTATGTGGACCAGAGCAACACTTCTACCACCTCTATCTACTATCAGTGGGAGAACTTCGCCAACTATATGAAAACTTTCGCCGACAAGCACACCGTGAGTGCCATGGTCGGTATGTCGTTCCAGGACAGCGACTCTGATTATGTGACAGGCAGCCTGACAGCAACAGAAGAGGATGCCATCAAGAAGAACGACCCGTTGTTCTACTATCTGAACTATGCCAACGCTTCGGCTACGAAGGGCGTGAGCGGTGAAACCACCAACACTACCAAATATTCATACTTTGGCCGTGTAGGATACGATTATATGGGCCGTTATCTGTTCCAGGCTTCGCTTCGTGCTGACGCCGCTGACCTCTCAAAGCTCTCGAAGAAGACCCGTTGGGGTTACTTCCCCGCAGTATCAGTGGGTTGGACCATCAGCGAGGAGAAGTTCTTCAATCCTCTGAAAAAGTGGTTTGACAGCTTGAAGTTCCGTGCCTCTTGGGGACAGAACGGTAGCCTCTCCGCACTGGGCGGCTATAGTTACAGCACAGACATGTCACTGGGCGGCCTCTACCCCTTCACCTCTGGCATCGCCTACACTCAGGGAGCTGCTCCGGCAACATTGGGTAACGAAGACCTGAAGTGGGAGACCTCTGAGCAGCTGAACTTCGGTTTCGACGGTATCCTCCTCGGCGGACGCCTAACCTTCGGCATCGACTACTTCATCAAGAAGACCAAAGACCTGCTGGTATGGAATACCACCCCGTCATTGATCATCGGTGGCTCTACATCACCTGTCAATGCCGGTAATGTAGAGAATAAGGGCTTCGAGTTCGAGCTGGGATGGAGAGACCACATCGGTGACTTCAACTACGGCATCCGTGGTAACCTCTCGACACTCTCCAACGAGGTGACCTATATCGATCCCTCTATCACTCGTCTGACTGGCAGCACCTTCCACACATACACCATCACCTACTTCGAGAAGGGCTATCCTGTGTACTACTTCCGTGGCTATAAGTTTGATAAGGTTGATCCTGAAACGGGTAATCCCCTGTTCATGGACCTGAACGAGGACGGACAGATTACAACAGACGATATGACCGACATCGGCAACGCTATCCCCAGCATTACCTACGGTCTCACACTGACAGCCGGCTACAAGGGCTTCGACCTGACCGTTTTCGGTACAGGCACTGCAGGCAACAAGATCTTCAACTGCATCACCCGTCCTGACTACGCTTCTTCCAACAAGCTGAAGGAAGTGATTTTCGACGACCGCTGGACTCCCACCAACACCACTGGCTCTAAGCCCCGTGCAGGTGCCAACGATATTGATAAGTATCTCGTTTCCGACGCTCTGGTCTACAGCGGCAACTACTTCAAGATCAAGCAGATCCAGTTGGGTTATACCCTGCCGAAGAGCCTTATCAGCAAAGTGGGTATCAGTCACGCCCGCGTTTATGCTTCTCTCGATGACTACTTCACCATCTCAAGCTATCCAGGCTTCGACCCAGAGGCTTCAGCCAACGCCACCACTGGTATGGGTGTTGACAAGGGTGCCTATCCCACATCAAAGAAGATGGTACTTGGTTTCAACGTGGAATTCTAAGGAAGGATGAAAATTAAAGTAATAATGCAAAAATGAAAACCGTTATGAAAAAGAATATATTATATATCGCGTTGCTGGGTATGATGTCGCTGATGACCGTGAGTTGCGACAGCGAACTTGACATCGAGAAGCACGGCAACATGGGTAGTATGGATACGTACTACACCACTGACGAGAACATTAACACGGCTACCGCTTCGATGTACCTGTCGGTAAGGTCACTTTACTTCACATGGTACTTCACGAAGAACCTGCTCTCCGACGATGTATGGTGCGGAGGCGGTCAGCGTCAGGACAACGGTGAGATGGAGAAGCTCAATGAGTATAACTTCGACTCCAACCACAGTTCCATCGAGGGTCTCTACTCCGGCCTTTATACAGTCATTTACAACGCCAACCTGATCATCGACAAGACAGAGGGTGAGACGGCTGTGATGAAACGCGCCATCAACGAAGCTAAGGTGTTCCGTGCCTGGGCACACTTCGAACTCGTCAGTCTCTGGGGCACCGCTCCGAAGGTGGATCATCTGCTGACACAGGACGAGTACCGTCAGGCCAACGGCAATCCTGCCGACACCTGGGCTTTCGTGGAGCAGGACCTGACAGAGGCCATCAACTCTGGCACGCTGCCCTCTAAGAGCAGCGCCAACGACCAGGAGACCGGCATCCGTGTCACCAAGGAGCTGGCACAGGCTCTGCTGGGCAAGGCCTATCTCTTCCAGGGTAAGAACAGCGAGGCAGCCTCGATGCTCGACAACGTGATCAACTCTGGTAAGTACGCCCTCTTCAACGGTGAGTACGACGCTCAGTTCCACGCCGCCGCCAACAACAACTGCGAGTCTATGTTCGAGCTTCAGAAGCGTAACGACTCTGAGCAGATGTGGAACCAGTTCGACATGAACTTCCTGATGCAGGGCTGGCGTTCTGATAAACTGAAGTACGCTGGTGAGGCATTACAGGTACTGGCTACAGGTACCTATGGTTTCTGTAACCCCCGCAAGTCGCTCTACGATGCCTTCGTAGCCTGGGAGGGTGCCGACGGCTACCGTCTGAGCAAAACCATCTGGACCTATCCGCAACTCGAGGATTATGGTGTGACCATCCGTTCTGGTTCAAGCGTCTATGGCTCTGAGGGCTACTTCTTCTGGAAGAACCAGGCATATAAGGATGACTGCTGTATGGACTTCTCCGCTTTCCAAGGCTTGCAGTACATCGACTTGAAGATGATGCGCTATGCAGAAGTGCTGTTACTGGCTGCCGAGGCTCACTTGCAGGCTGGCAACAGCAGCAAGGCCCTCGAGTACATCAACCAGATCCGTACCCGTGCCAAGGAGACCCCACTCACCAGTGTGACGCTTAACGACATCAAGACAGAGAAGCGTCTGGAACTCTGCCTCGAGTGCGTACGCTATCAAGACCTCATCCGTTGGGGTGACGCCAAGTCAGCAATGGCTGAGCAGGGCAAGGAAGTGCCTGCCTACGCTCTCGATGGTGTACAGTGGAACTGGCAGAACACCAGCTATGGCTTCAAGGACAAGAACTACCTCCTGCCCATCCCCCTGAAGGAACTTGAGCTGAATCCTAACATGCAGCAGAATGCTGGTTGGTAATAAATAAGGTTAAAAGTGCAGAGATACGGATATAATTTTGTATCTTTGCACCGACCTAACACAATAATGACAATGATTATTATGAGAATGATTATTATAGCTGCCCTCTGCCTGATAGGTACAGCAGCAAAGGCTCAGCAGAACCTCAGCTGGGGACAGGGCCCGCAGGTGGCCTCACCAGTGGTGAATGCTGACAATAGCGTGACCTTCAACCTGATTGCCCCTGAGGCTCAGAAGGTACAGGTCACGGGCGATTTCCTGCCCACTAGGAAGATTGAGTTCCAGGGTAACACCTTTGATGCGCCCGCCGATCCCGTGAATCTCGTGAAGGACGAAAAGGGTGTCTGGAGTTTTACGACTGAGGTCTTGAAGCCAGAACTCTATACCTATAATATGATTGTTGACGGTGTGAAGATCATCGACCCGCTGAACGTCTACAATATCCGCGACATCAGCAATCTGTTCAGTGTGCTGCTCATTGGCGGCGATGCCCGTACTGACCTTTATAAAGTGAATAAGGTGGCCCACGGAACGGTGAGCAAGGTGTGGTATGAGAGTCCGACAGCTGGTATCACCCGCAGGCTGACGGTTTATACCCCTGCCGGCTATGAGACCAGCGGCAAGGACTATCCCGTATTCTATCTGCTCCACGGCATCGGTGGCGACGAGAATGCCTGGAGCGAGCTGGGACGTGCTGCCCAGATTATGGACAACCTCATCGCCCAGGGTAAAGCTGAGCCGATGATTCTGGTGATGACCAACGGTAACATCTCGCAGGAGGCTTGTCCCGGTGAGACGTCAGAAGGATTCAAGGTACCCACGATGATGCTTCCCAAGACGATGGAGGGCTCGTTCGAGACCGCTTTCCCCGATGTGGTGAACTTCATCGAGAAGACCTACCGTGTGAAGAAGGACAAGGCCCACCGTGCCATCGCAGGCCTGTCGATGGGTGGCTTCCACAGTCTCTTCATCAGCATCAACAATCCTGACCTGTTCGGCTACGTGGGACTCTTCTCCGCTGCCGTAGACCAGCAGCAGGCTGATCCCAACGGATTCCCCAACATCTACGCTGACCGCAACCAGAAGATCGACAACCTGTTCAGCAAAAACCCGAACCTCTTCTGGATTGGTATCGGCAGGACCGACTTCCTTATCAAGAACAACAACGACCTACGTGCCTACCTCGACTCCAAGGGTCACAAGTACACCTACCTCGAGACCGACGGTGGTCACATCTGGCGCAATTGGCGTATCTATCTCTCAGAATTCACACCACTCTTATTTAAATAAAGTCTATGAAGAAATTAATGTTTTTCGCCCTCGGCATGGGTGCCCTCATCATGGTGGGCTGTACTGCTGCCGACAAAGTGACTAAGAACACCCTCAATCAGGAAGAGGTGATGGCCAAGATGTCCCTCGAGGACAAGGCCCACTTCGTGATTGGAACGGGTATGGCAGGCTTCTCTGGCGACGACGCTGTGATCGGAGCCACCAAGAACCTCGTGCCTGGTGCCGCTGGTACCACCTATCCTCTCGACTCGCTGGGCATCCCTGCCATAGTGCTGGCTGACGGTCCTGCCGGACTGCGTATCGACGCTACTCGCGAAGGCGACTCTGCCACATACTATTGCACCCACTTCCCCATTGGTACGTTGCTCGCCTCAACGTGGAACACCCAGTTAGTAGAAGAAGTAGGTCAGGCCATCGGTGAGGAGGTGAAGGAGTATGGTGCCGACGTGCTGCTGGCACCTGCCCTGAACATCATGCGTAACCCCCTCTGCGGACGTAACTTCGAGTACTATTCCGAGGATCCCGTGGTGGCTGGTAAGACAGCTTCTGCCTATATCAAGGGTGTACAGAAGAACGACGTTGGTACGAGCATCAAGCACTTCGCCGCCAACAACCAGGAGACAAACCGTATGAACACCGATGCTCATATCTCCCAGCGTGCCCTGCGCGAGATCTACCTGAAGGGCTTCGAGATTGCCATCAAGGAGAGCAAGCCCTGGACGGTCATGACCTCCTATAACTACATCAACGGCATCTACACTTCTGAGAGCAAGGACCTCGTACAGACCATCCTCCGCGACGAGTGGGGCTACGAGGGAACCGTCATGACCGACTGGTTCGGAGGTAAGGACGGCGCCAAGCAGATGTGGGCCGGTAACGACATGCTGCAGCCTGGTAAGAAGGAGCAGTTCGACTCGATCGTGGCAGGCGTGAAGAGCGGCAAGCTCGACGAGGCCGACCTCGACCGTAACGTTCAGCGCATTCTGAACCTTGTGGAGAGGAGTCCGCGCTTCCAGGGTTATCAGTACTCCAACAAGCCCGACCTCGAGGCTCATGCTGCCGTCACCCGTCAGAGTGCTGCCGAGGGTATGGTGCTCATGAAGAATGAAAAAGCCCTGCCTTTCGCTGAGAACGTGAAGAACGTGGCCCTCTATGGCTGCACATCCTACGACTTCATCGCTGGTGGCACTGGTTCTGGTAATGTGAACCACGCTTATGTGGTCTCCCTGCTCGACGGTCTGAAGAATGGTGGCTACACCGTTTCCGAGGAGATGAAGACCGCTTACGAGAAGTATATCGCCGACAGCAAGGAAGCCCAGAAGAAAGCCATCGAGGAGATGGCTAAGAAAGACAAGCAGGCCGCCATGCTCGCCCGTTTCATGCCTGGCACCCTGCCCGCAGAGAAGCAGTTCTCGACAGAAGAGCTGACAGCTCAGGCAGAAGCCTCCGATATCGCCATCATCACCATCGGACGTATCTCCGGTGAGTTCCTGGATCGCAAGGCTGCCGACTTCAACCTCAACACCTCTGAGCGTCTGCTCATCCAGCAGGTGTGCGACGTGTACCACAAGGCAGGCAAACAAGTTGTGGTTCTGCTGAACATCGGCGGTGTCATCGAGACTGCTTCATGGAAGAATATGCCCGATGCCATCCTCTGCGCCTGGCAGGCAGGACAGGAAGGCGGCAACAGCGTCGTTGACGTGCTCAGCGGCAAACAGTCGCCCTCAGGTAAGTTCACCATGACATGGCCCGTCAACTTCACAGATGCCTACTCATCCCGTAACTTCCCCATCGATCAGGATCCGAAGATCGATATGCTGAACCAGGGTCAGAAGGGTAACGTCCGCAACGTCGACTATACCGACTATGAGGAAGACATCTATGTAGGTTATCGTTACTTCGACTCGTTCGAGGTGCCCGTGAGCTATCCCTTCGGCTTCGGCCTCAGCTACACCACCTTCGAGTACAGCGATGCGAAGATTGCCCAGAAGAACGACATCTACGACGTGACTGTCACTGTCAAGAACACCGGCTCACAGGAAGGTAAGGAAGTTGTGGAGCTCTATATCTCCGCGCCTGACAACAAGGCTGCCAACAAGCCCGCCAAAGAGTTGAAGGCCTTCGCCAAGACGAAGCTGCTGAAACCGGGCGAGAGCCAGACCCTCACCCTGAGCATCACCGCTGCCGACCTCGCATCGTTCGACGAAGCCGCCTCTGCCTGGGTTGTTGCCGAGGGCGAGTATCAGTTCCTCGTTGGTGCCTCATCACAAGACATCAAGGCTACGCTCACTGCCAACGCCAAGTCTCAGACCACCAAGGCCAACGACGTGATGAAGCCTCAGGCTCCGATCAATCTCCTGAAGCGTTAACACAAATCATTTATATAGTTAAAGGGGGTGTGCCAACAATTGACACACCCCCTTTTGTAGTTAGAGCTTACCTGATTGCACGTCTTGGCGACAGAGTTCCCAGCCTCGGAGCATGGCGAAGTAGTCGAGAGACGATGTTCCGTTCTCTTGGATGGCCATCGCTGCGCCGAGGGCTATCCAGCGCGTGGGGCGTTCCGAAGGGATGCCGAGAGGTTCGTCGGGGAGGATGCCGGTCAGCTTCGACACGTTGGCAATGTACGCCTCGGTGTTGTTCTCCGACTCCGGCGCCCAGCGACGGATGATGGTGCGGATGGTGTACAGGCGGTGCTTATGGTAATAAGTCCGCGTGAGCAGGTAGAAGGCTGCTCGCCAGCCGTACTCCAATGATTTGAACTGGCAGAATGCAGCATCTTGCTGACGTTCTGCGAGACCTTTCCACTGATCCTTACTTCTGCGGATATTCAGTGGATTGCAATTACGAATTCCTCTTGGTGTCATATTTTTACCTTTTTACTTTTTTACCTTTTTACTTTTAAATACCTTCTTGTCATAATTGAATAAATGAATAATGAATAAAAGTCCCTGCTAAGGCAGCTCGGCGGCAATCTTACGATACTTACCTCTTTCAACACGCTCCACTATCCCGTCTTCAAGGAAGCGGTTGATGCTGCGCGAAGCCGTCGGCTGAGAGCATTCGAAGCAGTCCATGAACTGCTGGGTCTTGAACTCATCAGGCAATTTACGGTAACAGTCATCGTAGCGAGTTGTACGGCGGCGTACTACGAACTCCTTGTTCTGGTCGGCGAAATAGTTGAAGGCCATTTCGCCAAAGAAGAACTGCTGGCACTTGTACTGGATTTCCATCGCCAGGCGGCAGAGCCGTTTGTCAACATCATCCATCGTCAGCGTCTTGTGCTCCTGCCACTCATCCCAATGACGCATCAGAATGAACGGAAGCGATACACCTATACCATAGTATGGGATTCTCTTCAGCAAAGTTCTATCCGCTTTATCGCCGTTGAACTCCGCAATCTCCAAGTGCGAAGACTGCCAGTCATAGGTTTCGTCATTCAATGGTTCGATGGGGATTTCTCCCTCAACCTTATCCAGACGATAGGCCCACGTTCTGAGAGCCTCATTGGAGTTTGGATCAACCTTCTGATGACGCTGTGCCATACCCTTGTCAGGCAAGGGAATCACAGCCAGTCGGGTACTCATACCTGTACCGAAGTTTCGCTGATTTACCTTGCGGTGCAGGGCATAGGGGGTGCCGGTATAGATGAAGTTCCAAAAGACATTGAACATGCCAGTAATGGACTCTTGGTTTGCATACATCTGGCCATCCTGCTCGTTGTGGAACGACTTTAATTCAAGGATTTCCCTGTCCTTCCAGTCGCCACCTTTATTGTTTTTGGTGACATTATCCAGCTCACTATCGAAACTGAACATATGGAGATTCATGGGATTGCCCTGAACAATCTCTACCGCTGCCAACATGTGCCGGATAAACTCACCCGTCGCTGTGCGGGCTGGGTGAACACGAATGCCTACTATAGGCTTTTTGAGGGCCTCGCCTTTCTGAGCCTTGGTAGAGGTAGTTCGTTCCGTTCTGCCATCCTTGTAGCGGTTCACCGCATCAATGAAGCATTGATCAGCCTGAATCATCGGGTCTGCGATTTTGAAGTAAAACTTCTCAATCACGTTCTTTCCCGCACCGGGATCACCGATGATAAAGATGCAATAGTTCAAGCGACGCACAATCTCCGGCTCATACCAGAAGTGGTAATAGGCCCTCGTCATCAATGTCCCGAACAACGCTGCACTACTAAAGAGAATCGCAGGCATTTTATGCGGATGTGCATTCAGGAACAACTCCTTCATACAAGGGTAATACTCTGCCATCTCCTGCAATTCCTCAGCCCACTTATCCAGCGGCAACTGGGCATAGATATCATCCGCAGCACCTGTAGAAACAGACGTTTTCTGCTCTAAAGCCCCCGCCTTTTCAAGTGCCTCGCGAAGCTTGTCAGGCATCCTCTCGTTGTAGCGCCAGCCCATGACAGAACTGACAGTTCCGGCCACATCCTCACCTTCTGCTGCAAGGTCTTTCACCCAGGGCAAAGACGTCACCACCTCAGTAATCTTCTTCGGGTTCTTACCAATCAGATAACGCAAGTGGCTTGCCAACTCCGTCAGCGTGTTATGGCGGTTCTTATCCAGATTCACACCCTCCAGCCACGCCTCGATGATCTTCACATACGGCACACCGTTGTAGGTCATCACCGTCGCGGCCTCCGGATTCTCGCCACCAGTATCATGACTGCCCTGACCGGTATGGCCAGCAGCCACAGAACTGCCAGCAGGACATACAGTGGGCTGAGAATGACCGTTGCGATAGCTGTCATTGTACTTCTTACCAAATTCTTCGTTTTCATACGTAAACAGTTTTTCTTCGTTAATTAAAATGATGTCCTCGCGAGTAGTCAGAAACGCACCTCTTGAAGCGTCCTTACAGGCTTCATCGGGATTTAGCCCCAACTTAGCAGAGAAGTCTTTTTGATTGTCAATGAGGTTCCCGACGGCAACGTCGGCAATAAAGACAACCTTCAAACCATGCCCGGATGGCGTGATATAAACCAGAAGAATCCTTGCTTTATCCTCATCCGATAGCTTGTTAAAGGCCTCTTCCCAAACAACCCTGCAATCTCCCTCGATGTGGTCGAAGTCAATCACACATAAACCGTTAAGCCTACACGCTGCCTGCTTTCTCCAGCAACCTAACTTTCCACTCGCCGAAGCGGTCTCAATATAGGTTGCAATAAAGATGACAAACGGCAAACTCTTCTTGAGGTTGTCGCAGTACGTCTGAAGTTTTTTCTCAATGGTGAGTGCCCTAAACACCTCACCCTTGGTCTTACCTCCAGCCGCTTTCTTCCTACTTGCTTCCTGCCCTTGGCAGAACTTGATGAAATTCTCGTTATTAGCCCATTGCGCCGATAGTTCCGAATCTCCTCCCAAAATGGAGGGCAGTGCCTCCCTCAACTTTCTGTGCTCCCTTGTGAGCCATCGAGTCTGGGCACTGTCCACCAGATTATTGAATATCTCTGCCGTCACTATTGCTGTGGGCAAATCGAATCTTGATTGATTACAAAACATTTGTCAATCTCGCTTGTTAGACTGTACAACTCTCTCCTTACTTCCAACAATCCTTTGACGTCGAACGTCAGGTAAGCCATGACCTTCCGTTCATCTTTAACAAAGCACACCTTCAGGCATTCCTTGTTGACCAGAAACTCGCCTTTCGGCAAGGTAGGTTCCTCAATCTGAATATCCTTTGTCAGCTTCGCCAGTTCCTTCTGGAAATAGGCCGCCTTGTCAGGCACATCCTCAGGACATTTCAGTTCAATACAAGTTAAGGGGTTCTTACCAGTCGTTGCGTAACGCTTCGACCTGCCAACCTTCTTGACATCCTTCTGAGAGGGTTCACCCTTCTCTTGTGGAGCAATCTCTATCGAACCATCATCGTAACGACGAGTATTCGACTTGTAGCTCTCCACCAGCTTCCTCTTCTTCTGAGCGGGAGCAAATTCTTCACTCTTCACTCTTAATTCTTCACTTTTAATGTCTTCCATTACTTCTAACATTACTTTCTCAGTTAACACGAATTACCACGAATTGAACATGAATTTTTCATAAATTATTAATGATAATTCGTGGCCATTAGTGGTAATTCGTGTCTTAAAATAAACTACGTCATGTTAATCTTGTCCACATAGATCGTCGTGGCCTGCATGTGTTCACCCGTCTGCTGGGAGTCCCACTCGCGAACCACCATCGAACAAAGCACCCGATACTGATGTGTTGGGTCGAACTTCGGACAGTTCACAGCCCTCTCGCCGGTTATCTCACCAAGGAAGGTATCAATACCGTCCGTCAACTTCAAGGTCACAGAGTTCATCACCTTCTGCTCACCCGTTTTCTTGTCTGGGTACTGACGTGTCATCAGCCCCGACTGATTAAGAATTCTAACAGTCTTTTCCATAATAATTTTCAATTATCAATTTTCAATTGTCAATTATCCTTATGTCTTTTCCCTTTTTCAAATATCATCTTGTCAATCATTTCCGCACCCTTGGGAGTCCAGACGAGATAGGTGCGTTCCTTTTGTTTCCCGTCCTTCGAGTAGTAGATGAAGAGTCTGTCCTGAGCCAATCCGAGACCTTCATATTCAGGAGTCAGCCGGTACTGACCCCGTGCCCATCTCTGAACCTTCTTATCCGTGAGGAACGAGTTCAGATCCTTCACTTCCATGCCTATCGCCTCTGCAATGTCGCTGGCGGTGATGCAGCCGTCGGCGTGCTTGTTGAACGAGACTATCGTGCGTCCAATGATGCGCTGAGCCTCGTAAAGAATGTCGTTCTCCGTCACCAGCAAGTTCTTGGCGGCAGCAAATTTTTCACTCTTCACTCTTAATTTTTCACTTTCAAGCTGTTGCCATCGGATCACCAACTTGGCGCGGGCCTCGTCGTTGAACTTCGTGGCGATGTAAAGGCATTCCATTTTCGATAGAGAGTAACAAGGGCGATGCTCGCCCTTGGAGTCCGTGTAATCAACGAGCGCAAAATTGCGCCCGTTAACCTTCAACCAGGCTGGCTCCATGTTCCGGATGGCTTTCATCACATCCTTGTGCATCTTACCAGTCACTTGTGCAATCTCCAGCGATGTCATGCGCCCGGCATCCATCACTGTTAAAGTTTGATTTTGCTTCATATTCTTTATTCCTTTTAAATTATTAACTATGGTATGTGCGCATGCCTACGTGTGTGTGCATACGCGAAAGATTTGGCGGAAACGATTTTCGTTTCCTGTATTTCGTTGTACCAATAAGTCAATGAGCACTGTCAATCCCCGTCTCCGTTCGTTGACAGTGCAAAGTTAGGAAAATTATCTTATTGAATATCAAGCATTTATACGGTTTCTCCCGACCATTTCAGGTCGGAAATGGTCGGGAGAAATCAGGCAAAAACCAGTCTACAAAGGGCTTTTGCTAAAGGTCGGAAATGGTCGGAAGAAAATTCTCTATCTCGTCAGCATCGGCAGAGAATTCCTTCTTAGGCTTCGCTAATTTGAGTGGTTCGCCCTGTTTGGTGAAACATTTCGATGCCAGTTCGTTCATCTTGACTACCGTCAGTTGTTTCGACTCCAGCAGGTTGCCGTGGATCTTCGTTAGCATCATTCGGGCAGTCTCTACGGTTCTCAGCCAGGCGATAGGTTTAACTTCAGCTGGCTGACCGCTGGAGAACCCCATCTGATAGAGCCAACTGTCCAGTTCAGAATCCCGCTCAATGAAACCCTTGGTAATCAGGAAGTCAAACCACTGCTTGCCGACAGCTTCATTATGGTTCTGCGGGAAGTGCGTAGCCTGTGCACTACCCTGTTCCTCGTACCGTACATGTTTTCCCTCCATGCGTATCTCTCTGTCGTCAGCCACGGAGTTAGCCCCGCGACGCTCTATATACTGTACTTCATCGCCAGTCATGATAATCTTTCTTGCCATAGTCTTTAATTGTTGTGATTTGTTGGGTCAGGGTTATTGTTGTTTTCGGTGTAGCTGACAGAGCTACCCGTCATTGTTACGTAATGGTTGTGTGTGTCACCTATCAGCTGTTTCGGCTCTTCGGGTATGACCATCACCTCGTTCACCAATAGCAGTTGCTCCTGATAGTTCTCTGCAGGCAGCACATACTCCAGGAACGTCTTCAAAAAGGCGAAGCGGTCCAAGCCCTTCAGGTGTGATACAAACGACTTGATCTTCTCAACCGACAGTGTGATGTAGTTTTTCAGAAGCATGTTCTTCAGTCGTTCCGCCGCATTGGCCATCTCAAGCTGTTTCACTTTGCTTTTCAACTGTTCATTCTCTATTGTTTGTTGGGCCAGCTGCCGTTCCAAGTCAGCAATCCTCATTGTCTGCAGACTCTTGTCGTCAGCCAGCCGCTGAAATTCCTCAATTGATAAATCCATATCTTTGTCCTCCTAATGGTTTTAATGGTGTGAAAGGACTGCAAAGGTACAAAATATCCCGCTCATTTCAGCAACGAACGGGAAATAGTTTTTGTTAATGTTTGTTAGGTCTCAGATTGTCAGAGAGATATGTCACGCTGGGGTCAGGATACTTCGTGACTGTCACAAAATGTCTTGACCCTGTCGTGACACTTGGATTACAAGAGATATTATAGGCTTTAAAATGTAACATTTTCGTTTTTTGCATACTATATCAGTAGAAAAGTATTAATTTTGCAAACGAAAAGGTAAGAGTATGAAAGAAGATCAGAAGATTGTTATCTATCAGACTCCGGATGGAAAGACCCAAATAGATGTCCGACTGGAGGATGAGACGGTGTGGTTGACACAGACTCAGATGGCTCAACTTTTTAAGTCATCTCGTACGAATGTTTTGGAGCACATCCAGCACATCTATGAAGTTGAAGAATTAGAGAAAGAAGCAACCTGTCGGAATTTCCGATAGGTTCGTCAGGAGGGTAAACGTATGGTTAATCGTACCATGACAATGTACAATCTTGACATGATTATCTCCGTGGGTTATCGTGTAAACTCTAAGCGAGGTGTTAAATTCCGCCAATGGGCAAATAAGATAATTAAAGACTATCTCATAAAAGGATATGCCATCAATGATCGCATCCGCAAGGAACAGATAGGCGAACTGCGCCAGTTGGTGCAGGTGGCCAGTCGCGCCATCAGCAATCAGGAGATACCTCAGACAGTCGAGAGCCAGGATTTATTGAATGTGGTTGTTGACTACACCTACGCATTGGATACTCTCGACAATTACGATTATGAGCGTCTGACCATCGACAAAACCACAAAACAGGAGTTATTCCATGCAACATACGAGAATGCAATGGAAGAAATTGAAAGACTGCGCGATAAGTTTGGTGGCTCTTCACTCTTTGGTAACGAGAAAGATGATTCGTTCAAGAGTAGCATTGGTCAGATTTACCAGACATTTGGTGGCGACGAACTCTATCCCAGCGTGGAGGAGAAGGCTGCCATGCTGCTTTATCTCGTTACCAAGAACCACTCTTTCAGCGATGGCAACAAACGCATTGCTGCTACATTGTTCCTTTGGTTCCTCAATAATAATGGCATACTCTATCGTGAAGATGGTTCGAAGCGACTGGCAGACAATACCCTCGTAGCCCTGACCCTAATGATTGCCGAGAGCAAAACAGAGGAGAAGGATGTGATGGTTAAAGTCGTGGTTAACCTGATTAACCAAAGAAACGAGTAGAAAATAGAATGAAATAATTCTTTTTATAAGGTATGCCCTAATTATTCATACCTTTTTTGTATCTTTGCAGCATCAAATCTTATTATGTATGGCAAAGAATACAGTAAATAAGTATGTTTGGCTGGTGGAAACCATCTATAAAGCCAAGAAGATTTCGTTCGAAGAGATCAACCGTCGTTGGATGGACAACGACATGAGTGAGGGTGATGCCCTTTCTATCAGAACATTCCACAAATGGCGCATAGCTATTGAGGAGATGTTTGGTCTCATCATTGAGAATGAACAAGGCGGACAGTATCGCTATTATATCCAGAATGCAGACGAACTGAGAAGTGGCTCGATGCGCAGTTGGCTCTTCAATACGCTGACGGTAAGCAATCTGATGATGGATAGCGTGAGCATCAAGGATAAGGTGTTGTTTGAGGAAATCCCAGACGGAGAGCAGTATCTCCCTGATATTCTCGAAGCACTAAAGAAGAATCTAGTGCTTGGGATGTCCTATCAGAGTTATACACGCGATGAGGCCAACACTTTTGAGGTGGAACCCTATTGTCTGAAGGCTTTTAAGCAGCGTTGGTACTTAGTGGCCCGCAGCCCCTATTATGATAAGGTGATGATCTACGCTTTAGATAGAGTCAAATGGCTGGGATTAACTGATAAGGGTTTCAAATATCCTAAGAACTTCAATGCAGAAGAATACTTTGAAGACTGTTTTGGTATCATCGCAGACCATCATATCAAAGTCGAGACGGTTAAGTTCAAGGTGTCCGCAGGACAAGCCAATTACTTGCGCAGCCTGACTCTCCATCAGACACAAAAGGAGGTTGAGCGGACAGATGAATACAGCATTTTCACCGTCAGACTTCGTCCCACCTTTGACTTCCGCCAGGAGATCCTTTCGCAAGGATGCGATATTGAGGTCTTGGAGCCCAAATGGTTCCGTGATGAAGTGGCTGAGATTTCCAAACACATGTGGAATAAATACAAGAATGACAAATGAGAGATTTTGCTGCAATAGACTTCGAGACAGCCAATAACGAGCGTACCAGTGTTTGTTCTGTTGGTGTGGTGATTGTAAGGGATGGTGAGATTGTGGATACCTTTTATTCTTTGATTCAGCCTGAGCCCAACTACTATAATTATTGGTGCAGCCAAGTGCATGGGCTTACTCGTGAGGACACAGAGGATGCCCCTGTCTTCCCCAAAGTTTGGAAGCAGATAGAGCCCCTTATCGAGGGTTTGCCTTTGGTGGCCCATAACAAAGCCTTCGACGAGAGTTGCCTGAAAGCAGTCTTCCGTTGTTACCAGATGGACTATCCGGATTATGAATTCCATTGCACATGTATTGCATCGCGTAAGGCTTTTCCACAATTGCCCAACCATCAACTGCATACGGTTTCAGAATACTGTGGTTATCATTTGGAAAACCACCATCATGCTCTCGCTGATGCTGAGGCTTGTGCCTGGATTG
The DNA here is from genome assembly GCA_946415365.1 of uncultured Prevotellaceae bacterium. Classification (GTDB taxonomy): domain Bacteria; phylum Bacteroidota; class Bacteroidia; order Bacteroidales; family Bacteroidaceae; genus Prevotella. The sequence goes on from CAMKSE010000016.1 coordinate 47,964, forward strand.
CAAGGGAAATCCTATAGTTATCAACTTGTCCACGTTACATTATTATCCTCATAATAAAAAGAAAAACTAAAGAAATAAATAAAAAATATAAGATAATAATGAGATTCTTATAAGGTGTGCCCCCAAACGGCACACCTTTCTTTTATCTTTGCATCATGAATTATAAAGAACAGTATTATGACAGTATTAGAATTATTTAGAAAGTATGATTTTGAGAGCGTACTTCCGCATCTTGATCATTTGTTTGTAGTGAACAGCAGGCATCATCTTTCTGAGGCAAGTATTGAGGTTTTCCGTGGTATATACAACCATTGGGCAAATGAGTTCGAGAAAAAACCAACGGATTGTTATGTCAGACTTGTTTCACGATGGGAGTATACCAGTCCGTCCATCGATATGAATTGTCATGTTAGGAATAAGACCACTTTTTGTTACTCAGTAGCAGACCAGAAAGATATGATTGAGGTGCTGAGTATGGAAGTAAAAGTAGATGAAGACGTTGAAATCAGTGAAGTGGAGCTGGCTGCTGGCCTTTTCTGGGAAATGACCTACTTGGGACCTAAAAATATTGTTAATAATGCCTCTGTTTCAAAATAAAGATGTATCTTTGTAGCACCTAAAATATAAATAAGACTTATGGTTAATGGATTTAAGGTTATAACCCTCTGTGGTAGCACACGCTTCAAGGATGAATTTTTGGAAGCGCAGAAGCGCCTAACCCTTGAAGGCCACATTGTTATTTCTGTAGGTCTGTTTGGACACTCTGGTGATGATGTGGTATGGACAGTGGGCGTGAAAGATATGTTGGATCGCCAGCATCTGGCAAAGATAGACTTGGCAGACGAGATCTTTGTTATCAATGTTGGTGGCTATATTGGCGATAGCACCAGACGCGAAATCGCCTATGCAGAATTCAAAGGTAAATCAATTAAGTATATGGAAAATAGTAAGAAAGCAAGCATCTATGAGAGTTACGCTGCATTGCGCGAACTTCATGATGCAGGAAGAATCTCTGATGAGGATTTTGAACAGGCAGGACATGACTTCGACGAAAAGCGGAAAACTGCTATTGCAGAATATAACGCATGTCAAGGCCCCTGGCCATATCAGTGGAAAAACATGGACGCTGTTGTTTGTGGAATATTGCAGCAGATGGGCGTAGTTTCAATTGACTACTCAGACCTCAAAGACCTCTATGATGCTGATTGCGTTTATGAAGTCCGCATAAAAGGAAAAGGTGCCAATGGCGAAGAGCAACTTCAGAACATCATTGATACGATCAAAAGTGAACACCTGCCCCAGCTGCGTTCCTCAAAGAAAGTTGTTGTAACACTATGTGCCCCATCCAATCATTCTGGCTTACTTGTAAAGCTTGCTGATTGCATGGATGGTTTGAATGCTGTTTGGCAGACGAGAGTAAAATCAGAGGTAGAGATATCAATTGTGTATAATATTGAAACTGAACTGCAAATCAAACTAAAAAGATGGTCAAAGGAGACTGTTGATTGTTATCTTGATGAGGTTAAAAGGGTCGGTGAAGATGTTGCAACCTCTTTTTATAATCAATCAGATTTATCGAGAGTCAAAAAATGCGAATTAATGATTATTGGTATAAATCCAGGAGCTGGATGCCATTATTCTCAATGGAAACTAAAGGATAGCATAGATCCAGATTTTTTATATAAAGGTAATCCTTGTTTTGTTGGTAAGAGTGATGAAGAGATTCTTTTTGATTATTACCAAAAAAAAGATCCTCAAAAACGGAAACGCGGTTGGGATTTAATGAAAAAAATCCATAAGATGCTTGAAATACCAAACAAACCAAATATTTTAGACAGCCTTGATAAATTTGTGCTTTCTAACATCATTTTTTTTGGAACTCACAATGAAGATCAAATCCCAGATATTATTAATCAAGAGACTTGTGCAAAGAAAACTATAGAATTAATCGATATTCTGAATCCAAAAGTTGTTCTTTTACTTGGTGATCAACCGAGATTATTATTTGAAAGAATAACAAAAAACAATTTTACGGAAATACTTGCTCCGTATTATCATACCTTCTATAGCTTATACAAAAGCAGTCATGTAATATCAATATATCATACAGCTTTTTATGGATTTTATTCTAATAACAATCTTAAAATCATCGGCAATCTTATTAGATATGCATTAGATAATCCTTCGAAAGTGATAGAGAAAAACCAAGTTGAATCATTTATGTCAAAAGATATAAATGACCGTACTTTATATATAAAAGGAATGATAAATAATAATGGTGCAATACAAGAGATTTATGATACAATACTTTACCATGAATATTATACAACCAGAATAGCCGGGAGATATGTAAATAGCAAAGATAATCTTGTTATTGATTTGACCCCAGAAGAAGACAAGAAACAATATGTGGTACTTGTATTCACACGTCAGAATAATGAAGAAAAGACCAAAGTACTAATAAAAGGCATTTGGCCAAATGAAAAATTCAATCCATGGGTATGCGACAAATCGCGCCATGTTCACGAGGTTATTTCTTTCGAAGAAAGCAATGAGGAGATTAAAAACAAGATGGAGAAAGTGCTACAAGAAGTGAAGGCATATCGTGACAAAGAGTATCCTCTGAAATAAAAGCTTATATTATTCTTTCTTTATAACCTCTGCCCTAAAACGGCATTGGGTTCTATTATCTTTGCATAGTGATTAATATATAAAGAATAAAGTTATGGAGAATGAAAAAAAACGATTTTCAAGTGAGATAAAAGTGATAGACGAATTATTTCCAAAAGGAAAAGTCTCAATTCTGGCATCTGGTCCAGGTGTTGGCAAAACAATATTTGCATGCAAAATTGCCAAGTGGTTAACTTATCATAGGGAAAGCGTTCTTTATGTCAATATGGGGTGTGATCATATAGATGTAGACACTTCAGATGATGATACTCTTGCATGGAAATGTTGCATATTTGATATGCCTCTTCTTTCAATAGAGGATATATCGTTCGTTTTGTCAAGAAGATATACTTTTGATACCATTATTCTCGACTATGTAGAACTGATGGATTTTGTCAAAGGTATAGAATGTTTTAAAAGGAAAGAAGAACTAATTGCTATTTGGCATTTTCTTGACCATATCGCAAAAGAAAAGAACATTCGAGTAATAGGATTGTCCCAGTTGGAACGAGTCCGTATAGATGGAACAGAAGAGTCTTGTTTCGACAAAGTGCTAAGATACTTAAACAGGGATTTTGTTAGGGAAAGACTTGTCGTTTTACATCGCCCTAGTTATTATGAGCCACAAGATAATAATACTGAGCAAGTACAATTAATAACGTTTAAGAATGGAATAAAAAGAGAAAACATATTAGAAAATACAAAATAGGAAAAGAAGTAATACTTACAGGCTTACAGGTTTTAGTTACAATACAATATAAAGCGCGATACAGAAAAGCTCAACCTCTGCCCCAAAACGGCAGGGGTTTCTTTTATCTTTGCACTGTGAACAATAAAGATAATAGAATTATGACATTCAAAGAATTATTGAACAGTGTTACTTTTGAGGAGGTGGCTCCCTGTCTTTTGCATATGCATCCAGATGCAGAGGGTAATTTGAAATGGTATAAGATTCATTTCGATATGCTGCGCTTGATGACTCCTAAGCATCATGATGATGCAAATTCTGACGTGTGCCATATCTCCATGAGTAAATGGGACGAAGACAGTGAGCCACATCTCGAAGCCCACCCTATGGAGGGAGATTATTGGGAGCATTCACTGACAAAAGAAATCGTCATTGACCCTGAGGTCAAAGCTACCAATGCAGAGATTGCGGCTTGTTGTATTTGGCATACCTCATTCTATGGTTTTGTGAGAGAACAACAGGAGGAAGAATTCAGATTTTTCAAACTCGACAAATACCACAAAGATAGGTGGGATGACTTTGTATATTATAAGGCACGTGCAGAGAAGTGTTTTTCCGTCATCCGCAGGAATGGTGGCTACATACCTTCTGTTAGAGAATTAGCGCCATCAAAGAAACAAGAATTGTTCAGCAAGGCCAAAGACTATTTCTGGTGTATTAGCGCATCGATGAACAGGATTAAAAGGAAGAAGATGTTTCGCAGAGAGTTTATGGCACACTACTATGAGCGTATGGCAGCCATCAGCAGGTTCATCGTTCAGGCCATTCCGGCTTTGAGTGACGAAAGAAACAATATGAGTTTGGATCAATTGTGCGGCCTGTTTCAGTCTGACTTGTTCAGTCCAGAAACTATCACGTCGTATGCGGATGAGAATACCAATGGGGTCAAGTACCTATGCGAGTTGCTGGAGATGGAAGATATCAATACCAGATTAGACAGAATGGTAGTAGTTCTAACCACTGGCGGATGGCACCAAGAACTGACTGATGATGAACAACGCTTGTGCAAGCTCCTTATTGGTGATTGCAAATCGAGTGACATCCTTGTAGCCACAGATCCCTCATTGGGCAGACAAGTCCGCATCGACTATGCAACATTCAATTCAGAACATCCATTAATTGGCAAGCAATATGAAAAAGAAATATGATGACTCTATTGACTATATCAATGGTTATCCAATAAGTGAAGTCTGGGGGACTTATCACTATTTGGCAAGAGAGATTGCTCCTCGATTGAAAGCTTTCAAGGCTCATAAAAAGCACGGATGGCCAGAAGATTTCGAGAGCCTGGAGGATTGGAATAAAACCATTCAGAAGATGATCGATGCATTCGAATTGGTAAAGGATTATTCCCCGTCTTATGAAGAGGATATACGGACTGTTGATCAAGGCGTGGAATTGTTCTGCAAGTATTATCGTGATTTGTCGGATTAACAATATTGATTCTGTATGAAAAGGAAGAAGAAAGATGACTCTGCTGAGAACTGGAGTTATAAGAATGACTACCCCATAGAAGAGGTTTGGAACACTGACAACTATTTGGCTGGGGTGATTGCTGCTCGTTTAAAAGCATTCAAGGCTCTTGACAAGCATGGCTATTGTCCTGCGTTTAAGGGGATAGCAGAATGGAATAAGGCCATTCAGAAGATGATTGATGCGTTCGAATTGCTGAAGCGAATTACATCATTCAGCGATGAAGAAGAACAGACTATTGAGGAAGGATTGGATCTGTTCCGCAAGCATTTCAGAAATTTATGGGATTAGCGTATGAATATGATAGAATTTGAAGATTGTGGTCTTTTTGACTATAGTATAGAGGCCATTGAGAGGGAAATCATTTATAGGTACAAGAGTACTCGTTGTTATGAATCCGACGACGATTATCTGTTGGCATTGCGTAGGAGTATCATCAACAAGAAGGTTCTTGCTCATCAGAAGGATTTCCTGCCTGATATTATTGCTTTCAATGACGCTCTCCGTGAGGCTCTCCGTGAAATGTATGATCGCGCTCATCGTATCTGGGATAAGATGATAGACGCCATAGATGAGGGGGATGGTGAAGAGATAGAACTCACTGCTAAGTGCTATTTTGATGCAGACTATCCGGTTTTGCATCCTATACAGGGTGATGACAGGCAGGCGTTATGGTATGCTCTATGCGATGAGGACTTAAACCCTTTATATGCTGACGGTATTTCTGTGCTTACTCTCACATTCCCAAGAGATGAGGGTTGTACCTTTGATTCATTCATAGGCATGGACTGTCCGCCTCCTAATTGGAATGAGGGGCTTGATCCTGTGCTGACAAAGGACTTGCATCTCATCAGCCAGTTTCATAATCTCTTTCAGCACATGCTATTTGCCATTACTGACTTCATCTATGTAAGGAACTTCAGGACGGAAATCAATATCGAAATAATCAAGTAAATAGTTTCTTGAAGAATGAAATGTTTCTAGGTACAAAGTTTCTCACTTTCTCATTTATGACAGGAAGGTTTTCGCATCGGAGGGATTGATCTTTAAATGAATCAAGACCTATGATTTTCAGCCGAGCAGACTCTGCACTCATTTATTCATCTATTCAAGTATTCAATTATGACAGGAAGGTTTTTGAAAATGAATGGTTCGGGGTGGGGCTGACTTCGCCAGCCCTATCCGATGGGGATGAAGGGGAGATAGGTACAAATTTGATTTTAGAATTATATTAATATTATATATATTATAATATATATAATATTAATATAATTTATTATGAAAGGAAGGTTAAAACCTTCTTGTCATAATTGAATAGATGAATACTTGAATGTTTTGGGTAAGCGAGGACAGAGCCAAACTCGTTTGAGCTCTGTCGAGCGTGAGAAACAACGACGTAAGTCAATAGTTGTGGTACAAAATGGGGGATAACGTACCATAAACGTGTACCAGAAATACGAAGAGAGAGATTGGCGTGCTCACGGATAGACTACTTGCTGATAAAATGGAGAGGAGTAACGGCTCTCTCCCTGAGAAATTACTGCTCGCCGCGCGAGGACATTTTTTGCAATTTTTTGAAAAATAATTGCGAAAAAGTTTAGCTTGTTGCTGAATTTTGGCTGCGCTCATCATTTTAAATAAATTTAACTGAATTCGCTGGCACAAAATTTGGTAGATCCAAAAATTTTTCGTACCTTTGCAACAAGTTGCAAAACCGATGAAAAAGTCGCGAATTTCGAATCGGTAGAGCAGCTTCTAAGAACCAGGAAAACGACTCAAGGACAAGGCTTAAATCTTACATTCTAAATCATTTAAGTTATGTCAAAAATCATTTATGACGTTTATCAGAACAAGAACGCGCAGAACGCGGCCTATGGCAAGTACTTCGGTCGCATCGTTCACACCGAGACACTGAACACCCGTAAGCTGGCGCGCCACATCGCCGATCACGGCTCTGTGTACACCCAGGATGTGGTTGAGGGAGTGCTGACCAAGGCTGAGGCTTGCATCGTGGAGATGCTGCTGGAGTCGAAGAAGATCAAGTTGGAGGGACTGGGCACCTTCTACCTGATGGCAGAGAACAAGAAGGGCGGTGCCGTGAGCATCGACAAGTTCAACCCCAAGAGCTCGTTCAAGGGCTTGCACATCCGCTTCCTGCCTGACCAGGGCGACGAGGCAGGCCTGAACTCCAAGGAAGTGCTGGCAAAGGCTACCTTCATGTGGGCCGAGGACTTGAAGCGTGAGAAGGCCGAGAGCCGTCCGACCTCTCCCACTAACGGTGGCGGAAGCGACAACGGTTCAGGCTCCGGCAGTCAGAGCGGCGAGCAGGGCGGCAGTCAGGCACAGACTGTGAGTGCACCGCAGATCAGTGGAACGACTCCGTTTGCCGAGACCACCTCGGTGAGCATCCAGGCTGAGCAGGGTGCGGAGATCCGCTACACCACCGACGGCTCGACGCCTACGGCTGAGAGTTCGCTCTACAGTGAGGCGTTCACCCTGAGCAACACGGCTACCGTGAAGGCCATCGCCATCAAGAACGGTCAGAGCAGCGAGGTTGCCTCGAAGACCTTCACCAAGAGTGACGATGACACTGGCGAGAACGACTAAGTCAAATTGAAGATTGAAAATTGAAAATTGAAGATTGAAAATTGACGATGACGAAGAAGCGTATGATTGAGCTGGCGGTGAAGGTCATAGTAGCCGCGCTCACAGCGTTCCTCACAGCTCTCACCACGACGAGCTGCATGGGTCGGGGTCCGTTCTAGAGTGAACAGTGATCAAAGGGAAGGGGAGGTGTGTCAACAATTGGCACACCTCCTTATTATGATTTGATTATAACGTCAGGATCTGTTCTGCGTGTTCCTTCGTCTTAACCTGTTTGCCAGCGAAAATCTGTTCGATGATACCTTCTTCGTTGATGACGAAGGTGGTACGGATGGTACCCATCGTCTTCTTGCCGTACATCGACTTCTCGCCCCACGCTCCCATCATCTCCAACAACGTATGGTCCACGTCGGCAATCAGCGGGAACGGCAGTTCGTACTTCTCCTTGAACTTCACGTGCGAGGCGGCAGAGTCCTTGCTCACACCCACCACCTCATAGCCTGCTCCCTGCAGTTCTCCGTAATGGTCACGCAGGCTGCAGGCCTCAGCTGTGCAGCCGCTCGTATTGTCCTTCGGATAGAAATACAGTACCAGCTTGCGACCCTTGTAATCACTCAGACGGATGTCCCGTCCTTGTTCGTCCTTGCCCAGAATCTCGGGCGCCTTGTCTCCAATGTTCATGTCAAATAATATTTATAGGTACACGTTATTTGCTGCAAAGGTAATGAAAAAACAGAGATATTTCAAAAATAATGGGATTCTTTTTGTTTTGTGCTCATTTTTTCGTAACTTTGGCGACGCAATGCTGACGGAGAATACGATGGAGAAGCTGCGGATACTCGCAGAGTCGGCGAAGTACGATGTATCGTGCTCGTCGAGCGGCACCGTGCGCAAGGGCAAGAAGGGCATGGTGGGCTCGACGGTAGGAGGCGTCGGCATCTGTCACTCGTTCGCCGATGACGGGCGCTGCATCTCGCTGCTGAAGGTGATGCTGACGAACTACTGCATGTACGACTGTGCCTATTGCATCAACCGTCGCTCGAACGACATCAAGCGGGCCACTCTCTCCGTCTCGGAACTGGAGGAGATCACCATGGAGTTCTATCGCCGCAACTACATCGAGGGACTCTTCCTGTCGAGCGGTGTGGTGAGGAACCCGGACTACACGATGGAGCGACTGACGGCTATCGTGCGCGACCTGCGTACCGTCCACCGATTCAACGGCTACATCCACCTGAAGACGATTCCCGGAGCCTCGCAGGAACTGTTGCAGGAGGCAGGGCGCTATGCCGACCGTATGAGCATCAACATTGAGATTCCCAAGGAGGAATCGCTGAAGGCGCTGGCTCCTGAGAAAGACCACAAGAGCATCTTCCTGCCCATGTCGCAGATCCAGCAGGGCGTATTGGAGAACAAGGAGGATCGCAAGAAGTTCCGCCATGCGCCTCGCTTCGTGCCAGCGGGTCAGTCCACACAGATGATTGTGGGTGCGACGAAGGAAAGCGACCTCGATATCCTGAAGATGTCGAACGCCATGTATCAGCAACCTTCCATGCGGCGCGTGTATTACTCCGGCTATGTCAGTGTGAACACCTACGATCCGCGCCTGCCCGTCTTGAAGCAGCCGCCATTGGTGCGCGAGAACCGTCTGTATCAGGCTGACTGGCTCATGCGCTTCTATCAGTTCCGTGTCGATGAGATCGTAGACGATGCCCATGCTCATCTCGACCTCGACGTCGACCCCAAGCTGGGCTGGGCCCTACGCCATCCGGAGTTCTTCCCCGTGGATATCAACAGCGCCCCGTATGAGCATATCCTCCGCGTGCCTGGCATCGGCGTGAAGTCCGCCATACTGATCGTGAACTCGCGCCGTTTTAACCGCATCACCTCCTATCATCTGAAAAAAATAGGGGTAGTGATGAAGAAGGCGAAGTATTTTATCACTTGCGGTGAACTGACCTCCGCCTTCTCACAACCCATTATCGGCATCAACGAACTGCATCCTGAGCGCCTGCGCCCCCTGCTGCTCTCCAAGGCCCAGCAGAAACGGGCTGCCGAAGAGCAACAACTGACGCTCGACTTCAAAGACTGACTTCCGGAACGACAATGATTGTATACGTGTTTGACAATACCCTCGACGGCCTGTTAACAGCCGTGTTCGACAGCTTCTTTCTCCATCAGGAGCCTGAGATGCTGCTGGCAGAAGGTGAGCAACTGCCGTTGTTTGCCGACAAGCCCCACATGGTGATGACGGACAACGAAAAGGCCGCACGCGTATGGAAGGGACTCGAGAAGCACCTCTCCAGAGACGGCCTGCACATGATTGCCATCAGCTGGCTCTCTGAGGAACGGGCACTGAATCAGCCATTGTTCAATTTCGTCTGCAAGGTGTTTCGTCTGCCTGCCTGTTCCGGGATAGAACAAAACGCCTCCGACCCCGATGTCCTGGCCGTACGCAACACCTGTCGCCGTGTGCTCCACGAACAACTGCGCATGAAGCAGTTCATCCGTTTCCAGAAGGCGAAGGACGGTACCTACCTCGCCGTTGTATCGCCAGACCACAATGTGCTGCCCCTGATCATCGACCACTTCCAGGACCGCTTCAACGACCAGCCGTGGCTCATCTATGATGCCAAGCGCCACTACGGCTATTACTACGACGGTACCAACGCCCCCATCCGCATCACCTTCGAGGACGAGGCTTCTGTACCCTTCGACCTCACTAACGGCAAACTCGAGGCCGATGTCCTCAGTAGTGACGATGCCCTCTTCCAGCAGCTTTGGCGCACCTATTTCAAGGCCATCTGTATCAAGGAGCGCATGAATCCCAGGAAACAACTCAGCGACATGCCCCGCCGCTACTGGAAATACATGACTGAAAAGAATGAATAAAAATTCGTTATTATGCAAATACTTACATTCATAACTGCCGCCCTGATGGCGATGTCATCGCCGGCATTGGCAGAAAACACTCAAAAGGACACCACACTGAAACCCCGACTGGTGGTCTGTACTGACATTGCGCCTGCCGATGTGGAACCAGACGACATGGAGTCGATGGTGCACCTGATGGTCTACGCAGACATGTTCGAGATAGAGGCGCTGATCACGTCGGTAGGCTGGAATTGCGACCCCTACCCTATTGAGTGGTCCCAATACCTGCACAGGGTGATTGATGCCTATGAGAAGGACCTGCCGAACCTGATGAAGCGCTCTGATCAAACGTCTTTCCTCCCGATGGATGAAGAGAACGGCAGCCAAAAGACAGGCTATTGGCCCAGTGCGGATTATGTAAGAAGTCGTGCTGTGATGGGCAGCATCCGCGGTGGTATCAAGGCCATCGGCGAAAACAACACCTCGCCAGGCAGCGAACTGCTGATTCAGTTGGCAGACGAGGATGACCCGAGGCCCATCTATGTGGCAGCATGGGGTGGTGCCAACACGCTGGCGCAGGCCATCTGGCAAATAAAACAGACACGCTCGGCTGAGGAACTGAAGAAGTTTGTGCGTAAGTTCCGCATCTATACCATCACAGATCAGGATATGCATTACAACATGCGTATGAACCGGGCCTACAGTTCACACCAATGGCTGCGACAGGCGTTTCAGGACGACCTGCAGTTCATCTGGGACGAGGGTACCTGGCAGGAGCAGTGTGAACTGGGCAAGCGGAACTGGACTATGCATCAGCAACATATCCAGGGCATTGGTGCGCTGGGCAAGGAATATCCCGACTATAAATGGGGCGTGGAGGGCGATACGCCGAGTTTCCTCTACGTGATGCCCAATGGCCTCAATGACCCGGAAGACCCCGCGCAGGCAGGATGGGCTGGCTATCATCAGCGTGGCCTGTGTGCCGACTCGCTGACGACGGCCTGGACCAGCTGGCAGGAGCCCGTACGCAGCATCAGCATAGGCTATAAGCAGCGTTTCTATCCTATAGAGCTGAACGACTTCATGGCCCGTATGGTGTGGGCTGACAAAGGTGAGGGCAACCGCAATCCGATCGTCTGTGTCAATGGCCACAGAGGTCCGTCGCCACTGGTGCTCCAGACAAAGGCTGGCGATACCATCCGTCTGGACGCATCGGGATCTTCCGACCCCGACAACGACGCTATCGGCTTCCAGTGGTGGCAGCAACCTGAGATTGGAACGGCCAAACTCACCATTGGCGATGCAGAGCATGCCGTCACTACCGTCAACGTCCCCGCCGATGCCAAAGGTCAGACCCTCCACCTCGTCTGTGAAGTCTACGATCAAGGCGCCTTCAACCTGCGGTCCTATCAAAGAATTATTATTGTTATAGTATGACACAGAGATACGCACTGTTCTTCGATATCGACGGCACGCTGGTGAGTTTCCTGACCCACGAGATTCCGCCGTCAACCATCCTCGCTCTGACACAGGCCAAGGCCAACGGCTCACGCGTCTATATCGCCACTGGACGCCCACCCATCATCATCACGAATCTGGGTGCCATCGAACATCTGATAGACGGCTATATTACCACCAATGGCGCACTGTGTTTTGTAGGCGACGAACTCGTCTGTTGTCAGCCCATCGACAAAGAGGATGTGATGACCTGTGTGGAAGACTCCAAAGCAAAGGGTTACAGCCTCATCATCGTGGGACGTCAGGACGTGGCCGTTCTAGACCCCAGCGGCGATGTGGACCGTATCTTTCGACAGATGTTGGCTGTGAAGAACCTTGACAAAGCCTCACCACTCGACGTTGTGCTTGAGCAGGACATCCTGCAACTGACGCCCTTCTTCCCTGCCGAGTATGAGCCGGAGTTGATGGCACGTATGCCGAAGTGCGTATCAGGCCGTTGGCATCCTGAGTTTACCGACATCACTGCCAATGGTGCCGATAAGGGGAAGGGTATCCTCGCAATGGCTCGTCATGAGGGCTTTGATCCCAGCCGTACGATAGCCTTTGGCGATGGAGGCAACGATACCTCGATGATCCTACAGGCGGGTATCGGCATCGCTATGGGCAACGCCATTGACGGGCTGAAACAGCAAGCCGATTACGTCACCACTTCTGTGGATGATGACGGCATCCTCAATGCCCTGCGCCATTATGAGGTGATCTGAGTTGGTGACCTTTCTTGTCAAACATTGCCTAAATACACATGCTTGACTCCTTCGTCGAGGGCGATTCTCTTGACTTCCTTCAATGTCTGAACGGGGGTTGGTGGAACGGCTTGCATTTTGTAACGGGGGAAGAAACGGCTGAAGTGGAGAGGATTGTCAGCAAGTCCATTGTCGACTATCCAACCACACATGCGGCGAATCATTTCCATGTCATCATTGACGCCAGGAATGATGAGATTGGTGAGTTCTATCCATACGCCTGCCTTTTTCATGGCGATGATGGTGTCGAGAACAACAGACAAGCGTCCGCCATTGACACATTGATAGATCTCGTCACTGAATGACTTCAGGTCGATGTTGGCGGCATCGAGATAGGGCAGAAGGTCAGCAAGCGGCTCCTGACAGATATAACCAGCCGTAACGAGAATATTCCACAAACCTTTTTCGTGAGCCAAGCGGGCACAGTCCGTCACATATTCTATATAGGTGAGCGGCTCGGTATAGGTATAGGCGATACCTGGGCAATGATATTTTAGGCAGAGACCGACCACCTGTTCTGGCGTAAGGTTGTAGTGGTCCACATCCTCAGGCGCAACCTGTGAGATGTCGTGGTTCTGACAGTTCAAACAGCGGAAATTACAACCTGTGCAGGCGATGGAGAGACATGTGGTGCCAGGGTGAAAGTGATAGAGCGGTTTCTTCTCAATGGGATCGATGGCCAATGAACAGGGTTTGCCATAAACCTCGCTGACGAGCACGCCGTCGTGGTTTCTGCGACTACGACAGCGTCCTGTCTTGCCGTTGGCGATGTGGCAGTGGTGCGGACAGAGTTGGCACTCCACTACCCCATCGTCCAGCTTACGATAATATCTGCTCTCCCTATTCATTATTCACTAAAACACGATTGCTTCATAGACATAGAGTTCAGCATCGCGCCAACCGTTCCAGCCCAGTCCGGCCTTATCCTGCGAGCAATGGCCCACAAACTCTTCCTTCGTCCAGTTCACCTCATCAGCCACCTGAGGCAGGAAGGTGCCACTGCGATAGCCCTTGCGGATATAGATGCCGTGCTTGTGCAACTGGAAGTCATCCAAACTTTGTATGCGTCGCATAGGAGTGAGGACGGAGATCTCAATGTCGATATCGCCGAGTTCTTCGCGATGCACGGGTGGGAACCGTGGGTCTTCGAAGGCAGCAGCACGCGCCATCTCCGCCACGATCTCATGCAGAGGCACATCCTCGCCGAAATGCCCTATGCAGCCACGTAGCCGGCCTTGTTTGTGGAGGGAGACGAAGGCACCACACTTTTGATTTAATATTGAAGATTGAAGATTGAACATTGAAATGGGTTTGCCGTTGAGGCTATCCTTAATGCTCGTGTAAGCAATCTTCTTCAGCATTTGCTTTTCTTCGTATGACAGAGTGAATTCCGTGTCTGTCCGTGTTTGTCCGTTGCGAATGAAGGCAAATGAGTGATAGCCCACCACCCGACTGTGATCGTGGTCGCCGATATCGCCAGAGTTCTGGTACATGATATGCTTCACCTGATACTGGCCGTTGAGCATCAGCATCAGTGTGATGATGGGAAACTCGCCACAGGCACTCGTCGCCAGATTGCGCTTACCGCTACGGGCGTTAGCCTCGATGGTAGCGATAAACTGTTCCACGTCGCCACTCGCCACAGCCTCACCAGTCTTGGCATCCACCTCGCAGGCATCGGTATATGAGGGATAATGGGAGAAGTCGCTGCTGATGATGAATAGATTCTCGCCAGTAAACCAAGGCTTCAGCACCTCAGCCATCCGCTTCAGCTTCGAGAAGTCGTTGGTAGAGATGATGATAGGGACGATGGGTGGCACTTCGCCCAAATGCCTTTGCAAGAACGGCAACTGCACCTCCAGGCAGTGTTCACGGTCGTGGGCCTTCGGCTGATAGGAAAACACACTGTCTGCCTGTATCAGTTGTCGGGCAGTCTCACAGTCAACCTTTACATCCCCCAACGGCGTGGCATAATAATCCACCTCACCATTCACAGAAGCTCCGTCGAGCCATTCGTGATGACTTGGACCTAAAAGAAATATCCGCTTGTATTTCTTTTCAGGATTGAGTCTGGCGTAGGCAGAGGCCGCCACGCTACCTGAGAAATAATAGCCAGCATGGGGCACGATCAGTGCTGCCACATCCTCATCATCACTTCTTTGGGCATGTCGTGCCAAAAGACTGTCCACCTCATGGCTCAGCAGCCGAGCATCACTCTCATAGAATCGTCCTGCCTGGGTAGCTGGTCTTACCACAGGTACTGACGTCTGTCCGTTACAGTTCATCATCATGATCGTCGTTAGGATTAGTAATATTGACTTCATATGGGGCAAAGGTACGAATAAGTGAGGAAAAATCCAAAGAAATAACAAAAAAACACTGCATTTGAACAAATTGAAAAGGATTTGAACGAATAGGAACGTTGAAATGCAATTTTGAACATAGGCGAAAAACAAAAGAACGCAACGAAAAACAACATTTAAAATTATTTCCTACCTTTGCACCCGGAATCAGAAAAAGATTTCATAAATTTGCACTGTCATTGCATCAGCAATCATTAATAACAAAACAGATATGACAAAAAGATTTTCGATTCATCAGATTAGTTTGGTAATTTTGGCTGTCGCCGTCATGTGCGGCTACAGCCTTCGTATGCCTGCCCAGACACTAACGGCAGAAAACATCGACGAGGTTCTTAACGCTATGACGCTCGAAGAGAAGTGCCACCTAGTATTGGGTTGTGGTATGCACTTCAACGACGAGGCCAAGTTCCCTGGAACAGCAGGCAGCACCTTCGGCATTGCCCGTCTGGGTATTCCTGAGACCTATTGTGCCGACTCCCAGCAGGGTCTGCGCATGGACAGCAAGCGTGCGTGGGATCATCGTGACTATTTCCCCACAGACTTCGTGGCTTCGATGACACTCGCCTCGACATGGGACCGTGAGGCTGCCTTCAAGGTGGGACAGGGCATCGGCAACGAGGTGAAGGAGTTCGGTCTCGACTGGATTCTCTCACCTGCCATGAACCTTATCCGTAACCCGCTGTGCGGACGTAACCACGAGTACTATTCGGAAGACCCCTACCTCTCTGGAACCATCGCCGCTGGCTATGTGAACGGTGTACAGAGCGAGGGTACGGCAGCCTGCCCTAAGCACTTCATTGCCAACAATCAGGAGACGAATCGCAACAATAACATCTCCCAGATCTCACAGCGCGCTCTCCGTGAGATTTACCTGAAGGCTTTCGAGATCATGATCAAGGAAAGCAATCCTTGGACCATCATGACCTCTTATAATAAGTTGAATGGCCCGTATGCCGTACAGAACCATGAGCTGCTGACCACCATCGTTCGCGACGAGTGGGGCTGGAAGGGCATGTATGTTTCTGACTGGAATGCCGGTGACGATGCCGTAGCCGCCATGAAGGCTGGTAACGACATGCTGCAGCCTGGTCAGGACAAGCAGTATCAGGCCATCCTCAATGCCGCTAAGAGCGGAGAACTATCTATGGATATCCTCAACGCCAACGTGAAGCGTATATTAGAATATGTGGTGAAGACCCATAACTTCAAGGGGACAGGTCACAAGTGCGAGAAAGCATGTTGTGTGCCGATGTGCTCTGCAGAGCACCTGAAGGCTCATGCCCAAGTGGTACGCGAGGTTGGTGCTGATGGCATCGTGCTGCTGAAGAATAGCGGTATCCTGCCATTGACTGGTAAGAAAGTCGCCCTGTTCGGCTGCACATCCTACGACTGGATCTCTGGTGGTTCCGGCTTCGGAGGCACATCTGTTGGCCATTATACCGTATCGCTTATCGAGGGCATGCGCAGTGCCGGCTACGAGGTCTACAAGCCGCTCATAGGCATCTACACCAAGCACATCGCTGCTGAGGAGAAGCGCCTGTTCCCCAACGGTCGTCCTCCCTTCTCGCTCATGCCTCCTGCACGGGCCGAAGAGAAGCAGTTCACTGCCGACGAACTCAACGCCGCCATTGAGGGTAGCGACGTGGCTATCATCTCCCTGGGGCGTAAGAGTGGAGAGGCTGCCGACCGTAGCGAAAGCGACTTCTATCTGAAGGAGGGTGAGACACAGCTCATCAAGGCCGTTAGCGAGGCTTATCACGCTAAGGGCAAGAAGGTGGTGGTGCTGCTCGACATCTGCAGTCCTATCGACGTTGCATCCTGGCAGAATCAGGTGGATGCCCTCGTCTGCACCTGGCAGGGTGGTCAGGAGAGTGGTTTCTCTGTGGCCGACGTGCTCAGCGGTAAGGTGAACCCCAGCGGCAAATTGCCCATGACTTTCCAGATCAAATACGGTGATGCATATGCCGACAAGAACTTCCCCTCCAATGTCGACGACAAGACGCTGGGAGCCATGTTCATGTGGGGCTACAACAAGGATCAGGCTCCCAAGGAGCGTCAGCCGCAGGCGAATATCGACTTCACCAACTACGAGGAAGACATCTACGTGGGCTACCGTTACTTCGACTCTTTCGGCAAGCCCGTGGCCTATCCCTTCGGCTTCGGGCTGAGCTACACAACCTTCGAATACGACGATATGGAGGTTGAGGAAGAGAACGGTATATATACTATTAAGGTGGACGTTAAGAATACGGGCGACAAAGCTGGTCGCAATGTGGTGGAACTGTTTGTGGCTGCTCCCAACAGCAAGAAGCTGAACAAGCCCGAAAAAGAACTGCGCAACTATGCCAAGACCAAGTTGTTACAGCCTGGCGAAGAAGAGACCATCACGATGAAAGTCAGTACTGAAGACCTTGCCTCGTTCAACGAAAAGGCTTCTGCCTGGAAGACTGACGCTGGCGTCTATACCTTCATGATCTGCTCATCGGCCAACGACGTGGAGGCCAAGGCCACTGCTAAGGTGAAGGCCTGGACCAAGAAGGTGAACAACGTGATGAAGCCCAACGTGAAACTCAACCTGCTCCGCAGATAAAATACAACCACGTTGTGGAAAAAAGGATACATTATTTTAAAGTACAATAAGTATGAGGAAATCAATTTTAGTGATGGCTCTGGCAATGGTTTGCTTAGTAGCCTCGGCACAGGAGAAGCTCTTCAACAGTGCCAGTGTTCAGTCTCCCGTCGTCAACAAGGACGGCACAGTGACATTCAACCTCTTCGCACCCAAGGCCGTCAAGGTCGAGGTGACAGGCGATTTCCTGCCTACCCAGCAGATCGATATTCCTGGCTATGGCAAGTATGATGCCCCAGGCGTGGCTCAGCTCGTAGAGGGTAAGAACGGTGTGTGGAGCTACACCACCGACAAGCTCGCCCCTGAGATGTACAGCTACACCTTCAATATCGACGGAATGACGGGTGTGAAGGATCCTGCCAACATCTACGTCAATCGCGACATCGTCAGCTTCACCAACATCTTCATCGTCAGCGACGAGAAGGGTGACAAGGGTGACCTCTATCGCGTGAACGAGGTGCCCCACGGCAATCTCTCGAAAGTATGGTACAACAGCCCCACGCTGAAGATGCAGCGTCGTATGACCATCTATACGCCTGCAGGCTACGACAAGGGTGGCAAGTACCCTGTGCTCTATCTGTTGCATGGTGCCGGTGGCGACGAGAACGCCTGGAGCGAACTCGGACGTGCTGCCCAGATTCTCGACAACCTGATTGCCACTGGTAAGGCAAAGCCCATGATCGTCGTGATGCCGAATGGCAACCCCAACTGTCAGGCTGCCCCCGGTGAGTGGTCTTGGGGTATGTACACGCCCGGTTTCCGTGATAGTGGCACAGGTCCTACCGCACCTGCCGTGGCCTCTATCCCTGAGAGCTTTATGGACATCGTGAACTATGTGGATGCCAACTATCGCACCATCAAGACCCGTGCCGGTCGTGCCGTCTGCGGTCTCTCCATGGGTGGTGGCCACACCTTCCACGTCAGTCTGCTCTATCCCACGAAGTTCGACTATTTCGGTCTGTTCTCTGCAGGTCTGCACTTATCTAATGGTAATTACCAGGCTTCGTTTGCTGAGCAGATCAAGGCCAATCCTGAGTTTGAGACACAGTCAGCCCGTCTCTTTGGCAGCAAGCCCAAGCTCTACTGGATGGGTATGGGTAAGACCGACTTCCTCTATCAGAGCACCGTCGACCTGCGTGCCTACTGGGACTCCAAGGGCTATCCCTACGAGTATGTCGAGACCGATGGTGGTCATATCTGGCGCAACTGGCGCATCTACCTGACGATGTTCGCCCAGAAGATCTTTAAATAAAGGAGAGAAGGAGTAAAAACATCCATATGATAGCAGGGGGGTCGCAATAGCGGCCCTTCTGTCTTATCATGGCAGCGTATGAAGTCGGTTAGAATAGATTTTCTCCAAAACATTTGGTGCTTTGATTCCTTTTTCGTATCTTTGCGCTGTCTAACCGATAAAACAACCGCATGCGGAGAGTACTAACGATTATCATGACCCTTCTGAGTGTCGTCGCCATAGCACAAAACGACGATATCAGATCACTCTTGCAACAGATAGACGAGGCCATAGAGCAATCGCCGCAGACCGTCAGCAGCTACGAGCAGCAGATAGAAGAGACGCGACGGCAATACCGCCAGACCCATCAGCCTGAAGAAAAATACCAGTTGGCATTCAGACTCTACGAGCAATACAAGTCGTTTATGAACGACTCCGCCCTCCATTATCTCAACGAGGCCGAAATCCAGGCTGCACGCCAGGGGAAGAGCGCCGAAGTAGGCAACTGCAGGGCGCTGAAAGCCTTCCAATGTTCAACCGTGGGCTACTACAACGAGGCACTTGCCTTCCTGAAAAGCATCGACAAGCAGCAGCTTGACAGCATCGGGCTGAGGAACTACTATCAGTCACAAATGCACGTATACGGCGAGTTAGGCTACTACTCCATCATTCCTTCGATGAAGGAGCAGTATTTCAAGTTGCAGACCACATACCGCGATTCGCTCTTCACCCTGATAGACCATCAGGATCAGGACTATCTGATGTACAGGATACAGGAACTGAACAGTCGGGGGAATAAAGAAGAAGCGCGCAAGATCAGTGATCAGTGGATCAGGCAAGTCAGTCCTGACAGCCGTGACTATGCCATCGCCTGCTACTACCGCTGGCTGAGCAGTGAAGAGCCAGAGGAGTCCATGTACTGGGTGGCACAGTCGGGTCTCAGTGATGTAAGCCATGGCGTGATGGATCAGGCAGCGCTGCTCTCGTTGGCGGAACTGCTCAATGACAAGGGCGATCTGGACCGCTCGTACCGATATATCCGCTTCACATGGGACTGCAACAACCGTTTCAACACCCGGATGCGCTCCTGGCAGATTACCCCGATCCTGAACGTCATTGAGAAAAACTACCAAAAGGCGGTGGAGCGTAATACGAAGGGACTGACCATGTCGATTGTCGCCGTCAGTGCCCTCGCCCTGCTGTTACTCATAGCCTTGTTCATTGTTCATCGTCGTCGTGAACAACTGGCATCGGCAAGGAATGCCCTGCACGAGTCGAATGCCCAGCTGTCAACGGTTAATGCCCAGCTCTCAGCCCAAAAGGATGAGCTGTCCGCCCTGAACGCTCAACTTTCAACCCTCAACTCACAACTGACGGAGAGTAATCGCGTGAAAGAAGAATACATCGGACGCTTCATGAGCCTCTGTGCACAGTATATCGACAAACTCGACAACTACCGTAAGATGGTGAACCGTAAGATGAAGAACAAGGAGCTTGACGAGCTGTTCCAGATTTCCAAGTCGACGGAGCTGAAGGAGAAGGAGCTGGAGGAACTCTACGAGAACTTCGACACTGTGTTCCTGCATCTCTTCCCCAACTTCGTCGACGGGTTCAACGCCCTGTTGCAGCCAGAGATGCGCATACATCCGAAGGGGGAGAACCGCCTGACGACAGACATCCGCATCTTCGCCCTCATACGTCTGGGCTTCGAGGACTCGTCGAAGATTGCCGAGTTCCTGCACTATTCCGTGAACACCATCTACAACTACCGCGCACGCATCAAAAACGGAGCCTTAGGCAACCGTGAAGAATTTGAAACAAGGGTAAAAATGCTGTAAATCGGCAATAAATGTAAAAAATACACCTCTATATTCCGTCCACTCTTTTTTGAGGGCGCAAAAACTATAAGTAACTGAAAACTAACGACATATCATTTTGATAGGGCCTAAAACGTCCACTTTTCCATCCATTCGTCGCGAGACGTATTTAAAATTTTCATAATTTTGCACCGTCGAAACAAAACGACGAGATTTTCTAACTCAATATTAACAATTAACAAACAACGTATGAAAAAAAGCAGGTATCTATGGTTGCTGTTGGCACTGATGGTGTCGATGGCTACGCGTGCCCAAGGAATCTTGGGAACTGTGACAGACGATCTCGGGGAGCCCGTCATCGGAGCTTCCGTCGTCGAGAAGGGTAACCCTCAGAACGGAACCGTGACTGACTTCGATGGTAACTTCAACATCAAGGTCAGCGAGGGTACACCTATTATTATTAGTTATATCGGCTACACATCGCAGGAGGTGAATGCAGCCAATGGCATGCGCATCACCCTGAAGGAAGACGCCCAGACGTTACAGGACGTGGTGGTGATCGGTTACGGTGTGCAGAAGAAGAGTGTGGTGACAGCCGCCATCGCCAAGGTCTCTAGTGATGACCTCAACGGTACGGCCCCCGTGCGTATGGACAACGCCCTGAAGGGCTTGGCAGCCGGTGTGAACGTCACCTCTAATTCAGGACAGCCTGGTGCTGCCTCACGTATCCGTGTGCGTGGTATTGGTTCTGTGAACGATAGCAACCCGTTGTATATCGTCGACGGTATGCCTATCGAGGGTGGTCTTGACTACATCAACCCCAGCGACATCGAGAGTATCGAGGTGCTGAAGGACGCTGCCTCTGGTGCTATCTACGGAGCCCGTGCTGCCAACGGTGTGATCCTCGTGACCACCAAGAAGGGTAAGATGGGTAAGGTGACCGTGAACTACAACTTCTCACAGGGCTGGCAGACGGCTTGGAAGCACCGTGATGTGCTCGACGCCACAGGCTATATGGTGATGCAGAACGAAGGTCTGGTAAACGCAGGACAGGCTCCGCGCTATGCCGATCCTTACAATGTGACCACCAACACCGACTGGCAGGACCTGCTCTTCAACGACAACGCTCCCGTTCAGAACCACGAGCTGACGCTGAGTGGCGCCACAGAGCGTGTGAACTACTATTTCTCGCTGGGTTACTATGACCAGGAGGGTATCGTAGGTGGTAACTATGGTCACTCCAACTATAACCGTCTGACGCTGCGCGGCAACTTCAACTTCAACGTGTTCGACGTGGAGAAAGAGCGCAACTGGCTCAACAAGCTGGATGTACAGGTGAATCTCTCTTACGCCCGTGTGAAGAGTGCCGGTGTGGATCCCAACTCTCAGTGGGGTAACGAGATCGGCTCTGCCCTCGCACTGCCACCAGTGATTGCTCCTTACGTATCAGGACAGGACGCACAGGATCAGATAGACTACTACTCTTCAACCTATCCCGATGAGTATGTTCCCATGTATGACAACGGTCAGCTGCTGAACATCCCCGGAGCTGGCTTCAATGAGATGGCAAACCCGCTGTCATCGTTCCAGTTGCCGGTGGCTGATAACTGGAGTCATAAGTTCGTGAGCAATTTCTCTGCTACCTTAGGTATCTGGGACGGACTGAAGTATCGTGTCAGCTACTCGACGGATATGTCGTTCTGGGGCAACCAAAACCATGCTGTGCCTTACTGGATTTCTCCGACCAAGCACCGTAACTACTCTTCAGCTTCGATGGAGAGCGACCGTGGTACTGTCTGGCAGATTGAAAATGTGCTGATGTACGACAAGTCCTTCGACAAGCACACCATCAACGTGGTGCTCGGACAGAGTGCCTTCGAGAACTCCGGTTGGACGCTGGGTGCATCGCGCAACAACCTGAAGGACTATGAGAAGCCTTGGATCAACGCTGCCACAGGTCTCGCTGCTGACGGCGACCGTGACGGATGGGGCGGACCTGGTGTGAATCACACCATGAGTTCACTTTTCGCCCGTCTGAGCTACAACTATGATGAGCGCTATATGGTACAGGCTACCGTTCGTCGTGACGGTTCCAGCCGCTTCGGTACGAACAACAAATATGGTACGTTCCCCTCATTCTCTCTCGGATGGAACGTGATGAACGAGAAGTTCATGAAACAGACCAATGACTGGCTGAACAATCTGAAGGTTCGCTTCAGCTGGGGTAAGAACGGTAACGATAATATCGGTGACTTCCGTTACACTGTGCTGACGCAGGGCGGTAACAACTACGGCTTTGGTATGGCTGGTGGCGAGAAGGAAATGAACAGTTCGAAGGCCAGTGGTCTCTCCAACCCCGACCTGAAATGGGAGGAATCTGAGCAGTACGACTTCGGTGTGGACTTCGGTTTCCTGAACAATAAGGTGACCTTCACCTTCGACTGGTTCAAGAAGAAGACCAACGGCATGCTGAAGGATATGAACATCCCGTCGTACGTGGGTGAGTCGAAGCCTATCGGCAACGTGGGTGATATGGAGAACTCTGGTATTGAGTTCGAGCTCGGCTATAAGTTCAATATCAGCGACGCCAAGTTCCAGATCAAGGCCAATGCCTCTTATCTGAAGAACGAGCTGATCCGACTTGGCAATGCCGCTGGTTTCGACACATACGACAATGTCTCTAACCTCGGCAACATCTCGCGTGCAGAAGCAGGAGAGCCCTTCACCTATTTCTGGGGCTACAAGACTGCCGGCATCTTCCAGAACTGGGACGAGGTGAACGCCTATACCAAGGACGGCCAGCTGATCCAGCCTAACGCACGTCCTGGCTATGTCCGCTTCGTGGATGTCAACGACGATGGTGTCATTGATGACGCCGACCGTACGAAGATCGGTAAGGGTACGCCTGACTGGACTTTCGGTGCTACCTTCAATGCTGCCTGGAAAGGCTTCGACTTCATGATGTTCTGGCAGGGTACCTATGGCAACGATATCTTCGATGCTACCCGCCGTCTCGACCTGCCCAGTATCAACCTTCCCTCTTGGTTCCTCGGACGCTGGACGGGTGAAGGCACCTCTGACAAGTATCCTATCTATATCCAGGGCGACGCCACCAACTGGCAGGCCAGCGACCTGTATGTTCATGATGGCAGCTATCTGCGCCTGAAGAACATCGAGTTGGGCTACACCATCCCTGAGTTCATCACCAAGAAGGCCTTTATCAGCCGCCTGCGTCTCTATGTGGCAGCAGAGAACCTGTTGACCTTCACCAAGTACTGGGGCTTCGATCCTGAAATCTCTTCTGGATCCGATAAGTCCAACGGTGTTGACTTCGGTGTCTATCCGCAGCCTCGTACCCTCCGCGTAGGATTTAACCTCACTTTTTAAGTAGATAAAGAAGTTAAGAAGTTAAAGAAGTTAAGAAGAAATGATTATGAAAACAAACAAGATAATATTCGGAATGCTTGCAGCCCTGGCTCTGACTGGCTGTAAGGACAGTTTCCTTGAGGTGACCAGTCCTACCGACACTTTCATCGAGGAATACTATACCACCAAGAACTCTCTTGATGAGGCTCTGGTGGCTGCATACGCACCCCTGCACTGGTACGACTACGGTTCTACCTGGCAGTACAACGCCCTGAACTTCATCTCTGAGTTCATGAGTGACGACATGTATCCCAACGGCAGCAGTAATACGGACCAGCCGATGCTGCAGCTGATGTTCAACTACTCTTGCACCCCCGTGGTATGTCTGACTGGTGTCTGGAGCGACAGCTATTCTGGCGTGAAGCGCTCTAACGACGTGCTGACGTACTGTGACTGGGTGGAACAAGCTGGCAATATCACAGCTGCCCAGCGTGCAGACTATGAGGCTCAGGCCCGTCTGCTCCGCGTGTTCTACTATCTGCAGCTCTGGAAGTTCTACGGCAACGTGCCCTGCTACTTCGAGAACCTGGCAGCACCCTATATCTCAGAGCAGTACACTGCCGACGAGGTGTATGCCAAGGTGATTGAGGAACTGGAGGCTATCATCGCCACAGGACAGCTGAAGGACGACTATCCCGCTGACCAGAAGGGTCATGTAACAAAGCCCCTCGCATACATGATCTATGCCGAGATGGTGATGATTCAGAACGATAACAGCCGCTATGGCAAGGCCCTCGGTTATATGAAGGAACTTATCAGCAGCGGAAAATACCAGCTGACTCCCAACTTCAAGGATATCTGGGATGAGAGCGGTGAGTGGAATGCCGAGTCTATCTGGGAGATCAACTACTATGATGACAACTCCGTACGCGGTTGGGGTAACCAGCTTGGTGCTGGCGGTTGTGTGTTCCCACGCCTCCATGGTCCTCGTTCGTTCAAGGCCAATGCCGGCGATCCCTACGAGGATGTCGACGCAGGCTGGGGCTTCAGTGCCATTCCTCTGCACTCTGTGGCCAGTTTCGAGGAGGGCGACATCCGTAAGGAGTTCTCTGCCTTCGACCTCAATGCCCACGGAACCTCTGACGATCCGGGTTGGATGAACACTGGTTACTGCCTGTATAAGTATATGTGCCGCAAGGGCAACAACAAGGACCAGAAGGCTGATGCCGACCTTGGTTTCAACAACAACCTCCGTGTTTATCGTTATGCCGAGACACTGCTGAATGCCGCTGAGTTGCTGCTGAAGACTGGCGGAAGCGTCAGCGAGGCCGCAAACTATGTCAACGAGGTCCGTGCCCGTGCTGGTCTGGCTGCCGTCAATGGTGTTGACGAGGATGTCATCCTCAACGAGCGCCGTCATGAGTTCATGGGTGAGGGCAAGCGCTACTTCGACCTCGTCCGTACCGGCAAGGCTGCCTCTGTGCTGACACCAGCCAACGACTCAGGCAACTTCCGTACCAAGGCCTGGACACCCGATGTGCGCTATCTGCCCATCCCGCAGGATAATATCGACGCTGCACAGGGAACCCTCAAGCAGAATGGTAGCTATTAAAAAGTAAAAAGGTAAAAAATTAAAATAGTAAAAGATATGAGAACAAATATATTTATTAAGGCCAAAGGGTTGGTAAAGGTTTTACCTTTTTACCTTTTTACCCTTTTACCTTTATTCACGGCCTGCTCGCCGGAGACATTCGACGGTCCGGATCAGAATAGCATCCCCACCATCTCGAATGTGGATATCAACATGAATGTGGACCAGAGCGTGAACCAGGCTACCTTCACTGTGGCCAATATGCCGGCACAGACCTACGCCGTATGGACTGTCAACGGCAATGTCTACTCTACTCTGAACCCCATGAACTGGGCCAACAACAAGGCCGGTACCTATGACGTGGAACTGCGCCTCGGCAACCGTAACGGTTTCAGCCAGAGCAGCATCACCAAGCAGTTTACGTTTGAGAACTCTCAGATAGACCTTACACCGTATATCAACCGCATCAGCCGCACCTGGCGTATCAACTACGCAGAGGCTGGACACATGGGATGTGGTGAACCGGGAACCGACGGTAGTAACTGGTGGAGTGCCGCTCCTGGCGACAAGGCAGACTGGGGTGTGTATGACGACCGCCTCACCTTCACAGCCGATGGTGCTTATACCTACGATCCGGGCGAGGGAGGTACTGTGTATGTGAACAATGGTGCCAGCATCTTCCCTGAGTATAATAATCTGAAAGGTGACGATGGTAAACCCATCGACTTCATGGCTCCCGTGGAGGCTCAGACTACCAGTTATAAGTTCGATGTCTTAGGCGAGGATATTGTTCTGAAACTTCCCGCAATGACACTCTTCCCTTATATCTCTAGCGATGACCAGTTTGAGGCTCCTGTCTTTACTGTGGTTAAATTGACGAACTCCGAGATGGTACTGCTCTATAAGGGTAACGGTATTGTCTGGCGATTCATGCTCACCAGTAAAGAGGATACAGAAGCACCATTCAGCGGCTTTAAGGCCAACAGCGACTTCAATATGTGGAAGAAGGCTTCCTTCACCAATGATTTCTACTATGCTCATGGTGACTCTTGGGAGCAGAACCCGCAGCCCATTGGTTTCGATATCGTCGGCGACAATAAGTATAAGATTACGTTGCCTTGCGAGTCGAACATGCAGTGGCAGGCTCAGGTGAAGTTCTTCACAGACATGAGTTCCTCTGCTGCCAATAACTATGACTTCTCGGCAATCTTTACACCGACGAACGATATTAAGGGTGCTACGGTGAAACTCGTGCTACATGGCGGTGGCGACAATGACAATATCTACTACTTTGCCGACCGTATCGACCTTGAGGCAGGCGACTCCTACGTATTCTGGAAAAGCGATATGCCTGGTATAGATATGGACAAGGTAGATCTCGTGCTCGACTTTGGCGGTGCTCCTGCCGGTACAGAGGTAGAGGTGAAAAACGTGGTGTTCAAGAACCATGCAGACGACGATGGCACCGTTCTGCCTACTGACAATCCAGGCAATGGTGGCGAGGAGGCTAAGGCCGACTGGGATGTCACTTCTGGTGCTAACCTGTGGAAGGCTGTTGAGGAAGGTAGTGCATTTATCAGCGTCACCCCGTGGTTTGCTGATGGCGGTTGGTCACAGATCGGAGATCCCACATGGACTCATAAGGATGGCGTATGGTCGCTTACCATCCCCGAGGGCATGGGTGGCAGCCAATGGCAGGGACAGTTCCCCATCAACACCACGCTGACAGCCAGCATGAGCAAGAAGTACAACTTCTACCTCGTCCTTGAGTCTGACCAGGATCTGCCCGGTGTCACTATCAAACTGACGGAGACCGACGATGCAGAGAAGCACGATGACAACTTCTTCTTCGCAGACCGTCATGATGTCAAGGCTGATGTCCCGTTTGTCTATAAGGCTGAGGGTGTCACCCTGCCCAAGAACGATGCACATGCCCTGTCGCTCTTCTTCGATTTCGGTGGCTCACCCATTGGTGCCAATATCAAGATCAGCAAGATCTATTTCGAGGAGTCTGTATCTATGAGTTACAATGATGACAACAACCTCTGGAAAGCCGTCGATGAGGGTTCTGCCTTCATCAGCGTCACCCCATGGTTTGCCGATGGCGGTTGGAGCCAGATTGGCGATCCCACGTGGAAACATGAGGGTAACAAGTGGTCACTGACGATTCCCGAGGGTATGGGTGGCAGCCAGTGGATGGGACAGTTCCCCATTAACACCACGTTGGCTACGGCTCAGAACGATGCCTATAACTTCTCTTGCACTATCGTTGCCGATCAGGATCTGCCTGGTGTTACCATCAAACTGACCGAGGCCGATGATGCTGAGAAGCACGACGACAACTTCTATTTTGCTGATCGTCACGACATCAAGGCTGACGAGCCCTTTGTCTATCAGATGAAAGGTGTGACACTGCCAAAGAATGATGCCCATGCACTCTCGCTGTTCTTTGACTTTGGCGGTTCGCCCATCGGTGCCAACATCACCATCAGCGATATCATTTTTGAAAAAGCCGAATAATAAATGAAACGGTTCATGCTTAATACTTTTCTGCTCTCCCTCGCCGTAGCCCTCTGGGGCTGCGGTGGGGGCGACGACGACCCGCAGACTCCACCTATCAGCATCACGGTTTCATCAGAGACCGTCAATGTGCCAGCCGAAGGAGGCACCTATACCGTCAGCGTCACCACGACAGGAAACGAGTGGGGTGTCGCCATGGGCGAGAATTTCTTTACGGTAAAAACTCAGAATACGGCAGCCCAGGCGGGTACGCTCACCATCACGGTTCCTGCTAATCCTGTGGCTGAGACCCGCACTGGTGCTGTCACGATAATGTCAGGCACGGCCCGCAAGACCGTCACCGTCACTCAGGCTGCTGCCGAGAAGGCTGCCTACGAGGCTCCCGACGGCTATCAGCTGGTGTGGCACGACGAGTTCGACGAGGGCACGGAGCTGAATGCCGCCGATTGGACCCATGAGGTGCAGAAGGACCACTGGGTGAACAACGAGCTGCAGAACTACGTGAACCACACCACCCCCAAGGGTCGTTACGTCACGGAGATCAGTGGTGGCAAGCTCCAGATCCACTGCTTCAAGGAGGACGGCAAGATCTATTCCGGTCGCGTCTATGCGAAGGTGAAGGAGGGTTGGACCTACGGCTACATCGAGGCCTCGATCAAACTGCCGAAGGGTAAGGGCACGTGGCCCGCCTTCTGGATGATGCCTGTGAACTTTAAATCATGGCCTGCAGACGGTGAGATCGATATCATGGAAGAGGTGGGTTACCATCCCGACTACGTGTCGTCAAGTCTACATGCCAATGCGCATGTTCACAGCAATGGTACGCAGGTGACCCACGAGATGTACTGCAAGGGTGCTGAGGGTGAGTTCCATACCTACTCTATCGAGTGGACGGCACAGAATATCACCACCTATGTCGACGGCAAGAAGCAGCTCTCTTACGACAACCGCGGACTCGGTCGTGACGACTGGCCCTACAACGATCCCTTCTACATCATCTTCAACCTCGCCTGGGGTGGAGACTGGGGTGGATCGCAGGGTGTCGACGAAAATGCACTGCCCGTGACAATGGAAGTGGACTATGTCCGAGTGTTCCAAAAGAAGTGAGAAGATTTTTATTCTACATAGTTTGGTTAACAGTAGTGATGACGGGACACGCTCAGTCCTATCTGCAAAGGACTGACGTGCCTTCCGTCTTCATTGAGACCGAAAACCGTCGCGCCATCACGAGCAAAGAGCAATACGTGAACAGCACGCTGATCTACGTAGACGGCGGAACGACGACACGCTATGAGAATACCCAGATACGAGGACGTGGCAACTCCACTTGGTGGAGCTCTGACAAGAAAGCCTATCGTATCAAATTCGACAGCAAAGAACTCTTCTTAGGTGAAGGCTTTGCCAATGCCAAGAGCTGGACTTTCCTGGCCAACCACGGCGACAAGACGATGATCCGCAATGCCCTGACCTATGACCTCGGACGTTTCATGGGCATGAAGTTTTGTCCTGCTGCACGGTTCGTAGACTTCTATCTGAATGGTGACTATCGTGGCACTTACCAGATCAGTGATCAGGTGCAGGTACACAAGAAGCGCATAGAGATCAACGAGGATGACGGTTGGCTGCTCGAAGTGGTCAACGAGAACTCTAAGGAGGAGCCCCTGATCACTACCACTCGCTATGGTATCATGTACACCATCAAGAACCCCAAGGACGAGAATCTGACCCTTGACAAGCGTATCGCCATTGGACGTTGGCTGAGAAGCTTCGAGGAGGCTGTGGCATCTGACCATTTCATGGATCCGCAACGAGGTTATCGGGCTTTCGTCGATGAGGAGGACCTTATCAATTGGTACGTGGGGGCTGAGATCACAGGCAACATCGACGCGCTCTATAGTATCTATATGTATAAGGACGGCGACGACGACAAGATGCACTTCGGTCCGCTCTGGGATCTCGATCTCGGCTATGACAACAGTTCTGAGCGCAGTCTGCTCCGACAGATGGAGGCTTATCTGGGACTCTGGAACCGTCCCTTTGAGAAGATCTTGCAGCGGCTGTGGCAGGATCCCTGGTTTGCCCAGGCCTGTAACGACCGCCTGCAGCAGCTCGTCGACAATGGCCTGCAGTCGTATCTCATCAGCCATATTGACAGTCTGCGTTCAGCCATCTGGCAGACACAGACGGAGAATTACCGCAAGTGGCGCATCAACCAGGAGGTGTTTCCGTGGGCTAAACGTGCTTACTACAACAATTACGACAGTTATATCAACGACCTGAAGGGTTTAGTAAACATCCACATCCCCTATCTGCAACAAGCCTTTGCACAACGGCGCACCACACGCATAGAAGGTGTAGAGACGGAACCCTCAACTCGTCAGTTCTTCGACCTCCAAGGTCGTCGGGTGACAACACCATTGCGAAAAGGAATATACATCAATAATCACCATAAAGTGATCAAACAATGAGAAAATACTTTCTGTTTCTTATAACGGCTCTGTTACTTGCCTGTTCTTCCAGTCAACAACCACAGTCGTCGGCAGGCTTCGTCACTATCAAGGGCCATGACCTCATCCTGCCCAATGGTGAGAAACTCTTCATCCGGGGCACGAACCTCGGCAACTGGCTCAATCCTGAGGGGTATATGTTCGGCTTCAGCCGTACCAACTCTGCCTGGATGATCGACCTGCTGTTCAAGGAGGCTGTGGGGCCTGACTTCACGGCAGAGTTCTGGCAGCAGTTCAAGGATAATTATGTCACGAAGGCTGATATCGACTTCATCGCCCAGCAGGGTGCCAACACCATCCGTCTGCCTTTCAACTACAAACTCTTCACAGACGAAGACTATATGGGAGAGACAACAAAGTGGAAAGAGGAAGGAGAAAAGAGGAAAGTAGAGGCCTACGAGCGCATCGACTCCGTGGTGAGCTGGTGCAAGGCCAACAACCTTTACCTTATTCTCGATATGCACGACTGTCCTGGCGGGCAGACGGGCGATAACATCGACGACGGCCACGGCTATCCCTGGCTCTTCGAGAGCGAACGCAGTCAGCAGCTCTTCTGCGACATCTGGCGAGAGATAGCCGACCGCTATCAGAAAGAAACGACCATCCTCGGCTACGAACTGATGAACGAACCCATCGCCCATTACTTCGCCAACAAGGATTCGCTCTACACACTGCTGCAGCCGCTCTATAAAAAGGCTGTGAAGGCTATCCGTGAGGTAGACCAAAACCATATTATATTATTAGGTGGTGCCCACTGGAACAGTTTCTTCTGGATGCTCGACGATGCCAGTTACGACGATAAACTGATGTACACCTGCCATCGCTATGGCGGCCCTGCCACCAAGGAGGCCATCACCCACTATATCCAGTTCCGCGATTCCGTCAATCGTCCGATGTACATGGGAGAGTTCGGCCATAACACCGACGAGTGGCAGCGTGACTTTGTCAACGTGCTCAAAGAAGTGAACATCGGCTATACGTTCTGGCCTTATAAGAAGGTCGACGGCTCGTGTATGATGGGCATACGGCGCCCTGAGGGTTGGGACAGTATCGTGGTGAAATACTCCGAGACCTCCCGCAACACCTATCAGGAGTGGCGCGAGGCCCGTCCTGATCAGGCCATGTTCCGTCGCCTGCTCCAAGCGTTTGCCGACAACTGCCGCTTCGACCGTTGCCAGCCCCAGACAGACTACATCCAGACGATGGGCCTTGCGAGCGATTGATAATTTGATTATTTTTGCAGCAGAATTCAAACATTATAAACTTAAGATCAAAAATGAAAAGAATCGCAGTTTCCTGTCTGTCGCTTCTGATGGCGACGACGATACAGGCCCAGCAGACGCCTGTCTATCTCGATGAGTCGAAACCGATTGAACAGCGCATCGACGATGCCCTTTCTAGGATGACGCTCGACGAGAAGATTGCCGTGATTCATGCGCAGTCGAAGTTCTCAAGCCCTGGTGTGAAGCGCCTCGGCTTCCCTGACCTTTGGACTGACGACGGTCCTCACGGTGTGCGTCCCGACGTGCTCTGGGATGAATGGGTACAGGCCGGACAGACCAACGACTCGTGTGTGGCCTTCCCTGCCCTCACCTGTCTGGCTGCCACATGGAATCCCCAGATGGCCCGCATCTACGGTGAGAGTCTGGGCGAAGAGGCCCTGTATCGCAACAAGAGCGTAATGCTGGGCCCTGGTGTAAATATCTATCGTACCCCACTTGGTGGCCGTAACTTCGAGTACATGGGCGAAGACCCCTATCTGGCATCCCAAATCGTCGTGCCTTACGTAAAAGGTCTGCAGTCGAAGGGTGTGGCGGCCTGCGTGAAGCACTACGCCCTGAACAACGACGAGGAATACCGCCATCAGGTGAACGTCGTCATCAGCGACCGTGCCCTGCATGAGATCTACCTGCCGGCCTTCCGTGCTGCCGTCAAGGAGGGTGGCGCGTGGTCCATCATGGGTGCCTACAACCTCTACCAGAACCAACACAACTGTCATAATGCCACGATGCTCAACCGTATCCTGAAGCAGAACTGGGGCTTCGACGGCGTGGTCATCTCCGACTGGGGTGGCTGTCACGATACCGACGAAGCTGTGCGCAATGGTCTTGACCTGGAGTTCGGCACCTGGACCGACGGCCTGATGATGGGCAAGACGAATGCCTACGACAGTTATTACCTTGCTGATGCCTACAAACAGGCCATCAAAGAAGGAAAATACACCACGAAGGAACTCGACGAGAAGGTGCGCCGGCTACTCCGTCTGTTCTATCGGACAACAATGAACCGTCATAAGCCTTTTGGCTTCCTCTGCTCCGACAGCCATTATGAGGCAGCCCTGAAGATTGCCCAGGAGGGAATCGTGCTGCTGAAGAATGAAGGAGTCAAGGAGTCAGGAGTCAGGAGTCAGGAGGCTGCGCCGTTGTTGCCGCTGGATTTGTCGAAGACGAAACGCATTCTGGTAGTAGGTGAGAACGCCATCAAGATGATGACCGTTGGTGGTGGTTCTTCATCGCTGAAGGTACAGAAAGAGATTCTTCCCCTCGACGGCATCAGGGCCCGTTTCAAAGATGTGACCGTCGACTACGCCCGCGGCTATGTCGGCGATACCCTGCAGAGCTATAACGGCGTGACCGTAGGCCGTTCGCTCTACGAAACCCGCAGTCAGGCAGAGCTCACAGCCGAGGCCGTAGAAAAGGCCCGTGAGGCTGATGTCGTCATCTTCATCGGTGGTCTGAACAAGAGCGATCATCAGGACTGCGAGGGTCACGACCGACTGTCGTACGACCTGCCTTACGCCCAAAACGAGGTCATCGAGGCTATCCTGAAAGTGAATCCCCGTCTGGTCTATGTCAACATCTCCGGTAATGGGGCCGCCCTACCCTGGCTGCCAAAGGTGCCTGCCGTCGTACAGGCTTGGTTCATCGGCTCTGAGGCCGGTGACGCCATCGCCTCCGTTCTGGCCGGTGATGTCAATCCCTCTGGCAAGCTGCCCTTCACCTGGTATGCCAACCTCAATCAGTGTGGTGCCCATGCCCTGAACACCTATCCCGGCACATGGCGCGACGACCACAAGATCATCGACGAGGTTTACGCAGAGGATGTCTTTGTCGGCTACCGCTGGACGGACCGCCTCCAGGCAAATCATAAAGTTCAAAGCTCAAAGCTCAAAGCTCAAAGTTCCACGCCCCTCTTCCCCTTCGGCCACGGTCTGAGCTATACCACCTTCAAGCTTGGCAAGGTGACAGCCGACAAGAAGAATATCGCTGCCGACGAACAAATCACCTTCACTGTCGATGTGACCAACATTGGCCAGCAGGCAGGTGCTGAGACAGTGCAGCTCTACATCAGCGACAAGCAGTCATCAGTCAATCGTCCAGTCAAGGAACTGAAAGGCTTCCGTAAGGTCTTTCTCCGTCCTGGTGAGACGCAGTCCGTCAGCATCACCGTGGGCCGCGACGCCCTGAGTTTCTACGACGAGACCTCCAGCTCTTGGAAGGCAGAGCCCGGCGACTTTGAAGCCCTCATCGGCTGTTCCGCCGCCGATATCCGTAGCCGCTGTTCCTTCACTCTTCTGCCGTAAGAACAGGATTACTCCACTCTACATAAAAAATGAGGATGCTTCACAGTGAAACATCCTCATTTAATTATAATTAAGAAATAATCGACCTCCACCGCGCCATGTCATCAAATAGTGTCTGATTAGTAAGTAGCGCGAGGTAGATGAGGCTCATTCTTGCATCCCTTTGGTGGCAAGCATACTTCGGCCGTGCGTATTCTTGACTTCCATGATGCGGCGGACGTCGTGGGCTTTCAGGTCCATCTTGCACATTCTTGTGTCAAAGATTGCACTTTTATATTTTTTGTTCCTTGTTATTGTCTATTCCATTGGTCGTATCAGATGGGTCAGGGGACGGATGGGTCAGGTTCATCACCTGTCCCCCCGATCTTTGTTCAAAAGTACAAATCATAAGAGAACATAAAGATAAAAAACACTAAAAAATTTGGAAGTAATAAAATTATTACCTATCTTTGCAGCGAAAAGAAAGAAAAGGTATGCCAACAGTATTTACTTTGTTCGGATATAGGTTCTGGTTTTATGGTAATGACCATACGCCCATTCACATTCATGTGAAGAAGGGCAGTGCTGTGGCAAAATATAACATTCTTCCTATCTCCTTAGTCTATAATCATGGTTTCAAGCCCTCAGAACTGAAAATGATTGAGGCTATTTTGGAGGATAACGAAGAGTTGATTGCCCAGCACTGGAATATGTTTTTTAATAATGCGAAATAAGAAAAGGAGGTAAGAATGGAGAAGATTGAGAAAATTTGGCTGACAGATGATGCCGTATGGATTAGGACGGCAAGCGGAAAGGAAGCCTGCGAGAAGTTTAGTGACTATCCACGTTTGAGATATGCCACAAAGGAGCAGCGGGCTAACTATGAGGCTGATGAATATGGTCTTCATTGGGAAGACATTGATGAGGACTTGAGTTTTGAGGGTTTCTTTGACAAGCGAGAGACAACACAACTCTACAAGTTGTTTATGGCTCATCCTGAGTTAAACGTCTCAGCCATCGCCCGACGTGTGGGTATCTCTCAAAGTCTGATGGCCCAATACATCAGTGGAAAGAAGAAGGCCAGTGACGCAAGGGTCACTCTGATACTTGATACTGTCCGCGAAATAGGTCAAGAACTGATAGCGGTATGATTTAAGAGTGCTCTTTGCGAGCATCTTGATGTATCTTACCAGAATAGAACGAGTAAGCAGCCTCTTCGGCTCTTGCACGTTCGGGAGTACCTTTCTTACCGAACTTGGCATCAAGAACGGCATCATAGTCACCGATTTTGTGATTGTTAAACTGACTTAATAATCTCATTTTACAACCTACGATCTATCAATTATCACAAACAACCGAACGAAATTGTCACAAACGACCGAACAAAATCACCACAAACAACCGAACAAAATCACCACAAATAACCGAAAAAGCATCAAAAAATTTGTGTAATTCAATAATTATCAGTATCTTTGCCGCCAAATTAAGTATCAAATGAAAGATGACAATATGTATAAACCAAGAATAGCCGATAGGTTGCTGGTTCGTAAACTGGCGGGCAAGGGTGCCGTATTGATAGAAGGTCCGAAATGGTGCGGTAAGACAACCACCGCTCGTCAGCAGGCCAAGAGCCAGCTTGACTTGGGCGACACTGAAGTCTTGAAGCAAAGCAGGCAGATGATGGAAATCAGTTCCAAGACACTGCTACAGGGAGAAACACCCAGACTGATTGACGAGTGGCAGACCATACCAGAACTATGGGATACCATACGAAATGAGGTGGATAAGAGAGGAGTCTTTTCACAGTTTATCCTGACAGGGTCTACAGTGGCTCCTCAAGCAGACGAAACTATACATAGCGGTACAGGGCGCATTGGGAGAGTCAAAATGCGTCCGATGAGTTTGTTTGAATCAGGTGAATCGAGTGGCAGCGTCAGTTTAAAGAATCTGTTCGACGGTGAGACTTTTGAGCCACAGCCCAACCATATAGACCTGCAACAGATGGCCTATCTTACTTGTCGTGGCGGCTGGCCACAGACTACACTACTCGAAGGTGATATCGCTTTGGATCAGGCATTCGGCTATGTTGACGACGTGACCGAACGTGACATACAGCGAGTGGATGGTGTAAAGCGCAGTGCAGAGCGTGCCAGACTGCTGTTGCGGTCGTATGCACGAAACATCTCTCAACAGGTGTCATACGGCACCATCAAGGCCGATATGCTTTCGAACGATGCCAATACGCTTGATGAGGATACCGTGGCTGATTATATCAAGGCACTGAAGAAGCTTTTCGTGATTGAAGACCTCGAAGCCTGGAATCCCAATATCCGTAGTAAATCAGCCATTCGAACCAGTGATACTCGCCATTTCGTTGACCCCAGTATCGGTACTGCAGCATTGGGCTTAGGTCCCAACGATCTGATTAATGACTTGGACTCTTTCGGACTCATCTTCGAAGATATGGCCGTACGTGATTTACGTGTATTTGCAGATGCACTTGATGGAAAACTGTATCACTATCGCGACAGTTCTGGACTGGAGTGCGACACAGTACTGCATCGCAGAAACGGAACCTATGCACTGATAGAAGTGAAATTGGGTGGAGAGAAACTGATAAACGATGGTGCGGAAGCTTTGAAAACGCTTGCAGAGACCATTGATACTACAAAGATGAAGAATCCGTCGTTTATGATGGTCGTTACGGCTGTCGGGCCGTATGCTTACCAACGGCCAGACGGCGTGTTTGTGGTTCCCATAGGCTGTCTGAAAGACTAAGCATTATATAACCAATGAATAAGAGGGTGTGTCAAAATAGGCACATCCTCTTTATAATTAAATGAGGATGCTTCACTGTGAAGCATCCTCATTCATGTATTTATCTATCCGTAAGGATTAGTCAGCAACGAGCGTGAAGCGCTTGAAAGCGACAATCTTCAGCTCCTTGTCCTGCTTGGCGAGCCACTGGGCTACAGTAGCCTTGTCGCCGTCACCGAACTGGAACTCCTGGTCAACCAGGCAGCTCTCCTTCAGGAACTTCTGAACACGACCCTTGGCGATGTTCTCGATCATCGGCATCTTCAGCTGAGCCTCACCCTCGACCTTTGCCTCAGCAATGATCTTACGGGCCTCGTCAGCCTGAGCCTGTGTGAGCCAACCCTTGGCCATGTTGCTCTCGATGTGATCCTCAGAGTCAACGAGGTTGGGGTTCAGACCAGCCTTCTTGAGCTTCATCTCCACGAACTTCTCAACCTGCTCTAGCTTAGTCTTCTCGAAAGAGGTCTTGTACTCCTCGTCGAGGATCTTCTGGTCAACGCTCTGGGCGTCGAGTGCTACGGGCTTCATGGCAGCCACCTGCATAGCCACGAGGTGACCCTGCTCAGCAGCGGGCTTGTTGGTCTGTACCATGGTGCACAGGGTGTGCTTACCCATGTGGTCGTAAACCTCCACATTCTCACCCTCGAGCGTGAGGTAGCCGTCGAGTTCCATCTTCTCACCGGTGATACCAGAACGCTGTGTGACAGCCTCCTGAGCGGTCTGACCGTTGATGTCGAGAGCCTTCACAGCCTCGAGGTCAGCAGCCTTGGCAGCGATGGCAGCGTCGAGGATGCTCTGGGTCAGAGCGATGAAGTCAGCACCATTGGCTACGAAGTCGGTCTCGCACTTCAGGGCGAGTGTGGCGGCAAAGCCGTCAACAGCCTTAACGAGTACACAACCATTTGAAGTCTCACGGTCGCTACGCTTGGCAGCGATAGCCAGTCCACGCTCACGGAGCAGTTCCTTGGCCTTGTCGAAGTCGCCCTCAGCCTCAGTCAGAGCCTTCTTTACGTCAGCCAGACCAGCACCGGTCATTGCGCGAAGCTTCTTGATATCGTCAATTGAAATTGCCATAATGTTATTTACGATTTACTGATTTACGATTTACGATTTGCTGCGCCAACGAGAGGCGATAGCAAATTATTCACTTTTCACTCTTCACTTTTCACTTCTTCCTCTGCGGGAGCGGCAGCCTCGGCTACGGGAGCCTCCTCAGCAGCGGCCTCGGCAGCCTTTGCACGGGGCTTGCGGGCAGCGCGCTTGGGCTTCATCTCCTTTACCTCGTCACCGTCAACCTCAGCCTGAGCGTCAGCAGCCTTCTCGTCGGCCTTCTCAGCCTTACGCTCCTCGATTCCCTCGGCGATAGCGGCGCAGCAAGCGTTGAGGATTACCTCTACACTATCCTTGGCGTCGTCGTTGGCGGGAATCACGAAGTCGATATTGTTGGGATCAGAATTAGTATCTACGATACCGAACACGGGAATACCCAGACGGTTGGCCTCACGAACGGCAATCTGCTCCTTCAGCACGTCAACTACGAAGAGTGCGCTCGGCAGACGGGTCAGGTCAGAGATAGAACCGAGGTTCTTCTCCAGCTTGGCACGCTGGCGGGTCACCTGCAGCAACTCACGCTTAGAGAGGTTGGCATAGGTACCGTCGGCCATCAGGCGGTCGATGTTCGTCATTTTCTTCACGGCCTTGCGGATGGTGGGGAAGTTAGTGAGCATGCCACCGGGCCAGCGCTCGATGACGTACGGCATACCAATACTGGTAGCCTTCTCGGCAATCACTTCCTTGGTCTGTTTCTTAGTAGCGACGAACAGGATCTTCTTGCCACTCTTGGCAATCTGCTTCAGGGCATCGGCAGCCTCATCGATCTTGACAGCTGTCTTGTGGAGGTCGATGATATGGATACCGTTACGCTCGGTATAGATGTAGGGAGCCATTGCGGGGTTCCACTTACGCTTCAGGTGACCGAAATGACAGCCAGCCTGGAGCAACTGATCAAAATTGGTTCTTGACATTTTGCTTTTTTGATTTTAATTTGTTTACTTTCTTTTTAATTCTTGTTAGAATCAATCGACGGGTAGTCTAGTTGGACTAGTGATACTAGTAATACTAGCCAGAGTCCCATCAATTTAGATGCTAAACGTAGTCCAGTCTGATTAACGCTTACTGAACTGGAAGCGACGACGTGCCTTGGGCTGACCCGGCTTCTTACGCTCTACCTCACGGCTGTCACGTGTCAGGAATCCGGCATCCTTCAGCTGCTTCTTGTCTTCCTCATTGATCTTCACCAGAGCGCGGGCAATGGCAAGGCGCAGAGCCTGGCTCTGACCAGTGAAGCCACCACCGTCGAGGTTGACCTTGATGTCATACTTATCAGCGCACTCCAGCAGGTTCAGCGGCTGCTTCACCACAAACTGCAGGATGGCTGAAGGGAAATAAGTCTCTAAATCCTTCTTGTTGATCGTAATCTTGCCTGAACCCTCAGAAACATATACACGGGCTACAGAGCTCTTGCGACGACCTATTGCGTTAATTACTTCCATCTTTCCTAATTATTTATACTGGTTAATATCAATTGCCTTCGGCTTCTGAGCCTCGTGCGGATGTTCTGTACCCTCATAGATATAGAGGTTGTTCAGCAGGCTGCGACCCAGAGGACCCTTCGGCAGCATACCCTTCACGGCGTGACGGAGCATCTTCTCAACGCCACCGTTCTTCTTGCGAAGCTCTGCGGGAGTGTTGAAGCGCTGGCCACCGGGATAGCCCGTGTAGCGGGTGTAAACCTTGTCGGTCTCTTTCTTACCAGTGAATACCACCTTATCGGCATTGATAAGGATGACGTTGTCACCGCAATCAACATGCGGCGTGAAAGTGGGCTTGTACTTTCCGCGGATCAGCTTGGCTACCTTAGAAGCGAGACGGCCGACCACCTGGTCTGTGGCGTCGATCACCACCCACTCCTTCTTTGCTGTTTCCTTGTTCACGGAAAGAGTCTTGTAACTTAAAGTGTTCATTTCTTTTAAAATTTACTACTAAAAAACAGTTTTACAAAAATTGATTTTCTGACGCACATAGAAACTCGCGTCCGAGTCATGACACCCGGCTGCAAGTCTAACGAACGTCCCCGTCGGAATCTCTTCCTCTGGGCGGTCTGGACTGACGATTCACGAACCACTGCGCCCGGCCAAAGACACCGCTATTCACACATCAGACCACGGGGATTCTAAGCCTTTCCCCAATAATCGGACTGCAAAGGTACTAACATTTTTCTTTTCGCGAGGTCTTTTCCCCTCTGTCGGCCGCACTATTTATGATTATTTAACTTTTAAGTCGTGGCATACAGGCCGGCAAATGAAAATAAATCGCAATTTCTTTTGTATTTCTCCCGATTTTCACTATCTTTGCAGCAAATTAGTATAACTATGACTCAAAATAAAGCCATCGTAACAATCATAGCATCTGTAGCTTGTCTGTTGGCGCTGGACTCTTGTCGGAAGGCAGAGACTCAGCAGCAGCGTGACAAGGACGAAGAGCATGGGTTAGTGGTGGCAAAGGAGCTGTCGAACAGCCGTGTGCAGGATATCGAGGAGGATGCGACGGGACAGTTGTGGATCGCCACGTTCAGAGGACTGAACCGCTACGACGGTCATGAGTACCATCAGTATTTCTGTACGGAGGACTCCATCGGTCTGCCTGACAACAACGTGCAGGGTCTGCTCTGCGACAGGAACGGACGGCTGTGGGTGGCCACGGTGAACGGCGTGTGTCGATACACAAACATGGACTGCTTTGAGCGTATACCGATGCAGACGAGCAACCGCAATGCGCGTAAGCTGCTGATGGACTCGAAGGGACGCATCTTCGTGTATAACGGTACGGAGATGCTGATCTACGACGAACTGCACAATATCTTCCTGCCACGTATCAATCGAACGATGGTGGGACAATCGTGGGGCGACTTCTTCATCGACGCTGCCGACGACATCCTTCTCGCCGGACCTGAGAACCTGCTGATCTATTCCGGCGACAACTTCAAGTTGCGTATGGAGGTGAATCACTCGGAACGCGCCGGATACTATTATTTCGACATGCTGAAGAACGGTCTGCTGTTGTCGTCGGGCAACGGTACGCTGATGGTGTTCGACACGAAGGCGCGACAGGTAATACCCCTGGGTGAGGCGATAGAAGGACGGCTGCTGGCCCACGGCAGCGTGGTGCAGGCGGCGTGTCTGCTGGAAAACAACACCATCCTGCTGAGCACCTCGAAGAACGGACTCTTCGAACTGAACCTGCTCACCCACACGCTGCGTGGCCAGGGTGACGCGGGCTTCACGGTGCCTGTGCCTGATGCCTACGTGACGCAGATATTCCAGGACTCCAGGAAGAACATCTGGCTGGGTACCTACGACAAGGGACTCTTCGCCGACTATTATTATAAGGAGAAGTTCGGCGGTAGCGACAGCTATCTGAACCGTGTGATTGAGAACTCGTCAGTCATGGCCGTGGCGATAGACAAACAGGAGAACTTGTGGATCTCGACCATGTCGAAGGGTATGTTCGTGTATCACTGCAACTCGCAGAAGGCAGAGCCGGTGGTTATCGAAGGCCTGCCCGCCGGAGAGACGAAGAATGCCGTGAACCATATCTTCTGCGACCGTGACGGACTGCTGTGGCTCTCGACCGCCAACATCGTGATGAAGTGCCGCTACGACGGACAGCGGCTGAGCATCCTCACCCAATGGCCCGTACCGATGGCCATGGACTTCGAACAGACGGATGACGGTACGGTGTGGGTGGCATCGAGCACCACCTACATCTTCGGCTTCCGTGCCGACAGCGGTGAACCTATCACGAAGCAGGCGTTCAACGTGGACTATACCTTCATACCCTCGCTGCTGAAGCTCAGCGACGGCCAGATGCTCATCTCCGCCTTCTATCAGAACATCACACGGATGGATTCCCAAACGGGCAAGTTGACGCAGCTGGAGATTCCAGATATGCAGAAGTGCATACGCCGCAGTGTGTATATTCCCACCAACATGCATCAGGACAAGCAGGGCAACGTGTGGATAGGTACCGTGAGTAATGGACTGTTGCGCTACAATCCCCAGACCAATGAGATGACGCGCATCGCAGGCCTCTCCTGTTCCGATGTGGCCAGCATTGAGGAAGACCATCAGGGAATCCTTTGGATCAGTACGATGAAGGGACTGAACCGTCTGGACACCAAGACTGGACGCATCACCTCGCTCTATAAGGCCGACGGACTGGCAGGCGACGAGTTCATGGACCGTGCTTCGTGTCAGTTGCCTAACGGTAGTCTGGTGTTCGGAGGCACTGACGGCATCACGATGTTCGACCCTGCAGACATCGACACACTGTTGCAGCTCCCCCTGATATTCAGCGACCTGAAGGTCCACAACCAACTGATACGTCCCTCTGCCGAGGGTCCCATCGAGATGATGCTCGACAGCTGCAAGGAGATACGTCTGAAACACAGCGAGAACAGTATTTCCATCTCGTTCACAGCCCTCGATTTCGGAGAGTATGAGCGCGTACATTACTATTATAAGCTTGACGGCTTCGACAGTGAATGGATAGATGCGGGCAGCAGCCATTCAGCCAGCTATGCCAACCTGCCCTCAGGCCATTACACCTTCCGTGTGCGCACCACCGACAGCGCCAGCGACGAGGCTGTGAGCGACGAGCGTACGGTGAAGGTGATAGTGGAGCCGGCACCCGCCTATTCGTGGTGGGCGTGGCTGATCTATCTCGTGTTGGGAGGACTGCTGGCATCGTATGTCTATCAGAACGGCCGTCGCCTGGTGAAGGCCCGCAGGGCTGCTCGTCAGGCACAAATGGAGAAGGAACAGGAAAAGCGGGTGAACGCCATGAACATGAGTTTCTTCGCGAACATCGCCCATGAGTTCCGTACGCCGCTGACGATGATTGCCGGACCAGTGGGACAGCTGGCCAAGAGTGCGTCGCTCGACACGGAGGAACGCAACCTGCTCAGCGTCGCACAGAGGAGCATACAGAGGATGTTCAAGCTCGTGAACCAGCTGATGGACTTCAACAAGCTGGAGAACGACACCCTGCGACTGAGCGTGGAGCAGATCGACGTGGTGGAGGCCATGAACAACATCTGCGACACCTTTGAATTCAACATAAAGGAGAAGGGTCTGACGCTGAACCGTTTTGGCATGGAGGACGAGCTGATGGCCTGGACGGACGGCGACAAGCTGGAGAAGATCGTGTCGAACCTGCTATCCAACGCCCTGAAGTTCACGCCCCAAGGCGGACATATCGACGTGAGTCTGGACGTCGCCGACGAGATGGTGAAGGTGACCATCGCCGATACGGGCAAGGGCATCCCCGAGGAACAGAAGGAGAACATCTTCAAGCGCTACTACCAGCTCGACAACCAGACGAAGGCCATCGTGAACTGGGGTACGGGTATCGGCCTCTACTACTCGCGCCGTCTGGCAGAACTGCATCACGGCAGTCTGACGGCCGGCAACCGTGAGGAGGGCACAGGCGCCGTGTTCACGTTCATCTACCCCATGACGGAACAATCCTACACTGAGCAGGAACGCAGGCCGTTGTATGAGGAGACAGGTATCGGGAAAGAGGGAGAGAAGGAGTCTGGCGCACTTGTGCTGAACACGCTGCCGTCTGCCGATGTGCGTGACGACGAGGACAACCGTCCGACAATACTCGTGGTGGACGACGATACGGAGATCATCAACTATATGAGGATACTCTTCTCACAGGACTACCGTCTCATCACCTGTCTCGACGCAGACACCGCCCTCGAGGAGATGAGGGCCGAGGAGCCGAACCTCGTACTCAGCGACGTGGCGATGCCAGGGAAGGACGGCTACGAACTGTGTCATGAAATCAAGCAGGACATCCAGTTGAGTCATATACCAGTGATCCTCGTGACGGCGAAGATTACAGCCGAGAACCAGGTGGAGGGTCTGAGTGTGGGTGCTGACGCCTATGTGACAAAGCCCTTCGAGCCTGCCGTACTCTCGGCACTCATACAGTCGCAGTTGAAGAACCGTGAGCGAGTGCGTAAGCTGTTGTCGAAGGCTACGACGATGGAAGACGAGAGTGTGGAGGAGGCCCTCTCCGAACAGGACAAGCACTTCATGGAGGAAC
This sequence comes from uncultured Prevotellaceae bacterium, assembly GCA_946415365.1. Taxonomy (GTDB): domain Bacteria; phylum Bacteroidota; class Bacteroidia; order Bacteroidales; family Bacteroidaceae; genus Prevotella. The sequence continues at coordinate 92,170 of CAMKSE010000016.1, forward strand.
TCTACAAGTTGATGGAGGAGGAACTCTCGAATTCGGAACTCGACGTGACGCGCATCACGAAGATGCTCTACATCTCGCGCACGAAACTTTATTATAAGATTAAAGGTCTGACAGGAGAGACGCCTAGCAGCTTCTTCCGCACCTACAAGCTGAACCGTGCCGCGGAACTCTTGAAGAGCGGGAAATACACCGTCTCGGAGATTGCCGACAAGACGGGATTCAGTACTCAGAGCCACTTCTCTGTGGTATTTAAGAAACAATTCGGCGTAACGCCATCGGAATTTAAAAATTGAAGATTGAAAGATGAAGATATTCGCGATAGGAATGAACTACGCAGCCCATAACCAGGAGCTGCATGGGACGGTGAAGCGTCCTGACGAGCCAGTGATCTTCACCAAGGCAGACTCGGCCCTGCTGAATCAGGGGAAACCCTTTTTCATCCCTGACCACCTGGGACGTATCGATTACGAGACGGAGGTGGTGGTGCGCATCTGCCGCCTTGGAAAGAATATCCCTGAGCGCTTCGCACACAGGTACTACGACGCCCTCACGATAGGCATCGATTTCACGGCCCGCGACCTGCAGCGGAAGGCCTCGGAGGCCGGACAGCCCTGGACCATCTGCAAGGGTTTCGACGGCTCGGCGGCCATCGGCGAGTGGGTGCCGAAGGAGAAGTTCCTGGATATGCAGGGCATACACTTCCACCTCGACATCAACGGGCAGACGGTACAAGAGGGATGCACCTCCGACATGCTCTACCGTGTGGACGAGATCATTGCCTACATCTCACAGTTCTTCACCCTGAAGACGGGCGACCTGCTCTATACAGGCACGCCCGCCGGGGTGGGACCCGTGCATATCAACGACCACCTCGAGGGCTGGCTCGAGGAACGGAAGGTGCTCGAGTTCAACTGCAAATAGAAAGACGATTCAATAACCCCAAAAAACATAAACAGATTTATGAAGAAAATGATGACCACCTGTGTACTGGCACTGTCGGCAATGGCAATGTCTGCACAGCCTGCCATCCCCCGCGATGCGGCATTGGAGGCAAAGATTGAGAAGACCCTCGCGAAGATGACACTCGACGAGAAGATCGGACAGATGCTCGAACTGAATCTTGACGTGATGGGAAAGATGACGGTCGAGAACGCCAAGGTTGACCGTGAGAAGGTACGTTCGGTCATGCAGCAGTACGGCCGTTCCGACCAGGAGACGGAAGCCATGCTGAAGATGACCGACCAGCAGATTATCGACAAGCTCGGTGCCTTCCCTGTGGATATCTACAGCGGCGAGACCAAGCGTGTGTGGAAAATCAACGAGACGATGCTCGACACCCTCATCTCGAAGTGGAAGGTGGGCTCGATTCTCAATGCCCCTGGTTCACGTGCCGCCAACAAGGACGACTGGCAGAAGTGGATCCGTCTGATTCAGGAGAAATCGATGAAACACCTCGGCATCCCCAATATCTACGGCCTCGACCACAACCACGGTGTCACCTATACCCAGGGCGGCACGCTCTTCCCCCAGCCCATCAATATCGGAGCCTCGTTCAACGTGCTGCTGGCCGAGGAAGGTGCAGAGATTACGGCCTATGAGAGCCGTGCAGCCAACTGTCCGTGGGTGTACAACCCCGTTGTAGACCTCAGCCGCGACCCTCGCTGGCCGCGCGTCTATGAGAGCTTCGGCGAGGACGCCATCCTCAACGCCCAGATGGTGGCGCACGAGATCAAGGGCTACCAGGGTGACGACCCCAACCATATCGACCGTTTCCACGTCGGCACCAGCACCAAGCACTACTTTGCCTACGGTGCCCCCTGGACTGGCAAGGACCGCACGCCGGCCTATCTCTCGCCCCTGATGCTGCGAGAGAAATACTTCGAGCCCTTCAAGGCCGCTGCCCTCGCCGGTACCCTGACGATGATGGTCAACTCGGCCTCCATCAACGGCGTACCCGTACACGCCAGCTACGAATATCTGACCAAGTGGCTAAAAGAAGACCTGCAGTGGGACGGCTTCCTCGTGACCGACTGGGCCGACATCAACAACCTCTACACCCGTGAGAAAGTGGCCAAGGACAAGAAAGACGCCATCCGCATCGCCATCAATGCCGGCATTGACATGTCGATGGATCCCTACAGCGTGGAGTTCTGCATCCTGTTGAAGGAACTGGTCAACGAGGGTAAGGTCAAGATGGAGCGTATCAACGATGCCGTGCGCCGCATTCTCCGTGCCAAGTACCGTCTCGGCCTCTTCGACGAGCCTAACACAGGCGGCGAGGGCTACGAGAAGTTCGGCTGCGACGAGTTTGCCGCCGCCTCCCTGAAGGCTGCTGAGGAGAGTGAGATCCTGCTGAAGAACGAGGACAACATCCTGCCGCTCGCCAAGGGAAAGAAGATCCTGCTCACTGGCCCTAACGCCAACCAGATGCGCTGCCTCCACGGTGGCTGGAGCTACACCTGGCAAGGTTCGAAGGCCGAAGACATGTCTGAGAAATACAACACCATCTACGAGGCCCTCTGCAACAAATACGGCAAGGAGAACGTCATCCTCGAACAGGGTGTGACCTACAACGAAGACGGAGCCTACTACGACGAGAACGAACCACAGATCGACAAGGCCGTCGCTGCTGCTGCTCAGGCTGACGTCATCATCGCCGCCATCGGCGAGAACTCCTATACCGAGACGCCGGGCAACCTCACCGACCTCTGGCTCTCAGAGAACCAGCGCAACCTCGTGAAGGCCCTCGCCAAGACGGGCAAGCCCATCATCCTCGTGCTCAACGAAGGCCGTCCGCGCCTCATTGCCGACATCGAACCGCTGGCCAAGGCCGTGGTGGACATCCTCATCCCAGGCAACTACGGAGCCGACGCCCTGGCCAACCTCCTTGCCGGCGATGCCAACTTCTCAGCCAGGCTGCCTTACACCTATCCGCGTGAGATCAACTCCCTCAACACCTACGACTACAAGGTCTCCGAGGAAGTGGGAACGATGGCCGGCGCCTACAACTACGATGCCAAGGTGTCGCTCCAGTGGCCCTTCGGCTATGGCCTCAGCTACACCACTTTCGAATACTCGAACATCACGGTCGATAAGGAAGAGTTCACTGCCGATGACACCCTCTTTGTGGGCGTGGAAATCAAGAACACCGGCAAGCGCACCGGCAAGGAAGTCGTACTCCTCTATTCGTCAGACCTCGTGGCCAGTGTCGTACCCGACAACAAGCGTCTGCGCGACTTCTCGAAGGTTGAGCTCGAGCCGGATCAGGATGTCGCCGTCATCTTCGAGATTCCTGCCAAGGAGCTCGCCTACGTAGGAGCCGACGGCAAGTGGATTCTTGAAGAGGGCGATTTTATTCTGAAGATCGGCAATCTGACCATCCCCGCCCGCTGTACCAAGACCAAGGTCTGGGACACGCCGAATATCTGAGGCGTTGGTAATCCGCAATCCTTAATGTTGCACAGGAAAAAGTCATCCTCGTCACACCCTTGACGAGGATGATTTTTTAGGCAAATATGGGGAAAATGACGATTGTGAAATGATTTCACAAGCTTTTTTTCTCAATTCGCTTGGCAGTTTCAGTACGAATGACTACCTTTGCAACTTATGAAGTATCAAGGGTTATTATGTTTTCTCGTCCTGTGTCTCTTGGCGGGCTGCACGGGCGACGGTACGCAGATGCGACAGCAGCTGGAGGCGCTGGAGCAGCAGAACAGCAGTGGTGAGGATTTGCTTAACGACTCACTGGCAGAGTCGCTGGTGAGCTATTTCGACCGTCACGGCGATGCCAACGAGCAGATGCGTGCTAAGTTCATCCTCGGATGTACCTATTCCAACCTCAACGACCTGCCGCGTGCACTCACGACCTACTACGAGGCCGCCGACTGTGCCGACACCATGCGGACTGACTGTAATTATAAGGTACTGAGTCTTATCCATGCCCAGTGTGCGATGATCTATCACACCCAGGTACAGCCTCGCAGTGAGTTGCAGGAACTAAGGCTTGCGGAGCATTATGCCTGGAAGGACAAGGATACGCTGCAGGCCATCCGGCGCTATTCCCAGCAGAGCGGGGCCTACGACTTCCTGAAGATGCCTGATTCCGTTATCTACGTCAAGGAACAGGCTGCACAACAGTTCCGTGAGATTGGCCGAAATGACAGGGCTGCCCGTACACTTGGTGGCAGTACCATCACATCTTTATTAAAGAAGGGTGATATTTCCAAGGCTTTGGAATATAGTCGCGTCTATGAGCTAGAATCAGGATTGTTTGATGCTGACAAGAACATTGCCAAAGGGTTTGAAATCTATTATTATATAAAAGGTGAGTGCTATTTGGCTACCCATCAGCCCGACTCTGCTGAGTATTGGTTCAGGAAAGAACTTCGTGAAGGCAAGGACATCCGCAATCAGATTGCAGGAAGCAAAGGTCTGCAAGAAGTGTATGAGCAGAAGCGTATCTCCGACTCCATTGCCAAGTACGCTACGCTGGCCTATGAGCTGAACGATTCTGCCTATTCGCTTTCCGAGATGGAGAACCTCCAGAAGTTCCAGGCATCCTACAATTACAATCACCAAAAGTTCCTTGCCAGGCAGAAAGAGTCTGAGGCCACGATTGCCTGGCTCACTGCCATCATTGTTGTTCTCATATCTGGCGTTCTGATTTGGTATTTCTTCATTCGCTACCGCTTTTTCAAAGGTCTTGCTCTGGATTATCGCCTGAACAATGCTCCGATAACAAAGCAACTAAGGTCTATGGCCAGAAACAATCCCCCCCAATATCCGACCCTCGACGACTGGAAACAGTTGCGCTTGTTGGTGGAGCATGAGATTCCGACCTTCCACGGCCTCATGAATCCTGAAGAAGCTCCTTTGTCGGAGATGGAGTACGACATCTGCCTGCTCACTCGTGTGCATATCCCTCCAATCGAGATTGCCAAATTAAAGAAATGTGTTCCTTCGTATGTCTCTAATATCCGAAAAAACCTCCTGAAGAAAGTCTTCGGCATAGAAGGCAATCCGGATGAGTTTGACCAGGAGATCGTAAAAATCGGTAACAAAACCATGAAGTCATGAGAAAGTACTTATTGTCTGTAATAATCATCCTTAGTTGTTTGAAGGCGAATGCCCAGTCAGAGAGCGACTCGCTGGTATCGCTTGCCAAAGTGAACTTTGTAGAAATAACAGAGTTCACTGGTTGGAGTCAGTTTGATGATACCCAGCCTGAAGGTAAGATAGAGGTTGTTGATGATGGTCTCGCCATCACCAATTATAAATTGCAAAGTCAATCCTGGCAACCTCAGGTCATGATTGTTCCTGACGGTAGCTTCGATCTTAAGGAAGGTCACAACTACGTCGTGCGTCTTACCATAAAGGTTCCGTCCGATGGTCAGTATATGGTGAATATTGGTACCTGGAGTAACAACTCCCAACTTTTTTCTTCCGTCAAAGCCAGAGATGACTTCCAGATCATCGATGTTGAGTACCCAGAATACAAAAACAGTGTGGCGGGTGCTCACGTCGTGCTTGGTCTTGGTTGGGTTGTTGGCACCACCATCCTCAAGGAAGTCGAGGTGCTTGAGAAAACAAGTACTGCAGGTGTTCGAAGCGCCAAGCCCGCCAAAGACGCTGACGATACGATTTACAATCTCTCAGGCCAGAAGGTGAACGCTTCTTATAAAGGCATTGTTATTAGGAAAGACCGTAAGATAGTGAAATGATTTCACAACAATTAGTGAATAGATTTTACATGCATTTTCTAACCAAGTAACTCAAATTCTCTTTATCTTTGCAGCGACAATCAATCATTGTATCACTAAAAAAGAAAAGGTTATGAAAAAGAATTTGTTTACTTTACTGTTTGTATTCAGCAGTTTAGTTGCCAATGCCCAACTTGGGTATTGGACTCGCGATGGGTTTGTAGAATTGACCCCAGACGAGTCGTTCACATACAAGTATGTCCATTCGATGGATGCCGAAAGTCATGAAGCCATCAGTAACTTGTATGCCAAAATGAAGGAGACGGGAGACAAATCCATCATCAAGCGTTTCGAGACAGGTGCTACCGATTGGTATGTGACGGGAGAATGGTTTGTAAGAAAGGACTATCCTCTGCCTGAGGGCAATTTCTACGAATCAGACTTCTATAATAGTAGTTCGGCTGAGCATGCCAATGAGGTTTACATCGTCCTTCCCCAAGTCGAATCCTTGTTGACTTTTCGTGGACGGATAGATGACCTTCTGGAATATCTTGGCGATCGAGTGACAGTTGACATGATTAAAGAGGAAGAAGTTGGAGATGTTAAATGTACTAATTTCCGTTTTATAAGCAACTTGAAGACATCAGAGGAATGGCTGAAGTTATGTATGGATGTATCCGACCAGGGATTCGCTGGCTTGTATCATCATTTCAATCCAGGACTTATTTGGCTTAACAGGACTTACGATAGTCACTTGATCAGCGAGCTGACGGAAGCAAATGAAGACAAAAAACTCATATATTCAAGGAATTTTGAAGGTATGGAAGCCCACCCATGGACAGATTGCTATCCTGATGAGTCAACATATCCAGATCCATATTATACCTATGAGGGAACGGAAGAAGGCTTAGCTATTACTGTTTTCCAAAAGCAGGGGCTGATATGGCAATCTCAGTTAATGGTTGTTCCTGATGGAAGTTTCGATCTTGAGGAAAATCACGATTATATCGTCCGTCTGACACTAAAGGTACCTTCTGACGGAATATATCAGGTGAATATAGGCACTTGGACGAATAGCTTCCAGAATCAGGTTGCTGTAACAGCCAGCGATGATTATCAGGTCATCGATGTAGAATTTCCTTTCATAGGTGATGGAGTGGAACAAATATATTATCTGAAAGGTTGCCACATGTTATTCCAATGTGGCTGGATGGTTGGTACTACGGTCCTGAAGAAGGTCGAGGTTTACGAGAAAGTTGGATCTGGTTCCCGTGATAACAAGACAGCCATAAAGTCGATGAAGGCTACTAATGCCGACGGTGCCATCTACAACCTCTCTGGCCAAAAGGTTGATGCCTCTTATAAGGGTATCGTCATCCAGAACGGTAAGAAACGTATTATGAAATAGAAATAATATGACCCGAAGGGGGGTATGTCAAAATTGACACGCCCTCCTTCTTTCTCGATCAGGGAGACTCTCAAGGTTACCGTAAGGTTTCCGTTAGGTTGTTATGAATTGGTTTCACTTGCAGATTGTGAATAGATTTCACATGGTTTTTCCAACCAAGATATTGTTTTTTTTCTTATCTTTGCAGCGACAATCAATAATTGCTTCACTAAAAAAGAAAAAGGTTATGAAGAGGATTTTGTTATTTATTGTAGCGGCTCTGTTTGTCGCAGTGAGTGCGAATGCTCAGGATGAGAATAACGCGCTGGTTTCGCTTCTGAAGGTGAATTTTGAGGGTGTGTCGCCAAACTATACGCCTACGGGCGACAACCAGATAATAGTTGAACCGACAGATGAAGGTCTGGCTCTGAGTAATCCCGTTAATCCCATCGATTTCGATAATTGGTGGTGGTCTAAGGTGGTTCTTTCTGACGACTGTCTGACGCTTCAGAAGAAGCACAATTACATTGTCCGCCTGACTATAAAGGTTCCCCATAAAGGGGAGTATTCTCATTTTGACAATGTTTTATATACCGTGTTAGTTGGTAACAATACCAATCAGACTCAGAGTCGCGTTGCCATAAACGGAGATGACGACTTCCAGGTGGTTGATTTTGAGATTCCAAGGTTTCCCTATGACATAGAGGGCGATGGCCATATTGCCATAAGGCCCCAGTTTATCAAAGGTTATACTACCATCCTCAAAGAGGTTGAGGTGTTTGAAGAAATTATTCCAGAATCGCCAATTGTAGACGGAATGAAACTACTCTGTGAGAAGGATTGGGAAGGTATTGATGTCAGTGGACCGATTTGGGAATTTGAAAAACCTGATTGGGATTATGAGGGAACGGCTGAAGGCTTGGCCCTTACCAATGCTACTCTGAAGGGGGAGAGTTGGGCATCACAGGTGACCGTTATTAAAGATTTTGATCTTGAGCAAAACCACAATTATATCGTCCGCCTGACCATGAAGGTCCCTTCCGATGGCACCTATACTGTGAGGATAGGTAATTGGGACGCCAGTTTTCCGTATGAACTTCCTGTAGCAGGTAGTGACGACTGGCAGGTGACAGATCTCTTGTTCCCTGATTTTGGCGGAGATGTAAAGTATGAAATAGGTAATCTCATAGAGGATTGTTTTGTCATACTCCAGTTTGGCCAGGTCGTAGGGACAACTGTCGTCAAGAAAGTGGAGGTCTATGAGGTACTTGGATCAGGAGCTCGTGGTGGTGACAAGACAGCCATAAATGCCGTGAAGACCACAAATGCCGACGGTGCCATCTACAACCTCTCTGGCCAGAAGGTTGATGCCTCTTATAAGGGCATTGTCATCCAGAACGGCAAGAAACATATTGTACGTTAATCAAACGATTCCTTGTAATGGGCCAGAGAAATATGAAGGCCTAAGAATATTTGTTGGAAGGCCTTGTAACACTTTTTTCTAAGTCATAGAAAAAGTGTTACAAGGCCTTGCAGCAAGCGGGGGCTTGAGGCCATCTTTCATATGCTCGAAGTGTTAAAGTTGTGTTAAAGTCGCAGAATCCATACAAGTTTTTCGCATTTTTTGAATTGTATAGATAGAAGTTTAATCAAAAAAGTAATGTATATGAAGAAAAAACTGTATTTCACAATGGCCGCCATATTTATGATGGCGCTTTGTGGTTGTTCAAATGAAGATGTAGATGACCTTGCTTTTGATAAGGTCGATGATCTTTCTTTCGTGAGTGAAGAAATCTTTGGTACATGGGAGTTGGAGCATTGTTACAATCCCGCTGCTGGTCAATTTTCAATTAACAAGGGTGAGTCCATAGTTGAGTTTAAGGATGGAAATATGATTAATGTTAAAAGCCAATCTTCTACTTACTTTGATGAATACTTCTTGCCATCAGGCCAATATTCTTGTAAAGTAAGCGATGATTTACGTATACCGGAGGATAATTTTGTTTTAGAAGTTGTTGAAACAGGAAAGGAGAATCCTGGTAGAATGCCTTTCCACTCGTTTGACATTCGTACAGATGGCGATAAACTTATATTTAATGTTTATGCAGCACATGAGAGTCATTATCCAATGCTTCATATTACTTATACCTTCCACAAAAAGAAATAAAGGCTTGATTATGAAGAAAAAAATGGCATTTATGATGAGCATGCTGCTATTGCTTGGAATGTTCAGCGCTTGCAGCGATGATGAGGAAGTGTTGGGGTGGGTTTCGTTTAATATCATCCATGAGTATGGTGGAGAATCTTTGGAATTTGAAACAGAAGAACCTTTAGTTTTTCAGTTAATATATTCACTTCGTGGAAATCCCATTTTATCACAAGACTTGAAAAAAGGTGATCTGATAGCAGATCAGAATTTATTCACCATATACAGGGAAGATGGAGAAAAAGTGGGTCAGCCACAACTTGATCGAATAGATTTTTCTGCTTTTGAGACAGCTGTAGGTCCGTATGTGTTCAGTTATAAATGGAGCACTCAAGATGGCGATGCAAAACTTGAACCAGGGAACTATTACACCCAATTCTCCATAATGTATAATACCAATGTTGGAGGGTCCGGTCATATGGAAAGAAAGGATTATAAAGTGAATTTCAAAATAAAGTAGAACCGATGGAGTACCCTAAGGTTACCGTAAGGTTAAGGTAAGGTTTCCGTTAGGTTGTTATGAATTGGTTTCACTTGCAGATTGTGAATAGATTTCACATGGTTTTTCCAACCAAGATATTGTTTTTTTTCTTATCTTTGCAGCGACAATCAATAATTGCTTCACTAAAAAAGAAAAAGGTTATGA
>CAMKSE010000017.1 GCA_946415365.1 uncultured Prevotellaceae bacterium
GGTTTAGGTTTAACCATGTATATATACATGCCTTCATAACCTCAATCAAACGTACTGAATCACACGACGGGTTTAGTTTACTCCTTATATGTATATAAGCCTCTCTAAACTTAAACCTAAACTTTTCAGGGCAACTTTTTTTCTTGACCGAACATCGAATAAAAAAAGTACCGAAACCATTCTTTAGTTCCAGCTATTATTCGTACTTTTGCAACTGCAGAAGTCGCAAAAGACGAGATGCCTGGATGAAGTTCCATTGATTTCCACGGAGGTACATCCTTCGATGTGATCACAGGTCTTCTGAAGGTTATAAAGGTGACGGGAAACAGAGAAACTGCAACCAAACAGCAGAATTTGCCCGTTAACGAAACTTAAATATGTTAAAGTAAAAACGCTGTTTTCCGCTTGACACGCGGTTTTCAGACGTTGAATTTGATAGTCAAAAATCTTAGTCAATCATAGTATTCGATATTCAGCTCATCGCTAACGTTGAAATCATCATGGAACTCATCATCATACGAATAGACGATTCGCATGCCGCGATAGGCAGAAGGGACTTTCAATGTTTCCAGCAGATGCCATTTGGGACGGCCATAGTCGTATGATTCCCTGTCAAGGAGAATGCGGTTGGAAACAAAGTCAAAGTGATAGTATCCACCGCCGATACACTGGTCATCCGGCTTCAGCAGATGCTTATGCAGGTTGACCATACCAAGGCGAAAGTAGCCATCCATTGTGATGATGAACTTGGGGAGTATCATAGAGTTATTTCTATCTGTTGTACCATATATTCAACGATATTTCTCAGCTTTTGCATCCATTTCTGACAGGCGGTCGAGGGCGGCAAGAAGGGTCTCGTCACGCTTGGCAAAATGGAAACGGATCAGGTGGTTCACATCTTCGCGGAAGAAGCAACTGCCAGGCACTGCCCCTACTCCGACATGTTCGGCCAGCCATTCACAGAAATGCAAGTCGTCCTTCACGCCGTACTTTGAAACATCGAGCAACACGTAGTAGGCTCCTTGCGGATCAGTGAACGTCAGTCCGAACTGGCGCAGACCGTCGCAGAAGAGCTGCTTCATGTGGGTGTAGTGCGCCTGAAGTTTGTCATAGTAGCTGTCAGGGAAGCACAGTCCGACGGTTGCCGCCTCCATCAGGGGAGCCGCTGCGCCGACGGTCAGGAAATCATGCACCTTCTTCACACGGTCGATAATACGCTCTGGGGCGATGACATAGCCCAGGCGCCAACCTGTGATGCTGTAAGTCTTGGAGAGTGAACTGCAAGATATGGTGCGCTCCCACATGCCGGGCAGCGTGGATATATAAACATGCTTGTGCGGAGCATAGACGATATGTTCATATACCTCATCCGTGATCACATAACCGTCGTATCTGATTACTATGTCAGCAATCTGCTCAAGTTCCTGACGAGTGAAAACCTTGCCGCACGGATTGGACGGGTTGCACAGCACCAGCGCCTTGGCTCCCTGCCTGAAAGCATCCTCAATCAGGTTGGCATCGAATGAAAATGTAGGTGGAACAAGAGGGATATATACAGGTTCAGCCCCTGTTAGGATCGTGTCAGCAGTATAATTCTCGTAGAACGGCGAGAAAATGGCCACCTTGTCGCCAGGGTTTACCACAGTCATCATCGCCGCCATCATCGCCTCCGTCGAGCCACACGTCACAACGATGTTCTTATAGGCATCTATCGGCAGTCCCGTCCAACGGCTCTGCTTCCTAGCCAACGCCTCACGGAAGTTCTGCGATCCCCAAGTGATGGCATACTGATGCGGACCGACGGATGCAATCTCTGCCAACCTATCGGTAATCTCCCGTGGCGGGTCGAAATCAGGGAATCCCTGCGAGAGGTTGATGGCCTCGTAGCGGTTGCTGATGCGGGTCATGCGCCGAATGATAGAATCCGTGAAGCCCGCCGTGCGTGTGGATAGTAGTCTCATTTCTTTCTGTAGTCCATCTTAATAATTTGTAAAGTTGGATGCAAAGATACGAATAATAAAGAGAAAATGAGTACCTTTGCAAAGAAATATGATTTGGATGGAGAAAATAATAGGAGAACATTTGTAAGGCATGAAGCACAGCAAAACTTATATTGCCATCGATCTGAAGTCGTTCTATGCTTCAGTGGAGTGTGTGGACAGAGGGCTTGACCCGCTGACCACAAACCTCGTCGTGGCTGATGTAAGCCGGACTGACAAGACTATCTGCCTGGCCATTTCTCCATCATTGAAAGCATACGGAATCGGAGGAAGAGCCAGACTTTTTGAAGTTGTACAGAAGGTACGGGAAATCAATAACGAGCGCAAAAGAGCTGCAGGCTGGAGAATGACAGGGAAATCATACCACGACCCAGACCTGAAAGCACATCCTGACCTTGAACTCGACTACATCGCTGCCCCACCCCGTATGGCTCACTACATAGAGGTAAGTACCAAAGTCTATCAGACTTACCTCAAATACATTGCTCCAGAAGACATACACGTCTATAGCATCGATGAGGTGTTCATGGATGTGACAGCCTATCTGCGGACTTACAAAATGACGGCTCATCAACTGGCGATAAAGATGATCCGCGACGTGCTGGCCACTACAGGCATCACGGCAACGACAGGAATCGGCACAAACATGTATCTGGCAAAGGTAGCTATGGATATTATGGCCAAGAAGTCCCCTGCCGATAAGGATGGTGTGCGTATTGCCGAATTGGATGAAATGTCGTATCGACGTGAATTATGGGACTATCGCCCTCTGACCAAGTTCTGGCGTGTTGGGCGTGGTATAGCCGAGAAACTGGCAGTCTATGGCATTGACACGATGGGAAAGATAGCCCGGATGTCAATACAGAACGAAGGGCTGCTATACCGTCTCTTTGGCGTGAATGCAGAACTGCTGATAGACCATGCTTGGGGCTGGGAGCCGTGTACGATGGAGGCTGTGAAAGCATATCGGCCAGAGACCAACTCCTTCAGCAGCGGACAGGTGCTGCAAGAGCCATACACTTTCAAGAAAGCCCGTGTGGTGATACAGGAAATGGCCGAAGGAATGGCACTCGACCTCGTATCGAAGCGTCTGGTGACTGACCAGCTGGTGCTGACCGTCGGCTATGATGCAGAATGTCTGACACGTCCTGAAATCCGCGAAAAGTATCATGGTGAGATTACCACCAACTACTACGGAAAGGCTGTGCCAAAGCATGCTCACGGCACTTTCAACTTCGAGAGACCGACATCATCATCGCGACTCATCATGGATGGGGCAACAGAGTTGTTTGACCGTCAGGTGAATCCCGATTTGCTCATCCGCAGGCTGAACCTGACAACGAACCATGTGGTATCAGAGGCATCGGTAGAAGCACAGGACAGTGCTCCCCAGCAACTTGATCTCTTCACCGACTACGAAGCATTAGAGAAGCAGCGTCAGGAAGAGCAAGCCAAGCTCGACAAGGAGCGCAGGATGCAGGAGGCACAGTTGAAAATCAAAAAGCGTTTCGGCAAGAATGCCATCCTTCGAGGTCTGAACTTCGAGGAAGGTGCCACTGCCAAAGAGCGCAACAAACAAATAGGAGGGCACAAGGCTTGAAGATAATTGAGAATTGAAAATTGAAAATTGAGAATGGATCATTACGACGATATCATCAATCTGCCACATTACGAGCCAAAGCATCATCCGAGGATGTCGATGTGGAACCGTGCAGCCCAGTTTGCGCCCTTTGCCGCACTGACAGGCTTTGAAGATGCCATTCAAAATTCCCAATAAACTATAAAACACGCGTCGAAATCACGATGATTCAGGATTTTCTTCGTAAATTTGCAGGGAATAAATCATCAGACGAAATAATGAAGAATATGAAAAAGGGTACATTATTAATGTTTGCACTGCTCTTGATGGGAGCAACAGTGACAAAAGCACAGTCCGAACAGCCGGACTTTGACGACAAGTATGCAACGGAATTGATGAAGGCCGGCACGGTGGCGCCTGACTTCAAAATGAAAACGCCAGACGGCAAGACCATTCAGTTCGCGAAGTTTGCAAAAGGCAAAACGGTGGTACTCGACTTCTGGGCATCGTGGTGCCCTGACTGCCGCAAGGATGCGCCGGAGGTGGTGCGCCTGTACGAGAAGTACCGCCAACATGGCATCGAGTTCATCGGCATCTCGATGGACACTGACGTGGAAGCCTGGCAGAAGGCCATCGAGAAGTATGGCATCACCTACCCGCAGGTGAGCGAGCTGAAGAAGTTCAAAGAGACGGACATCGCCAAGGCTTACGGCGTGAAGTGGATTCCGTCGATGGTGGTCGTGGGTCCTGACGGACAGGTGAAACTCTCGACGGTGCTGACATACAAAGTGGATAAATACCTGAAGGAACTGACGACGGGCAAATATACAGGCCCAGGCAAGGGCGAGACCGTATTCATCGACGGCGACCATGGACGGCTGAAGGCCCTCATCCAGAAGCCCGCGTTGCAGCAGGGCGAGAAATGCCCGATGGTCATCTTCTGTCACGGATTCAGCGGCACGAAAGACGGCCCGCTGTTTGAACTCGTGGCCGACACTCTGCAGGCTCACGGCATCGCCAGCATCCGTTTCGACTTCAACGGACACGGCGAGAGCGAGGGCGAATTCAAGGACATGACCGTCCCCAACGAAATCGAGGATGCTAAGAAGGTGGTGGAGTATGTGAGCGACCTGAGATACGTTAGTTCACTGGCCATTGTGGGCCATTCGCAGGGCGGCGTAGTGGCTGCGATGACGGCCGGCCAACTGAGTGAGGAGCTGGGCGAGTCCCCATTCAAGGCAGTGGTCCTGATGGCTCCTGCCGCCGTGTTGCGCGACGATGCCATACGTGGCAGCACGATGGGTAAGCAGTATGATCCCTTCGATCCAGGCGAGTATGTGGAGTTGTGGGGTGGTCTGAAACTTGGTGGCCAGTATATCCGCACAGCCTTCAGCCTGCCTATCTATGAGACGGCGGCAAAGTATCAGGGACCAGCTCTCGTCATCCACGGCAATGCCGACCGCGTGGTGCCTTACACCTACGGCGAGCGGTTCCATCAGATATGGCCTAAGAGCGAACTAGTCATTCAGGAATATTTCGACCACGGATTCTCACAGAACATCTATCGCGCGACGGACATCGTATCGGAGTACTTGATTAATCAGTTGAAGAGCAAATGATGTGACTAAATAAAAGATGTGGGAGCCGATTGGTTCCCACATCTTTTATTTTGATTCTCTTCCGTCAGTCTCCAGGAACCGCAGTTCTGCCTCCAGCATCTCCAGCTTCGGCATAGGACAGCCTGCCTCGCGGGCAATCTCCAGAGGACGCGTGTAGAGATAGTAAATCTCCATGCGACGGTGGAAGTCGTAGTCCAGCCGCATGGACGGCGAATAGGGCGTCATCGCATCAGTGGTCGCAATCATCTTGTCGACAAACGATTCATCAAGGTTCTTCACGCCCAGGTGCTGGGCAGTTCTGACCACCTCCATCATCTGCTCACGAATCAGTTGACGGGTCGCCTTGTTCTTCAGCAGCAGGTCTGTCTGCGTGTGCAGCGCTACGGTCATACCGTTGAACGGCATGTTCCATACAGCCTTTTTCCATCGTGCCTCATGATATTCCACCAGTCCCGTCTCGATGCCGGCCTGACGGAACTCATCGACTACGGCCTGCATCAGCGCTTCATCCTTGCAAGAGTAATTGGCCAGATTGATGCTGCCATAACACTGGTGATTGACTCTGCCGGGCTCTGTCTTGGCTGAACAGATAAAGGCCAGTCCGGCAGCCAGCTGCACGTCAGGGAACATCTTCTGCACATCCTCCTCCACGCCAATGCCGTTCTGGATGAGCACCACAAGTGTATTGTCATGGAGCAATGGTGGCAGCAACGTCTGCAGTTTGCCGTTGTTGACGGATTTCAGACACACCAGCACCACGTCGCACTTCGGCATGTCCTCCGTAGACAGATAGGCGTTTACGTCAGTCAGATGGAATGAGCCATCGCAGGAGTCTACCTGTAGGCCGTGCTGTTTCACATACTCATAATCGCTGCGCAGCAGGAAATGTACTTCCTGTCCTGCACGAGCCAATTTTGCTCCATAAAATCCGCCAATGGCACCAGCGCCGATGATTCCGTATCTCATATTGAAAACTTTATTCTAAAAATGCGGCGGCAAAGGTACGAATAAATTTCAATTTTCAATTATCAATTTTCAATTTTTTATGTCATTCGTCACAAACTCCTGCATAATATCCCACTTATGCAGGGATTTCTGCAACTATCTGTAATTTTGCAGCGTCAAATACGACAAACGATATAAAGGTAAAAAGGTAAAAAAGCAAAGGATATGAAAAAGAATGTATTTAGGATGACAGCTCTCATGGCTGCAATGATGATGACGATGACAAGTTTCGCTGAGACACAGGACTGGGGCGGACGAGTGATTGACGAGAAGGGCGAACCGATGCCCTATGTGAATGTGGTGCTGCTGTCACTGCCAGACTCGGCCTTCGTGCAGGGCGCGATGACAGACATGGACGGCGTGTTCAAGATTGTGACAGACGTGAACCAGGGACTGTTCAAGGTAACCAGCGTGGGCTACCAGACCTTATATATAAATGCAGGCGAGGGCCTGACCATCCAGATGAAGGAGGATACGCAGCTGCTCAGTGAGGTTGTGGTGAAGGGTCAGTTGCCGAAGACTCACGTAAAGGGCGACGCCATGCGCACCACCGTCGCTGGCACGATACTGGAGAAGGCAGGAACCGTCTCAGATGCCCTGTCGAAGATTCCTTCGCTGGAGGCTGAGCGCGACGGCGGCGTGAAGGTGCTGGGCCGTGGCGATGCCGAGGTGTATATCAACGGCCGACGGGTGCAGGACATGAAGGAACTCTCTCGTCTGCGCTCCGACCAGATCCAGCATGTCGATGTGGTGCAGAACCCTGGTGCCCGTTATGCCGCATCAACCAAGGCCGTCGTTCGTATCACATTGAAGAAAGCACAGGGCGAAGGCTTCAGTTTCCAGAACAGCACGCAGTACATGTACCAGTACGGCGGTTCACTGAACGATAACTTCACCGCCAACTACCGTACTGGCGGACTCGACGTGACGGGTTCATTCTGGGTGGGCACCTATAATCACTACAAGGGCTTACAAGTTAACGATATGCTTTACTACGTGGGGCCAGATCAGGTGACAGGTCACTCCACCCAGGAGATCAGACACCCTTAGCACGCCTGGTCGCCGCAGTTGCAGTTGAACTATATGGTCAACGAGAACCACACCTTTGGCGCCTACTACAAATACGACCGCACGCCCAGCGGCGAGACGAAAGGCGACTACCTGACGGATATGTTCGAGAACGGCATCTTGACTGAGCATTCCGCGAGCGACATCTGGCAGGACGAAAGCATCAAGAAGCACATCTTCAACGCCTATTACAACGGTAAGGTAGGACAGTTGGGCATCGACCTGAACATCGACGGACTCTTCGACGACACCAAGACGCCAGGCCGCACGACGGAGCAGACGACGCTCGTCGGCGCAGCCCCCGTCGACCGCACCATCGAGAACAATACCGACAATGCCAACAACTTCTGGGCCTCGAAGCTTATCTTCAGCTATCCTATATTGAAAGGTAACCTCTCCCTGGGTGGCGAGTACAGCTACAACCACCGCACGGATGCCTACACATTCCTGGCTTCTGACTATGTGCCCGTGAAGGCTACAGACACGGAGATCAACGAGAAGTCGGCAGCTGGTTTCGTCGAGTACGGCCGTCAGTTCGGCAAGGTGTTCGCCCAGGCAGGTCTGCGCTATGAGCATCTGACGAACGACTACTTTAATTTCGGCCAGCGCGAGGACGAGGTATGCCGCAACTACGGCGACTGGTTCCCCACCGCTACCCTCTCCGCTCCCATCGGAAAGATGCAACTGAGCCTGTCGTATCGCCGCGACATCCAGCGTCCGGCCTACGCCAACCTCACCAGTTCGACGATCTACGTCAACCGTTACACCTACCAGAGCGGCAACCCCTACCTGCAGCCGACCTATACCCATAGTCTCGTGCTGAATGCCAGTTACAAGTGGGCGAACCTCTCGCTGAACTACGCCCGCAACAAGGATGTCGTCACGATGTCAACCGAGCCCTTCCCAGGTTCTGAGGATCCCCTCGTCAGCCTCGTGCGACCCATCAACAGTGCCGACGATTACAACCAGTTCACCGTCAATCTCTCGGCCAGTCCTAGTTTTCAATTCTCAATTTTCAATTCTCAATTGAATTGGCATCCTATGTGGTACGCCTTCGCGATATTCCAAAACTACAAGTCGCCGACGGCTGATGGCTCCATACTGACGCTGACCCGTCCGTACTTCACATTCGTCTGGCAGAACGACATCGAACTGCCGAAGGACTTCCGCCTGCACGCTGCTGCCCAGTGGGCCAACAAGGGAGACTACAACAACAACCGCATCACTTCCAACCGCTTTAATGCAGAACTCGGCATCCAGCGCGACTTCAATCTCCGCCGTCTCGGACAGCTGACCCTCGATGTGCGTTGCGTTGACATCTTCAACACCAACAAGACCGATGCCATCATCTACGGCATCCGCGAGTTGTCCGTCAGCAACCCCGCCCGCCGCACCTTCCTCATCGACCTCGTCTGGAAGTTCAACGAGGCCCGTTCGAAGTATCGCGGAAGTGGTGCCGGCGAGAAGCAAAAAGCCCGTATGTAGTTTTACTTAGGCTCGCTTGATGGCTGCGCGAACCTGCGCCATGTTGCTACGCGAAACGGAGAGCGATTCGTGACAGTGCTTGATGAGCAGCTGGGTGGAGCCGGAATGTGAGACGATTTGCTCTACCTGACCAAGGTTGACCAGGAAGGCACGATGGCAGCGGACGATCATCGGATAGCCCTGCAACGTTTCCTCCATCTGTTTCATCGTGGCGCGAAGCATGTCGGTATGCACCTGTCCGTCACGCAGATGGTTCACCTTGACATAGTTGCCCACGGCTTCAAGAAATAATAGGTTGGAAATCTGGAGCGTCACCGATTCGTTGGTCGTGCCAGCGAGAGTTAGCGGATCATGGGGACGGTTCTGCGTGATACCATTTCCTTCAGAAATTGGATCATCAGAGTCCCTGTGATCCACAACAACTCGGTCTTCCTGCATCTTCTTCAACTCCTCGTTTAGCAGTCTCGTCTCTTCCAATTCCATCGCCAGATACTTGCTGCGGTACTTGAAGCGCCAGTAGAGTCCGATGGCGAAGGAGCAGAAGGCGATAATGACAAGGGTTTCAAGGAAATTGACGAAAGAGAACTGATTACCCTCCACCCTATCACTCAGCACAAAGTGGCGGTAAAGACAGATACCCAGTGCCACGAGCGGCGTGTTGATCAACTGGAACCAGAGATTGCGGCGGATGATGTATTCAGCACCCTTCTTGAACGACCTCGGCATCTTGACGACATACTTCAGGATGATGTCCGTCACCATGCAGATCAAGAAGCCAATCACGCCCAAAGCTATCAGATGTACGTAGGCCTGCCACTGCCACGTATCCAATCCGAAGGGTTTGAACACGGCCAGCGCCACCACAACAAATGTGGTACTGATGATCCTCGTCATTATTGTTTCTATTTGTCCCTGTTTCATATAAAGTTCGCGGCTTCAGCCCGCAAAGGTACGAATAATTTTCAATTTTCAATTCTCAATTTTCAATTTATTTTCAATTTTCAATTATTTACGCCATCCGTCACATTTCCATGCAGAATATCCCAGAAAATTGATGCTTTCCGCAACTTTCTGTAATTTTGCAGCGTCAAAGGTACGAGTAAGCGAGTAAAAAGCCAAATGCATTTGAGCTATTTCGAGCATGAGTACTTTCAACGAAGTTAAATACAACAAATAAGTAAATTCAGTTTGCAACTGGATTGCAGAAGCAAAGTAATACTTTTGCAGCGCAATTAATCAAAAATAAACAAGTAGAAGATGAAAAGATTGTTTTTAGGAGCAGCTATAGCGATGCTGCTATTGCCCTCAGTGATGAAAGCACAGACCGTAGGTCAAATCAACCAAACCAACCAGACCACCCAGACCGTTCGCGGACAAGTTTGCGACGTAGCATCTGGCGAGCCAATGATTGGCGTGACCGTTACAATTGAAAACGGGATAACCTTAGCCACTGTATCTGATGTGGACGGCAACTTCGTTATTAATAATGTACCCGTAGGACGACACTCGGTAAGAGCCACCTATATCGGCTACGAACCTGTGCTGTTGAAGGAGCAATTGGTGTCATCTGGTAAGGAACTGGTGCTGACGCTGAGAATGCGTGAAAGCATTTCTGAACTAGGCGAGGTAGTCATCAAACCTCGCGTGAACAAGCAACTGCCACTGAACGAGATGGCGCAGGTGGGTGCCCGTATGTTCAGCGTGGAGGAGGCCACGCGCTATGCCGGCGGTATGGCCGACCCTGCCCGTACGGCCTCGATGTTTGCAGGTGTGGCTACTGGTGGCGCTACCAACGGCATTTCGATTCACGGCAACTCGCCCCAGATGTTGCAGTGGCGCGTGGAGGGTGTCGAGGTGCCGAACCCCAACCACTTCGCGGATATTACAGAGGCTGGCGGCGGCGTGTTTACCTCGCTCAATGGCACGGTGCTGGCCAACAGCGACTTCCTCACGGGAGCCATGCCTGCCGAGTTTGGCAACGCCCTGAGTGGTGCCTTCGACATGAAGATGCGCGTGGGCAACAACACCAAATACGAGCACGCTGTGCAGGTGGGTACGCTGGGTGTCGACTTCGCCTCCGAAGGACCATTGGGAAAGAATACGAAGGCCTCGTACCTCGTCAACTACCGCTACAGTTTCCTCGAGATTGCCAAGAAACTACACGCTATCAATATGGAAAAGGAGACGCTCGACTATCAGGATCTGAGTTTCAAGCTGAACATGCCTACCACAAAGGCTGGCACCTTTGCCGTATGGTTCACAGGACTCATCGACAACTACGAGAACGAGGTGCCTGACGTGAGCGACTGGGAGACGCTGTGGGATATGAACGACTCGTGGTCGCGCCAGCGCAACTGTGCCGTAGGCCTCACGCATAACTACCGTTTTAAGAATGGTGGCACGCTGCACTCCAGTGTGGCCTATACAGGTGCTTACACAAGGCTGGCCATGAACAACTATGATGAGCAGATGACACAGACGCCTGGTGCGGACGGTCGCAATGCGCAGTGGAACGTCATCATCAGCACTCAGCACCAGCAGAAGATTTCCTCGCGATATACGATGCAGAACGGCTTCGAGCACCAGCACCTCGCCTTCCACACCTGGTTGGACTGGCTTCACGAGACAGGCGGCCCACTCTATCGCGTCTATGAGTCGGATGGTAACACAGGACTGACGCGTCTTTACAGCAGTCATAAACTGGCATTGAGCAAGAGGCTCTCCACGGTGGCAGGCGTCAATGTGATGTGGTTCAACCTAAACAACCAGTGGCTCGTGGAGCCGCGCGTGAGTTTCCAATATAAGACCTCGCCGTCGAGTACACTCTCGATAGCCTACGCCCTGAACAGCCGTAAGGAGAGTACGGACACCTATTTTGTCATTGAAAATGGAACAATGAATATTGAACATTCTGCCGATGCGCAGCCAATGGTCAATAATAATCTCGGCCTCACCCGCTCACACCATATCTCCGCCTCGTTCGCCCAACGCCTGGGAGAGAACGCCATGCTGAAGATCGAGCCCTATTGGCAGTGGCTCTTCGACGTGCCAGTGGAACAGGGTACCACCTACTCCATCATCAACCACCGCAATTTCTATCAGGACCGCGCTCTGGTGAACGAGGGTGCAGGACGTAACTACGGTATCGACCTCACGTTGGAGCGCTATCTGAAGGATGGCCTCTACGGTATGCTGACCGCCACAGTCTTCAAGTCGGAGTATCGCGATGCTCAGGGCGTATGGCACCACTCGCGCAACGACCGTGGCTATATCACCAATATCCTTGGTGGGAAGGAGTGGATGGTAGGAAAGAGCAAGAAAAATGTGTTTGGCCTCAACGGCCGTCTCACGCTGATGGGTGGCGACCGCTACACGCCTATCCCAGAGGGTGTCACCTTCGAGAACATCGCGAAGCGTCCTGACAAGTCGATCCCAGAAATCGACGGACTCGATCCCTACAGTGCCCAGATGAAGATGAACGTGGGATACGCCTTCTCAGTGAAATATACCATCAACAAGCGTCACACCTCGCATCACTTCATCCTGGAGTACCTGCAGATGAAGACCTTCCAAGGCCAGACCTTCGACCTCCGCACCCACGAGATTGTCGACAAGTTCACCTCGCTCACCTTCCCCAACATCGCCTATCGCGTGGAATTTTAGTGCAGTGAATTTGCAAGACTCGATGGAATTTGCTATCTTTGTGGCGAAAATGAATAGATAATGAATAAGAAACGACTTTTATATCTAGACAATCTGAAGGTGTGTCTGACGGTGCTGGTGATATTCCACCACGCTGGTCAGGCATACGGCGATGGTGGCGACTGGGCTTACCATCCCAGCAATCCTGCCGAGTTTATGCCTTGGATATGGCATTTCTTCTCGGTCAATGCAGCCTTCTTTATGGGGCTGTTCTTCCTGATTTCAGGTTACTTCGTGCCTACGAGCTTCGATAGGCAGGGAGCCAAGGTGTTTGTGCAGAAGAAACTGATGCGTCTGGGTATTCCGCTTTTGCTGATGGGTGGACTGATATCCGTTTTGTCAGGCAAGCCGGAGATTGGGCACATGTGGTATATCGAGAGTCTGCTGGTGTTCTGCCTGATTTACGCCTTGATACGACTGATATGCAAGCCCATCGATGGCGACTGCTCATCGAGACCCACCATCATCGGCCTGCTGATATTTGGCAGCGTCATGGGTATTGGCAGTTATCTGATCCGTCAGGTCAGCCCACAGGATCATTGGATCTGGCCTTTTGGCATTATCCCGCTGCCGATGGAACCCGCCCACTATCTGCAGTACGTCATGATGTTCGTTATCGGCATTCTGGCACGTAGGTTTGCCTGGCTCGAAAAGATGAGTAACAACACAGGAGTCATTTCGCTTGCGATAGGATGTGCTTTGGCATTGGGCATCTATCTTCGCGATGGTGGGGCTTGGAACGCTTTCGTTACTGAGTGGTTTGGTATCTACGAATCGCTTCTGTGTGTCTTCATCTGTTTTGGACTGATCTGGCTGTTCCGCGAGCATGGCAACTGGGACAGTAAGTTCTGGCAATGGTGTGCCGCTCAGTCGTATGGTGCCTACATCTTCCATCTGCTGCTGATGATAGTTCTGCAACATGCCACCGACGGCATCTGGATGGGTGCCTTTGGCAAGTTCATGTTCATCGGCATCGTTACCACCATCTGTTCGTTTGTGCTCACTTGGTTGGTAAGGCTGATTCCAGGAGCGAAGAAAGTCTTATGATTACGTGATTTACCCAATGTCTCTCACTTTTTTTCTATTGGATGTAATTAATTCACTTTTCCTGCGACTAATTGGTAAACTCGATGTGAAACATCAAGGATTTAGTTGAACAATGGAGACGAAAGATTTAGAGAAAGATTTCCTGACGATGGTCGAGGCGCAGAAACGTACGATCTACAAGGTGTGTTATATCTATGCCAACGACCAGGACGACCTGAACGACCTGTTTCAGGAGACGGTGCTCAACCTGTGGAAGAGTTTCCCGCGCTATCGGGGGGATAGCAAGCTCACCACCTGGGTCTATCGCATCGCCATGAACACCTGCATCACGTTCCTCCGACGCTCCAACGCCCGTCCACAGACCGTACCTATGACGGCCAATGTGGCAAGCATGGCAGCCGACGAAGATAAATCGGGTCAGTTGAAGGAGCTCTACCGTCTCATCAACCAGTTGGGCAAATTGGAACGCGCGCTGATTCTCCTCTGGTTGGAAGAACGGAGTTATGAGGAAATCGCCGATATCCTCGGCATCACTAAGACCAACGTCGCCGTGAAACTGAATCGAACCAAAGAGAAATTAAAGAAAATGTCGAACTGTTAAATTTGAATTGTTATGGAACTTGAAGCATTGAAAGCCAGTTGGAACAAGCTCGATGAGCGTCTGGCAGCAACGGAAATAGTGAACCTTCGCGTGGTGAAGGAAGTGATTCAGCAGAAGACCAAGTCGGCCTATGATGGTATCATGGGACAGAACATCTACTACTTCGTGGTGAATATGCTCATCATCTGCGTGGTATTCCCCTATGTCTATCTGAACACACCCATCCAGGCCACCTCGTTCGCCATCGTCGAGGGCGTGATGGTCATAGGGATGATACCTCTGGTATGGAAACTCTCCCTGCTGTCGAAATTTGATCTGAACGGCAAGAGCAGCAGCGAACTCAGCCGTTTGGTGCTCACTTACAAGAAGGTCTGCCATCAGGAGAAGGTCTGGCTGATTGGTGCCGTATGCCTGGCGTTGATAGCCTTTTATATCCTAGAGTTGGGATTCAACACGAAAGCAGGCTACGAGTATAGTACAAGATTGTTGTTGCCTCTCGGGCTCTCATTACTCACCTTTGGTCTTGGTCTTGTCTTTGCGAAATGGCAACTTCGCCGTCACACCCAGCAGTTAAGGGAGATAGAGCGCGGGCTTGAGGAACTCCGAGAGTTCGAGAAATAATAAATATCATACTTTGTTTGTATGATTGTTAATATTTAGTTAGAGTAAGAAAGCAGCACTCGTCGTGATGACGGGTGCTGCATTATTAGCCACTCGTCACAGAATCATGCAGAATATCCCATATATTTGGTGCATTCCGCAACTATTCTTACCTTTGCAACGTCAAATAGACATAAATTTTGAGTGATATGAAAAAAGTGAGATTTTGGGCTGTATTGGCCATCGGTTTTATGAGTGTTATGAGCCTGAAGGCTCAGAGTCAGCGAATGATGGAGTTCCAGAATGAGTTCAGCAGGTACCAGGCGCAATATCGCGACCTGATGTACAATGGAAAGCACAAGGAGGCAATGGCTCCGCTGGCAAGTTGCATTGCAATGCTCGACACCACCACGATTTTCAAGGTGTCGCCCATCCCCGAGGCAGCCATCATGGAGCAGAAGGGACTGCTGTACTACGACCAGGCGTGCTGCTATGCATTGGTGGGGCAGAAGAAACAGGCGCTCGCGGCACTGGAGCAGTCAGTCCTGCTGGGCTACAAGGATTACAATAATATGGTGAACGACAACGATCTCCGCTCGCTGCGCAAGGACAAGAAATATCAGGTGTTGCTGGCTCAGGTGAATGACCATCAGCCCCTCAGTGTGCTGAAAAAATCGGCTCCATACGCTAAAGATGCGGCCCGGCAAGACATCCTGTTCCGTTATCAACCTAATGAGTCGAAGAACCTGCGCATGGTGCGCGACTACTTCAAGCTCGACTCCGTAGCCGGGCAGGGCGACGAACTCTCGAAGATTGTCAATCTGCTGCACTTTGCCCACGACAACATCCGGCACGACGGCGGCAACCAGGCATTTGCCGAGTTGGATGCCATCGACCTTTACAACTATTACAAGACTACCGGCAAGGGCGTGAACTGTCGCCAGCTGGCCATATCGCTCTGCGAGATGTATCTGTCGATGGGCATCCCCGCCCGCTATGTGACCTGCATGCCAGCCGATTCGCTCGACTATGAGTGCCATGTGATTAACACCGTGTGGTCGGAGCAGTTGCAGAAATGGCTTTACATCGACCCCACGATGGATGCCTGGGTGACTGACGAGAACGGCACGATGCTCAGCATCGCCGAGGTGCGAGAGCGACTCATCAACGACCAACCCTTGGTGCTCTGCGAGACTGCAAACTGGAACCATGAGTCGCAACAGACAAAGGAATACTACTTGGAGACCTACATGGCAAAGAACCTGTACTACTTTGTTTGCAAGAAGCTGAACCGCTTTAATCCAGAGAGCCTCTATCGCAACAACGATCCTGCAGATGATGTCCGGCTCATACCCGTTGGCTTCGTCAACAACAACTGGAAGTGTGACACCACTACCGACCCGGAGGTATTCTGGGCAAAACCAAAGAAAGAACAATGAATATCCGTTTAGAACAACCCAAAGACTATCGTGAGGTAGAGAACCTGACGAGAGAGGCATTCTGGAATGTTTATCACCCTGGATGCACAGAGCATTACGTGCTCAATCAATATAGAACCAATCCCGATTTCATCCCTGGGCTTGACTTGGTGATGATAGAGGATGATAAAATCATAGGTCATGTAATGTTCTCGAAGGCTGAGATTATTCTTGATGATGGAACCAACTTCCCTTCATGGACATTTGGCCCCATCAGCATCCACCCTGACTACAAGCGGAAGGGCTACGGCCTGAAGTTGCTGCAGTATGCGTTGGAGAAGGCTCGCACGATGGGCATCGGTCTTCTGCAGATGGAGGGAAATATCGAGTTCTACCGTCACGCAGGCTTTGACCTCGCCAGCAAGCTTAAGATTCACTATCATGCAGAACCGATGGAGCAGCGAGAGCAGAGTGATGCTTGCATCGACTCTGCCGAGTCGCGACAGAGGTCGACCGAAGGTCAACCAAGAGAGTCAGAGGTTCCGTATTTCCTCGCCCAAGAGCTGATACCTGGCTATTGGGGCAATCGTGAGGGAACTTATTGTCCACCCAAGGGCTATTTCGTGGCCGACGAGAACCCTGAGGCCTTTGAGGCTTACGAAGCGACCTTCCCGCCGAAGGAAAAACTCCGCCTGCCAGGACAATTAGGATATGAAGAATAAAAAGTTACTATGGCAATAACGAGCGAGAGGCTGAGGCAGACGTTTTCTGAGGGCGGTGCGCAGGAGATATACAGGGAAATCAAGGCTACAGGCGGTTTCCTCGACTTTGCACGACGATATGTCTTTGATAAGGACTATCGCGTGGCGAGGAGTGCCTTGTGGGGACTGACCAAAGCCACCGACGAGGAACTCTCAGAATTGCAGGTGACGCTCAATGAACTGATAGACCAGGCCATGCAGACGGCAAATTCGTCTGTCAGGCGGCTGACTCTGAACATCATCGAACGTCTGATATTAGAAGAGGACGACCTGCGGACCGACTTCCTTGACTTCTGTTTCGAGCACATGGTCAGCATTGAGGAGTTCCCCGGCATCCAAACGCTCTGCATGAAGCTCGCTTATCGTATGTGCAGTTTTTATCCAGAACTGATGGATGAGTTGAAACGCACCCTTGAAGCGATGGAGATAGAGTATTACAAGCCCGCGGTAAAGTGCCTGCGCAAAAGGATCCTCAGCGGAAAATTCAAATAAAACAAATATGGAAACTGATCGTATTATATTGCGCCCTTGGCGCGAATCGGATGCAGAGATACTGTTCAAATGGGCTTCTAATCCGGATGTGGGGCCTCGTGCAGGCTGGCCGCCACATAAGAGTGTGGAGGAAAGTCTGGAGATTATCCGCACCGTATTCAATGATGCAACCAATACTTGGGCTATTGAATTAAAGGAAACAGGTGAGGCGATTGGCGCAATGGGCTATGGGTCTTCATGTGAGTGTGACCTGCCTGCACGTGAAGGTGAACCGCTTATCGGCTATTGGGTGGCGAAACCCTATTGGAATCAAGGTATCTGTACGGAGGCGCTACAGTTGATGTTAGACCATATCCGACAAACGACGGACATCAAATCGCTAATCAGTGGTCATTTCGTTGACAACCCCGCTTCAGGCCGGGTGATGGAGAAATGTGGCTTCGTCCCTACAGGTGAAACCTGCATCGATGCGAATCAGTATCAAGGTGAGAATAGGCCAATTAGAGTGTTGAGACTGGAAATTAGAAACAAAGAATGAAACGACTTTTATATCTGGACAATCTGAAAGTATGCCTGACGGTGCTGGTGATATTCCACCATGCCGCCCAGGCTTACGGAGCCTACATCGTCCATCTATTGCTGATGATTGCTTTGCAGAATGCGGTTGACGGTATTTGGATGGGCGCCTTCGGCAAGTTCATGTTCATCGGAGTCATCAACACCATAGCATCCTTCGGACTCACCTGGTTGCTGCGGATGATTCCTGGTGTAAAGAAAGTACTATAACTAAAAGATAAAAAGATGAAATACGAGATTATTACGTTAGAAAATGTGCAGATTATCGGCATGGTAAAGGAAATTGCATTCTGCAAGGGACAGGAAGAATGTCCTAAGTTCTGGGGCGAGTATGTGGAACGCATTATTAAACCCGTCTTTATGGAACACAAGGCACCTGATGCCTTTCAGCAGGCTGCCATCGACAATGGTGTCGGAGAGTTTGGGCTCTGCACCTGCGACACTCCCAACCATAATTGTGCAACCTGTTGGGAGGCAAACTTTGGTGCTTGCAGCAAGAACACCTTTACATACGTCATCGGCGGAATATATAAAGGTGGTGGGGTGCCTGAGGGAATGCAGCTTTTCCCTATTCATAGTGGCAAGTGGCTGAAGATGCATTTCGAGGGAGGCATGAAAGCCTTTCAAGAGCAATACCAAATGTTCTATAAGGAGTGGCTGCCCCAGCACTCGGAATTCCATTGCCCCAACAACGCTATGACGATGGAATGGTACAACGGCACCGACATCGACTCGCCCAATTACCAGTGTGGCGTGATGATGCCATTGGAATAAAATAAAGGATAAGAAAGACAATGCCTATGAAACACCTGCCGAATATCCTGTCGTCGCTCCGAATTGTCGGAACTGTTGTTCTGTTGTTAAGTGATGTGTCAAGCATTCTTTTTGGGGTGCTTTACATCGTTTGCGGCATCAGCGACATAGCCGACGGGTGGCTGGCTAGGAAACTGAAGTGCGTTACCAGGACTGGAGCATTGCTAGATAGCGTGGCAGACATCTGCTTCGTAGCATGTTGTGCCTGGAAGCTCCTGCCGATACTCGAACTGCCGCAATGGCTGTGGCCATGGGCTGGGGTAATCGTCCTGATCAAAGTTGTTAATCAGCTTTCGGCACTTGTGATGTACAGGCACTGCTACTTCCCTCACACCGCAGCGAACAAGGCAACAGGATTCCTTCTCTTCATTGCAGTCCCAATGACATTTTACACCGTCATCCCCATCGCCATTGTGGCTGCAATCGCCACGTTTGCCGCTATACATGAGCATTATATAATAACGAATATGATAAAACAAATATGAAAATTCTAATCATAAACGGTAGTCCTCGAAAGAAAGGACTGATTTCTCAGATGCTCGGCATCATGCAAGAGGAGGCGGAGAAAAGAGGCGATACGGTGGAGATGGTCTATACCAACGACTTGACCGTGAAGCCTTGCACTGGCTGTATGTCCTGTCGCACAAAAGAAAGATGTGTTCTCGCTGAGGATGATTCGCAGCGGGTATTGAAGATGATGCAGCAGGCTGATGCCATTATCATGGGTGCGCCCTGCTACTGGGGAAACATCCCTGGACAGATGAAGCTGATGTTCGATCGTCAGGTATATGGCATGATGCGCGACACCCCACGTTTTCCTGAGCCGCTAATGAAAGGCAAGAAGTGCATCCTCGTCAGCACCTGTACCACGCCCTGGCCTTGGAACATCCTATTCAAGCAGTCGCGTGGAGCTATTCGTGCCATGAGAGAGATCGCCCGCTATGCAGGTTTCAAAATCGTAAGTACCATAGAGCGCGGTGGCACAGCGATGCATCCGGAACTGACAGAAAAAGACAAACAAAAGTGTCGCAAGGCAATAGAGCTACTATATTGACTTCAAATGTCAAGGATGTATATTCATAAATAAAGACCATTCGTCACAAAAACATGCAATTCATCCCAGAAATGGGGTGGATTGCAACTTTTTTATGCCTTTTCAGCATCCAACAGGCAAAACATTTAATTTTAAATTGAAAAGAAAATGAAAAAGTTAAGTTTGAAAATGGTAGCTTTGATTGCTGCAATGATGATGTGTTTAACAGCCGAGGCTGAGACCCAGGATGTAGGTGGACGAGTAATTGACGCACAGGGTGAACCCTTGCCATTTGTAAGTGTGGCACTGCTCACAGCCGACTCTACTTATATACAAGGTGCAACGAGCGATGTGGATGGTTTCTTCCAGATCAATACAACAGATGCCTGCTGTATTCTGCGATTCTCGTACATCGGTTATCGCACCAAGTATGTGAACGTGAATGGCTCAGAGATAGGTACCATCCAGATGGAGGAGGACCAGCCGATGCTCAGTGAGATTGTGGTAAAGGGACAGATGCCTAAAACCAAGCTGACAGGCAACTCGATGATAACCACTATCGAGGGTACCATCTTAGGCCAGTCGGGTACAGCCAAGGAAATGCTGGCCAAGGTACCAGGCATGACACTGAAAGGCGAAGACCTGGAGGTGCTGGGTAAGGGTACACCTATCTTTTATATTAATGGTCGCAAGATGCGAGATAAGGACGAACTGAAACGACTGCGTTCGGAGGAGATACAGAGCGTAGAGGTGATAACCAATCCTGGTGCAGAGTACGATGCCACCATTTCGGCAGTGGTACGTATCAAGACTGTTCGCCGCGAGGGAGCTGGTTTCGGATTCGACCTGATGGCTGCCAACAATCAGGACCTGATGTTCGGCTATAGCGACCCCAGCAGCACGCTGAACCTGCGTTATCGCCACAACAACCTGGACCTATTTGGTATGGTGAACTATTGGACGTGGGATAGTCCTAACGACCTGCGTATTACGCAATCTACCTTTCTCAAGGCCGATGAAGGCATCAGGAATATTCTTCAGGACAGCCACATGCGTAACGACTGGCACGGAGAGGGTCTGAACTATAACCTGGGCTTTAACTGGCAGATTAACGACAAGCACTCGCTGGGTGCCAGAGTGGAACGCCACGACCAGTTTAATACGTATAATGACATGTGGGTAGATACTGAAAACAATCTCACAGGTCGCGACCTTTCGCATCAGGACGGTCATACCCATTATCCATACAACTGGCAGTCGAATGCCTATTATAACGGCCAGGTGGGCAAACTGAACATCGACCTGAACGTGGATTTTCTGACAGATAAAGAGAATGACGACGACCTGACAGATGTGATACTGCCCGAAGCCCGGACCATGCAACAGGACTCGCATACATGGTCGCGCCTCTGGGCTACCAAACTGGTGTTGAGCTATCCTGTGTGGAAGGGACAGTTGCAGGCTGGAACGGAGATGAGTTTCGTGAAGCGCCAGAGCAGTTCGTCGATTACTAACTATCCTCTCCCCTCTACTGATGCGGATGTTAAGGAGAACAACGTGGCTGCCTTTGTGGCTTACAATGCCAACTTGGAGAAATATGGTACCGTAAGTGCCGGACTGCGTTACGAGCATGTAGGTTTCGACTACATCGACAACCTGGATGCTGAGAACAATATGACGCGCTATCAGGACGAGTTCTTCCCCAATGTGACATGGGCTAAGCAGTTTGGTCCTATCCAGACCTCGCTGAGCTACACCATGAAAACCGTGCGTCCAAGGTACAGCTCACTGAACGACCATATTTACTATCTGAACTCGTATACCCTGTCGCAGGGCGACTCGAAACTAAAGAATGCTATCATGCAGGAGGTGAGCATCAATGCCCGTTGGAAGTGGATTAACTTGTTTGCTGCCTACGAACGTCGTGATAACACTATTACACAGGTGCCAATGGCCTATAACAACGAGGGTATCATGCTGATGAAGCAGGCTAACTTGTCCGATCCCGTTCGTAATCTGGCCATCTTCCTTTCGGCCAATCCCACTTGGGGTGTATATAGCCCAAGCTGGACCATTGGCGGGCAGAAGTTTTGGAACACGATGACCTACGACGATCCTCGTAGCGCCACAGGCAAGACGGATGTGACCTTCACCAAGCCCATCTTCTTCTTCGACATCTACAACACCTTCCGCTTTAAGCACAGCTGGCAGTTGGAGGCCAATGCCAACATCCAGACCAAGGGTGATGTACTGAACTTCCGTATACTCTCACCTTCATACAACCTCGGTTTTGTGGTACAGAAGTGCTGGTTGAAGAATGATGCCCTGTGCCTGCGTGCCAGCATCAGCGATGTGTTCCAGCGTAGCGTACAGGATATGGCTCATGATTGTGGTTTCTTCTACACTGTGCAGAAAACACGAAGCCGTAGCCACCGTCTGGACATCTCTATCCGCTACACCTTCAATGCCCAGAAGAGCAAGTATAAGGGAACTGGTGCAGGTAAAGCCGAGCAGGAGCGAATGGGAAGTAATTAATGTCCATTTCAATCCTGTAGAGGAGGATGTCCGCCTCATCCCCGTAGGCTTCGTCAACGACAACTGGAAATGTGATACAACCACCAACCCAAATGTATTCTGGGCAAAACCATAAAAATGTAACTATGGCAATAACGAGTGAAGAGGACTGGCAGCTCTCGTAGTCTGTCAGCCCTCTCGTTGTGTTTAGCTGTTAAGCCGCTAGAATGTGATGGGTCCACGACCCATGCAGCTCGTCGTGGTGAGTGCCGTGAGGAACGCTGTGAGCGCGGCTACTACCACCTTCACCGCCAGCTCAATCATCCTTTTCTTCGTCATCGTCAATTTTCAATTTTCAATTTTCAATTTTCAATTGATCAATCGTTCTCACCAGTGTCATCGTCACTCTTGGTGAAGGTCTTCGAGGCAACCTCGCTGCTCTGACCGTTCTTGATGGCGATGGCCTTCACGGTAGCCGTGTCACTCAGGGTGATGGCTGCGCTGTAGAGCGAGCTCTCAGCCGTAGGCGTCGAGCCGTCGGTGGTGTAGCGGATCTCCGCACCCTGCTCAGCCTGGATGCTCACCGAGGTGGTCTCGGCAAACGGGGTCGTTCCGCTGATCTGCGGTGCCGACACGGCCTGTGACTGACTGCCGCCGCCGTTCTGGCTGGAACCGCCGCCGTTGGAGCCGCCACCACTGCCGCCATCACCCGCAGGCGCGAGGATGTAGCTCAGCGGCGTCTTGTTCTGGAATCGGCGCTCCTTGCCGTTCACGGTGCGCTTGATGCTCTCCACCAGGTAGCCGAAGGTGAAGATGCACTCCTGCTTCAGGGCCTTCGAGGTGAGCTTCTCACCCTTCGTGTTCTCGGGCACGAACACGATCTTGATACCGTTGATCAGGTTCTCCGCGCCGGCAGCCACAGCCGCCTCCACAGTTGCCTGACCATTGCCCTGGCCATCCACTGACGGCGAGAACGTGCCGAAGCCGTCCAGCTTCACGGGCTGACCCTCCTTCAGGAGGTGCACCAGACACTTCACCATCTCACCCAGCACCAGCACGATCATCTCGTACGTGCTTACCTTGTTGTGTTCTGCCATGTGGGCCGCGAGGCCCTTCAGGTTCAGAGGCTCCTTTGAGTCCACCTCTGGGAAATACTTTCCGTAGGCGCTGCTCTCGTCGTTCCTGTTCTGACGGAGGTTAATCACCATGGGAATTTCAGATCTTGCCATTTTGTTTGTTCCTTTCTTTTTTTAATTAAACTTAGACTTTAAATACTCTCTTTGCAATCCTTCCGAGCCTCCCGCCTGCGCACTGCGATCTTCTCTTCCGAAAAGCACTGCAAGGGAAGTGCAAGGCGAATGCAGTGTGGCAAGCTCGCTTGGCCAATGCTGAGCCGCAGCCTTCACTCGCACTCGCAACTTCTTCAATGCGAGTGCAAATTTAATTAGAAATTTTGACATGTGCAAGTATTTTCAATCTCCCATTCATGTTCTTTCTACTTCTTTCAACTTCTTTCTACTTATACGGTCGCAAGGCCGTAAAAAGTTGTCCAAGTTGTCAAAGTTGTCGTTAAAATAACACTTTGTTTCCGTCTTAAAATAGATATAATTTTCTTTACTATTTATTTGGTGTTTTCCAAACTTTTTTGTACCTTTGCACCATTAATCAATGTTTAACTTAATCCAAACCAAATGTCAAATTCAACCATTCAAAGTCAGGGCCGAGCAGAGCTCGCCTTGAAGTATTTCCCCTACATCCAGCCACAGTCCGCTTGGCTAAAGCTGAAGTCCCTGCTGCTTGAAGATCCCTCACTTCAGCACCTCGCGACACTCCGGCGCCGCACGTTTCTCCCCGCAGAAGTAAACATTATTTACCAACACTTAGGGCAGCCGTAACTGCCCTATTTTCATGCTTTTCAGGCTCTCAGAGTTTCAAGCCTGCAAACTCCGACTTTCAAGCCTTGAAACTCCGACTCCTAAGCCTATGGACTCTGAGTTTCCTTATGGCTATTTTGTAAGGCATTATTCGATAGAGAATGTGTAAAAGATATTCATCCTTTAAAGACGCACCAACCTTTCAACTTGCAAACTTGCATTTGGATATTCCAAATGACTAAAATACTAGTCAAATTTACTATATATTTTATATATATTATAATATATATAAAATATAAATATTAATGAAAGATTATAATCTGCTTTTTACTTTTCAAAATGCACTTTTGCAAGTTGAAAGTTTGCAAGTTTCTCAAAATATTCTATCTGATTTTGCGTAATTCAGGATAAATGTTTATCTTTGCAATCTAAATCCTATGCATATGAATGATATGAAACCTATAGACGGAGCCGAGTACATCACTTTGGAAGATGCCAAGCGGCTGAGCCTGCCCTATTACGAGGGGCTGCAGGCAGGATTCCCGTCGCCTGCAGGTGACTACCAGCACGAGAGCCTCGATCTGAACGAGAAATTCATTCGTCACCGCGAGGCCTCCTACTATGTCCGTGTCAAAGGAGAGTCAATGATTGGCATCGGACTCTTCGACGGCGACATCTGTCTGGTGGATCGTCAGGAAGAGATCTCCAACGGCAGCATCGTGGTGGCCTGCATCAACCGTGGCCTGACGGTGAAGACCATCGACCTCTCCACGCGCGACAAAGGCTACGTGCGCCTCGTGCCCGCCAATCCGGATTTCAAGCCCATCATCGTCGACGCCAACGACGAGTTCTTCCTTCAGGGCAAGGTGACCTCTATCCATCGCGACACGAGTAAATACTGATATGTACGCCATCGTTGACTGCGATAACTGCTACGTCAGCTGCGAGAGGGTGTTTCGCCCTGACCTCAATGGCAAGCCCGTTGTTGTTCTTTCGAATAACGACGGCTGCGTGGTGGCGCGTAGCAACGAGGCAAAAGCACTCGGCATCAAGGCTGGCCTGCCATATTTTCAGTTGAAAGAGCGGTTCCCCAATAATGAGATAACGGTCTTCTCCTCCAATTACGAGCTCTACGGCGACATCACAGATCGCGTGATGTCACTCGTGCGCAAGGCGGCCCCGACGTTCTACCGCTACAGCATCGACGAAGGTTTCTGCGACCTCACGGGCGTGGACCGCTATCTGGAGTCCACCAGTCATACCACGTTGAAGCAGTGGGGCGAAGACCTCTCGGCATTCATCTGGAAGGCCACGCGCATGCCCGTCAGCATCGGCATCGCGCCCACGAAGACACTGGCGAAGATGGCCAGCCACTACGCCAAGCACTACAAGGGCTACAACCACTGTTGCATGATCGGCACAGACGAACAGCGCATCAAGGCCCTGCAGGGCTACGACATCGAGGAGGTGTGGGGCATTGGCCATCGCTATGCGGCGCGTCTGCAGGCCACGGGCATCAAGACCGCCCTCGACTTCGCCAGCCATCCCGAGACCTGGGTACGGGCCACGCTGAACAACGTGGGAGCCATCCGCACCTGGAAGGAGCTCAACGGCGAGGACTGCATCCCCATGGAGGACATGTCGAAGAAAAAGAGCATCTGCACCTCGCGCTCGTTCCCAGGCATGGTGACGGATTTGGACGTCCTGCACACCAGCATCTCCAACTTCGCCGCCCGCTGTGCCGAGAAGCTCCGCAAGCAGCAGTCCGTCGCGCAGACCGTCTGCGTGTTCATCGACACCAACCATTTCCGCGAGGACCTGCCCCAGTACTGGAACATGGGCGAGGAGCGGCTGCTGACGCCCACCAACTCCACCCAGCAGATCGTGCAGACGGCCGTCAGGTGTGTCGAGCGAATCTACCGTCAGGGCTACCACTACAAGCGTGCGGGCGTCATCGTCATGGGCATCAGTCCCGACAACGGTGTGCAGACGAACTTCATCGACTACGACGCAGAGCGCCACGAGAAGATGAAGCGGCTCGACGAGGCCATCGACCGTATCAATCGCGAATACGGCTCTGAGACCATCGTCCTCGGCTCCCAGCAATATGTCAACAAGGAGGACATGGGCGTAGGGAAGAAGGTGCAGGCAGGTGTCTTCAAGGACAGCATCAAGCACGATTTCCGCAGTCCCTGCTACACCACCCGCTGGAGCGACATCCCCGAGGCGGAATAATTTCTCTCTTTTTCTTGTTTTTCAACCTTTCAACGGCTCCAACTTTTTCATATATGTTTAATCAATTGAATCCATGACTACTGCGTCATTGCCGGCTATAATGCCGAAGAGCTCACCCCTAAGTATCCGGACTTTATCAAAGGGCGAGTCCTTGCCCTCTATGATGCCTTCAGCATTTAACAGGCTTTTCAGAAAGCTCTACGAAAAATAGAAGCCACCCGGACAGGTGACTTCTAAAATGGAGCAGGGGCGATAAGGTCTTACTCCCCGCACTCAGCGGCGTAGTCAAAACTGTTGTTCTGACGCTGCAAAGATACAAACTAATCATGAAAGTTCCAAATTTTAAGGGAATTATTTGCATCATTGACGAAATATACCTATTTTTGCATCCAATCTATTTCATCTGATTACTTGTCGATTTACTCTATGGATAAACTCTCTGCAGAACAAAGGCACAAGAATATGGCTGCGATTCATTCAAAGAATACGAAGCCTGAGATGATTGTGCGAAAAGGGCTGTGGAGTAGGGGATTCCGCTATCGGCTAAATCATAAGCGTTTACCTGGGCATCCGGATTTGGTGCTGCGGAAGTATAGGACATGTATCTTTGTGAATGGATGTTTTTGGCATGGGCATATGATTGATATTAAGGCGTTTGAAAACTCTGAGTGCTGTAAGATCCCAAAGACAAATCGTGAGTTCTGGGTGGCAAAGATTCGCAGAAACAAAGAGAGAGATAAGGAAGACCAGAAGCGATTGGCAGCAATGGGCTGGCACTGCATTACTGTGTGGGAGTGTGAGTTGAAGCCGTCGAAGCGCGAGGAAACATTGAAGTCGCTGGCATTTACGCTAAACAAGATTTGGCTGGAGGATCATCAGGCTATTGTGAAGCCATATCCGAAATTGGAGGAAGAGGAAGGCATGTTGAAAGCAGCGGAAGACGGGATTAAATAATTAAAGATATGGAATGTGGTTTGATTATAGTTCCCCCCCAAAAAAATACCGCCGGCATTCACATGCCAGCGGCGAAACAATAATTGTTAACATTTTATTCTATGAAACCTTAATATATGACGGGTGCGCATCATCTCGATGGGCTAAATTCGCTATGAAAAACCTTTGTTAGACTAAATCTAAAATCTATACTATGATAATGTTAACCTTATATCGATGTCTCTGAGATTCGCTTTCCTCAGTATTTGATTCTTGTATTAACTGAGTGCAAAGGTAAGGATAATTTTCGAATCCTGCAAGATTTTGGGAGAATATTTTTTACTGGCGTCTTATTTTGACGGATATTATTTGGAGGAAAGAGATAATTGCACTACCTTTGCACCCAGAACGTAAGCCATGAGAGGTCGATGTATATGGGTCGTGCCAAGTCCCCGCCCGCATAGCATCAGATGAAAATGTAAACCACCTCCCACGCTGTTGGGGCAAATTTAAAGGTATCCGAAAGGGTGCCTTTTCTGGTTTTGCCAAGGGCGGGGACAGTCCCCACCCCTTTCTAACACAAAGATCACAGAGTGTCTGACACTATGTAATCTTTAAAATCTAAATTGTACCTATTACCCCTCTAACCCCATTCCGAACTATTCATTTTCAGAAACCTTCTTGTCCTAGTTGAATACTTGAATAGATGAATACTTTGATTTACGCCGATTTGATTAGCACAAATTGCGTGTTTATTTAATATTGTATAAAAATGTGCTTCGATGTGAATAATCTCACAGATTATTTGTATATTTGCAACATTATTCTAAGAAACAATGCCTATATGACTACTACAGAACAAGAACTACAGCAATACAATGTCACCTTAGACGACATCTATAAAGCGTTTGGTAAGCAAAAGAAACATTATGCTACCAGACTAAAGCATACTTTTCTGGAGCATCATATTGAAACAATAGATGACCTAATGGTGTTTAGCATTAACGACCTTCAGGAAATGCATGGTATCGGCAGCGAGACCCTGAGATTGATGATAAAGAAACTCAACGGGTTAGGCATAGACTATTACCCTGCTTGTAAAAGGTAACAATATAATTAAGACAATGAATGATTTACTAAAAGGCATTTTAGCTTTAGGTTTCCTTATATTTGTAGTATGGGCTATTTTAAGCGGAGCTGGTTCTGTGTTGATATTATTTGGTCTGTTTGTTGGTGCATTGTTGCTAAAATGTATGAGATAATATGAATATCAGTCGTTATTCGGAAATTTGTAAAACAGATGATTCGCTTCGCCAGTATCAGCAAATGGCGAAAAAGGAGATTTTTGAATCTTGGGACAAGGTAGACAGCGTGATGTTCCAGATGCCCACTGGCACAGGTAAGACTCGGCTGTTCACATCGATTATTCACGATATAAATGAATTCAGTATACAACGAAGAGAATCTGTAAAGATACTGATTATTGCCCACAGAACGGAACTTATCGACCAAATAAGTGAGAGTTTGGGAAGATATAAAGTCGCACATGGGATTATTGCAGGAAGTAGGGAAAAAGAGAAGGATTTTAAACGCCCAGTCCAAGTTGCCTCAATACAGACTCTAACTAATACACATAACATTGGAGATGCAGAGAAACTGAATGCTCAGTTTGTCATTATAGACGAAGCACATCATGCGCTTGCCGCTACTTATAAGAAGTTATGGAAGATTTATCCCAATGCAAAATGGCTGGGAGTAACGGCGACACCGTGGAGAATGAATCACCAAAGTTTCACTGATTTGTTCGATACTATAATTCTATCGATGCCCATAAAAGATTTTATTAAACAGGGCTACCTTTCAACTTATAAGTATTTCTCTCTTCGAGATGAAAGTTTTATAAAGAAAACGATAGATAAAATAGAGATTGACAGGTTTGGAGAGTACAAAGAAACGTCGATGGAAGAGAAGATGGACATTGGATCTATCCGTGCTCAACTGCTAAAATCCTATTTGAGACTTGCTAAAGGGAAAAGGGGAATCATCTATGCCATTAATATTATTCACGCTAATCACATCTGCCAAGAATATCAGGACGCAGGATTCAAAGCCGTCAGTATAGACAGCAAGACACCAGCAAAGGAGAGAAAAGATTTGGTGAATAAATTCAAGAATAAAGAGATAGACATCATCGTAAACGTAGATGTATTCTCTGAGGGATTTGACTGCCCAGACATTGAGTTTATTCAATTGGCAAGACCTACGCGGTCACTTGTGAAGTTCCTGCAACAGGTTGGAAGAGGATTACGACCCACGAAAAATAAAGAGAACTGTGTAATACTTGATAATGTGGGTATGTACTCCAACTTTGGCCTTCCAGATGAACATAGACATTGGAATTCTTATTTCCTTGGGAAGAATGTAGTAGAATCTCCTATAAGGACTACTAAAAAGAGCAACTCAGGACATAAAATTGTAGATATGTCAGAGGGAACTGAGGATATGGAGTTAATTCAGGATTCGTTCGAAAGTAGCTACATTACTCCTTTGAATCAAGCCATCCTTAACCTGCCACCAGAAATGTATGTTTATGAATATCCTTTTCGGAAAGCGGGTGAATGTCCCATAGATGCCAAGATAGCCGATACATTTAAGGATGGTATTATTCTAGGATGGACTACGGTAAAAGAAGGCTTTGAATTAGGTGGAAAATACTCTAAAGAGAATGGTAAAGAACAACGCATCGAAATCAACGACAAATTATATTCTGACATTGATGGTGATGGTATTTTAAAGAAGACAACTATCTATCGACGAGATAATCTACCTGAATATTTGGAAAGAAAAAGATTTAGTTTTTCTTTTAGTTTTAATGAGGCTATCTCATGGTTAAAGAAAGAGCACTTTTATTATAAAATTACGGAACATGATAAATCATATGATCTTTTCAGTGCTACAATTAACGCAAAAGACGATAGCCAAAAACTAGACTTGGAAATTCATTTCCTTGGTACTGATGGAGAGAAGGATAATGATGCAAATACTCTTCTTTGGATAGTATTCAGCAGGAGTCGCCTTCTTACTAAAAGGACAGACTATACTCCTTTCTTGCCGATAGAGGGAGTCACCATAGGCCAGACAAATGTTGAAGACCTGAAATCATTAGGTTTTCAAATAGGCGGAGATTGTTATGCAGTTACTAAAAAACGACCAGTTATCTATTTTAAGTACAACAAACAAACTACCATAGTTGAATTAATTAAAATACCAGGAGCATCCTTACCTGTCGAATGGCCAGAAGCTAAGGAATTAGGTCAAATGACATATAGAAAATGGTTGAACTATTTTGAAAAGTATGGCTTTGATTTGCAAACAAATGAAGCTTTGGATTCTTCTGTATTTATGCATCCTCAATTAATCGCTTTACAACCGCAAATGGGAATAAAGGTAACAATAACTTTGATAAGTTTATTTAAAGTTAAAAGGGAGGCAAATAATCCAAATTCTATTATGGAATGTGAAATAGCACTCATTTGAATACTTTCATAAAAGGCCACTTGCTGAACACGCACATGGGGATGTTCCTTCATGTGCGTGTTCAGCTAAAATATCATCTAAATTCAGGCGACTTTTTGGATTAGAAAAAATCGGTCATGGCGACTGCCCTTGACCATCTGGGCTTCGGCATTTATCTTGTCGTATAAACATTTAAATTTGTACGACTATGATAAAGAAATTTTTTGCAGCAGTTGAGCGAATCGAAGTA
The DNA here is from genome assembly GCA_946415365.1 of uncultured Prevotellaceae bacterium. Classification (GTDB taxonomy): domain Bacteria; phylum Bacteroidota; class Bacteroidia; order Bacteroidales; family Bacteroidaceae; genus Prevotella. The sequence goes on from CAMKSE010000017.1 coordinate 31,122, forward strand.
TTTGCCACCAATCATCCTTTCATGTTCCAGCAAATTCTGGAAAGTTACGATGAGTTGTTTTGGCTTGTCAATGCCATCATTGACTCTTTCAGATGATAGCCCAATGACAATGCCGTGACGATGTACTCTATTAATAATGTGTTAATTTCTGAGGTAAATCACTTTTATCTCAGAAATTATTCGTATCTTTGCAGGCTAAAGAGAATAAAGAATTGTAATGGCACAATTAGATAAATTCACAAAAGGGCGCAAGCCCGTGACGTTTGTAGACCTGTTTGCTGGTGCTGGCGGCATCAGCGAGGGATTCATGCAAGCGTATACTGATCACAACTATTACGACTTTGTGTTGGCAAGCGACATCAATGATAATTGCGAGTTAACGCACAGGGTAAGATATAATGAACAGCTGGGACTTGACACGAAGTTCATCACAGAGGATATCATGTCACCCACATTCCTGCCTCACCTGAAAAAGGCTTTAGGAAATAAGGAGATTGATGTGGTGACTGGTGGCCCAAGTTGTCAGAGTTTTAGTCTTTCAGGCAGGAGGAAGCGTTTTGATAAACGCGACGGTTTGTTTAATCACTACTTGAAAGTGATTCGCGCTCTGCGTCCCAAGTACTTTGTAATGGAGAATGTGAAGGGCTTGCTGACAAAAGATAATGGTAGATTCAAGGTGGAAATTATGCGTGAAATGCGCTCCATCATTGATGACAAAGCAGTAGGCTCTTTCCTCGCTTTTGCAGACAAGTTGCTGAAAGAATCATGTTCGCCTTTCCTTGCCAGCGTTTTCCTTCTGAAACTCCAAATGGAAATCACAAGCGAGGAAGAAAAGGCTACAGGTTTTAAGGAGCAGTTCTTTGACTTACTCGATAACCAGCTGCGCAACATGACTCGCCAGATTGACTATCGTATCAGTAAGTCAGACCGCTATATCAGCACCATCCGTCACGGACTATATCTGTTGCGTCGCAATGAGCAGCGTGACAAGATAACTGCCGACATCATTAACGAAAAGACGGTTTCGAATATCGACAACGATCTATTTGCGGAGAAGTTCAATGAATTCCTTGCAACCATTTCTGATGAAGAGATCTCTTCAAAGATAAAACTCTCCATTGGGCAGGTGGAAGCATTGAAGAATGCCGGACAGGACACTATTGATTTGCTGAAAGCCGTTGACTTGTATTCATTCTCACTCGATGAATGCTTCGATGAGTTACAGAAGATGTCAAAGGAGATGAAAGTCAGCAAAGAGTATGATGACATCATGGCCAAGTTGCGCCTCTATAACGTGGAGCAGATGGTACTGCTTTCTTCTGACTATGGTGTTCCTCAGAACCGTGAGAGAGTTGTCTTCATCGGAAGCCGCAATGACCAGAAACCTATCAAGTCAGTACCAGCAACGGTAAACAAAGAAGATAAGGTAACGGTTTACGAGGCTATTTCAGACCTTGACTTTATTGGCAACGGTGAAACTCTGACGCGATATGCTGAGCCTGTGTCACATCCTGAATATGATGGTTTGATAAAGCATAGAAAGGTTGATGGCGAAATAACAGAAGAAGGAAAAACCTTCGCTGAATGGTCAAGAGAGGGACGTTTGAATCATCGTTTCCAATTTGAGTGCCAGCCATTCTATGTACGTGACGCTGACGAACTCAATGGTAGGATGAATATGGAAACTGCCGAGTTATTCAACCATCAGACAAGTGCCCAGAATGACACCGTGATGCAACGTCTGAAGGTAATTGGCGAATGTGGCGGTTATACAGATGAATGCAAGAAGAAACTCAAAGACATGGGTCTGGAGTCTCAAAAGCGTAATTATTTTGTGTTGAAAGCAGACAGTCAGAGTCCTACGGTGGTGACGATGCCTGATGACTTCATCCACTATTCGCGCTATCGTGCGATGACAGTACGTGAGATGGCCCGTTTACAGTCGTTTGATGATTCCTTCGTATTCCAAGGAAAGCGTCAGACTGGCGGCGACAAGCGCAAGAGTGAAATCCCTCAATATACGTTGGTAGGTAATGCCGTACCACCGTTGATGTCAAGAGCAATTGGTAATGAAATCCTAAAAAATATACAGTAAGCCTATGATACACATGCGTGAGTATAACGCTTTTGAAACAAAGAACGTCAAGTTCCTTGTGAATAAGCAGATAGAGTATGCCACGATACAGATAACACAGACTGGTTATAACAAGGGTATTCTTGATACTACTGTTCCTGTACGTGCTTACTTTTTGGAGAAGGGTGTGCATGACTTTGAAAAGCAGCCCAAGGGTCAAGACCATAAGAAGATGGTGAACTCATACATTCTGACTGATACAGAAATCAAGAGCACCCAATCTTCACTTTATCGCCCAGAGACTAAAGATGGTGACCCCCGCATGTGGGTATATAAGCTGAAAGAATATGTGAATCCTGATGACATCTTTGCTATCATCGTGTACGAGGGGAGCCTATATGTCATCAATCTGACACAGATAGATATTGAAAAGGCTTACAATTCAGTATTGATTAATCCTATTCAGGACTTGATAAACAGCCTTCACGGTATTGCCACAAGTGTATCTGAGGAACTGTTGGGAATGATTCGAGATCGCATGAGTGACTGGCTGCCATCAGAAGTAATGGCAGATACAGGAATCGGCAGAACTGTAGAGTCTGTCCTTGGTATTCCGATGAACGATTCAAAGATGGCCGATTACAAGGGCATCGAATTAAAGAGTAAACGTATTGGTTCAACTACGACGGGTGCTTTATTTACCAATACTCCAGATTGGGCTCTTAGCAAATGCAAGAGTGGCAGGGAGATTGCAGATAAATATGGCTATCTGCGTCCCGGCCTAGAAAGGAACACCCTTCAAGTAACTGTCAGTGCATTGAAACCAAATGCACAAGGGCTTGGGCTTGAAGTGAACTGGAAGGATGAATGGTTGGAGATGAACCATTTTGCTTTGACAGCAAATGAAAACGGGAAGTATGCTAAACTAAACGATGTTTCAGTGTGGACTTTGCTCCACTTGCATGAACGTCTGGCAGAAAAACATCATGAGACATTTTGGATTGATGTCGAATCAAGAATCAAAGGGAGTGTAGAAGAGTTTAGAGTGACAACTATCGAACATACCAAGAACCCTTTGTTACCACAATTTGATGTGCTTTTGGAACAAGGCAAGATAAAACTCGACCTGATGCTGTCAAGGCCCAGCGGACGAGGCGATACTTATTCGTTCAAAATGGATAAGAGGTGGCGGCCATTGCTGTTCCCTGAAAGCGAAACCTACATTATCAATAATGTGGCTTGAATAGAACATAAAGCATTATGGCAAATGAAAACCAGCTTTAGCCTTGATCCTTTGGTGTTTTAGTAGGTGATCCATTTCCTTGATTCGTCTTTCACGATTGACAAAACAATAGTAACCCCACTGATTTTCAGCAGTAATGCCGATTGTCAGTGGGTTAATTGCTCCCCAATCGTACCCCAGATTAGATGCTTTCACTCGAGAAAACTCAAATAAAATTTGGTTTTATTCTCACTTATTCGTATCTTTGCAGTCAGATTATACTTATTGGACATCCGAAGTCGTTCTGAATAACTAAGTAAGTCCTCACCAGATCTACATAAAGCAGAATTGTTCGGCTACCAATGTTCATACCCTATAGGGGCGTGGGCAATGGTGGTTTCAGCATTCTGCTAGGCATCATGGTGAGGCGCCTCTTAGTTGTGTTGATACGCATACCTCCACGCCTTTCTTTTATTTATTAATAAGGTATTGTTTAACTAAAAAGAAGAAAGGAAAAGCTTATGAAAAGTGAGGATTTGTTTTTGGAGTTTGCCTGGCTCATCAAGACGTTACAGAAATCTGACGGCATGACCTTTAAGGAGCTGAATGAGAGATGGGTGAAGGATACGGAATTTAGCGGAGGTGTCGAGTTTAATTATTCTTCGCTACATCGGCATTTTGAAAGATTGGCAGAATGTACGGGCATCTACATAACTTTTGACCAAGACAGACAGGTCTATTATATGGAAAACAAAAAGCCGAAGAAGGGCGCAGAGTTGTTGGAGTTTTTGTTTCAGATGGTGGTCGTGAACAAAGCCCTGAAGGTGTTCGTGGGGCTGGACCATCGCATAGACCTTCAAAGATTCTCGATGGGAGAGCATGTGATCAAGGATGTGGCAAGGGCCATCAGACAAAACAGGGTGGTGGAGATGGTATATCTTCCGCATTACTCTGACGAGGTGAAAAATCATACCGTATTGCCTTACGGGCTGAAGATGTATGACTGCAAAACTTATCTGATAGGTAAGACCAAGGATAAGATTATTCCCTTTGAGCTGGACAGGATCAAAGAACTGACGGTGACCAGCAAACCTTTTGATATGCCAGCTGACTTTAACATCCACGATTACTATTTCCACTACTTCGGTGTGTTCCGCGACGAGGCCATACCGCCCGAAGAGGTAGTAATCAGAACCTACGACAATGAACACAAGTATCTTGATGAGCTTCCCATCCACCATAGCCAGAAGAAATTAAGACACAGAAGCGGGGGCTATCATGAATATAAGCTTTTCGTGAGTCCTACAAATGACTTTATCAGCAGAATTGTGTCGAGGATGGAACGAATACAAATCATGAGTCCGCAGTGGTTAGTTGAAAAAGTGTTGCAAAGGTTAAACAGAATGCAAAATAATTATAAAAATTAGAACGGTAATCGGGGGGTCTTCCAAAATTTGCAATACCCTCCGATTATCTTTGTAACTGGATTCCAGAAATGGGATCAGAACTAACAATTATTTTTTAACACTCAATTATCAAACTTATGAAAACAACCAAAGACGAACTGCCCGTTGGCAGTCTAGCGGGAGCCGCAAAGACAGATTGCGGCTCCGGAATCATGAAGCGTATCAAGAAACACTTCAAAAGAATCTGTCGAAAACAACGGATCCTTCAAATCATCAATCAACAGGGAGGAAGTATCCATCTCTATGTGATTGATTCGAACAAGGAAAACATCGAGAACCTGATCATGGAAAACAACAACTTCTTAACCCAAAGATGCTATGAGTGACGAACTGAAACTAGAACTGATTAAAGAGTTGTCGAAAGGCAATGTCACGATAAAACAATTGATTATTGAGTTAAACGGCACCAATACTTTTCAAGAGCAATCGGAAGCAGAAGAAAAGATGATATATTCGGACGAGCAAGTGGCCACTGCTTTATCTCATATTGTAGGGAAAGGAAAGCCAATAGATTCCAAACAGAAATGGGCTGGAGCCCAGTGGTATCTGAGATGGGTGAATAATTATCCTCCCAAAGCTCAGGCTTTCTGCGAGAAAATAGACTCATTACCGTTCGATGAGGAGCTGGAGATTAAATGTGATTACAACAACATTCGTCCATTCTCTACACTTTCGTTCATGAATGAGGATGCCAGAAATCTTGATACCGTGAAATACAGTAAAGGCGACGAGACTGTATTTTTCATGCTCCGAGGTGTTGTTGTGGCATTAGAGCAAGAACTCATAAAAATAGCTCATCCAAAGAGGGTGTTTTAGCAAAGCGTTAGCAATCTGTTAGCAATTCATTAGCATTCCGTTACACAATATCGGGATGCTTTTTTTTATGTCTAATTTTGTGCTCCGGAAGCCGCAAGTAGGGGAAAGTCCGGACCCCCGAACGCTGGCAAAAACAGTTCAAAATTAAACAAGCAACATGAAAAGAAAATTTCTCATCAAGAGAATCGCACGTAACGTGCAAATGGACAACATGGACCTGCGCGAGTATTACGACGTGGACCAGTGCGCACAAAAGGTCATGGCGTCTTTTTCAAAAAAGATCAGTCCCCAGCTCTACGGGATGCTCATGCAACAGCTGCTGGGCTTCCATCATGACATGCAGTTGGAGATGGCCGTGAATCTCATGGACTTCACCAATGAGCAAATAGCCCGTACGACGGGGTGCCCGAGCGTGGACGGGGTGCTGGATGTGTGCTACTCGTGGATCTCCGTCGAAATCGGCATCATGAAGCCGGGCTTTCGTGAATATTTAAACAATGTACGCGTATGAGCAGGAGGGGTATTAATCAGGGACACGTCAAAAGGATGTCTATCCACGTGTTTGCGACCATCATGGCGCTCTATCCCATCAGCAGCGCACAGAAGATTGCCGAAGAGTTCGGACTGTCCGCCTATCAGGTGAAGAAGATGGCAAGAATCTGCAGGGTGAAGAAGGATAAGAAGTTCCTCTGCGAGGTGTGCCGCCGGAATGCCCTGAAAGCAGCTGAAAGACAGAGGAAGTTACGCAGACGCAGGGTCGCAAGGGCCATCCGTCTCTTCAATCAGGGACACACCAACGTTGAGATTGCCCGGATCATGAAAGTGAGCGTGGCAACGGTGTACAAGTACAAAAAAACTATGAACATTTAAAAATCAAGCAAATGGATACTTACGAAGCAAAAGAATTGATGGAGGACAGCTTGCGCTGCCTCGCAAGAATGATGGAGCAAATCAGACTCCGTGAAATTGAGAAAGTCGTTGGCTACGATGAACCTATGCAGGATCATTTGGCTCAATGCACATTAAATGTTACCCCCTATGAGTCCATGGATTTTGAGAAATGTCTGGAGTATCTGAAGGATCTTCACCAAGGATTCAAGGAAGCTGCCGAACATGAAATCAAACTGGAAACAAAGTTCAGTGTCGCAGAATTGGAGTTAGGGCATATCTGTGATATGGTGATGGGCTTCATAGGTCATGGATTCCCTGACGACCTCGTGGCTTGTGCCCAAGAGATTGACCAGGTGGTCAAGGAGGTCTTGCCTCGTGGAAGGAATTACGTCAAGAGCGAAAAAGACTGTAAGAGGATGCTGGAGGCGTTTGTGCCGAAGGCAAAAGACATCATCGAGAAACATGGCTACAAGACATGGGCTGACGGTGCTTACAGTCTTCCTCTCGGATATCTGATGGCTTGGATATGTCGTGAGTACTGGGAATAATGACAGAATATCATTTTAAAGACATAATAACAGATTAACAAAAAAGAAAATGACTGACAATTTTATTGAGAAGCCGGAAGGAAAGCCGGTGAAAAATTTCAGGGCAAGAGTGAAGGTCTACGGTAATGACGTGGTCGTGGTAAATCCTCAAACCCAGGGTGAGAGCAACCGCAAGATGATCAAGCAGAAGGGCAAGAGCTCGTTCTACAAGAGTGAAGGGGAGAAGGAATCATCTTATTCGATTCACATCAACGTGGATGCGAACGATCCTGATCCCGTGGCCACGATGCAGGAACGCTTCGCAGAACTGACGAAGGGGGAACTGAAGAGTGAGCTGAAGATGAAGGTGAAGGGCAAGTTGCTCTATGAGTCGCCAAATCTGAAGGTGTATCTCAACAAGACCACGCGGCAGGTGATACTCCAGACTACCATCGACTGCAGCCCCACCATCGAGCGTGAACTGCTGCAACTGCAGGGCGACATGGGACGTGTGATCGGTGCCAACTACTCAGAGATTATCAAGGTCTTTAATTCGAAGGAGGAGAAGAAATAATGGAAGCATTAGTTACAATTCAGGAGGTGGGCGCATACTCTGAGCGCCAGTACCAGAAACAAGACGGTACAAGTGAGTATTTCAAGAGTCGGGGATTTGTCCTCAAAAGAGGTGGTGATACCATCTATGGCGAGATAACAGGCGATTATGCCTCGAAGAACCGCGATACGCAGTACTACCAGAACCAGCCGTACGTGGTGAAGGGTTTCTGGAAGCAGCGCACGTGGGGCGACAACAACGATCGCCATGAGAACATGTTCTACATCACGGACATCCAGACTCTCTAAGGAAAATATTAAGTCTAAGGATTCAAGGATAAAAGGAATTAATTCTGAGGATGACAATATTCTAAGGAATAATTGATAAAAATCCCAAAAATACTAAAATCCTTAGACACTAAGAACAGAACCTAAAAACAATTAGATGATAGTTTATCAAAAAGACGTAAAGAAGTCCTCTGCCGTGAAATGCGGCAGAGGCGACTTCTGGAGGGAAGTGAGGAGCCAAAAGACCCAATGGCACATCGATGCCCGCAGAGCCATCAAGGCAGCAGTAAAGGCTGACCTCGACGGTGAGGGTGTGGCTGCCATTCATACATGGCTACAGAACACCGATTTCCAGAAGTTCCTGATCAGGAAACCCCGAGAGCTGACATCAGAGAAAGCCAAGAAAGCCTGGGCCAAGAAAAGCGATGAGGAGAAGTTGCTGGCATGGGCAGAGGAACTGAAGCAACAACTGACGGGATTCGTGTTCAGCTGCTATCTCTTCGACGAGGTGAAGCGCAAACGAAAGAAGAAGGACGGTACGGAGTTTGAGGTCACGGAACGTCCGAGACAGTTGAAATGCTGCCATCTGAACGGACTCGTGATGCTCGACATCGACCACGTGGAGAATCCCATGCAGATATGGTGGAAACTCAGGGAGATGAAGGCGTTGATGGATCGTGTGGCACTGGTGCATATCAGCTGTTCTGGTGATGGTATCCGTATTATCTTCACCGCAGACATTTCCCTTGGTAATCTCGCAGACAACCAGATCCATTTTGCCAATGCTCTTGGGTACAAGGCCGACAGCTCTTGCATCGACGCCTCTCGCACATCCTTCTGTCCGAAAGAGGAGGACATACTATTTATTGACGAAGAAAAACTGTTTACTTATTATGATGAAGCATTTGACAAGCGGTTCACTGCTGAGTACCGCCAAAAGAAAACTCAGCCGACTCGTTTTCAATTTGATTCTGCTGCTGGCACTGATCGTGCTCACAAGCCTGAGAGTCATGATCTGGCCCATCAGGATGCTGAACAAGGGGCTGGGCATGTCAGCCCGCTGGATGCTCAACGAGTGGAGGAGATAAAATGGCGTGGGTATGATATTCAGACTATTATTGATGCTCGGTATGGCGATAAGCTGCCATGCGCTGACGACAGCAACAGACATAAAGAGTCGCTTAAGCTCGCCACAGACCTGCTCCTTATGCTCGACGGCGATAAGCAGACAGTGCTCCATATTCTGGAGGCTCAGCCCTGGGTGCAGGAGATCATCGAAGAGCGCGATGAGAATGTCGAACAGACGGTGGAGTCAGCCATCTCGTGCATCGCGGAGAAAGAGAAAAAGTCTGCAAACCCGATGCCCAGTAAGGCCATGATCCAAGCGATCCTCCAGGCGACAGGAAAGTCGTATCTGGAGATCGTTGGAAGTGAAAAGGGAATAGTGAATAGTGAAAAATCGGCTATCAATAAGATGCTTGATGGTTGGGGAGCGGAGATAGAGAGTCTCTTCCCGTACTTCCCGCTGTTGGAAGATGTGTGCGCTGGCCTTAAGAGGTCTCAGTATCCTGCGGCGGTGTTCACGGCTGGCGGGGCGCTGATGACGCTGATGACGAGGTGCTGGTACAGGTTTTATCACCGTGCCTATCAGGACAGACGTCTGAACTGCTCGCTGTATATCATTGGCCACCCTGCCTCGAACAAGTCGATGGCCGATGACATCTGCGAGACGCTCATATCGCCCATAGAGTCTGCGGATAAGGCAGGTAAGGCCGCCCTGAATCGCTATAAGAAGGACACGAAGAAGAAGGCTGCCAACAAGGAGGGCAAGGACAAGCCTGAGGGCATCATCCGCATCCATCCTTCGAGAACGAGTAACGGCCAGCTCATCGAGGACATGATCAACGCCAAGGAGATGGTGGACGGCAAGGAGATCCAGTTGCACATGTTCACCTTCGACACGGAGCTCGATAACTCGATCACCCTTCAGAGCGGCGGCTCGTGGATCAACAAGCAGGCCATGGAGTTGAAGGCCTTTCACAACGAGAAAGACGGACAGATGTACCAGAACTCGGATTCGCCCGTGGACGAGTTCCGCGTGACGTGGAACTATATCTACTCTGGCACGCCCATCGCGCTGAAGAAGAAGGTAAACGAACGGAACTTCGGAAGTGGTCTCTCTACCCGCTTGACGGTGATCCCCATGCCCAAGACGAACTACGAGATGATCGACTACGAGGAGGAAGAGACCGTTGACTGGGCGCGTCTGGACCGTATGAAGACGTGGGCCTTCAAGTTGGACTGCCGCGCAGGACAGTTGCCTGTGAAGCCGTTGGTGAGGAAGCTCTACGACTGGACGAAGAACCGTATGGCGGATTGTGCGGAGGATGATTCGGAGGCTAATGAGTTGATGTTGAAGCGCGTGCCGTATCACGCCCTGAACTATTCGGTGCCGTTCATCGATATGCGCCACTACGGGGAACTGCATCAAGAGGGCAAGTTCTGGGAAGGCACGTACGAGGTGGACGAGACGGACTGGAAGCTCTGCGAGCTGCTCGCCCGTATCCAGTATGCTACGCAGCAACACTTCTTCGGGGTAATGGCTGAGAAGTATTTCGACGACATGAACTCGGACGTGCAGATCACTGGCAAGCGCCACCAACAGAAATCCATAGACGGCTACAACCGTCTGCCGGAGGTGTTCACTTTTGAAGATGTCAGTAGATGTTTTGACTATAAAAACGATAATTCCACTTCTTCAAAAATCAAACGGCTGATTGATGCTGGCAGAGCTGTGAAATGTGAAGAGTATGTGGAGGATGGCCATGTCAGGAAAAAGTATCGCAAAGTGAATCAGATAGGCATGTAGTAACCTTGCAAACTTTCAACTTGCAAAAGTGCAAAATCAAAAGTAAAATGGTTAACGTAGAATTAAACAAACAAGCAAAACTCTCCGAGCATTATACGCTCGGAGAGCTCACGAAAACAAGTGTGAAATCATTGGACGGGAATATCCCGAGTCATGAGGCGATCGAGAACCTGAAGCGGCTGTGCCCGTGGCTGGAGGAGTTGCGATATACTTACAATTCGCTCTACTGCCTGAAGCCCGGCGAGGACTATGAGACCTCGAAGAACGTGGAGCCGATTATCATCACGAGCGGCTACCGTTCGCCTGACGTGAACAGTGCCGTTGGCGGAGCTAATTCGAGCAACCATCTGACGGGTTGCGCCGTAGACATCCGTTGCGTGGGTGTGGAGCAGGCCATCCGCTATGCCGCCATCCTACTCGACACGGCCGATGACCGCCAAGAGGACTTCGACGAACTCCTCATCGAGCGCAATCGTAAGGGCGGCTACTGGCTCCACTTCGCCGTCAGGCCATCAGGTAATCGAAGGCGAGTTCGCCTGATTCAGACGTAACAATCTACGAGAGTGGCTGGCATCTTTGATAGTGCCAGTCACGGGGCACGGACAACTGGATCAAACTGCTGAAAGTTGTTCGATGTCATCGGCAACTACTGTCTGTGCCCACGTCGGAATCATACCTACAGACAATTTTAAAACGTTTTTTTAATCCTCTTTTTATACTCCTGTGGATAGATGCCGCTGGCGCGCTTGAAGTAGCGGCAGAAATTGGCAGTGTCAGGAAAACCGAGTTGGTAGGCGGTCTCCTTGACCGTCTGCTTAGGATGCATGTTCATGATGCGCTTCGCCTGCGTCGCCACATATTGCTGAATCCATTCCAGAGGCGAGAGGCCGTTGCCGAACTGGCGGAACACTTTTGAGAAATACCGTGGATCGTAGTTCAGCAGCGCGGCATAGTAATTGACATTGCGGTTCTCCCTATAATGCTCTACCACCAGGTCGCAGAACTGCGTGTAAAGCTTCGTGGAACGGCTCTCCGCCCACTGCTTGTCCTGCTCGCGACGATAGTAGTTGATGAACTCGTAGCCCACAGCCAGCTGCGACAGCAACATCTGACGACGCAGTTGCAGGTCATTGAGGTCGTGCGAAGCAATCGCCTCCATCAGCTCGAGCAGCGCCATCACGCGCTTGGCTTGCACATCGGTCAGATGACAGTGCGGCGTGTAGTTGAACTTATCGGAGTCATGACTGAAGGCATGCGTCTTCAACTCACTGACCATTTCCGCAGAGATGAAAACTCGTGCAGAAGTGAAATCCTCCGAACACGCTATGTGACGGAAGACATGGCCGGGCATGAGGATTCCGAAGTCGTTCTTTTCAATCGACAATTCCTGCATGTCGAACATGATGCGTGCACTGCCGCGCAGACACAAAAGAAGAACGACGTGCGGAAACACCACATCCACGCTGGTCACGGGGTAACCGTGTATCTCTTTTTCCACACACACACCGTTCTGCTCAACGGACTGTAACAATTGATCTAATGTTGCGTCAATCTTCTTCATATCTTTGTCTTTTACGGCTGCAAAATTACAACTTTTATTCGAATTACAGCAACAAATAACACATTTTGACAACAAAAAGGCGAAAATCGGTAGCATTTTCTTGCTGCAAATAGTTGCACATATCACAAAAAAGCAGTAACTTTGCAGCATGAATCAATTGTCACATATATACACGCTGGCTATGGCCGATAACATCATCGTGATACTGGTTGTCATCGTGATAGTGCTTCTCGTGCTGGGAGGTATCGGTCTGCGTCAAAGTAGGATTATCAGACAGCGAAATGAGCAGCTTCGCCGTATTCTTAATGCACTGGATAGCTATCGGGCAATAGTGGGCGACAGAGACCTGTCGCTCGACGAGCAGGAGGAGATGGTGATGAAGAAGTCGGAGCAGAAGTCGGAGATGAAGACGGCCAAGGCAGCCCCATTGGATGAGGAGCACGCCTTCTTTGTGAAAATGGATGCCCGGGTAAACAAAGAAAAACCATTTACGGATCCCGATTTCGACTATTACGCACTGATAAAGTTTATGGGAGTCAGTCAGGATGAGTTCTGCAGGCTTGTGCCACGCTACACGGATCCCGAAAGGACAAAAGACTATATCAACTCCCTACGGGCAGAATATGCAGCAAAGTTGCTCATGGAGCATTCAGACTTCTCTATGGAAGATATGGTTGTCATGTGTGGCTTCAAGGATGCAGCAGCTTTCAACAAAGCCTTCAAGTCCTCCTTCGGCATCACACTAACGGACTATCTGAATACCATAAGTCAGATAGTCAAGAATAAAGTATAAACGATGTTGAAATACAGACAAAATGAAACGCCTCTCTTAAAATGCCGCCGATGTAACCCCACAAAGGTATGTCGGCGGCATTTTTTGTCAACCGTTCGTCACAAAAACATGCAAAATATCCCAGATTTTTGGCGATGCACGCAACTATGTGTACCTTTGCAAACAAATTTGCGTCAAAGTGGCCGAGTGATGGAGAAGTGTGGCTTCGTTCCCACAGGCGAAACCTGCATCGACGCGAACCAGTATCAAGGTGCTAACAGACCTATTAGAGTGTTGAGATTAGAGTTTAACAAATAAAGATAGTATGGAACAGAAATTTTGTCAAAGCTGCGGAATGCCGCTTACAGAGGAAGTCCTCGGCACTAACGCCGACGGCACGAAGAATGAGGATTATTGCATGTACTGCTACAAGGATGGCAAGTTTGTGCAGGATTGTACGATGGAAGAGATGATTGAGCATTGTGCTCAGTTTGTGAATGCTGTAAATGAAGGGTTAGAAAGACCTATTACCAAAGAGGAATACATCGGCATGATGAAATCGTATTTTCCCCAGCTTAAGCGTTGGCGCCAAACGCTGTATGTGAATAACGATGAAGCGATGAATGCTAAGGCTGCGATTAAGCGAGAGGAATCGGAACTTGTTTCGATTCCCGAGTGTGAGCAGGCTCGACCGAAGGTCAATCCCGCTTTAGCCGGCATTAAAGAACTCATTGCACAGATGGCCGACAAACTGCCTATCGCTTATATCTCGTCAGTAGACCAAGAAGGTTTCCCTTGGACCAAGGCCATGTTGAAACCACGTAAACGCGAGGGTATCAAAACCTTCTACTTTACAACCAACACATTCTCAATACGTGTGGCTCAATACAAGGCAAACCCCAAGGCCAGTATCTATTTCTGTGATGCCAAGGGCTTCAAAGGTATGATGCTACGTGGTACGATGGAGGTACTGATGGATGCTAAGAGCAAGGAAATGATCTGGCGCAATGGCGATGAGCAGTACTATCCCGGTGGTGTAACCGACCCGAACTACTGCGTTCTGAAGTTCACTGCCACCGATGGTCGTTTCTATAGTGATTTCTATCCACGTAGTTTTGTTATTGGGTAAATGATGAACAATAAAGCACTTGTCGTTATTGATATCCAGAGCGACATCACCAAACACTATCGGGACATCATCGGCAACATCAATGCCGCCATCGAATGGGCTGTGGCAGAGGATATGATGAGAACAATAGTTACATTAGCCCTGTTTGTGGCGACACTCGCAAGTGCACAGGGGTTCGAGGCGCAAAACGGTTATATATCCAAGCAAGACAGTCTGCTTCAGGATTACGACTATTTCTTCAGTCAATTGGAGCAGATACATCCCGATCCCTATAGCGCTTTTGGCGGGAAGGATGGGTTTGACAAGGCCGTGAAGCAGCTGAGAGATGAGCTGGCCAGCCGCGATTCCTTAACACTTAACGACATGCAGGCCAAAGTAACCGGATTGCTCTCGGCACTCCACGACGGACATACTTATATAGGGTATGATAAAGCGCCAAAGAAAGTAGAAGACCAATGGGTACCGCTGAAATTTAAGGTTATCCCCGATGGCATCATCGTCAATGGATATACTCCAGAACTGGAACCCTTGAAAGGAGCGATGTTATGCGAGGTGGAAGGTGAGCCATTAGAATCGATACTTGATCGCCTCGACAAACCTGTCGTTTCAGAAAATCGCTATGGACTGATGGGTAATGCTTGCAGAAACATTGGCAATACTAACACCCTGCGACAACTATTCCCTACATTCAATAAGGAACAGGTATCGATGAAGTTCCGCATAGCTAATGGCAAGGATACGCTCGTCAGTCTTCCCTTCTATCCCAACGGTCCGTTTTGGGGAAACATTGTATGGACATCTACTGATGAACGTTTCCCACATAATAACTTCGAATACCGTTTCATCGATGACAACAGACAAACGATGGTAATGTGCATCAACTCTATAGTGAGTGCCGACATACCAAACCTCGAAAGCTACGGTCTGAAATCGGATGTGATTGTGGCTGATGTCTTTGCCAAGATGCTACGTGAGATGAAGGCGGCCAACAGTCCTCGTCTCATCATCGACCTGCGTGGCAATGGCGGTGGTTGGACGATGATCATGTATGCTGCGCTGTACGAGCTCTACGGCAAGCGTTTCATGGATACCGACTTAGGCATGCACTTGTCCACCAAAGTATCGGACGGTTGGCTCAAGAAGAACAATACGACTTTAGAACAACTCAACCAGAATGGAGGAACACCGCTGAAGATGGGTGATTTCATTGAACGATCTTCAAGCATCAGCAGTTTCGACTGGTTTATGTGTGCCGACAAGAGCATTCTCGAAGCACAAGACGGTGAACCCATCTACACGCCAAAAGAAATCTATGTGGTTACCGACGTGCAGACCTTCAGCTCAGCTTTCCATACCGCTTACATGCTGTGGAAGATGGGGGCCAAGGTGGTAGGCGTAACTTCCGGGCAGGCACCCAACACGTTTATGGAAGTTACACGATTCAAGTTGCCGAATACAGGTCTTGAATGCTCTGCCTCCAACTCCCTGCAGAGTTGCTTCCCCACAGATCATCCTATGGCAAAGACTTTCACTCCAGACATCCAACTGTCGTATGACGACTATCGCCAGTTCGACTTCAGTAAGGATGCAGAATTATTGTTTATCGAAAAGGATGCAACCGCAGCTCCCTACTTGGCAAAAGTGAAGCAGGCTGGTGCAGAATACAAGGCTGCAGAAAAGATTTCTGACGAGACACAGGCATATCTCGATACACCCATGCTCCCTGCCGAAGCATTCGTTAAGACCGTGAATGGTATTTTTGAAGGTATGATGAAAAAGAAATGAAAAAAATCCTTTTTGTCTTAGTGTTTCTGATTTCTGGCGTCTTGCCTCATCAGGCGCAAACGCCAATAAATGACAGTACCAGCTATGGTGCTTGTATCATGCGCAATGACTCTATTATTGGCATTAACGAGGATGAGCGTTTTGCCATGCACAGTGTGATGAAGTTTCCACAGGCGTTATACGTCGCCGATTACCTGAGTCGGAAAGGTTTGGCTCTTGATGATAATATCGTTGTCGATAAGGCAGACCTGATGCAAGACACATGGTCGCCAATGCTAAAACGATTTGAAGGTAAGATGGCCCTTTCGTATGAGGAACTGCTGGAATTGTCTCTCGCACAGAGCGACAATAATGCGTGCGAACTCCTTTTCAAGCATTGCGGCAAGCCCCGAGCAGTAGAGAAGTACATGAGAAAACTTGGATTCCGTGATATCCATATCCGCGTGACAGAGGAACAGATGCACAAGCACCCTACGAAGGCCGTCGAAAACAGTTCTACCCCCGCCGAAATAGTTCGTTTGTTCGAGTGGTTTTATCATCATAAAGACGACAACCAATATCTGACATTCATCTGGAAGACGATGGCAAACTGCTCGACAGGACTGAAACGAATCCCTGCTGCGATACCCACAGATGCTCGTATCGTACACAAGACAGGTACAGGATTCCCATCACCTGAAGGAGTGCAAGACATGAACGATGCAGGTATCATTCTCATGCCTGATGGAAGCCACGCCATCATCGTCGTTTTCACCACACACTCACCATCTGAGGAAGTAATAGCAAATATTGCCAGACAACTGTTAACGCAATAAGATAAAGCAATGAAAAGATTACGACTCGGAGCAGCGCTCCACTTCCTTATAGCTATTGGTCACATCGGCTGCCTGTTCGCTCTGGACGAGGCATTCGAAGCCT
Source organism: uncultured Prevotellaceae bacterium (assembly GCA_946415365.1). Taxonomy (GTDB): domain Bacteria; phylum Bacteroidota; class Bacteroidia; order Bacteroidales; family Bacteroidaceae; genus Prevotella. The sequence goes on from CAMKSE010000017.1 coordinate 47,992, forward strand.
ACGGCATCCGTGAAATTATGCATCAGATGGTTTCAGGACATGTCTGGATGCTGTATGGCCTGACCATCGGTCTTGTGCTCGCCTTCACACTTGCAGGACTTTATGCCCTCTCTGCCACAGGCGACATCCGTCGCTTGCCTCTGACGCGCACGGCTATCATCACCATCGTCGTGCTCTATAGCCTTCGTGCGCTGGTTGGAAGCATTAGCTGCATCTATGATTTCAGATGGCTGCAATTTATCTCATCCCTCGTTCCCGCCATTATTGCATGGTGCTACTGGCCGGGAGTAAAGGAAAGAACAACGAAGTGTTAAATCCATGTTAAAGTCTTCATTTCCCTTGACTCGTCCCTAAGGTCATGCCTTAACTTTGCAGTCGCTTAGCAAATACATCGCGCGATATGAGTAAGAAAACAAGGTTAAAAATCGGAGAGTTCTCACAGTTGATGCAGGTGACGGTAAAGACCCTGCGTCACTACGAGCAGAAAGGACTGCTCGCGCCTGACGAGGTGGACGAGTGGACTGGCTACCGCTACTATTGCATCGACCAGATGCAACAGTTGAAGGACATCCGCGACCTGCAACGGCTCGGCTTCTCGTTAGACGAGATCAAGGACCTGTTCGATGATGGTTCGCACACGCCGACCATCCGCCAGATGACCGAGAAGATCAGGGAAACGGAGGCACAGCTGAAGGCACTGATAGCACGTCGCAACCAGCTGCTCGACTGGAGGAACGCTCGCAAAGAAATGAAGACAATGGAAAAATTTAGCATTCAATCGCTGCCCGAAATCATCGTGGCAAGCCATCGTGAAGTCATCCCCAACTACGCTGCTATCGGCCCTATGTGTGTAGAGAAAATCGGCCCCGAAATGCAACGCCTCGGTTGCAAGTGTCCGCCGCCGGGCTACTGCTTCACCGTTGAGCATAACAAGGAGTACACGCCGACGGACATCGACATCGAGTATTGCGAACAGGTGGAGGAGATGGGTCACGACAGCGCCATCATCCAGTTCAAGCGTCTGCCCGCCGTGCCCCGCGCCCTCTGCATGAAGCACATGGGCCCCTACGAACGTTTCTACGAGTCGTTCACCGAGGCCTTCCGCTACATCGAGGAGCACGGCTATAAGGTCGCAGGCCAGCATCGCACATGCTACATCGACGGGGTCTGGAACCAGGAAGACCCAGAGAAGTGGCTGTCGGTGATTCAGATACCAATAGAGTAATAATCCGTCCTGATCGTCCCATATCATTTGGGGCGATCAGGATAAAATGAGTTACACAATGAAAAATATAACAATTAACCCCCAGCAGATTGCCGCATGTGGTTTATATTGCGGAGTATGCAAGAAGTTCCTCAATGGAAGATGCCCAGGGTGCAAAGAGAACGAGAAAGCATCATGGTGCAAGATTCGCAAGTGCTGTCAAGAGAAAGGTTTCCATACTTGTGCTGAATGCGACAAGGATGTGAAGGACTGCAAGATTCACAACAACTTTGTCGGTAAGATATTTGCTTTCCTGTTCAATAGCGACAGAGCTGCCTGCATCCGTTATATCCGCGAAAACGGAGAGAATGCCTTTGCGGAGAAGATGGCAAAGGAGAAACAAATGACAATGAAAAAGTAATGTCGTTCGTCACAAATCGACGCAGAATATCCCAAATGTTTGGCTGTCTCGACAAACATATATACCTTCGCAGCGTCAAACAGATAAGATTATGAAATTGGAATTAGCAACACAAAACGACTTTAATGCCATCATCGCCTTTTATGATGATGTGACGGAGCGTACTCCTGAGATGGCTACATACGCTCGATGGAGCAAAGGGAAACACCCGACGACGGAAGGCATCCGAGCCTATATCGGCGAAGGAAGCATGTATCTATATAGAGAAAATGACGTCATCGTCGGCGCGATGGCTGTCACGATGTATCAGGGCGAGGACTATCACGCCATCGACTGGACTGAGCAAGTGTCCGACGACCGGGTGGCTGTGATTCATATCCTCGCCGTCAGTCCTGACGCGCAGGGCAAAGGTATCGGCTCGGAGATGATTCTCGAGGCCATCCATCTCGCCCACACCAGAGACATGCAGGCCATCCGTCTTGATGCCCTCGCCTCGAACACGCCCGCCCACAAGATATACGAGCGTCTCGGCTTCGAGTATCGCGGCAAACAGCATCTCTACGCCGAGAACACCGGCTGGACGAACTTCTATTTCTTTGAACTTAAACAATGAAAGATATGAAAACAAGATTCAAATTCAACACCGTGGGGATTTTCACCCGCGACAACAAAGCGACTGTCGATTTCTATACGAAGACATTCGGATTCACCACCGACTGGGACGGCATCCAGCCTAACGTGGAGATGACGCTAGGTGAAATGCGTATCATCCTCTTCCCGCGTGACGCTTTCGAGCAGATGGTCTCTCGGAAATTTCAATATCCCGAAGGGTTCAACGGTACAGTAGAATTGGCATTCGACGTACCCACCTTCACCGATGTCGACAAAGAATACCAGCATGCGCTCGCGAATGGCGCCACCTCTGTTCTTTCTCCCACCACAGAACCTTGGGGACAGCGCACCTGTTATGTGGCCGACCCAGACGGAAATCTGATAGAGATTGGTTCGTTTGCTGAAAAGTAATGAAACAAAGGTATGCGCTATAAAGAAGAAGCAATTGAATGTGTTAAGGATTATGTTCTCCAGATACATAAGCAAATATACACCAAGTATGAAGGGGATTTTGACAGGATCTATACGGAAGGGTACAACAGCAAGTCCTATACGGGTAGGGTGATTGAGCCAGGGAAGGTATATGAACTGAGTTACTTGAAGTGCACATGTCCCATGGTGCAGCAAGGACTTATCAAAAACCCCGAACATTGCGAGTGTTCTCGCCAGAGCATCTTGTATATTCTCTCGCAGTTGGAACCTAAGAGCAAGTATGATGTTCAGATTATTGATACAATTCTCAAAGGCGCCGAACGTTGCACTTTCAGAATCACAAAAAACTAACTTACTGTTCCGTACATTCTTCACAAATCAGTGCAGTTTATCCCAAATATTTGGCAGTCTCGACAATTATGCGTACCTTTGCAAACAAGTTTGCGAGAACGAGCAGCGCCTCGGCAATTAGAGCGAGCTTTATTGCACTCGGCTTGCACCGTCCTTGCAGTCGAAAACCAATAAGACAATGAAACAGGAAATCAATCCCAAGGACACCAATAGGGCCATCGCATTCGAGCTGTGGACAAAGTCACCCATGCCGATGGTGACATTCACCAAAACCTTCGACGTGACGAGGCTCTGTAAGGTAAGCCGGCAGCGCGGTATGAAATTCAACATGCTGCTCTGCTGGTGCATTGGCAAGGCTGCATCAAAGATAGACGAATTTTACATGCTGCCCCAAAACGGGAAACTATATAAATATGACCGTATGGCCATCAACATGATAGTGGATAATATCAAGGGCGGACTCAGTTTCTGCGACGTTGCCGTCTGCGATGATCTGGAGGCGTTTAATGCCAATTACCTGCATCTGACAGAGACCATCAGCCAGACCTGTCAGGACATCCTGGACGAAGAGGCCGTCATTGTCGGCACATCGGCAGTAACTGGCACGGAACTCGACAGCATCGTCAACCAGTACAGTGGCATTTACACCAACCCCTTCGTGGCATGGGGCCGTTACCGCAAGGGCTGGCTGAAGACCACGCTGCCCATCTCCTTTCAATTCCATCACGCCCAGATGGACGGCTCGCACGCCGCCCGATTTTTGGAAGAACTGCAAAAGACAATTAATACGATATGAAAAAGACTGTTACAATAATTCTGATGGTGCTTGCGGCCACAATGGTTGGGGCGCAGGACCTGACGCATTACAAGCGGGTGATCAAGGAACTGAGCAGCGCCAGGTATCAGGGACGCGGCTATGCCAAAGACGGTGCCAATAAGGCTGGGCGATTCTTGCAACGAGAGTTCGAAAAGGCAGGTGTAGACGAAGTGACGCTGCAGCCCTTTAAGTTGGACATCAATACGTTCTGCGGCAAGATGCAGATGTGGGCCGATGGCAAGAAACTCCGTCCTGGTGTGGATTTCTCTATGCGAGAGTATTCGCCTGGCGTGAAAGGAGAGTTCCCCGTCTATCATGTCGACACGCTGAACTACGATGCCGAACGGATGTTTGCCGATCTTGCCAAGCCTGAATACGCCAATTGCTTGGTGGCATGCGAATTCTGGTTTACCTATAAGCATCGCCAAGACTTCTCACGTTTGCAAAAAAAAAGTGAATGTCCGAATGCGGGACTGATCTATACGTGGGAGGCTCCTATTAAGTTTTTCAAGGCCTACGGCGAGAAGGTGGTAGATAAGCCCATCATCTGGGTGACACCCGAGGCCATCGAAGGCGTCCAACGCGTAAAGATCAACGTCGATAACAAGTTCCTGAAGGACTACGAGTGCTTCAACGTCATTGCCCAGGTCCAGGGCGAGCGTCACGACAGTTGTTACGTCTTCACGGCTCACTACGACCATTTGGGCAACTTGGGCAAGAAGGTATTCTATGCCGGCGCTAACGACAATGCCTCGGGTACTGCCGCCATCGTCACCCTCGCTGCCTACTACGCTAAGCATCGCCCACCCTACGATATGTATTTCATTGCCTTCTCTGGCGAAGATGCCAACCTGCGTGGTTCCAATTACTACGTTGAGCATCCTATTGAGCCGCTGAGTCAGATTAAGTACCTCTTTAATATCGATATGATTGGCGACAATAATCCCGTACAGTACTGCGAGGTCAGCGATGAGGGTATGCGAGGTTACAATCTCTTTGAGAAGATCAATGCGGAGCAGCACCACTTCGAGGCTCTGCATCGTGGCGACTTGGCTTCCAATAGCGACCACTACCCTTTCGCCACGCGCCATGTGCCTTGCATCTTCCTCGAGAACGAGAAGGGCGATGCCTTCCAGTACTACCACACCATTTTCGACACGTATAAGACCGTCCGCTTCGACAGCTACGAACCCGTATTCCGTCTGGTACGCGACTTCGTAGAGCAATATTGATATGACGATAACAATATAACATTAGCTTTTTTTGCGACCTTAGGGGTAATGATTTCTTAAGCCCATCTGTATATATAGTAAAAACAGCGACGAAAAGATGCAAGCAAAAGAGCAACAGTTCAAGGAACTCTTCCTTTCGGAGTACAACAGGATGTATAAGGCAGCCTACATTCTGTTGGGCGACGAAGACGAGGCGAAAGATGTGGTACAAGACATCTTCGCTAAGCTCTGGGATGGTACCGTCTCTATCAAGGAAGAGTCTCAGCGAACGTTCCTCTTGACATGCGTCCGTAATCGCTGCCTCAACATCATTGCACAACGTCAGACACATCAGGAAGCCGTCAAATACCTGATGCCAGCGGCCATCGACAGCGAGGCGTACGACGAAGAGATCGTTGATGCCGTGAACCGCTACGTCGATGAAAGACTTACCCCTCAAACCAGTCGCATCATCAAGATGCACTTCCATGAGGATCAGTCGTACAAGGAGATATCCAACTCGCTGGGCATCAGTCTTTCTGCAGTGAACAAGCATATTGTGCAGGGGTTGAGGAAGTTACGTTCATCTTTTAAAAACAGAGAAGCATGAAGAAAGAAGAGCAGATCAGGATGCTGCTGCACCCTGAGAAATACACAGACGAGCAACTCGACCAGATGTTGGATGAGACCAATATTCCTGTGCCTGATGCCAACGAGGCTTGGGAGCGGTTCCAGAAAGCGCATGTTGTTGCGAAATCCGAAACAACATGGTATAAGATTGCAGCTATGTTCATTGGTGTGATCATGCTGTCGGGCATCGCTTACGCAGCCATCAGCCATTTCATCATGGTGGAGGATAAGCCCAAAGTGACCTTGACGGAGCGCAAGCCTGATATCAAGAAAGTGGAGAAGACATACGGTGCGGAGATGACGCCCACGAAGAAGACACCTGTCATCTTTAATAATGTAGAACTTCAGCAGATCATGCAGTATGTGGCCGATGGCTACGGCGTAAAGGTGGAGTTTAAGAACAAGGCCGCCCGCACCATCCGCTTCTATCTGCAATGGGAGGTCGACGACACCCTTCAGGAGATTATCGACAAGATCAACCACTTCGAGAAAGTGCATCTGACACTCAACGAAGAGACCATCACCATTCAATAATGCCAATACCATGAAAAGAATATATATACTCATATTGTGCCTTGTTGCCATGAGCGTAAGAGCACAACAGTTATCGCACGATTTCCAGAATGCATCGCTCAGCGAGGCCCTCATCTGGATTGATAATGCCCAGGATCATTATAAGCTGAACTTTATTTTCGACGAGCTGGAGGACTTTACTGTGACCACCCGTTTGGAGAATGCTTCTGTCAGCGATGCCGTTCGTCAGGTGTGCGGATTCTATCCCATGCACCTCACCTTCGATAACCAGGACATCTTCATCGAGTGTACCCAGAAAGAGGACACAAAGGTGATCGGACGGGTGGTCGATGGCAATGGGGACCCCATCGAATTCGCCAACATTTCCCTGCTGCATGATGAAGCATTTATCAATGGCGGCGTGAGCAACGAGAACGGCGACTTCGTGATTCCCTGCAAGGCGCAGCAAGTGATGGTCAAAGTGTCGTATATCGGCTATAAGACGGTTACTCGGAACGTCAGCGTGGGCAACATCGGCACCATCACTCTCCAGCCCGAGACCTATATGGTGAAAGGTGTGGAGATCAAGGGTGAGATTCCGCAGTACAAAAGCGCTCAGGGCGGTATGACGGTGGATGTGCAACACTCTATCCTGCACGATGTAGGCACAGCCGATGACCTGCTCTCGATGATACCGATGGTGGAAGGTAAGGACGGAAAGTTTGAGGTGCTGGCCAAGGGCGAGCCTGAGATATACATCAATAACAAAAAGGTACGCGATCCCAGCGAACTGAAGCAACTGAAGTCTGTAGATATTAAGAGTGTGGATGTGATTACTGCCCCTGGTGCCAGATATAATGCCGAGGTGAATGCTGTGATCCGCATCAAGACGCTGAAGTCGCAAGGCGACGGCCTGAGTCTGATGGCGACCACTCAGACGTGGAAGAACAACAAGTGGAACAACTACGACGACCTGACCTTGAAATATCGTACAGGCGGACTGGAGGCTTTTGCTACCATAGCCCTCGACAACGGCCACTATAGCAACGATCAGGATGACGATCAAGAATTGCATATTACTAAAGACCTGTTTAATGTCCATGCTGATTTGCCAGTAAGGAGCACCTGGACAGAACTTCAGTACAAGGCAGGTGTAAGCTACGATTTCAACGCCGACCATTCCATCGGACTGAGTTTCTCGTCGCAGAAGCTCTTTTACGGAGCCTTCAAGTCGGACATGATGCAGCACTATCTCAAGAACGGTTCCTTTGACGGTAATGTTCGTCTTACAACAGATATCCGCGAAAAAGACAAGCCCGTATGGGAACTGAATGGCTACTATCTAGGCAAGGCAGGCAAACTGGGAATCGACCTCAACACCACCGTGTTGCGACAGGGATCGGAGAATAATAACAACCAACTGGAGACGAGCGAACAATACGGCAGCCGTACCATCACCACCCTGACCAATGAAGACCGTAGGATGGTGGCAGGTAAACTGGTGCTGACCTATCCCGTATGGAAAGGAGAACTGAGTGGAGGTTCGGAGGCAACAAGTACAAGAAGTCAGGGCCATAACTACAATCAGGAGAACATTATACCAGAGTCGGACACAGAGATGAAGGAGAATAATATCGCCGGCTTTGCCGAATACAATCTGCAACTGGGTCAATGGCATCTGAATGCAGGTCTCAGATATGAGCATGTGGCGGCAGAATACACCTCGTTCGGCATTAAGCAGGAGGAACCCAGTCGTACCTATAATGATTGGTTTCCCAACCTCTCGGCAGCGTGGCAGAAGGGCAAGTGGGGTGCGCAATTGAGTTACAGTAAGCGTATCACCCGTCCGCCATACAACATGTTGACTTCCATGATCGTGTACGACAGTCGTATGCTCTACGAAGGCGGTAACCCGCTGTTGCGTCCTTCTGTTCGACAGAGCATCGACTTCAACCTTACCTATTCGTGGCTGAACTTCATGACAGGTTTTACACGCGAGAACGACTTCTTTACCCACGTCGGCCAGATCTACGACGAAATTAACGAGATTGCCATCTTCAGGCCCGACAACTTCGACCACCAGGATCGTGTCTATGCCACCCTCGTCGCTTCGCCCAAATTCGGCTTCTGGCAGCCACAGGCCACGCTGCACTACTACCAGCAGATGTTCGATGCCGAGAAGTACGGAGCGCCTGAGAAACTGAACAAGCCCGAATTCAGCTTCACTCTGAATAGTTGGTTCGAGATCCATCCGACGGCTAAGGCTCTGGTGCAGATGAGCTATACAGGCAGCAATCACTGGGGATTCATGTATCGCGGCAGCTGTTTCATGGTGAACGCCCGTCTGCAAAAGACCTTCTTGAAGGGACAGCTGTCAGCTACGCTTTATGCCAACGACATCTTCCGTACGGCCAAGAACAAGATAACCACCTATTATGCCATCGGCCAGACGGCCCAGGATATCTACGCTTATACGCAATGTGTGGGATTAACCCTCAGTTACAACTTCAACGTCAGCAATTCGAAATATAAGGGAACAGGTGCCGGTAACGAAGAACGAAACAGACTCTAAATAGCAAAGTGAATGAAAACATACAGTTGATATCATAATAAATCAAAATTCTTGGGGCAATATACAAGATTTCTCTATATTTTTTGTATATTTGCCCCATGAATTATGAATTATATAACAACTAGGCTTCGGGACAGATATGGGAAATAGACTATTACAGAAGATACGGACATCGTTCACCACACAGCTGACACTATGGGTGGCGAGTTTCGTAACGGTCATCTGTGTAGTTGTCATCAGTCTGCTGGCACTATTCTCGCAGGACGTCATCTTCGAAGAGTCGGTGGACACGACGCTGCAGGCGCTGGAGAATACGGCGCTGCGAATAGACAACACGCTACGACAGGAGGAAATGTCAGCGCGATTGGCAAACGGATGGGGCAACGAGAGCCGCCAGACTCGCTTGGATGGCAGAGCCGCAACAGCCGGAGGCGAGGCCAATGGGCGAATGAGAGTGAACCGTGCAGCCATAGAACGGCTCATCGAGGAGAACGGCTGCCTGACCAAGTTAAGGCGATCGCTACCCAACGCAGAGCTTTATGTCACCCGTCGCGACAGCACCCAGTTCGGAATCTTCATTGCTGGCGAAGAGAGCGGCTACCGAAAAATGGTACACGAGGATCGCGAGATGTTCATCTTCACGCAGCCCTTGGGCGACAGGCCGTTTGTTCTCACGGCAGTATGTCCGGCTGACGACATCTATGGCAGGTATTCGCGCATGCAGTGGTTCCTGCTGCTCAGAGGCGTGGGCGGCGTGCTGATCCTGCTGTTCGTACTCTACCTGGTTGTGGGTCGCCACCTGCGACCATTACACTGGCTGGCAGACTCGGCACAAGGCATCGCCAATGGTGACCTCGACACCCCCATCGCTGACACTCGCCGCGAGGACGAGTCGGGCCGACTCCAGAACAGTCTGGCAAAGATGCGGCAGTCTCTGAAGGCCTATATGACGGAGATGCAGCAGAAACAGGCGATGTTGAGCAGTCAGAATGTTGAACTGAAAACCGCATACGACGAGATACAGGCATATGAGGAGAAGAAGATGAACTTCGTTCGAGACATGACAACGCAAATGGCCAAGCCGGTGGAGAGTCTCTGCCAGCAGGCCGAGCGTATCTGCCATGACGCTACTTCGATGACAAAGGCTGCCCACGCCCGACCGAAGGTCAAGGAGGAGATGGCGCAGCGGCAACTGGTCATCATGAAGGACTCTGAGACTATCACGCAATTGTTGGATAAATTAATGAAAGAGACAGCCCTATGAAACGACTCATGCGCTACATCCAACAGCATCTCTCGCTGCGCCTCGGATTGATCATCACGCTCATCATCGCTGGAGCCTTCTCGCTGCTGTTCGATATCCTATTCTATCACGGCAAACAAGATCTCCAACGTGCAGCCATCGACCACGCCACACAACTCCTGGACAATACCGCTGAGCGCATCACCGGCATTATGGACGAGACGGAACTCGTAACCAACTTCATGGCCATTACCGTGCCAAACCACCTGACGCCAGACTCACTGTTGATCTTCTCTCGGCGAGGGGTCGAAGAGAATGATTTCCTCACCGGCCTTGCCATCTCGATGGAACCCAATTTCTTCCCCGAGATGGGACGCTATTATTCCGCCTACTCGCTACGCGGGCCAGACAGTATCACCACCGTAAGGGAGGGGCCATTCGAGTACTTCGAAGCCGTGTGGTACAAGACACCACGTTCGCTTGGCACCAGTTGTTGGACAGACGCCTTCGATGATTACAATGAGGGCACGCTCTCGTCGCCAGACATCATGACCTCCTATTGCTGTCCGATGCGCGACGCCGAAGGCCGTTACCTCGGCTCCATCACCGCAAGCCTCACGCTGAAGTGGCTTTCGGAGGCAGTAACCAGGCTGCAGCCATACCCCAACTCCTCGGCCATCATGATAGGCCGCGACGGCAAATATCTGGTCCATCCCGATACCGCGAAGCTCTTCCGCGAGACCATCTTCAGCGACGCAGCCCCCGAAGCGCGCCGCGACATAGAAACACTGGGTCGTTCGATGCTCGCCGGACGAAGCGGCATGGTAGAGACAATCGTCGACGGCAACGATGCATTCATCTTCTTCCGTCCGTTGGAGCGCACAGGCTGGAGCATCGCCATCGTTTGTCCCGAAAGCGATGTCTTTGCCCGCTACAACCGCATACTCACTATCGTCTGGACCATCATCGGCATCGGCCTGCTGCTGTTGCTCATCGTGTGCTACCAGATCGTGCGCCGCGCCATTCAGCCACTGAAACAGCTGGACTACGAGGCCCAGCGCATAGCCGAGGGCCATTTCGAGACCAACCTCACAGAGAGTCCGCGACAAGACAGCATAGGCCGGCTGCAGAACAGTTTCATACGCATGCAGCAGTCACTTGCAACATCCGTGAACGACATACTTAGCGTGAATGCCGAGCTGGAGCAGCGCAACGAGGAACTCACCCGCGCCTACCAGCTACAGCTCAACACCAACCGCGAGAAAGCAGCCTTCATCCAGAAGATGTACCACGAGATACGCACCCCGCTCAACATCATCTGCGGCTTTACCCAGGTTCTCACCACGAGCCTACCCGACCTGCCTGCCGATGAAGTGGCAGACATCACGGGCCGCATCTCGGAGAGTGCCTCTGACATCGCCCGCCTCGCCAAGGATCTCGACAAGGCTGCCAACTCCAATTAAGAATTTGAAGGAGAAATGTACAAAACCCGTTTCCTACCCAATACACGAATCGATGTGGCCGATGCCCTGCGAGGAATCGCTGTGGCAGGCATCATCTTGTATCACTCCGTAGAGCACTTCGACATCTTTACCCAAGAGCCGATCGTGCATCCGCTGCCGTGCGACCAGACGGTCGCCGACGTGCTGGCCTGGCTGCTATCAGGCAAGATGTACGGCATCTTCGCCATGCTCTTCGGACTGAGCTTTTTTATTATGAACGACAACCAGCAGCAGAAGGGCAAGTGCTTCTCTGGCCGCTTCGCCTGGCGCATGTGCCTGCTCTTTATGTTTGGCGTCATCAACGTGGCCTTCTACGATGGCGACATCCTGATGCTCTACGCGTGCTACGGTCTGTTGCTCATTCCCGTCAGTTATCTGCCGTCGAAATGGGTGTGGTGCATCATCGTCCTGCTGGCTATCCAGCCCGTGGAAATGTTCTGTCTGCTGACGGGTACCACCATCGACCACACCAGACTCTTTGAGATCTACAACCAGACCATCGCCCTGCACGAACATGGCACGTTCTGGGAGAATGTCGTGAACAACGTCAGATATGGTTTTGAGTTGAATCTGCGCTTCAATGTCTTTAGCGGACGACTGACGCAACTGCTCTGCCTCTTTATCCTCGGCATGCAGTTAGGGCGCCAGAGGCTGTTTTATAACGAGGGGCGTAACCTGAAGATATGGCATAGCATCCTCATTTGCTCAGCCATCATCGTCATTGCGCTGAGTTTTGTGGACTTTGGCGAACTCGACACGTGGCTCCACCCCATCTACAACCTCATCATCCTGCTGATGATTGTCTCGGCGGTGGTCTCGGCGTGGTATGCCTTTGAGGGCGTTAGAAGTGTGCTCCATCACCTCTGCATCTTCGGCCGCATGAGTCTTACCAACTATCTGCTGCAGTCCATCATCGGCTGCGCCATCTTCTGCGGCTATGGTCTGGCCTGCTACCGCCTCTTAGGCATTACCTACGCCGTGATGGTAGGATGCGGAATGGTCATCGTCCAGTACCTTTTCGCCCGCTTCTGGTTTAGCAGCCATCAGCGCGGACCGTTAGAAGGCTTGTGGAGAAAACTGACATGGATTAATATTTAAACGAAATAAGAGTATGAACAAGATCGTATTGATTACAGGAGCCACAAGCGGGATCGGTCTCGCCTGTGCAAGGAAGTTCGCTGCAAATGGCGACAAAGTGATTCTGACGGGGAGAAACGAACAACGTCTGAATGAGATCAAGAAGTCTTTGACGGAAAAGGGCACGGACGTGCTGACGCTGGCTTTCGACGTGAGAGACCGAGAGAAGGCGGCGAAGTACATTCAGGAGTTGCCGGCTGAGTGGCAGCAGATTGACGTGCTGGTGAACAACGCCGGACTGGCACTGGGCCTGGAGCCCGAGTATGAGGGCAATCCCGACGACTGGGAAACGATGATCGACACGAATATCAAGGGTCTGCTCACGATGACGCGCCTCGTAGTGCCCGGCATGGTGGCCCGTAATCGCGGACACATCATCAACGTCGGTTCTGTAGCTGGCGACGCAGCCTACGCCGGGGGCAACGTCTATTGCGCCACGAAAGCTGCCGTGAAAGCACTCTCCGACGGCCTGCGCATCGATGTAGCCAATACCGCCGTCCGCGTCACCAACCTGAAGCCCGGACTGGTGGAGACCAACTTCAGCAATGTCCGTTTCAAGGGTGATGAAGAGCGTGCAAAGAAACTTTATACAGGCATCAAGCCCCTGACGGGCGACGATATTGCCGACGTGGCCGTCTTTGCCGCCAATGCCCCTGAGCACGTACAGATTGCCGAGGTGCTGATCCTGGCCACCCATCAGGCCAGCGGCAGCGTCATCGTCAGGAAATAGACAACAAACTTTCCACATCACCATAAAGGGGAGCCTGCAAAGAGCGCTGCGTATCACACAGGGAACTCCCCATTGTGATAATGAAAACCATAGTTCGATAACTCACGCATATCGCAAAAACAAGTAAGAAGTGTGCCCCTCTACACCTTTTTAGGTTAATCATCTGATTATCAGAGCTATTTTGGGGTGCACACTTCGCAAAAAGTGTGCACCCACTCTACACCCACTCTACACCCTGCAAAAATAGGACTCTTGCATTTGAGTATAGCCGAACGGTCGTTTGAGTACAGCCGAACAACCGTTTGAGTATAGGCGAACGGTTGAGAAGGTAGGGTTAACTCCCTGCCCAGATAGGGCTTTACCCCTATCAGGAATGCCTTCTTACCTTGTAAAGGATGCCTTCCACGACCCGAAGAAGGCATCAGCACAACAATAAGATGCCTTTCATGCATCCGTTACCTATTCACTACCTTCTTTGTTGTCCCATCACTCACACGTGAAACAGCTGAGTTAACTCGATTTGTCGTTTGAGTTAACTCGATCGATGTTTTGAGTTAACTCACGTATTTTTACTATACATAGCAAATTGGTCAGTAAGAAGTCATGAGGGTGCTTTATTCTTTGAGTAGTCGTTCAGCGATATAAAAAAAGCCACCCGAAGGTGACTTTAAAATGGAGTAGTGTCGATCAAGTCTTGCTCCCCGCACTCAGCGGCGTAGTCAAAATATACATTCTGACGCTGCAAAGATAAGAACTATATTTCAAACTTCCAAGTTTTTTCGCCTTTTTTTCACTTTTTCGTCCAAAAGAGAATGACTTTCCAAAGTTTTTCGTATCTTTGTAATCCATAGGGACGGTATTTGTGGTATAGTTTGTCACAATAGAACCGTCCATCGGTGCCCAAATGCCCTCATTTGCACCAGACTATTTACATATGATTGATTGGAAACATTACCTATCTCCATTTCCCATCTGACAATAATCCTCCAGCCAACAGGCCAAATATAGCAGGGCCTAAAAGTCCAAAGAAGTAAATCAAAATAAGAGTAACTATCACCGCACCAATAGCAGCAAATATTTTCCTACGCTCCTGCTGGCGAGCATACTCCTCCGCCTCCTGGGCCTCGCGCTCCAGTCGCTCCTCATATGTCGTCCTTCGCTGTGCTTCGTGCTCCAGCCTGCGACGGTGGCGGCGCTCAGCGTTCCTCTCCCTTTCTGTAAGAACCTTCTGCTCTTTATCATCTTTAAGAGGCGCATTGACAGAATCCTTCCTCTGAAGGATGACAGGAAGTACTTCTTCTTTCTTATCAACTACTTTTTTCAATTTTTCGAAATCCACCTCTCCGTCCTTAACAGCATCAGGGAAGATCTCTCCAAGCTTCATTATTGTTTCTTGCAACTTATCGCCGGCGACTTCTTTTATGGGTTCTGTAATTGCTACTTGAGTATTACTTGTCGTTTTTGTCTCAGGAAGAACAATAAGATCCTGATTCCCTGTACTGTTTTCAATTATATTTCTTTCCATAGACATTGTAGTGGATTCTTTAGAAGTTTGTTTCGGAGAATCTAGGGGACTGGTGATTGATCTTGAAAGGAATCAAAGACCTGTCCCTCCAATCGTTATTATCGCCGCCGACATCACTGCCATACTACCATAACTCATATATGATTATTCCAACGTGAGATTGCTCATAAAGTCTGCTTCCGACATGATTTCAATATCGTGCGTCGGGTCTTTCTTTTTGATGGAAAGTGCTTTTTTGTGCTTCCCGCTCAGCCCCGTGGCGTCCACGCGCTTCATATCTTGCTGGCCGACCACCAATATCTGCGTGTCAAGGTTAACACCTTCCTGCGGTATACCGCCAATGTCAGCAATTATCTGTTGCAATTCCAAACGAGTGCAGAGTGCCAATGTTCCTGTAAAGCAGATGTGCTTGCCGTAGAAATAGCTGTCTACGTCCACCTTGTTGGGGTCGCCCACAATATCCTTTGCGCTGGTTCCTGCACTGACAGCAGCAACAGAGCGTAATGGACGGAAAAAGCCTGGGTCATAAAACTGCCCAAACGTAAAGCGGTATTTCTCCATCAGTTCCACAAACGATGACACCCCAGACCGCCGCAGGCATTCCAAGAACACCTCCGCACAGGCTACGGCATCCGCTTTCGCGTCGTGATGATGCTCAAACGGTATTCCCAACGTCTCGCAGAGCGTCGGCAACTGATAGTTCATACACTCTGTAATCACTTTCCTCGCCAACTGGAAACCTCCATACAGCATAACATTAATAGCAATAGATGTACCAGTCATCGCCATATTGACTCTGGAGGGTTGCTTCAACCTGAGCAGCACTCTTTCCTTCGAAATGTCCACTAAAGGAGTTTCCACCTCCACCAATACCGACATTACTACCGTGACAATAGAAACTATTGCCACCATGAACAGATTTCATCTGTTCCTTTTTCATTTTGAATTTTTCTAAATTTGGTTTCATTTTCTTTGAACTTTAAATTACAGCTTGAGGTTTAAGGTCACTCAGCTTTATTTTGGACCATATCTTTGCAAAGAATATTTCTATATGTATATCAGATCATCTATCGTATCAACTTCTGTTAATTCTCTTTGATTGACAATTATCGTAAGTATATTATGGATTTTGTTTCTCTATCAGTTCTTCGAGTTTTCTAATAAGATCTTCACCATAGATATTAATGGCTATGATTCTTCCCTCTCCGTCAAGCAAATAGTTCTGTGGGATGGTTTCGACACCTAACGAGGCGATATCCTTGTACTGGTTGCCGCGCTTGTCGAAGCCCTGATAGTGATGAATTCCCTCACCAAATTGCTTTTCGTTGATGGCTCGTTTCCAAGGCGACGAAATCTTATCAAGCGTAATGGCACATACCTCAAAACTGTCTCCAAACTTCTGCTTTGCCATCACGATGTTCGGAATTTCCTTTAAGCAGGGTTGGCACCAACTGGCCCAGAATTCAACCAACACATATTTTCCACTAAATACTAACAGAGAACTCAACCGGCCATCCTCACGATGCAGTAATATAGGTAATTCTTCACCTATTTGTGGAGTCTTGACTATTGCTGATGTATTCGGCTTGATTTTCATTCTTCTAGATTGGATACTCCAGATCTTCTCGGTAACAACCATAGATTTGCGACTCTCTTCGGGGGCAACATATCCTGGACGGAGTTGATTAAACGGCAAATACGCAGGGAATCGACTGATAGCATTGCTTAAAAGGTTTCTTACCTCTTTCTGGGGTAATAGCTTCCTTAAAAGGACATTGGCATACCATACTAGAAAAGGATATTTGGATTTGGAAGTCTTCAACATATAGTCTATATATTGTTGCTGTTGTTTTCGAAGAATGTCAGATATGGATTCCTTACTGATAGAATCAAGTTTTGTAATTAATTGCATATCTTGATAACGTGCCTTTCGAATATTGTAATTCTTTATGTAATTCATGAATTGGACATATTCTGAATGGGCTTTAGACCCTTTGGCATCTTTCACACAATGATAATAATCTGCATCTTCTTCACCTAACGTCAACCAGATTTTATCACCAGGCGTAACTACGACTTCAGCATCTAAATTCGTTTTAGAAAAAGTAAGAATTACATTCGTCTGATAGGGAACCACCCCAGAAAGCCTAATGGTTCTGTGGTTGTTATCAATCTGAGCAGAATCCAGTATCTCCGATTCACTCTCAATTAAAGCGTGTAAATACACTTCCTGGGGTACACAAGCCAGAGAAGGCTCTACTTGCAGGATTATCTCAAAATTATTACGGGGGAAGTTAGCTGCCGATATTGACAAGCAAACAGATGCGATACAAATTATAATAAATGATCTCATACTTATATAAATATAAAATGAATCCCCATTGGGTTCGATCACCCAATGGGAAAAAATTAACATGTTACTACATAAGCTCCCATCCCTTGGACAGTAAGTTCGGCTGCCGTTTCCTCCGCCGATAAAGTTGAGTTTACAACCTTGTAGCTCCAAGAACCATCAGTGTATTTAACTTTGCATAGCATACCACCCGAGATGGAATTCATTTGGCTCTTACTCAGTTTGAAATTCTTTAAGTTTGACATAATTCTAATTTATTTTGTTTATGTTGTGGCAGAACATTTCAAGTCAATCCGCCGTTTTGACCTTTGGTAAGCAAAATGCTAGGATAGAACGTATATCAAGTCTTTAGCGGTATAGATTTCTGGCAATTCTCTGCCATTGACAACGATAGTGGGTGTCTTGTTTATTTGATTCTTCTCGCAATATTCAATTAAACCACCATCTACAGAATCCAATGAGACGATTTTCACAATGGCTTTTGTTCTCAATTTTGGGATATGCTGGTATACCCTTTCACAGTTCTTGCATTTCGGATGAACAAACAATGTAATAACATCCCCCCTCAGCATTTATTGGACCATATCTTTGCAAAGAATATTCAGCCAAAGTCCCATCCCCCTTATATAACTGGCTCTGCAGATTCTACTATTAAAAGCAAGCGAGAATCACGGGGTCGGTTCTCCTGATCATATTCAGGAGTCTGATATCTCTATGCTTTATTACCTGTCTCATTCGCATTTCATTTAATTTGAAAAAAGATCAGAAGAACCGACCCCATGATCCATTTCATCTGATTATTATTGGGGATGGGCAGATAGTGTTCATCCCCATGATGAGGTATTAATTACAACTAATATCAAATTGTGTCCTTCAAGACTGACAGAAGGAACTACAACAGGACTTCTCTTAATTGGCTATTGATTTTCTGTCGGGTCTGTAAGTGACACCTGAAGAAAGACTTCATCACATATGTTTTGCACTTTGGCATCAGTAAAAGATGCCGATAAAAGTAATGCTAAAGATAAAATAATTTTTTTCATTTCCTTTGCAGTCTTAAAATCTTTCTACAAAGGTATCTCGATATTATTATTCTTCCAAAATACTAAGGGTTCATGCGTTCGTCAAAATTCGTAGAAAAAGAAATTAAAAATCCACAAATGCATTACAAAACAATGAGTTATGTAAAACGTTCGTCAAAATTCGTCAAGAGCGTTGAAGCCCATTTATCAGGTTGTTTTTCAGCGAATGAGCATCTTTCTTCCCATAAAGTTTTTCATTAGCACGCGATTTGGCATTCGATACCGTTGAGGCATAAGAATCTGTCATGAGCGCTATATTCTTTTCTGGTATGTTGAGAATTAAAAGAATGCATATGCGCTGCTCTAATTGTGATAAAGATTTTCCTTGACCAAAAGATTCATATGTAGCTGGGAGGTCTTTACTAAATTGTGATATCAATAAGTTCCATTCGGAAACCGTCGGGTTAATTCTTTCGGATTTACTGGTTGCTTTCTTTATAAACTTTTGCGAAATGGCACTATCAAGAAAATCTTCAAGATGATCAATACGTTCGGTGCTGATGTTTTTCCTTGTATTGATGTTCTCTGTCTCTAAAAGTTCAATTCTTCTCGTCAACTCAATCTCTTGCTTTTCTTTAATCGCTATTATACCTTCATAGTCTTTCTCCTTCAGAATTCTTAATTCCTCCTGAATAACATTTCTTTGATTTTTTGCGCTATTAAGAGTATCTTCTAGTTCCGCTATTCTTGTCTTCTTTTCTTTCTGATTCTTTCGGTACAGCCAAACAATGACAAAAACAATTATTAATAGAACTATTGCCACAAACGCGATAACACTAAGCAGATATAGTCTTTCTTGAGCCTTTTCTCTTTCTTGTTCTGCCTCTTTTTGACTTCGGCTATAGTTATAAAGAGTTGACATTTGATGAATAGCATCTATCTGCATTTTATTATGCAAAGAGTCTTGAGCGGCCTCATATAATCGGGAAAAGCAATCCACTGAATCAATATTATGCTTTTCTCTATATATGGAGAGTAATCCCTTATATCCTTCTGAAAGATATCCATATTTGATGGCTTTACGGAAATAATATTCAGCAGGACCAAGTTGGTTGACAGCAAGCTCATATAAACCTTTCGTACAATAATAGCTTTCACGGCCTTTGGCTATATTCCCATACTCGTCAAACAATCCAGACTCATTTTCGAATATATCCATCGCATTCTTTGCCTTAGCCAAGTCGCCACGTTCCAAATAAATAGATATTGAGACGACGATTGCATCCGCAGCTTCTTGGTATTCCCCCAACTGTTTCAATGACGAGTATGTATTATTTATTAGATTTAGCACACTATCCTTTTTGTTAAGAAGATAGTAAGGTCTTATTAACTGCTCTTTTGCCATGATATAATCCTTCTGGCTTTCATTCCTACGAATATACTCAACATAATGCCTCAACGCCCATATCTCATCATGAGGAAGATTCTGCTTATGGAATATTCGGGACATTTGTCCATACACGACTGTTAAAGTTCTAAAATCACAAGATGTATTGGTTGTGTCAGCCATAGAAATGGCATCATAATAAGCTTGTAATGCCTCTGGTGCCTCTTCCATATCGCTATAAGCCCGTCCTAACAGATAATATGCAAGCATTTTTTCATTGGCATTTCCGTTGTCTTTATAATAATCAACAACATCTTTGATAATCGAATCTGATGTGAATTTTATACCCGATTTATTTTCAGCCTTTAGTCTTATGAGTTCATAATGCATCCTGTCACTTTTTCCCCATTCATTCTTGTCTGTATCGAACTTACTTAGCAACGTAAGTGCGGAGTCTGGGTTATCATCGGCAATTTTACTGATCTCATCTAATTGCGCCATCATCTTTCTGCCATTGCAACTACACAATGTAGCAATCACTATACCCAAATATATAAATGTCAGTTTCTTCATCTTTTGTCAAACCACAAAGTAATATCCATTTGCCATTTTCTGATATTATTGAGTGCAAAGGTACAAAAAAGAATCGGAAAAATTTGTTTTTTCACTTTTATTTAACGGTTCTGACATAATAAAGTGTCCACAGAATTTGGTTATTTCAACAATTCTTCGTACCTTTGCACCGATGAAGAGTCATTAAAACGGCTGGTGGCTTGGAGTCACGAGTTCTTTGAAAGCAATTCATTGCAGAACGTGGAATTGAGAACGGTTGCCAAATCGTAACCCGCGACATTTCCCAATCCCCCGAACTGCCTTTATACAAAGAAAGATTGCTTTTTCTATCCAAATTACGAAATAATTCTTAGAGTTGCAAAAATATTGGAGTTTTTTTAATGCTCCCACATCAAAGTACACAAAAAAGCAAAACGCGAATCGGAAACACGGCATGACTAACTACATGCTGAGAACCATCAGAAAATTTATTGAACTCAGCAAAACAATGGGTCAGAGGAACATCCCCTGACCCATTCTGACCCATCTGGTTGTTTACCAGCCGCCGGGGCGGAAGCCGCCACCGGGCATGCCGCCGCCCATGGAGCCGCTGACGGAGGTGGAGGCGGTGGCATCGACACTCTGGGTGCCGCTGCCGATGGTGCAGCCCGTGGTAAGGCCGTAGAACGAGGTGCCGCCGTCGAGGGCGCAGCCTGCACGGAGGGTGTAGGTAGAACCTGACTTGAACACGGGCGAGGAGATCATCAGGGCATTGCCGCTGTTGCTGGCGGGCGTGGTGTAGCCGAGGACGGCGGTGGTGCCGTCGATCACGCCAAGGGTGGTACCCAGTGATGCGTTGACGGTGATGCTGGCTTGTTTGGATGAAGAAGATATGGCCTGCAGGCCGCCGCCAACGGCAATCACCGTGCCACCGTTGATGAATGCGGAGTATCCCTCGGCTGCATCGATGCCGCACTCGGGCTGCTGACCTCCCTCGGCGATGACTACGCCCCCGTTGATATAAAGGTTCTTGTTGGCGTCGATTCCGTCGTTGTTCATAGCACGGGCATAGACGTAGCCGCCGTCGATATAGAGGTTGCCTGCCGAGTTGATGGCATCGTCGTAGCTGTAGCACTCCACGGTACCGGCCTCGATGTGTATCTCGCTTTTGCTCTCGATGGCCTCGGTGCCGTCGCCTGAGCCTTCCAGCCGCACTTGTGTCTGTCCGCCGTTGATGGTGATGTTGCCGTCGGCCTTGATGCCCTTAGGCGAGACGCTGCCCTTGGAGTCCTTCTGCCGCTTGCCGGTGGTGATGATGCGCACGACGCCGTCGTTGATGACGATCTGGTCGTCGCTGTTGATGCCCTTGCCGCCGATGCCGGTGGACTTGATGTTCAGTTCGCCGCCGTTGATGGTAACGAGGCTGTCGGCCTTGATACCGGAGCAGGCGGTGTAGTCGCTGTCGTCGGAGTCATACTCGTAGCCGCCGCTGGTGAGGATGGTGGTGCGTCCGCCGTCGATGCGCACTTCGCCGTCGGTGGAGATGCCCTTGTCGGCGGAACCTGTGACGTTGATGTTTATCACGCCGCCGGTGACGATGACGGCGTCGTTGCCGCGGATGCCGTTGCCTGAGGAGGCATCGACGAAGATATTGGTCTTGGGCAGGGTGCGCACATAGTCGTCGCTGCGGATGCCGGCCTTGCAGTTGGCGTCGACCTCGAGATATCCCGCGCCGCTGAAGATGAGCTGGCCCTCGCTGAAGAAGCAGGCTTTCATGTCCTCGTCGTCGGTCGCGTCGGAGTAATTAGTACCATCTGTGAGATAGTTTTTCGTGCCGTCGTTGAGGACGATGAAGGTGCGCTTCTTGCTCTGGTTGTTGATGGCCGCGCCGTCGGGGTTGGTGATGTTGACGCTGTTGAGCACGATGGCCTGCTTCTTCGTGGAGTAGAGTTTGAAGAAGCCGTCGGTGGTGGTGCCCGTCAGCACGTAGCGGATGACCTCGCCGGTGGTATTGGTGGCGATGACGTCGTTGCCGCTGACGTTGACGATGCCCGCGTCGTCGCCCTCGACCGTCGCATCGGCGGTGGTGCTGAAGGTGACGGTGATGGTGCGTTCGATGGAGGTGTTCTCGAGATAATCATCATCGCTGTCGTCGGCCTTGTAGGTCTCGGCGATGGCGTTCTTGTTGAGGACTACGGTGAACGTGGTGACGTCGCCGGTAGAGGATACACCGCAGATGACATCGTCGACCGAGGCGGTGGTCTGCGAGTTGTCGTCGTCGCTCGCCGTGGTGCTCGTCGTGTCAGTCCATTTCTCGTTGTACCAGCTGTCGTCAGCGGTACAGGCTGCCATCGCCAACGTGGCAGCGACG
Source organism: uncultured Prevotellaceae bacterium (assembly GCA_946415365.1). Lineage (GTDB taxonomy): Bacteria > Bacteroidota > Bacteroidia > Bacteroidales > Bacteroidaceae > Prevotella. The sequence goes on from CAMKSE010000017.1 coordinate 70,577, forward strand.
GCCAGCAATAATTGATTGAGTTTCTTCATATTCATTTGTATTGCATTTTTGGTGCAAAGGTAGGGCTAATGACGGTTATCGGCAAATTTATTCAGCGAACCCTCCATTTTATTAAGTGAAAAAGGCGTTGTTTTAGAAAAATAGTAGTATCTTTGCAGCAGACAGCGGGGTCAGGACAATTTGTGACTGTCACATTATATCCTGACCCCGGCGTGACAGAAAATAAGCACAAAACGAATACCGCCGGGATCATCTTGCGATGTCTCGGCGGATAAATCTCTGGGAGGAAAGGAACTATCATGTCTGCTTTGCCTGATTCTTCGGTTCACGGCGCGTGTCCCAAAAGGCGGCAATGTGAATAGTGTCGCCTTTTACATAGTATACTACTTTGTTTAGTCGGCGGACAATGATACTGCGATAGGCCTGCTTACGGTGAGCGAAAAGCGGGTCAAGCTGCCCCAATGTTGGCATGTCAGCCAATGCCAGTACTGCCTGTTCAACTTCATCCATGAACTCTTGGCGCACTTTCTCGCCAAAATATTCAAGAACGTAGTCCTCAACCTGATGTAGTGCGGCATCTGCCCGTTTATGCCAATGTATTTTCATAAGGCTACGGCATTTCTGTCGCGATGAAACACTTCGTCCTGAGTCAGATAGTCGCCAGCTTCAAAGGCAGCCTCTGCCTCGTCGAGCATATCGTCAATCTCCTCCATTGTGTATGGACGAAGTTGCTCAGCCTCTTCCTTCTTGGCATGCTCTATCAAATGCTCACCCACCCAGCGCATATTCTTGATGCTGAGTGTACCATAGAGATATTCAAGCAGACCTGCTAATGCTGTTGTACTCATATTGTATCCGTTCTATTTTATGTTTTTATGACTGCAAAGATAGGAACTATTCCTGAGATTTCCAAATCTTTCGGTCGAAATCTGCCGAAATCTACGGCTCATGCCGCTTTTCTCAGGCATTTATATTAATGAGAAGGCGACATCCATCATGTGAGTAAAGTTGTTCTGGCGTTCCTCGGCTGTGGTTTCCTCGCCAGTCAGGATATGGTCAGAGATGGTGCAGATACCTAAGGCACGATTGCCGGAACGGGCAGCGTTCATATAGAGCGCAGCAATCTCCATCTCTACGGCCAGCACACCCATGGAGATCCATTTGTCGTTGTGGGCGTTCTCAGCATAGAAGACATCCGAGGTAAATACATTGCCGACCATATAGTGGTAGCCGAAACGCTCGCACGACTCAGCAGCAGCCCTAACGAGACTGAAGTCCGCTATAGGTGCGAAAGTGCCTGGGAGCTCATACTGGGCAGCATAGTTACTGTTCGTACAGGCACCCATGGCAATAGCAAGGTCACCGATGTGGAGATCCTTGTTGATGGAACCTGCGGAACCTACACGGATAATGGTCTTCACGCCATAGAAGTTGTAGAGTTCATAGCTGTAGATGCCGATGGATGGCATGCCCATGCCATGACCCATCACGCTGACACGCTTGCCCTTGTAGGTGCCGGTATAGCCGAGCATACCACGGACATGATTGAACTCAACGGGATCATCCAGGAATCTCTCCGCCATCAATTTCACACGCAGCGGATCACCCGCCATAATCACAGTCTCGGCGATTTCGCCATACTGGGCCCCGATGTGGGGAGTTGGAGTTTTGCTCATAATGCTTATAATTTTAGGGAATCAGTAACGAAGAATCACCATAACTCAGGAAACGGAATCCGTGAGTCAGGGCATAGTCATATATCTGACGCCAATCGCCGCCAACAAAGGCACTGACGAGCAGCAGCAGTGTGGACTGCGGCTGGTGGAAGTTGGTGACGAGCATCCGTACAATCTTATAGTCGTAACCTGGACAGATAATGATCTGTGTACTGCTGTGGAGGACTTCGAGACCACGCGAATCCATCCAATCGGCAAGAGCCTGCAAAGAGCGTTGGGTGTCACACTGGGGACAGTCCCCATTATGATACGGTTCCCACTGGGAGACGTGGAGCTGGTCTTCCGTGAGGTCAGGATTGGCGAGGATCTTGAGCCCCATGTAATAGAGACTTTCAAGGGTGCGGACGCTGGTAGTGCCTACGGCAATGGCCTTGCAGTCATGGTTGAGGAGCTTGGTGATGGTCTCACGCCGTACACTGATATATTCGGTGTGCATCTCATGACCCTCCATCTGCTCGCTCTTGACAGGCTTGAACGTCCCGGCTCCCACATGCAACGTCAGTTCCTCACGCTCTATGCCATGAGCATCAAGGTCTGCCAGCACCTCAGGCGTGAAATGCAGCCCGGCTGTAGGGGCAGCCACACTGCCCTTGATCTTTGAATAGACGGTCTGATAGGTGGTCTTGTCACTGGCCTGAGTCTCACGGTTCAGATAGGGAGGTATCGGCAGTTCACCCATCAGGTCGATCACCTCTGCAAAGCTCATCGGACCATCCCATTCAAAGTCGATGCGATGGGAGGTGCCATGCAGAGGGCCGCGCGTGGCCTTGAGCGTAAACCGTAAAGCCTCTGTACGCCCGCCTTCTCCGTCAGGCTCTGCCAGGAATTCCCGCTTCAGCGTCCCCTCTTTCCACTTCTTCAGATTGCCCACCAGACAGTACCAGGCACAGTGGCCTGTGGTCTGGAACATCTGTTCGTAGTCTGCGGGTTCAGCAGGTTCCAGAAGGAAGACTTCTATCAAGGCACCCGAAGGTTCTCCCGTCGCACTCTGCTTACGGAAATGCATGCGAGCCTGAATCACCTTCGTGTTGTTGAATACCATCAGTGCACCCTTCGGCAGATATTCGGGCAACCGACAGAACACATCTTCCCCTATTTCACCTTTATTATATATCAGGAGTTTCGACTGATCTCGACGGGCCTTTGGGAACTTCGCTATACGGTCGTCAGGAAGTTCATACTGGTAGTCGCTGATGCGAATATGACGGGGATCGTTATTCATACGATGCAAGATTTGACAAGGGCATAGATCAGCGTCAGCACAAGTACACCCACAGGTATGTCACAGTCAGAACGACAATAGCCTGTGGACGTGTAATCCGACGACACGAAATGATAACCTGAAATCGTCATCTTTCTTGTAAGCCTATAATATAGGAAATACACAAACGAGCCTACGATGAAGCCCCATATCAGTCCGACAAGGATATCACCAGGGAAGTGAACGCCGAGATACATGCGGGTCCAGCAGTTGGTCAGCGACCAGATGACAAGTGCGCTGGAGAGCAACCGGCTGCGGATGAGCCAGCAGAAGTAAATGGCAACGCTGAACGTGTTGGACGCGTGAGCAGAGAAAAAGCCGTAACTACCTCCACGATAGCCGTCGACAACATCCACCATCATACCAATCTCCGGATCGTGGGTAGGTCGCCAACGGGCAACACCAGGCTTGACAAACCAGTCGTCCATAGCCCCTGCAAGGAATACACAGAGGCCTGCTCCTGCGAGGACTAAAATCACCTTACGGAAATTGTCGTTATTATGAAGCACAACGACAAACAGACTGATATAAAGTGGCAGCCAGGTGATGGCAGTCGTCAGAACACGGGACAAACGGTCAAGATAGAGTGAGTCGCTACCATTGACAGCCAACAGCCATTCCTTATCAAGAGAGATGACGTACGAGCCGAAGTCTTCGGCTGCTAATAGGAGTTCTGACAGCATCGCTTATATGATTTTTATCTGTTTACTTTCAATCCACCCTTCCTTTCCGTCGGCAAGGCGAATCTCCTTCCAGTCCTTCATCGAACCGTCGATAATCACCACCTTCGTCCCCTCATGGAGGATGAACAGGTCGGTACCGTTGGCCGCAGGCGTACTCTTCACAGTCACCGACGGTGCAAAGATGATCGCACCCTTACGGTTGAAAAGGTCCTGCTTCTGTTGCCAGGCAAAGAGGTTGCTCGCGGCAAAGAGAATGAGCAGAGCCACACCCCCGAAGAAACCAGCCTTACGGAGCCAGAGCCTGTCGGCAAACAGATAGACAAGCAGAAGGATAATGGTGAGTCCCAATGCAATAAGGGCAGTACGGGCCCAACCGTCAACACTCATTATATTCACCATGGCCCGATACCACGTGACGAAGAACATCTCTGACTCAGGCACAATCTTGTCGAAGGTCTTTGAACGGGCAATCTGCAAGTTGAAGCGTATATCACGGTCACCTGGTGACAGCAACAGCGCACGCTCGTAGTTAAGCACAGCCTCCGGAATATTCTCAATACGGTAATAGGCGTTACCAAGATTATAATACAACTCGGCACTCGTTCCCTGCTTAAGCAGAGACTCATAGTCGCTGATGGCCTGCTGATATTGTCCACGCACATAGGCACTGTCGGCCTCTGCCTTCGTCACCGCTGAAGCAGGGGTAAGGAGAGAAGGCGTAAGTAGTAAGTAGAATACCAGAAGCAGGACACGAGCATTTATACCCGACTTCTTACCTTTCTTCATCGTTCCCTCGATCTCAACAATAGCCGTCATAGCCTTCTCATAAACCTTATTCATATTTCCCTTTGGATCGCCTGGGGCATAACGTTCGAACTCACACTCGTCAAGGGCACCTATGAACTGCGCGATAGTACCCTCACCGACAAGACGGTCAGACAAACGCTGACTGATATTATCATGCGACAACTGCTCGACAGGGATGTTCAGTTTGTCACCGACATAACCCCATAGTGCACGCAACACCTCATCGTAGAACTCACCTGGCTTGTTGTCGGTCATCAGCTTCGAGGCTTTCTTCAGACGCTTGGAGGCAACCTTACTGGCCTTGCCGGCGCGACGCTTAGTGACATTGGCATTCTCAATGGCACGCTGACGGAAAATCACGAACAGCGAGATGAACACAAGGGCCATGACAGCCAGTGAGATCCAGTATGCAGCTGATCCGAAGAAGAACTCACCCCTACCCTGCAGGTTCACATCACCTGTCTTGATATGACGGATATCACGACTGAGTTCCTGCAGATCCTGCTGACCAGAGAAGTCGCTGACAGATCCTGGACCAGAGCCCTTGGCAACATCGAGTTTCAACGGCTCACTCTTCACCGTCTTATAGGCATTGACAGATGTGTCGAAATAGGTCAATTCTACAGGCGGTATGTCATAATGTCCCTGATGACGCGGCACGATGAGGATATCATAAGTGATGGAGCCCTCTGTACCATTGGCTGTCAGCTTCGTCTTATCCGTCGTCTTCGGCTCATACTTGTCAAAGTCTTTGGGCAGGTTCACCTGAGGCTGCTTGATGAGTTTCAGATTGCCTGCACCACTGACCGTGATACGCAGCGACACAGGATCATTGGCCTTCGTCTCTGTCTTGTTCAATTGGGCTGAGACACTGAAATGCCCTACGCCACCAGAGAATCCTGCAGGACGTTCCGGCAACGGGTCTACCTGTATCTCTATACTTGGAGCCACAATCTTCTTCTTCACCTCCACATAGCCGGAACCTCCATTAAAGAAGGCCTCAAAAGGATCTATATGACGGTTCTGCTGTACGACGATGCCCTCAAAGGTGATACTCGGAATCTGCAGTTTACCCGTCATCTGGGGGAACATCACGTACTGGCTCCACGTGGTGGTCTTATAAGGACGACCGTTAAACGTCTCTATGGAGAACGACTTCTGTGAAGGAAGGGTTACCTCCTGCGTATAGAAACTCTTAAGGTCGGGCATATCACCACGCAGGCTTGTCAGCCCTACAAGCGTATACACCTTATAGGTCAGCAGAATCGGCTCCTGTTCATGAACACGTTTCTTGTTTGCACTCACCTTGATGAACAGGTCTGAGCCGGAAATCTGGCTGCCTGCATCCCTAATCTCTCCCCCATCGTCCTGCCGATGCTGTCGTGAAGAACCTCCACCGCTATTACTCTGAGCAGCACCACTCACCTTGATAGTCAGCTGATTAGAGGCAATCGTCTTACCACCCACAACCGCATGAGCCGAAGGAATGGTGAAAGTGCCGTTCTTAGTAGCACAGACGATATAAGTATAGGTGATAGAAGACGAGGAACTGGTATGACCGTTAATCATCTGGTAACTCGACTGCATAGAACGGTTAGGACCTATCAGCACCTCCAACTCGTCAGGTATATCTCCAGCACGGAAATCACTGACATTCTGCGTATTGATAGTATATGTGAGTCGGAACTGCTCACCTACGGACACATGGGATGGAGCAGAGCCCGTCAAAGTTTGCGAGAGCAAACTTAAAGGTAAAAAGGTAAAAAGGTAAAAGGGTAAAACCCATTTCACCAACCTTTGTACCTTATCGAATATTCTGCCTATCATTTTTACTTCTTTACCTTTTTTACTTTTTTACCTTTTTACCCTTTTACCTTTACATCACCAGTTCTTTTGGGTCGTACGACGCTGGGGCTGCTGTTGTGCCTTCTTCAACTTGTCCTGCGTCTGCTTCTCGTTCTGGATGGCGGCATTCAGCAACTGCTCCGCATTATCCTTGCTCATCTGAGGCTTTGGCTGCTCCTGTTGCTTCTTGTCGTCTTGCTTCTCCTGTTGCTGATCCTTCTTCTGCTGGTCTTTTTGATCGTCCTTCTTCTGGTCATTGTTGCCCTGCTGGTTCTGCTGCTGGTTTTGTTGCTGTTTCTTCTGCTGATGCTTGCAGAGCACCAGATTATACCTTGTCTCGTCATCGGCAGGGTTCAGACGGAGTGCACTCTTATAGGCCTCTATCGCTTCACCGTACATCTTATGCGACTGACAGATGACACCCACATTATGGTAAGCCTTAGCCTTACGCAACGGATTGGTCTCAAGCTTGGTTGCACTATCGAACTGCATGACTGCAGCAGAGTCTTTCTTCTGAGCCATCAGCGCATTGCCTAAGTTGAATACGGCCTGAGGATTCTTCGGATTCTTCTCGATAGCTTTCCGATAAGAAACCTCTGCATTGGCATAGTCACCACTGCGGAACAGCTTATTCCCCTGACGGATATACTGACGGTCGGTCGTTTGCGCCCCTACAGGGCTGAATGATAAATGACAAATGATAAATGATAAAGTTATCACCGTCAACCATCTGTATTTTTGTAATTGCATTGCGTACATCATCTTTATCATTTATCATTTATCATTTGTCCTTTAGCATTTTGCTTGAAAAGCGAAATGCGCTTGAGCAACGGATTACGGCGGTCAAGAATACAGATCTCAATGATAAGCAACAGCAACACGAGAATGCCGACGGCCTGGAACTGTTCGTCAAACTCACTATAGACCGTCGTTGTCGTTTCCTTCTTCGCCAGTTTGTCCAATTCGTTGTCAAGCTGTTGCTGGGCAGCACTGTTGTTCTCCACATGGATATACGCACCTCCACCTGCCTGAGCCACTTGCTTACACATCTCCTCATTCAAGGCCGACATGACGGTGTTGCCAGTGTTGTCCTTCATATAATCACCTGTACCTGAGATAGGTATGGGCGCTCCGTTAACAGAACCCACGCCCAGCACATAGACCCTCATGCCCGCATCTTTCGCAGCCTTCGCAGCTTCAAGGGCACCGCCCTCATGGTCCTCACCGTCGGTGATGACGATGATGGCCTTGCCAATGCCCTCCTCCTGAGTGAAACTGTGAGTAGCCATCTCTACGGCACGTGCTATGTCAGTACCCTGTGAAACCATCATCGACGGGCTGATACTTGACAGGAACATCTTGGCCGACACATAGTCACTCGTGATAGGAAGTTGCACGAAAGCATCACCGGCAAACACTATCAGACCAATCTTGTCGTTCGTGAAATGGTCCACCAGGTTCTCCACCATCATCTTACTACGGTCAAGACGACTGGGAATGACATCCTCTGCCAACATGGAGTTACTGACGTCCATAGCGATAATCGTCTCTATGCCAACACGTTGCTCGTGACTGATCTTCGTACCCAACTGTGGTCGCGCCAACATCACTATCAGTAGTGCCAAGGCACCAAGCAACAGCCCGAACTTTACCAAAGGACGGAAACGTGACACATCCGGCATCAGTTGTTTCAGCAGTTCCGGCTCACCGAACTGACGCAAGCGCTTACGCTGGTTCCTATATGATACGAACCTGACGAGTGCCAATATGGGAATCAGCACCAACAGATAGAGATATATGGGGTCTTCAAATCTGAACACGACAATTGATATTTACGATTTACGAATTTACGATTTACTATTTATGGAATGCGACGGAAGATGGTGATACGCAAGAGTATCTCGAGCAGCAGAGCGAGAATGGCCACAACGGCGAAAGGCTGATAGGCCTCATACCGCTTACTGAACGTCTTCACGTTCAATTTGCTCTTCTCCAACTGGTCAATCTCCTTATAGATATTACGAAGTTCTTTAGTATTGGTGGCACGATAGAAGTCACCTTCCGTCGCAGCGGCAATCTCACTGAGGGTCTTGGTGTCTATCTCCACCGGTATATTCACGTACTGCACCCCTCCTGCCACAGGCATCGGATAAGGAGCCACGTTATTCGTTCCCACGCCGATGGTATAGACACGGATGCCCAGGCTCCTGGCAATCTCGGCAGCAGTCATCGGGGAGATGTCACCACGGTTGTTCGAACCGTCGGTCAGCAGGATGACAACCTTACTCTTGGCCTTCGACTCCTTCAGACGGCTCACAGCATTAGCCAGACCCATGCCGATGGCAGTACCATCTTCTATCAGTCCACGGGCAGCAATATCCGTACGTACATTCTGCAACAGATTGAGCAGCGATGCATGATCCGTTGTCATCGGACATTGTGTGAATGCCTCTCCGGCAAAGATTGCAAGTCCAATATTATCATCAGGACGTCCGGCAATGAATTCCGATGCCACCTGCTTGGCTGCCTCAATACGGTTCGGCTTCAAGTCTTCCGCAAGCATGCTCGTCGACACATCCATCGCCAGCATGATATCAATACCCTCTACCGACTTGTTGCTCCATGAATTCTGCGTCTGTGGACGTGCCAGCACCAGCACCGTCATGGTGAAGGCCAGTATGCGCAACAACATCGACAGCGGCATCAGAGTCACCTTCAAGCTCCTTGGCGCATAACGGAAAGCATACGTATCGCTCATCCGCATCGTGGGCTCAGTCTTCTTCCTGTACATCACATACCAGATCACGTATGGGATGATCAGCAACAACAGCAGCAGATATTCTTTATTGGCAAATTCCATTTCTTAATTTCCCTAACTACCCTAATTACCCTAATTACCCTAACAACAGATACAAACTATAAACCACATAGCCAAACAGCACCAGACAAATGACCGCCACAGCAGTGACAACCATCTTCAATACTCGGCGAGTCTTCTGCGTACGCTGGTCTTCCACTGACAACTGTGGCTTCACGGTCTCCTCCACAGGCATATTCTCCAGCTTCGTCTGGTTAATAAACTCTATGGCGTTGACCAGATTCGCGTCGTTCTCGTTGATCAGTGTAGAGTATTTCGCAAACTTCACTAGGTCGGCTGTGGTGAATAACTGTCGGAGTTCGTCAAGTGCCTTTTGATCCTGTGTTGACATCAGACGATCGATGATCTCACTACTCGTCATCTCCATGGCACTGAATCCGTAACGTTCCTCAATATATTTCCTGAGCGTATCTGTCAGCTTTGTGTAGTACTCCTTGGAGTTCTCCGATGTCACCATCTTATCAGCCTTGATCTGCTCAATCTCCTTCATCGCCTTCTGATGTGGCAGCAATCGCTTCACAATACGTATATGACTGATTATCGGTTTGTTATCACGAAGACGCAGATAGAGATAATAACCGATAGCCATCAGCACGAGCATCAACACGCTCGCCCAGAACGGCAGACTCCAGTCGCTCCACTGGAAGGGGTTGTCCTGTACGTCCTTCGGACCGAAGAACTGCTCAGCATGGAGCGTGTCCACCTCAATGGTCAGCACTTTCAAAGCCAGACTCTTGCTCTGATAAGGCTTACCGTCTATCTTCACCGTCATCGGAGGCAGATAATAGAGGGTATCGTCAAACGAGGTCATGGTATAGACCATCCTCCTGGTCACGAAACCATTATCCTCCTCCTTATTCTCGAGTTCCTTGCGGTCGAGTACCTCTACGCCTGGAGTGATATACTCCGTGGGCTTGAACTGAGGGAACTCCACCTTGGCATTCTCCTTCGCCGTGGCTGCCAACGTCACATGTGCCTGCTGTCCGACAAAGATCTGGATATAGTCGATCTCTGCCTCTACCGATACTTGCGCCCGTAGGCCTAATACGCTGGCTAATAATACGATAAGCGAAACAGTCCTTTTCAATTCTTAACTTCTTAACTTAAACAAAATCATCAATGCCTTTACGAAGTCTTCATCCGTAGCGACACTCACATGGTCAACATTACTCTTATTAAACGTCTCCATCAACGCTGCCTGACGGTTAGTCCAATACTTGTGATAGGCCTGGCGCAGAGCCTTCGAACCAGTATCCACATACTGCTCATGCCCCGTCTCAGCATCAACCACCTTCATAAGTCCGACATCGGGCAGTTCACTGGCACGCTGGTCATACACCTGAATGGCCACCACATCATGTTTGCGGTTACAAATCTGCAGCGACTGCTGGAAATCATCCCGGACGAAAAAGTCACTGAGCACAAAAGCCGTAGTCCGTCGTTTCTGTACACTCGACAAAAACTCCACTGCCTGCTTCACGTCCGTACGCTTCGACTCCGGCTGGAAATCAAGCATTTCCCGGATGATATACAGTATGTGCTTACGGCCTTTCTTGGGAGGGATGTATTTCTCGATCCTGTCTGAGAAGAACACCACACCGATCTTATCATTATTCTGGATGGCACTGAAAGCGATGGTGGCAGCAATCTCCGTCACCATGTCACGCTTCATCTGCTTCCGTGTTCCGAAATCCAATGAGCCACTGACATCGATCAGCAACATCACAGTCATCTCCCTCTCCTCTTCAAACACCTTCACGTAAGGACGATGGAACCGCGCAGTCACATTCCAGTCGATATCTCTCACATCGTCGCCAAACTGGTATTCCCGCACCTCGCTGAAGGCCATACCCCTACCCTTGAAAGCGGAATGGTACTGACCTGCAAAGATATTGGAACTCAGACCTCTGGCCTTGATCTCAATCCTCCGAACCTTCTTGATTATTTCACTAGTCTCCATAATAATCTAGATATTCTAGACTTTCTAGTCTTTCTAGAATCAAGGAACCTCGACTTTATTGATAATCTTCGATACGATCTCCTCACTGTTAATGTTCGCAGCCTCAGCCTCATAGGTAAGTCCTATACGATGGCGCAGCACATCATGAGCCACAGCCCTCACATCCTCAGGCACCACATAGCCCCTACGCTTGATAAACGCATAGGCACGGGCAGCCTTCGCCAGGTTGATGCTGGCACGAGGACTTCCGCCAAACGAAATCATATCCTTCAGGTCCTTCAATCCATAACGGTCAGGATAACGCGTGGCAAACACGATATCAGCAATATACTGCTCTATCTTCTCGTCAAGGTAAACCTCACCTACCACAGTCCGCGCCTTCAGAATCTCCTCAGCCGTCGTAACCGGGGTCACTTTCGGCATCTCTCCCGCAATGTTCTCACGGATAATCTTCTTCTCCTCCTCAAGCGACGGGTAGTCAATCACCACTTTCAGCATGAAACGGTCTACCTGAGCTTCCGGCAGCGGGTAGGTACCCTCCTGCTCTATCGGGTTCTGCGTAGCCATCACCAAGAAGGGGTTCGGCAACTTGAATGTCTCGCTACCGATGGTCACCTGCTTCTCCTGCATGGCCTCCAGCAGCGCGCTCTGCACCTTCGCCGGAGCACGGTTGATTTCATCAGCCAGCACGAAGTTGGCGAATACCGGACCCTTCTTCACCTGGAACTTCTCATCTTTCTGCGAATAGATCATCGTACCTATCACGTCGGCAGGCAGCAGGTCAGGAGTAAACTGGATACGGCTGTAGTCCGAGTCAATGAGTTGCGACAGCGTTTTGATAGCCAAAGTCTTGGCCAGTCCAGGCACACCTTCAAGGAGGATATGTCCATCACTCAGCAGCCCGATAAGGAGGGAGTCCACAAGGTGTTTCTGCCCTACAATCACTCGGTCCATGCCTGTTGTCAGGTTTGTCACAAATGCGCTTTGTTGTTCAATCCGGATGTTCAATTCACGGATATCAATTGCTTCTGCCATAGTTATCTTTTTTATGTTTTCTGAATTTGAGCGCAAAAGTAGTGAAATAATAGGATTTAACACGCATCTACGTGACTAAATAATATTAAAAAAGTTTCCCAAAACCTAAGTTTTAAGAAACTTTTTCATTATTCTACTAATTATTCCTACTTTTTAGCTGACTTTTTCTTCTTCAACTCCAATTTTGGGATCTTGATTTCCTGACCTTTCTTGAGTTCAGAAGTGGCTTTGAGGTCATTATAGACCTCTATGTAACACTCCATACCCTCTCCCAACGTACGTTTGGATATACGCGTGAGGTTGTCTCCTTCCCTCACTGTTTCCACGTAGTCTGTACCCACAATCCTATAGGCGCCAGTCCTTACACGGGAGTCCTTTGCCTCATACTTGTCAAGCACAACTTCTGGAGTCTTTTCCTCTGCAGGCGCCTTAACTTCTGGCTGCTTTGGAGTTTCCGGCTGCTTATTTGCCTCAGGCTCTTTTTGGACCTCCGGCTCTTTCTGAATCTCCGGCTTTTCTGCTTCAGGAACTTTCTTAACTTCAGGTTTCTGTTTAACCTCCGATGCCTTTTTAACCTCAGTAGTTTCCACTTTTGGAGAAACAGACTCCTTCGACGCCGTCAGACTCTGTAACGGCAGATAACTTCCCAGCAGATAGCCTGCCACCAAAGCCAACAAACAAGCCAGAAGCCAAAGAATCCATTTCCTGTCTGCAGGCTGTTCTTCATCGTCCTCTACATACTCGGTATCATCATCCTCTTCAGCAGTTTCCGGCTCGGCAATGGGTTCCGGATCCGCAGCAGGCTCCGGCTCAACAACAGATGGTTCCGGTTCTACAACAGGTTCCTGCTCAGCAGATGGTTCCGGCTCTACAACTGGTTCTGGCTCTGCAACAGGTTCCGGCTCGACAGATGGTTCTGACTCTACAACAGACACAGGTTTCAAGAGAGGCTCAGGCTCAACAATTGGCATCTCGGAAGAAGCTGGTTTCTCGGGCTCTACAGGTTTCTCTTCTGACACAAAATCCACCAGTGGCATATTGTCATTCTCACCTTCTGACTCTTCTGCTTCCAAGGTCTCCTGCTCCAATTCCTCCTCCGACGGATCTTTGAAATCTACCCCGTCATTAAGCACAATGGTTTCAAACTGGGAGAACGGTTTGTTAACGAGCTCCTTCATCAAAGCATCTGGTGTAAAGGTAATCTTGTTATGACCTTCAATAAGTACCCGCTCGCCGGTATTGACATTCACACTCTCACGGGAGTCCACGTCAATAATCTTAAAGGTGCCAAGGCCTTTCACCTTCACGGTCTTTTCTTCCTCAAGGGCTTCACGTATCAAGTCGAACATCTTGTTAGCGAAGCGTGTGGCCTCTTTCTTACTCAGACCGTTTTGAACGATCAGTTTTGAAGCAACATCCTGAATAGCAATCTTTACCATCACTTACCTCCTTTATTCTTGATACGTTCTTTCCAATTCGCATTAGGCTTGAAGTTCAACACCAGCTTTGGTGGAACAAGCATACGCTGGCCTGTCGAAGGATTCACCATCACACGTTCAAGCTTTTTCTTCACCTCAAAAGTTCCGAACGACGGAACGAGCACCATTTTGCCATCCTGGAAATAGTCGCTCATCGTCTCCACAATCGTGTTGACCATCGTCTGGGTGTCCTCGGGCGAATAGCCCGTCTTTTGCGCTAATTCTGAAATAAAATCTTTATTAGTCATAATCACAGATTGAATGTTGTTCCATATAAATCAAATTCTTCGGAGTCGGTAATGAGTACATCATAGAACTCACCGATGTCCAACGGCCGTTCCTCAACAGGTATCAGTACCTCAGGATCCACCTCGGGCGAACAGAACTCCGTACGTCCTACATAGAAGTCACCTTCCTGACGGTCAATTACCACCTTCAGTTTCTGCCCCACTTTCTCAGCCTCCAACTCCTCACTGATATGCTGCTGGATTCGCATCAACTGGTCCAGCCTCCGTTGTTTTACGCTCTCAGGCACATCGTCCTTGTAGTTCTGCTCCGAATAGGTGCCCTCTTCCTCCGAATAGGCAAAGGCGCCCATACGCTCAAAGCGTGCCCACTTGACGAAGGCCTTCAACTCCTCGAAATCCTCCTCTGTCTCTCCTGGGAATCCCACCATCAGCGTCGTGCGAATATGGATGCCAGGCACTTCCTTGCGCAGACGTTCCACCAGTTCATAAGTCTCTGCCTTCGTCACATGCCGTTGCATACGGCTCAACATGTTGTCAGAGATATGCTGCAGTGCGATGTCCAGATAGTTGCAGACGTTCTTCTTCTCCCTCATCACCCGAAGCAGATCCCACGGGAAATGTGTAGGATAAGCATAGTGCAGACGTATCCATTCCACCCCGGGAATGTCGGCCATTCTCTCCACGAGTTCTGCTATATGCTGCTTACCGTCAATGTCAATGCCATAATAAGTCAGTTCCTGCGCAATCACATTGAACTCCTTGGTGCCATCCTTCACCAACTGACGTACCTCTTCGAGAATCTCCTCCATCGGACGACTCTGATGGCGGCCTGTTATCAGTGGTATGGCACAGTATGCACAATGTCGGTCACAGCCTTCAGAGATCTTCAGATAGGCATAATGACGTGGAGTAGTGATATGACGCTTACCCTCGCAAGCCTCAAACTGTTCACCTTCAAGGTCTTTCAGCAACTGTGTATAGTTAAACTTCCCGTACCATCCGTCAACCTCAGGTATCTCCTTCTCCAGATCTGCGAGATAACGTTCTGAGAGACATCCCATCACGAAAAGTTTCTTGATTCGTCCCTCGGTCTTGGCCTGAGCAAACTCGAGGATGGTGTTGATACTCTCCTCTTTCGCATCGGCAATGAAGCCGCAGGTATTAACAACGACGATCTCCCCCTTTGGGTCATCACTATCGTGGGTACACTGATAGCCGTTGGCCTCCATGAGGCCCAACAGCCGTTCACTGTCCACCAGATTCTTCGAACAACCAAGTGATATGAAATCTATCGTTTTCAAAGTCCTGTGCGCTGAATTATTTAAACAGCGAATCAACGAATTGCTTCTTGTTAAACAACTGTAGGTCTTCCATTCCCTCACCAAGTCCAATATACTTCACCGGCACCTTCAGCTGGTCAGAGATACCTATCACCACACCACCCTTGGCCGTACCATCGAGTTTGGTGATGGCAAGCGACGTGATCTGCGTCACTGCAGCGAACTGCTTGGCCTGCTCAAAGGCGTTCTGTCCTGTAGAGCCGTCCAGCACGAGCATCACCTCATCAGGCGCCTCAGGCAGAACCTTCTTCATCACATCCTTTATCTTCTTCAACTCATTCATCAGTCCCACCTTGTTGTGCAGACGACCTGCTGTGTCTATCAACACCACGTCTGCCCCATTGGCTTTGGCACTGGAGAGTGTGTCGAAAGCAACGCTCGCAGGATCACTGCCCATCTGCTGCTTCACGACAGGCACTCCCACCCGTTCGCCCCAGATGCACAACTGCTCCACCGCAGCAGCACGGAAGGTGTCGGCAGCCCCCAGATAAACCTTCTTGCCTGCCTGTTTGAACTGCCAAGCCAGTTTACCGATGGTCGTGGTTTTACCCACACCGTTGACGCCTACCACCAGTATCACATATGGTTTGTGATCGCTGGGCAGATCCCAGTTGTCCTGGTCTTCAGAATTGTTCTCTGCCAACAGAGAAGCAATCTCGTCACGCAGGATGCCATTCAACTCCGATGTACTGATATATTTGTCGCGGGCCACGCGTTCCTCAATCCTTTCGATGATCTTCAGCGTCGTATCCACACCCACGTCAGAGGTGATGAGCACCTCTTCGAGGTTATCCAGCACGTCGTCGTCAACCTTCGATTTTCCTGCTACAGCACGCGCCAGTTTATCAAACACACTCGACTTTGTCTTCTCCAAACCCTTGTCGAGTGTCTCTTTCTTCTCCTTATTAAAAAAACCGAATATTCCCATAATGCTCAATAAATCGTTGCAAAGATAATGTATTTTAGTGACATGCACAAAAAAAGAGGCCGCAAATTCACTTGCAGCCTCTATTTTTATCTTAAAAACAATGTTTAGTTCTTGAAGAAGTCCTTGACGGCCTCGTTGGGAACCATCTGCTCGTCGAAGATGTAGGCACCAGTCTTGGGGCTCTTAACCATCTTGATTACCTTTGTGTAAGCGCGACCATCCTTTGAGCCTTCATGGAGGGTAGCGACGGTTTTCTTTGCCATACTTTAAACTATAAACTTTAAACTATAAACAGCAAACCCTTATTTAATCTCCTTGTGAAGAGTCATCTTCTTCAGGATGGGGTTATACTTCATCAGTTCCATACGCTCCGGTGTGTTCTTACGGTTCTTGGTAGTCACGTAACGACTTGTGCCGGGCATGCCGCTGTTCTTGTGCTCTGTGCACTCCAGAATCACCTGAACGCGATTTCCTTTTGCTTTCTTGCTTGCCATTGTATTGTTCCTCCTTTATTATTAGTTCTCAACATCAACCCAGGCAATGACCTTCTTCTCGAGCTCGTTCCAGTTCAGATAGCCCTTGTCAATAGCCTGACGCACGGCTGCATCGAGTCCCACCTTGTTGATCAGACGGAGACCGGCAGCGCTTATCTTCAGTTTAATCCAGCAGTTCTCCTCTACCCAGAAAAACTTCTTGCTGAAAAGGTTTACATCAAAGCTTCTCTTGGTGCGGTGCTTTGAGTGAGACACATTACAACCAATCTGTGCCTTCTTTCCTGTAATTTGACAAATCTTAGACATTTCTATCTACCTTTTTACTTGTGATTTACACTTACTTATTCCAAACAGGGTGCAAAGGTACACATTTTATTTGAGATTCAAAGAATAGCACAAGTGGAAAGCTGAAGAATTAATCTTTTTTAACCTTCATACACAGGACGGGGCTCATTTTCTTCCTTCAAGAAGGCTAAAAACAGCTCCATAGCCTTGTTTGTGGCGATGGCCAAATTGATGTCGCGACCATGATCTTCCTGCACCATCATCGTCACCACACGATCGGGTTTGCCACAGGCGAGCCAGATGGTGCCAACGGGTATATCCTTCGTGCCACCAGTAGGTCCCGCAAAACCTGTAGCCGCAATGGCATAGTCAGTCTGCAGGGTCTTACAGGCGCCCTTCACCATGGCTATCGCCACCTCCTCACACACAGCGGTTTTCTCCTCCAACAACTGATGATCTACGCCAAGCAATCGCTCTTTGACCTCATTGACATAGCAGATGATGCCACCCTTGAAATATTTCGAGGCGCCAGGCACGGCAATCATGGCCTCACCAATCCTACCACCTGTACAACTCTCAGCCGTACTCACTGTTTTCTCAGTCTCCCAGAGTATCTCACTGATATCCCTACTGGTAATCTTACTTTCAAAATCCATCTATTTATTTACGATTTACTTATTTACGATTTACTATTTACTTATTTACGATTTACTGATTTACTATTTACGATTTATTTAAATGTCACTTTTGAGAATGCGGGAGCGTCGATAGAGCAAAACTCCCCATCAAGGAACTTGTAATAGCCCACGATGCCTATCATGGCGGCATTGTCGGTCGTATAACTGAACTTCGGAATATATATCGTCCAGCCATACCGTTTTTTGGCGTCATAGAAGGCGTTGCGGAGTCCGTTGTTCGCACTCACGCCTCCAGCTACCGCCACATGCTTGATGCCCGTCTGCTTCACGGCCTTCTTGAGTTTCTTCATCAGTATGTCAACAATCGTCCACTCCAGCGAAGCGGCAATATCCGCCTTATGGTGCTCAATGAAGTCGGGATCATCCTTCACCCACTTCTGCAGCGAATAGAGGAACGACGTCTTCAGTCCAGAGAAACTGTAGTCGAGATCGGGAATGTTCGGCTCGGCAAACTTGAATGCCTTGGGATTTCCCTGACGAGCCAACTTGTCAATAATCGGTCCTCCTGGATAACCCAGTCCCATCACCTTCGAACACTTATCGATAGCTTCTCCTGCTGCATCGTCGATGGTCTGTCCCAACACCTCCATATCATTGTAGGCATTTACCTTCACAATCTGCGAGTTACCACCAGAAACGAGCAGACAGAGGAACGGCAATGGCGGCTGGACGGAATCGTCCTCTGTCTCCTTGATAAAATGCGCCATCACATGTCCTTGCAGATGGTTCACATCAATCAGAGGAATGCCCAGACTCCTTGCGAAGCCCTTTGCGAAGCTCACGCCCACGAGCAGCGAGCCCATCAATCCCGGACCGCGAGTAAAGGCCACAGCCGACAGTTGTTCTTTCGTGATGCCAGCCCTTTTGATGGCCTCATGCACTACAGGTACCACATTCTGCTGATGGGCCCTCGATGCCAGTTCCGGCACCACCCCGCCGTATGCCTCATGCACGGCCTGCGAGGCCGTCACGTTCGACAACAGCACTCCATTCCTGAGCACAGCCGCCGACGTATCATCACAACTCGACTCTATACCTAATATGTATATATCACCCTCCTGAGTATTCATAAAGCTCAAAGTTCAAAGCTCAAAGTTCAAAGTCTAATACGTCAGCACTTCCACGCCGTGTTCAGTCATCAAGAGCGTATGCTCCCACTGTGCACTGGGCTTCTCGTCCTCCGTTATCACCTCCCAGCCATACGGATCATCGGCATCGATGAACACCCGCCACGTACCCATGTTGATCATTGGCTCGATCGTGAACACCATCCCTGGCACCAGCAGCATACCCGTACCACGATGGCCGTAGTGGTTCACATCGGGTTCCTCGTGGAAGGCATTGCCTACCCCATGACCAGCCAAGTCACGCACAATACCATAACCGTATTTCTTGCAATGCTTCTCAATGGCATGGCCGATATCTCCCACGAATCCGTAGGGCTTGGCAGCCTCCATGCCTATCTCCAGACACTCCTTTGCTACTCGCACCAGCTGTTCCTTCTCTGGAGAGGTCTTGCCGATGATGAACATACGGCTGGCATCAGCATAATAGCCGTCGAGGATGGTGGTGAAGTCCACGTTGATAATATCGCCCTCTTCGAGCACATCCTCCTCTTTGGGCACACCGTGACAAACCACCTCGTTGATCGAAGTGCAGACAGACATCGGGAACGGTGGTGTATCCTCGTCGCCGCCATAGTTCAGGCAGGCGGGAATGGCATGATGGTCCTCACAGTACTGACGACATATCCGATCTATCTCCAACGTGTTCATGCCCTCGTGGATGACGGCGGCGACAGCGTCGAGCACACCCGTGTTCACGACACCCGCCCTGCGGATACCTTCTATCTGTTCAGGTGTTTTGATCAGCTCACGCGTCGGCACCTCCTTACCCCTGTTCTCCCAGTACATGATGGTCTTATCCATCTCCGTAGGCTCCTGCCCACTCAGACAATGCCACCGTCTTTTCTTCTTGAAAACGTTCATATACCTTATTATATATAAGCAACGGACTCTTTCGAAATCCGCTGCAAAATTACTGCAATTTTCCGATTTATCCAAATAAATTTGGTACTTTACTCGTAAATTCGTACCTTTGCAGCCAAAAATAAAGAAAACGATGAATCAGTATCATACTCGGATAGATTTCGAGAATGCATGTGCCGATGTGTCGTGCTTTGACAACGGCACGGAGGTGAAGGAGTATCATGCAGTAATCCGTGTCGCACAAAAGCGTCTGCCATTCTCCAAGCAACTGGAAGCCGTCATTGGTGCATACAACCATCTGATAGAAGGTCAGTTATCGGGTGCACAAGCCGTTTTCAAGCGCTATTTCCTCAGCGACGCTGCCAACCAAGCTGACGAGGTGATTGTCTCCGACGTCACAGACTGCGCCAAGAGCATCATCCAGCAAGCACCCCTCGACGGTACGAAGATTGCCCTTTGGGTGTGGCTGATGACAGGTGTACAGACAAGCATGACTGAAAGCGGACTCTACCAAGTGAGCCACGGCCAGTTCCGTCATCTCTGGAACGGCTCGGCACATAACATGGCAGCCAACTCGGAGTACCAGACACGACTGCTCTTCAACGAGTACAACATGCAACTCCTTCAGGAGGAGTGCACCCTCGAGGCCAACTGCATCCGCACGTGGCTGTTCGTGAACGACGTGGATCTGAACTACGGTGGTGTGGTTCGTGCCCGTAACCAGTTCTTCTTCACCCAGGGTCTGACCATCCACACCCATTTCATTGCCTCTACCGGCATCGGAGGAAAGCAACAGGATCCGAACGTGCTGACACAGATGGACAACTACGCCATAGCAGGCATACAAAAAGACCAGATACGTTATCTATACGCTTCCACACACCTGAACCGTACCAGTGACTACGGTGTATCCTTCGAGCGTGGCACAGCGGTGGACTATGCCGACCGTCGTCACGTGTTCATCTCAGGTACTGCCAGCATCAACAACAAAGGTGAGGTCATGTATCCGAAAGACGTGGAGAACCAGACCCGTCGTATGTGGGACAATGTCGAGGCCCTGTTGGCAGAGGCAGAATGCACCTATGACGACGTGCCGATGCTAATCGTCTATCTGCGCGACGTGGCCGACTACGACCTGGTAAGCAGTCTCTTCGCAGAGCGTTTCCCCGACAAACCCCTCGTCATTGTGCACGCTCCGGTATGCCGCACCGGATGGCTCGTGGAAATGGAGTGTATGGCGGTAAAGGCCATCAACAATCCCGCCCTGCCTAACTTCTAGACAGAAGAACTGTTTTTTCAGACAGAAGGACATAAGAACATATTATAACAAAAGGACATATTGATATGATGAAGAAATATTATTCACTGGTCACCATCCTCTTCGCACTCCTCGCCATGAGTTTCATGGCAGGCGACGACACCATGACTAAGGAAGACGGCATGTTCGTTGTCAACACCACCACCATCGGCAAAGATGTTGAGGGCTACACAAGCCCTACCCCACTGAAAGTCTATATCAAGAAAGACAAGGTGGAGAAGATTGAGTTCCTCAAGTCACAGGAAACGCCGAAATATTACATCAAGGTGAAGAAAGCCCTGCAGGAGAAATGGAACGGTCTGAAGGTGAAAGACGCCAAGGCTCAGCACGTGGATGTCGTTACAGGAGCAACCTACAGTTCCGAGGCTGTCATCAAGAATGTACAGTTAGCACTCGATTACTACCAGAGCCATAAGTAGTAAGACTGTCATTGCAGCTTGCCCTGGTCTCCGAGATAAGAATCCTTGAACCCCAAGAAGTATAGCACACCGTCGAGACCGATGGTGTTGATACTCTGTTTGGCATTGGCCACCACACGCGGTTTGGCGTGGAAGGCGATGCCGAGTCCGGCTTCCGATATCATCGGCAGATCATTGGCGCCGTCACCGACGGCTATCGTCTGGGCAAGGTTCACCTTCTCTACCTGGGCAATCAGTTTCAGAAGCTCAGCCTTACGATGGCCATCGACAATCTCACCCACATAACGGCCCGTCAGCTTTCCGTCCTCACCAATCTCCAGTTCGTTGGCATAGACATAGTCAATGCCATAACGTCGCTGCAGGTACTCACCGAAATAGGTGAATCCTCCGGAAAGGATGGCAATCTTATAGCCACAACGCTTCAGGATGGTCATCAGACGGTCCACACCCTCAGTGATGGGCAGATGCTCGGCAATATCCTGCATCACACTCACATCAAGACCCTTCAAAAGTGCCACCCTACGAGTGAAACTCTCCTTAAAGTCAATCTCGCCACGCATGGCACTCTCCGTGATGGCTCGCACCTCGGCTCCCACCCCGTTACGCTCAGCCAGTTCATCGATGCACTCTGTCTGAATCAGCGTGGAGTCCATATCGAAACAGATCAGACGACGCATCCTGCGGAACATATCGTCACGCTGGAAAGAGAAGTCAATCCCCATCTCCGACGACAGCCTCATCAGTTTCGACTGCATCTCCTTACGGTCCCGCGGTTCACCTCGTAGCGAGAATTCAATACAGGCCCTTGTATGCTTGGCGGGATTCTTGATGCTCTTGCGCCCTGTCAGACGGATGATGGAGTCAATATTCAGCCCCTGTTCTGCGATCACACTCGTGGCAGCCTCAATCTGGCGTGCTTCCAGCTGGCGACCCATCACCATCAGGATGTAACGGTTCTTCCCTTGGTGGCCCACCCAATCTTCATACTCGTCATCGCCAATAGGTGAGAAGCCTATCTGCACCCCCAGTTCCGTCGCCTTGAAGAGCAGCTCCTTCATCACCTGTCCGGAGTGCATCTCATCCATGCGGATAAGAATACCCAGCGAGAGTGTGGAGTGGATATCAGCCTGTCCGATGTCAAGTATCTGCGCATCATACTTTGCCAAGATGCCCATCACCGATGCCGTCAGTCCCGGCCTGTCCTGTCCCGTAATCCTTACGAGTATCTGTTCCTCACGATTCCCTTGTTCCATTGTCATTAACACTTTTGCCTGCAAAGATACGAAAATTTTGATTAAGTGAGCAAAATTCCAAAACTATTATGCATTATTAACGAGCTTCATTGCGACAGAATTGAAGGGTATTCCTGCCATTTGTCGCAAATCAGACAGATAGTCGCAACAAACTGGAGAAGAAATCAGCCAATAATTTGGAGTCAGTCAATAATCCCCGTATCTTTGCATCAGATTTTTGATTCACACATAAGTTTTTGAGTTAGTTAGTTTTTCTTTATCATTTGAATTATAGGTTTTGGTTTTAATTTCTGAGTTAATTGTTAGTAATGTACGAGAACAGGGCCCGCAGTGATGCGAGCCCTGTTCTCCCTTAACTTTGTATCCAAAAAGCTTCTATTACCCCTCGCAGAAAAAAACTGTATTCTGTATTCTGTATCAAAAAAGGCAACGATGAAACACTGCTCATCCATTCTGATTAGTTGTTCTTCTGCAATTTAGTTGAAAAATTGACACTTGGTCTTTCTTCAATGTAATATCATTATTTCATTATTAACTTGCGAAACATGAATTACCTAATCCTCTTATTACCATTAACTAAATAGATGCCTTTGGGTAATTGCTGCCAGACGGCATCGAAATCGCGCTGAGTAGTGTGGGACACTTGCAGACCGCCGAGAGTATATATAGTCACCTCTTCGCCATCATCTGTCGAAAATAGAATGTCAAACATATCCGTCGTGCCGTTGTCATAGTTGATCTCGATGATGCCACGAGAGGAGTTGCCAGTCATATAGGCTTCGAAGGGATGGACATCGCGGAGGTTAGGGATGAAACAGCTGCCTGGATCATAACCACCCGTATAACTTATATTGTTCAAAGCCTTTACCGACGAAGACATAGTAACTGGTGTGAAGGCTGGCACAAACGCTCCACCAAACGCTGGAGTCTTTGGCACAGCCGCATTCTCAGCCGAGAACGTCACTTCGCCTGCTAAGTTATAATCATTCCGATAGTTCTTGTTATTTGGCATTGCGATGATATACGGCTCGTTGGCTTCGATAGCGGAAGTCCGCTCGAATTCGTTTCCAGAGAACTTAGCAAGCCAGAACGGCTTTTGTGACGAACCGGAGCTATATAGTGCGAAAGGCACAATCTCGCCTAGTGTATTGTGGCTGATCTTCTGGACGGAGAAAGGCAAGGCCAATGACTCCCAACCCTTTCCATTGCCACCCGTCTCCATACTATAGTTGTGAGTATAAGAGATACTACGGGCAGTGAAAGCCTGCGGGCAATAGAATTGTCCTCCATCATCAGAAAGCAAAATCGTCTGGGCCGTACCATCTACTACAACGTTCTTCACAGATGATGGCGCATAAAACGATGACTTCACATAAAGCAGGAAGTTCGAGCCGATTGAAGTGCTAAAGGCATTATTAGGCAGCACTGCCTCAACATTCCATATCAGTGCAGCCATGCTATTACCCTTAAACACATCATTATTAATGCCCGTCACCTGATAGGTTATTCCGTCATAAATGACAGATGCCGGAATCTCCATCCATGTCTTGCTTGTATCCACAGACTTCACCTCAAGATTCTTCTCAGACTTACTCCCCTGATAAGTTATCCCATCTATAGAGAATAGAACCTCGACGATATTCTGGAACCTTTTCCATCCGGCAGTATTCTGATAGGCAGACATTTTGCCTGAAGGAACCAACAGAGGCGTATTATTATAAACGCTGGTGGGGAATACGCCATCATCAATGGCAAACGGATTCTCTATCCCTGAAGTGATCTGAGTCAGACCATAACACTGGAAGAACGCGTTTTTGCCTATGGACGTGACACTGCCAGGAATGGTGACTAAGGTCAGACCCTCGCATTTACTGAAGGCACCTTCGCCGATAGTCTTAACGCCGTTTGGAATGTCTACGGTCGTCAGGCCAGTGCACATATAAAATGCCGCATCGCCTATCGTGGTAACGCTGCTTGGAATAATAACAGACGTTATATCAATACATCCCTCGAAAGCACTTGAGCTGATGGAAGTAACGGTGTAATTATTGCCACCATAATAAACTTGGCTTGGAATAGAAACCGCTCCTGCATATTTCTCTGTTTTGGATGTTACAGATACGGTATTGTTCTCACCGATCAAATAACGGATGCCATTATCCTCAAATTCCTTGCCGACCACACTGGGATCGATGATATTTTGGAACCTTTTCCATCCGGCAGTATTCTGGTAGGCAGACTTTCTGCCTGAAGGAACCAACAGAGACGCATTGTTATAAACGCTGGTGGGGAATACGCCGTCATCAATGGCAAACGGATTCTCTATCCCTGAAGTGATTTGAGTGAGGCCATAACACTGGAAGAACGCGTTTTTGCCTATGGACGTGACACTGCCGGGGATGGTCACTGAGGTCAGACCCTCGCATTTACTGAAGGCACCTTCGCCGATAGTCTTAACGCCGTTTGGAATGTCTACGGTCGTCAGGCCAGTGCACATATAAAATGCCGCATCGCCTATCGTGGTAACGCTGCTTGGAATAATAACAGACGTTATATCAATACATCCCTCGAAAGCACTTGAGCTGATGGAAGTAACGGTGTAATTATTGCCACCATAATAAACTTGGCTTGGAATAGAAACCGCTCCTGCATATTTCTCTGTTTTGGATGTTACAGATACGGTATTGTTCTCACCGATCAAATAACGGATGCCATTATCCTCAAATTCCTTAACGACCACACTGGGATCGATGATATTCTGGAACCTTTTCCATCCGGCAGTATTTTGGTAGGCAGACTTTCTGCCTGAAGGAACCAGCAGAGACGCATTTGTATAGACGCTGCTGGGGAAAACTCCGTCATCAATGGCAAACGGATTCTCTATCCCGGAAGTGATCTGAGTGATGCCATAACACTGGAAAAAAGCGTTTTTGCCTATGGACGTGACACTGCCGGGGATGGTCACTGAGGTCAGACCTCCACATTTGCTGAAGGCACCTTCGCCGATAGTTTTAACGCCGTTTGGAATGTCAACGGTCGTCAGGCCAGTGCACATATAGAATGCCGCACCGCCAATTGTAGTTACACTACTTGGAATGGTAACAGACGTCAGACCAGTACAACCTTCAAAAGCACTTGAGCCTA
Source organism: uncultured Prevotellaceae bacterium (assembly GCA_946415365.1). Taxonomy (GTDB): domain Bacteria; phylum Bacteroidota; class Bacteroidia; order Bacteroidales; family Bacteroidaceae; genus Prevotella. The sequence goes on from CAMKSE010000017.1 coordinate 96,375, forward strand.
TGGATGTAACAGTGTAGTTTTTACCATTATATGTAACTTGACTGGAAATCACAACCGCGCCTGTATATTTCCCTGTTTTGGATGTTACAGATACGGTATTGTTCTCACCGATTAAATAACGGATGCCATAAGCCTCAAATTCCTTGACGGCCACGCCGGGTTCGACGATATTCTGGAACCTTTTCCATCCAGCGGTATTCTGATAGGCAGACTTTCTGCCTGAAGGAACCAGCAGAGACGCATTTGTATAGACGCTGCTGGGGAAAACTCCGTCATCAATGGCAAACGGATTCTCTATCCCGGAAGTGATCTGAGTGATGCCATAACACTGGAAAAAAGCGTTTTTGCCTATGGACGTGACACTGCCGGGGATGGTCACTGAGGTCAGACCTCCGCATTTGCTGAAGGCACCTTCGCCGATAGTTTTAACACCGTTTGGTATGTCAACGGTTGTCAGGCCTGTGCACATATAAAATGCCGCACCACCAATCGTGGTCACGCTGCTTGGAATGGTAACAGACGTCATGTCAATACACCCCTCGAAAGCACTTGGACCTATTTTTGTAACAGAGTATTCTATTCCTGCATATATGACTTTAGAAGGAATTACAACATTTCCGTAGTACTTTACTCCGGCACGAGAGATAACTTCTGCGGTTTTATCCACTGTATTATAGTTATAATTTAATCCAGATTCTAGTTTGAATACCTGTATCTTCTTCAAAATAGTAGTACCTCTGAAGTCACCGCACTGGAAGAGCAGATGAGCACCATTAGCGTCAACAGACCAGTTCGGGAATTCGCACACAATGGTCTGGAAGTTGTTAGAAGCCCCAACGGAGAACTGAGCCTGGTCGTTGGCACTCCAAGTACCCATGTTCATTTGTAGTGTACCTGCTCCGGGGAACTTAGCGGTAACAACAATCTGGTAATCACCACCCTCGTCGAGGTTGAAGCTACCATCAGGAATTACCATCACCTGGGGCTGCCAAAGCTGACCAGTCTGGATACCAACGGTGATAGCAAGACCGTCAGCGGTAAGTTCAACCTTACCATCAGTCTGAATGTCATCAAACTGTGACCAGCCTGTAAACTCTCTGGCTGTCGTGAAGTCATTCTCATAAAGAAGAACTTGTCCAATTGCCAGCATTGGCAAGAGCATTGCAATAATTGTAATGAATACCTTTTTCATAATTGTTTATAATTCGTTTATTTCTCTTTGCCGAGAACTACCTTCTTGATTGACCCGTCATCCATCCGAATGATGTTGATA
>CAMKSE010000018.1 GCA_946415365.1 uncultured Prevotellaceae bacterium
AAAAAATAAAGCGACGACTTTCGCAAGCGATCGCTCCATATCTTCAATAGGTATTAGCATTCTAAGGTAAAAAGATTGTTTTCAGGATAACGGCTGCAAAGGTACGTCAAATTTTTTGAACGACCAAGGATTTTGACACATTTTTTTGACGAAAGTGCGTTGTGTTCCCACACAACCGCAAAAATTATCAAAAGTTAATATAAAAATGTATGCAATCGATTGTAATTTTGAGATGAATCAAGAAAACAAAGGAAACAGACGACAGTGCCCCGAAGTTGACACTGTCATCTGTCATCATTGTCATCGCTGAGTGGTCATCGCTCCTATCTTCAGGCGACGTGCTTCTTCAGATACTTCTCGCTCTTGACATACTCATCCTTAGTATCATCGTACATGATCAGACCTCTGCGAGTCCACTGTGCCAGTTGGTCTTTGGGATTCTCCTTCTTGCCAAGCTGACGACGGAGGGACTTCAGCTGGTCACGGGTGAATCGGTCGGGCAGCATGTCGAGCATGTTGGGTGTGCCAGGACTGACTACCGCACGCTCCTTTTCCAACTGCGACTCCATAGCCTGTCCGAAGAGACGCATCTTGCACCACATGTCGTAGTTGAACGACCAGCGAATGAACTCCTCAATCTCCTTCGACCACCTCATCCCGTTCATCACATACAGGATACATGACTTTCGGAAGGCGATGACCACGGCTCGGCGTGAGATCTTCTCATAGCTTTCGTTGTCCATCAGTGCCGCACGCTCCTTGGCCTCAAGAGCCAGTTCCTTGCAAAGACGCTTGGCCTGAGAACAGACTATCAGCCCCTTGGCCTCGTCGAGCAGCTGGAGATAGGGTGCCAGACGGCTGCGAAGATGATCGTCGTACTTGCCGAAGACGGGGAAGTCGACCGTCTTGTCTTCCACGATGGTACACAGGTTCAGGCGCGAGAATGTGCCGTTGGCGATGTGCTTGCCGAAGAACGTGACGGCGTTGTCCTGAGTTGATGACACCACGAAGTTCCAGCGCAGAGGCACGCGTGCCGTCACCGACTGACTTCCGACGCGTTCCTGGCCGTAGAGGTCGGTATCGAAGGCACGGCGGATGATCTCCGTGACGTGCTCGATGGAGCCGTTGCCCACCTGCTTGAGCATCTCCAGCTCATCCATTCGGGTGAAGAGATACTTGTTTCCGGCTCGCTCGGCATCCTCCAACAATCGGACGAGGGCTGCGTTGGTCATGTTCGAGTCGACCACCTGGATACAGATGTCGTCAGGACGCTGGGGCTTGTCTTTGTTGGCGCCTTTGGAGTTGACGGTGTCGTTATACTCCTTCAGCTTCTGACGATTCTCCTGGCCTTCCTGCTCCAGCTTCTCCAGAATCAGCTTGAGGGGCATCTTGATGCTCGACTTTCCGCCGGAGAACTCTGCCAGCAGACAGGTCATCAGGGCTGATTCCATCTCGGTGTTGTCCCAGTACTCCAGCTTCACGTCGCCTCCCAGTCGTGTCGCCAGGGCTGGGAAGATGGCTGTGGCAATGGCAGGACGATACATCTCAGGAGCCTTCGACGTGAGCAGCTTGATGGGTAGGGGCAGGCGCTCGGGCATCTTCGGCTCCGCCATCAGCAGTCGGCCTTCGGCAGTACCGCCCTCGGCGTTCAGACGTCGGCGGCAGAGATCGAGCACCAGCTGCATCTTCTTCGACATGCCTGCTGCCTGCTTGCGCTGGCACGCACTTCGGATGGTGTCGTTGACCCTGTCCTGGGCTTCGCCGTAATTAGGCAGAACCTGGCGAATCCACTGGGGATCATCGTTGCAGACGTGACGCAGATGACAAGCCATCAAGAAGATGAAGTCGTTGCGTGAGCCGTGCTCGGGAGCACCACCAAGCTGGTCGGCCAACTCCTCAACAATGTAGGAGTAGGGGATGCCCTTGTAGTCAGCGGGGTAGTCCTGAGAGCCCTGCCGATTTTCCGATTCCGCATCACTGGGCTGAATTTTCAGCTCAGTGATCGGCTGGGTTCTCAGCCCGTCGCCCGTCGCTGTTTTGCGCTCGGCATTGGGTTTGCGTCCGTCGATGGTGAGTCCACGGTCCTGATAGGCCTTGCGACGCAGGGCCACTTCTTCGTCTGGGAGTCGCGCATACCAGTTGTCGCTGGTGTAGAGCTGTGAGGTCCAGTCAGAGAGGTAGATCATGCGCTCGGGCGAGACGCAGCTGTCGTCGTAGGCCACTCCCAGAGCCTTGCAATAGGCCTGCTGAGCTTCCTCGATGGTCATGCCAATGGGGATGCGGATGTCCAGATGGAGCTTGCCTGAGGGCGAGTACTCTGCGTGGAGCAGCTTGCCCTGCCACTCGCCGCCCTCTTCCTTATTAAGAAGGTACGCGCGAGACAGTGCCGGCTCCACATCCCTCTCGTCGTCGATATCGACGCAGGTCTGCCAGGTGAACTCCTCGGGCAGAATACTGTCCTGAGAGCGATGGCCGTCCTTGAAACGGAAGTAGTGCGGACAGCGGAAGGGCAGTTGGCTCTTCAGCTTGCGGCGTTCGTCGGCATCGGCCGTCTTTCGGATGCTGCTGATCAGTGATACCACGTCGGCCGAGGCCGTTGTGTCGAAATAGGTTTGGAGGCTGACCTCGAAAACCTTCGATTTTACTTGATTGGTCTTAGTGACCATTGAAATTAATTTTTGCATACTTATAAACCTTTTATTCTTCAAAAATTAGTAATTCTGTTAAAACTCTCTTGTGCATCTCCGGAAATGCTCTACAAAATTACTCAAAAAAAGGATGGTATGCAAGTGATTTCCACGCGACTGAAGGCTTTTAACAACTTCGGAAAGAAGTTGGAAAAGAGTTGGAAAAAGTCGGAAAAGAGTTGGTGTTTTCCGGAAAAGATTCGGAAGGAAATTGGACGACAACTATGACAACTTTCTAAATCTACACTGATGTCCTTGGCGACACTGTCGCCAACAATAAGTTGTCAAAGTTGTCTAGGTTGTCGTTAATAAAAACTTGTGGTTGTGTTTTTCTAGTACTCCATGATGATTTTTCTTCGCAGCACAGGCTGGAACTCCATAGCGATCATATTACAGATCATCCGGTCCTGCGCCTCCTGGGGATTCAGGTGACTCTGACGGGTCCACTGCGTCCACGGCTCCTCGCGATCGATGATCTTGAAGTCACCACTCTTGCGCACGTTGTCGCGACCCTTGCCTGGCAGCATCTGGCAGATCAGCTGGTCGAACTTGTTGCGAGTGATCTTCCAGATAATGCCCTCGTCGATCATCACGCGCATCACATGGGCCCAGTCCCAATGCTCCTGGTGCGTGGAGATCTTCCGGTCTATCTCTTTCACGATATCTATCAGCTTCATGGCTATCGTAGCCGAGCGGTACTTGGGCGTAAACACTTTCGGCATGTAGTTGGGGTCGATGGCCTGACCCTCCATAATCTCTGCGATGGCCTCGCGAGCAGCCTCCTCGTTGCCGCTCGCCTCTGCCCAATAGAGCAGAAAGTTAACAATCGCCTGCCGCTTGGTTTGGGTAGACAGCGACTTAGCGTATTTGATAACTTCGGTCAGAGGTATGCCGATTCCTGTGTCCTTTGCCATCTCGCGCGTACCTTAATAATAATTATAACATATCCTCAAAGTTGGTCTCAATGCCCTGATTGGCGTTCAGACGATTGAGCACGTCGGCCAGCATCATGTCGTCAGAGTGGAATCTCACGTCGCCGATGCCGCCCAGCAGATAGTGTTTGTAAATGGAGAGCTGGTAGCTCAGGTCGCTATAGATCTCGTCGGCCGTACCCATCGACTCAAAATAGAGACCCTGATGGGAAGGACTTTTCACGATATACTCGCGGTTTTCAGGGTTTTTATCAAAGTTGCCCTTTGTCTGGGAGATGTACAGGCAGCCGTCGTAGTCGTACTTCGTCACCCGCTCTGGTTTGCCGTTCTCGTCGAGCACCTTCTTGCCGTCATCGTCCCTCAGTTCCTCCTCGGCCAGCTTGATCTGACAGCCAAGACACTTCAGACGCTCCAGTATGTACTCTGCGCCTGAGGGCTCCAGCTGCCGGAAGTCGTATTCGATGATGCCTGCCAACCAATAGATGTTCGTGCCCGTGATGCCGTTCTCAGGGTTGTAGCTGCAGACGACGCGGCAGTCCTCTAATTCTGCCTCCTCCACAAGCGTGCCGGCAGGGAACTCCTCGCCCTGGTCGATCACAGGATACTGGTGGGCTCCGATCACTTCGCCCTCGTTGTCAGGATCGTCGGCCCACGTCAGCAGCGTAGCTATGTGACGGCCTATCTTGCCTGCGGCGTAGATCACATTATACGGCTCATTGAGTTTTAAAAGCTTACTGTTCATGATGCAGTCTTTTGTTTCAGCTTGCAAAGATAGTGTAAAACGATCGAAATGCAAAATAAATCACTAATTATTTTCATTTCCGCATGCAGCTTACCTTCGAGCCAATTTTTTACGATCGATGACAGTGATGACAGTTGACAGCTGTCATCTCCGCGACCATCTCATTGCTCTATTAACTCCGTTTCAGTCAATCTATATATATAATATATATATTATATATATAGATTGAAAAATTTCAAAGTCATTCTTAATTCCGACCATGTCCCCCCGATTACACTGTCATCTGTCATCATTGTCATCGTTTTGGGTGTCGCGCATCGGGAAGACATATCTTTACCTTATGAATATTATTTACAAAATATTACCAAATATCTTCATTTTGAGTAACAAGCCTGCAAACTTTTACTCCTAAGCCTGCAAACTTTTACTCCTAAGCCTGCAAACTCCGACTTTCAAGCCTGCAAACTCCTGGTCACCTAACTCTTTGATTATCAATCATATACGAAAATTGTTATAAATTATGAATAATCTTTACATTTGTGTTCATTCCGATGCCTCACACGATTCGTTCTAATGCCTTCTTTCTATATGATGTAAGGCATTTCCATCCCTCGAACAAGGCATTTGCATCCCTCGAACAAGGCATTTCCATGACTTATTCAAGGCTTTCCTCCCTTTGCTCAGTACCCTCTTCTGATTAACTTTACTCTCGATTTATTTGGCGGTTTCAAAAATATATCTTATCTTTGCATCATAAAACTAAAAACAATCGCAATATGAAGAAGGCTTTCATAACGTTAATAGCATTACTCTTGTCATTAGCCGCAAGCGCAGCCGTGCAATATAACGGACTTTGGTATAATCTTAATACCAATGATAATACTGCCGAAGTTGTTTCATCTCAAGGTGCTCAGTATTCTGGGAATATTTATATTTCAAATTCTTTCTATTATGGAAAGAAAACTTATACAGTTACTTCTATCGGTAATAGTGCCTTTGAAGGATGTGTCGACGTTACATCTGTTTCAATCCCCAACAGTGTGACAAGTATTGGCAATGGAGCTTTCTATTATTGCACAGGTCTGAAGTTTGTGGCCATTCCTAATGGTGTGACAACAATTGGTGAAGGAGCCTTTAGTAAATGTAGTAATCTGAAATCTGTGGTCATATCTCAAAGTGTTATTTCTATCTCCGCTAATGCTTTTTATGAGTGTAAAAATTTAGTTCAAGTTATTTCACTAATACAGAATCCATCTGACATCAATGAGAAAGCTTTTAATACATATGCCACAACAACCCTATATGTACCATCGGGGAAGGTTTCTGCTTATGGATCGAAGAAAGGTTGGAAGAAATTTGCTAACATTACTGACGGGATTTCCAAAGATCCGACCAAACGAACTATTCATCTTGCAGTAGCAGGTACATTGTCTACTCTTATTTCAGAAGAAGAAAAGTATCAAATAGAGGAACTGACTTTGACAGGTGAACTGAATGGTACCGATATTAGATTAATCCGAGATATGGCAGGTACGAATTCTTATGGGACATCACACGGTGATTATGTAAAATATTATTCTACAGAGGGGAAACTGAAGTCCTTAAACTTATCTGGGGTTAATATAGTAAGTGGTGGTGGTGGATATATAACTGTCCCCTGGGCACCGCCGGGTGGTGGTACTTGTACAGAGGATTGTTATGATGATCTTTATACAAGTGATAACAGTATTTCCCACCAAATGTTCTATCTTACAAAATTAGAATCAATTGTTATTCCTAATTCCGTAACGTCAGTTGAGCGAGATGCCTTTTATGGATGTGACTTCCTAACTTCAATTAAAGCTGAAAATAACAATGTCTATGATTCTCGAGAAGATTGTAATGCTATTATAGAAACATCATCAAACACCTTAATCTTAGGATTAAAAAATACGATTATTCCCAACAGTGTAACGAGCATTGGAAACAATGCTTTCTCGGGGTGCAGTGGTCTGACCAACGTTACGATAGGCAATGGTGTGATGAGCATAGGAAGCAGTGCTTTCTCAGGGTGTAGCGGCCTGACCTCTATCACGATTCCCAATAGTGTGACGAGCATTGGATGGTCTGCTTTCGGTGGGTGCACTGGTCTGACCTCTATAACAATCCCTAATAGCGTGACGACAATTGGTAGTTCTGCTTTCGATGGTACGGGATGGTATAATAACCAACCCAATGGATTAGTATATGCTGGTAATGTTGCATATAGATATAAGGGGACTATGCCTAATAATACATCCATTACAATTAAAGATGGTACAGTTGGAATAGCAGGGAGTGCCTTCTCTGGGTGCAGCGGCTTGACCTCCATAACCATCCCCAACAGCGTGGCGAACATTGGAGAATGGGCTTTCTATAGTTGCAATGAACTGAGTTCCTTGTTAATACCCAGCAGCGTGACGTCTATCGGAGGTTCTGCTTTCTATGGTTGCGAGGACCTTGTTCGGATAGTATCTCGCAGCAAGATACCGCCGACATGTGAGAGCGGTACATTCTCCTCAAAAGCCTATTGTACGGTGTGGGTTCCTATGGGATGCAGAGAAGCATATTTGAAAGCTAACGAATGGAAGGATTTTAAGGAGATTAAGGAAATTGACGGTGATATTAATCTTGACGGCAAAGTTAATAAAGCCGATATTGATGCCCTTGTGACATATATTATGCATGGGACTCCTGCTATCTATGGAACAATAGCCGACTTGAACAACGATGAGAAAGTGAATACGGCAGATGTGGTGATGCTCGTCAATTTGTTGAATAATGGTGGATTGAGCACGGAGTTCCAGCCATATTTTGGCAACGATAATGGTAACTCGATAGTGACTTCGATTACTTGCACACTGAATAATGATCGAAAAGAAGCAATACAACTGACGAAGTGTGAGCTGTACTGCAATAATAGTCTGGTCAGTTATAAGAGCTATTCTGGAGGTTCAAGTTCAACTGTGGCTGCAGGAGGAAGCAAGGATTGTTCCTTTACCGGTCTTTCGATGCCCGCCAACAGTTCGAACTTCTCTGTCGTTTGGTACTATACCTACAACGGCGAAAGCTATACTTACCGCTGCGATTTGACGGAGTAAGAAAAGGCAATGACAATCAAGAAATGACAGTGTCATTATTTAGGTAGTGACACAGAAGATGCTTTTCCCCCAATAAATACAGTCAATGTGCTTTCAAATGTTAAATATATCGAAAAACGATAAACTTTTATCGAATTTGTTTGGTTGGTATTGGAAATAGATGTACTTTTGCATATCGAATTTCAATAAATATCAAAAATAAAACGATAAAAGGTATGAAAAAGAAATTGAATTTTCTGTGTGTTTTGATGCTGCTTCTGATGGTAGCACAGGTGGTAATGATGTTCGTAATGGGCGCAGATGATTTTGAAAAAGGGTGGCGTGAAGGTGCTCAGGCGGATACCGGCCATACCACATGGCCAGAATTTCTGAGTATGCTATTGTGCTTTGCTGTGGTCATTGCGGCCATCGGCTCGTTTGCCTGTTTCTTCCGTTTCATCTTGAACGTCAACCGCAACGAGGTGTTCGAATGGGACAACGTGCTTATGCTCCGTCTGACGGGTATTGGCTTGTTGGTGATGGTGTTGTCGATTTCCGGATTTGGGCTTTTGAACGGCCATGTCTTCACTGAAGTTTACGATGAATATTTCGACATACTGATATTCAGCGTGTTCAATCTGATTGTGGCCGAGGCGTTTGCCATCGGACTGAAGCTGAAGCAGGAGCAGGACTTAACGATTTAACGGGCTTATGGGACAGATCATAGTAAACCTCGATGTGGAGATGGCTAAGCGGAAAATGTCGCTGAGTGAGTTGGCCGAAAGAGTGGGATTGACGCTGGCGAACCTCTCCATCCTGAAGACGGGCAAGGCCAAGGCCGTACGATTTACGACGCTCGAAGCCATTTGCCGCGAACTGGGTTGTCAGCCAGGAGATATTTTGGAATATAGGGACACTAACGATTCAAAATGAAACCCAGATAATTGATATAGAGTTACTTCCAACCGCTTAACTGCCAAATAATCCGCGAATTATTTGGCAGTTTCACGTAATATGAGTACCTTTGCACGGAAAATTGAATATATCATAAATATGAAGCAGTTATTACTTACGATTATCTCATTTTTATTGCCGCTTGTGGCTAATGCTAATCATGTATCAACGGTTGACGCTAACTACAATTTGGACGATCCGGAACAAGAACAGACGTATAAGCTGACGTATATGCTTGACGGCGAGGTGTATGGCGTAGTAGAGGAATATGCCGCAGGTACTCCGATTACTCTCAGGGCAGATCCACCTGCCAAGGAAGGTTATACTTTCTCTGGTTGGCAGGGTTTCCCAGAAACGAATACGATGCCCGCCAACGATGTGACGATTACAGGCACCTATAATGTCAACAAGTATAAGCTGACGTATATGGTCGACGGCGTGGAATATAAGTCGTATGATATAGATTACAATGCAACGATCACTCCTGAGGCAGCGCCCACGAAGGAAGGCCATACCTTCTCTGGTTGGAGTGAGATTCCTGCGACGATGCCCGCCAGCAATGTGACTGTAACGGGTACTTTTACCGTCAACAAGTACAAGCTGACGTATATGGTCGACGGTGTGGTTTATAAGGAGTATGATATAGATTACAATGCAACGATTACTCCTGAGGCAGCACCAGCAGCAAAAGAGGGCTATACCTTCTCGGGTTGGAGTGAGATTCCTGCGACGATGCCCGCCAGCAATGTGACGATTACCGGCACCTATAATGCCAACAAGTACAAGCTGACTTATATGGTCGACGGCGTGGAATACAAGTCGTATGAGATAGAATATGGTGCAACGATCACTCCTGAGGCAGCACCCACGAAGGAGGGCTATACCTTCTCCGGTTGGAGTGAGATTCCTGCGACGATGCCTGCCAGCGATGTAACTGTAACGGGTAGCTTTAGCATCAATAAGTATAAACTGATTTATATGCTCGACGGCGCGGAATACAAGTCGTATGATATAGATTATGGTGCGACGATCACTCCAGAGCCAGCACCAGCAGCAAAAGAGGGCTATACCTTCTCCGGTTGGAGCGAGATTCCTGCGACGATGCCCGCCAGCAATGTAACGATTACCGGCACCTATAACGTCAACAAGTATAAGCTGACTTACAAGGTCGACGGTGAGGTTTATAAGTCGTATGATATAGAATACAATGCAGCGATCACTCCTGAGGCAGCGCCCACGAAGGAGGGTTATACGTTCTCGGGTTGGAGTGAGATTCCTGCTACGATGCCTGCCAGCGATGTAACTGTAACGGGTACCTTTACCATCAACAAATATAAGCTGACGTATATGGTCGACGGCGTGGAATACAAGTCGTATGAGATAGAATATGGTGCAACGATCACTCCTGAGGCAGCACCCACGAAGGAGGGCTATACCTTCTCGGGTTGGAGTGAGATTCCTGCTACGATGCCCGCCAGCGATGTAACCGTTACAGGTACCTATACTCTTATTCAAAAGTATAAGCTGACGTATATGCTTGACGGTGTGCAGTATGGTGAAGTAGAAGAATATGCCTCAGGTACTGCGATTACTCTCAGGGCAGATCCTCCTGCCAAGGAAGGTTATACTTTCTCTGGTTGGCAGGGCTTCCCAGCAACGAATACGATGCCCGCAAACGATGTAACGATTACCGGTACCTATAATGCCAACAAATACAAGCTGACTTATATGGTCGACGGCGCGGAATATAAATCGTATGATATAGAATATGGTGCAACGATCACTCCTGAGGCAGCACCCACGAAGGAGGGTTATACGTTCTCCGGTTGGAGCGAGATTCCTGCGACGATGCCCGCCAGCAATGTAACTGTAACAGGCACCTTTGCCATCAACAAGTATAAGCTGACGTATATGGTCGACGGCGCGGAATACAAGTCGTATGAGATAGAATATGGTGCAACGATCACTCCTGAGGAGGCACCCACGAAGGAAGGTTATAAATTCTCCGGTTGGAGCGAGATTCCTGCGACGATGCCTGCCAGTGATGTAACAGTAACAGGTACCTTTACCCTCATTAATAAGTATAAGTTGACGTACATAGTAGATGGCCAGGAATATAAATCTTATGAATTAGAGCTCGGTGACCCGATCACTCCTGAGGCAGAGCCCACGAAAGAAGGCCATACTTTCTCAGGATGGAGTGAGATTCCTGAGACGATGCCAGACCACGATGTAACGGTTACAGGAGCTTTTACCTATCAACTGACGTATACGGTAGACGGCGAAGTCTATAAGGAATATTCAATAGAATATGGTAAGGAAATCACGCCGGAGCCAGCGCCCACGAAGGAGGGTTATACCTTCTCGGGTTGGAGCGAGATTCCTGCAACGATGCCCGCCGAAGATGTAACTGTGACAGGAACCTTTACCATCAATGATGACGAACTGAAATTTACTGTTGGTGGTATATGTTATAAGATAGATGGAGAGAATACCGTTTCTGTTGTATCAAGAGACGGTAAGTACTATGGTGAAGTTGTGATTCCGACTGAAGTAAGCAATAAGGAAGTAACTTATAGTGTGACTGGTATCGGAGAAAGTGCCTTTGAAGGTTGCAATGAAATGACTTCTGTGACGATCCCCAGCAGTGTGACGAAGATAGAAAAGAATGCCTTCAAGGGCTGCAGCGGGCTGACCGCCATTAATTCAGACATAACGTCGCCGTTTGAGATCTCTTCCGATGTCTTTGACGCCTCTATAACAGACAATGTACCCTTGTATGTTCCATTAGGCTCTAAGTCCGCCTATCAGTCAACTGCGGGTTGGAAGGCATTTAAGAAGATCATTGAGCGTGGTGGCGTAGGTTTTGATTTCGAGGTTGATGGCCTCAACTATAGGATAGGCGAGAATAATACCGCTACCTTGATTGCAAAGACCCCAGCTTACTCTGGCAAGATCGTGATTCCCGATAAGGTAAGCTATTCTGGAACTACTTATAGCGTGACAGGTATCGGAGAAAGTGCCTTTAGTGGTTGCACTAAAGTGACATCTGTGACCATTCCCAGCAGTGTAACGAAGATAGATAAGGATGCCTTCAAGGATTGCATCGGCTTGAACTCTGTTCAGATATCCGATCTTGCAGCATGGTGCAATATTGATTTTGTGGAAGGCTCAGGAAATAGCGTACCTTACAGCAGCAATCCTTTGAATTATGCCCACCACCTTTACCTGAATGGTTCAGAAATCAAGTCATTAGCTATTCCTCAGGGTGTTAAGGTCATCAAGTATGCTGTATTTGAAGGTCTCAGCAGTGTAACGAAAGTAACTATTCCCAACAGCGTGACTTTGATTGGAAGGAATGCCTTCCGTGGATGTAGCGGCTTCAGCTCGTTGACGCTTCCCAAGAGCGTGACCTCTATTGGCACTTATGCCTTCTGGCAGTGCAGCGGTCTGACTAACATTGAGTCTGAGATAACATCGCCCTTTGCAATCACGAATGTCTTTGAATCCTCTATTACCAATAGTGTGACATTGTATGTCCCCTTAGGCACCAGATCTGCCTATCAGTCTACCTCAGGCTGGAGCGCATTCAAGAAGATTGTAGAGCGTGGCGGCTTGGATTTTGATTTCGAGGTTGATGGCTTCAACTATAGGGTAGGTGAGAATAATACTGCTACCTTGATTGCGAAGACTCCTGCCTACACTGGTAAAATTGTGATTTCGAATAAGGTAAGCTATTCTGGAACCACTTATAGCGTGACTGGTATCGGAGAAAGTGCGTTCTCGGGTTGTAGCGGTGTTACTTCTGTGACGATTCCCAGCAGTATAACGAAGATAGATAAGGATGCCTTCAAGAATTGCAGTGGATTGACAGCTGTTCATATAACCGATCTTGCTGCGTGGTGCAATATTGATTTTGTAGAAGGCACAGCTAGTGGTGTTCCTTACAGCAGCAATCCTTTGAATTACGCTCACCACCTTTATCTGAATGGTTCAGAAATCAAATCGTTGGAAATTCCTCAGGGTGTCAAGACCATCAAGTATGCTGTGTTTGAAGGTCTCAGCAGTATTACGTCTTTGACCATTCCTAGCAGCGTGACTCTGATTGGAAGGAATGCCTTCCGTGGATGTAGCGGTTTGACCTCGTTGACCATCCCCAAGAGCGTGACTTCTATTGGCACTTATGCCTTCTGGCAGTGCAGCGGTCTGACCAAGATCGAGTCGGAGATAACATCGCCCTTTAAAATCACGAATGTCTTTGAGTCCTCTATTACCAATAGTGTGACATTGTCTATTCCTTTAGGCACTAAGTCAGCCTATCAGTCTACCTCAGGCTGGAGCGCATTCAAGAAGATTGTTGAGCGCGGTGGCGTTGATTTTGAGTTCGAGGTTGATGGTATCAGATATAGGGTTCGTGAGAACAGTACCGTTTATGTCATTGCGAAAAAACCAATTTACTCTGGTAAGATAGTGATACCGAATAAGGTCAGCAATCTTGGAATTACCTATAACGTGACTGGTATCGGAGCAAGTGCGTTCTCTGGTTGTAGCGGTCTTACCTCAGTAACGATTCCCAACAGTGTAACGAAGGTAGATAAGGATGCCTTCAAGGACTGTAAGGGGCTGACAGCTGTTCATATATCCGACCTTGAAGCATGGTGCAATATTGATTTCGTAAAAGGTTCTGTTGTAGATAACTCCAGTTCCACATCCACTCCTAACTCCGATCCAACCCCCACTCCTAACCCGACCCCGTCGTCTTCAGAAAGTATAATCAATATAAATGTGAGAATTACAAACAATAGATCCACCGCTTTGGCTTTAGATGGTGATCTGCAGTTTGTTCTTGCAAATCCTGATAAGAACGGTGTTTATCATGGAACAAATGATGACGGTTCACCTTATAAAGGAGCTTATAACCGGTCTGGTCATCTTAAGTTCAGCAGTTCATCAGTGACCATACCTGCTGGTCAGTCCAAGGTGTTCGCTATGAATAACGTGGAGCTTGGAGGAAGAAGTCCGCTTGAACCGAGTAAGATAACATGGACTATAGAAACGCGAGCCCCAAGAAACGTGATGTTGTATATCAATGGCAATTCTTCCGCTGTGTTGGCTAATAACATGGATCCCAATATTGTATTCGCCAATGGTGGCACTTATGATATTGTGATACCAAATACCACTTCTAATTCAAGATCAGAAACCAATACGGAAGATGCTTCTGCAAGAGCATCTACTCGGGCTGCAGATGGTAGTGTTACGACATCCGTAACCATTGTGAACAACTCTGGTAGTGCTAAGACGTTCGATGGTAGGGTTTGTTTTATAACCTATGGTACGTATAGTGGCTACACAGGTTACTTCAGGATGAAGGGTAACTGTTCTGGTGCCAGTCTCACCATCCCCGCAGGTGGCAGACAGGCTTACACTGTGACATTCCCCAAAGACAACAACCAGACTCCTTCTGTTGCTGTTGGTATGCATTTCGCTAGTCAGGCACAGCGTGGTCAGTTCCAGTCTAACAATGGTTACTATATCAATGGAGCCTGTTACACATGTAGTGATTTCAGTACAAGCGACACCTTTAGGGATGGCGGCTCATACACAATGACTATCCCCGCCAACACGCATGAATGGTCGTCAGGTGGTGTTATAGATGATAATCCTGTTATTGTAGATGACAGTCCTATAGAAATTAGCAGTAATCCTTTGTATTATGCTCATCACCTTTATTTGAATGGTACAGAAATTAAATCATTGGTAATTCCACAAAGTATCAAGTCCATCAAGTATGCAACGTTTGAAGGCTGCAGTGGCTTGACGTCTCTTACGATTCCCAATACTGTGACTACTATCGGTAAGCAATCCTTCCATGGATGTAGCGGTCTGACAACATTGACAATTCCTGAAAGCGTGAAATCCATCAGCAGCTATGCATTCTGGGGGTGCAGTGGTCTGACCACCGTCAATTCAGATATATTGTCACCTTTTGCCATACCGGATGCTTTTGATTCCTATGTTTATAATAAGGCTACTTTATACATCCATGCAGGCACCTTGTCGGCCTACCAGTCAAAGGAAGGATGGAAGTTTGCAAACATAGTGGAGGTTGACGACATATTTGAAGATGTTGAGATTAACGGCATCTATTACGACATTAATGCTACCAAAGTGAAGGCAATAGTCACAAGCGCGCCCTCATCAGGTTATTATAAGGGTGAGGTCATCATCCCAGAGAAGGTGACTTACAAGGGAATAACCTATCGTGTAGCAGAGATTGGAGCAAGTGCCTTCGAAGGTTGCACAGGTATAACGTCTGTTACTATACCCAATAATGTTGTAGTAATCAATGATGGTGCTTTCTATGGTTGTACAAGTCTTGAAAATGTGATTTTACCAGAAGAACTTGTTATTATCGGACAAGGAGCATTCTCTGGTTGTTCTAGTTTGGTTTCCATTAAAATCCCCAGCACCGTGAGAACAATCAAGGATTATGCTTTCTTCGGTTGTACCAATCTGACCTCTATTATATCAGAGATTGTGGAACCGTTTGCAATAAATAGTGTATTTGAATCGACAACTCTTAGAAATGCCAGCTTGTATGTTTCAGAAGGAACAAAGCAGTTTTATGATTCTACTGAGCAATGGAGTGAATTCTATACGATCTTTGAGGCGGGAGCAATCGGTATGACATTTAATGTGGATGGCGTATCTTATCTAATTGATGATTATAATACGGTGTCTGTTACAACAGGAAGGACAAAGTATTCTGGCAATGTTGTTATTCCCGGACAAGCTACTTTCTTGGGCAAGACATACAGTGTGTCGAGTATCGGAGAGAGTGCTTTCGAAAATTGTATCGGTTTGACCTCAGTTACAATACCAAGCTCCGTTACGAGAATCGGGTATAAAGCGTTCTATGGTTGTACGAGTCTGACCTCTGTAAAGTCAGAAAGGATTTCACCATTTGAAATACAAGATGTTTTTGATAGTACTATCTATGGTAGAGCGACATTATATGTTCCAACTGGCTCAAAGTCTGAATACCTGGCAACATCAGGATGGAATTATTTCAGAAATATTAGAGAGGTAGATATCATTGTCAACCAGATAAAGATTAACGACATCTATTACAATTTGAACGTAACCCAACGGTTAGCCGAAGTAGCGAGTGTGCCCAAATCAGATTCCAAAGCCTTTGCTTATAAGGGAGATATTACGATTCCTAATGAGGTGACCTACGAACATGATACCTATAGTGTTGTGGGAATAGGAGAAAGTGCTTTCGAGGGTAGCACCGTTCTGTCATCCGTCACTATTCCGAATAGTGTCACAACAATTGGTGATGGAGCCTTCTATGGGTGTAGCACTCTTGCGTCTGTCATTATGGAGGACGGTATCACTACCATTGGAGAAGGAGCCTTCTCTCGATGCACGTCTTTGCCGTCAATTACTATACCCAGTACGGTAACGTCAATTGGTGATCTTGCTTTCTATGGTTGTGTGTCATTAAAGAAAGTGAGTGTGCTATCTGTGATACCGCCAGTAATTAGTTCCAACACATTCTATAACTATTCAATTATGTTAATGGTTCCGGATGAATCACTGAATGAATATTTGGATGCGACAAATTGGAAACAATTCTCCATTATCCTACCATATTCCAATAAACGCTCTATTCATGTCTCTAAGGCGGGCACATTGTCTAATTTGATTTCTGAAGAGGAGATGTACCTGATTGAGGAATTGACTCTGACTGGTGAGCTGAATGGTTCGGATATTCGCTATATATGGAAAATGGCAGGATTAGACTGGAAGTATGTCGAGGGAGCAGGAGCCAGTGGTTATGATTACTCCACAGTGCCGACAGATGGTATATTGAAAGTACTGGATATCTCAAATGCCAGGATTGTCGAAGGAGGTAATTGGTATTATGTGTTAGTATCGTATCCTCCCCAATACATATCGACACAAACCAACTCTATAGGAGAATATATGTTCTATGGATGTAAGTTGGAATCTGTCAAACTACCTAGCGATGTGACGTCTATTGAAGATTTTGCATTCTCTGGTTGCAGCGACTTGTATTACGTGTCTATCCCCAGCAGTGTGACTTCTATTGGCAAATGGGCTTTCTGGAAGTGTAGCAGCTTGAACTCCTTGTTTATTCCTGGCAATGTGACTTCCATTGGTGAATGGGCTTTCACCGGTTGCGATGGTTTAACCACGATCGTTTCAGATATAGAGAATCCGTTTGAGATAAGCAAGAACGTATTTAATTCGAGTCTTTATGCTGATGCGACTCTGATTGTTCCTGACGGAACGAAGTCCGTCTATCAGTCAACTGCAGGATGGAATCTGTTCAAAAATATCGTGGAATATTGGGAGAGTGGCATAGTTAGTCCAAGAACTATGAATGTAATGATACAGAATATGGACAATCAGCTGTCTATCACAGGTGCAGCAGAAGGTAGTATGATAAAAGTCTATAGTATGACAGGTAGGTTGGTTGGCTCAGCAAAAGCAGGAGCAGGAACCACGAATATATCTACTACTCTCCAACGTGGAGATATTGGTATTGTAAGGATTGGCAACAAGAGTGTCAAAGTGGTGATAAAATAATGTTGCATTGTATGAGATTACTCTTGACAATAATACTGTTTGTGTGCGCATTGGGTGCAAGGGCTCAAGAGCAAGTAAAGCATATCAAGCCCACGGCCATCCACCAGATGCCGAAGATCAGCGTCGAGGAGTATGAGAGCTCAATAGAGGAGCTGGAAATCGCTGAGGATGTGAGTGCCGAGAAACAGGAAAGAGCTGGCGACCTGACTGTGTATACTGATCTGTATAGCGGATTCTGTAGTTGGTATTGTGGTGGCGAGATCCTGTCAGTGAAGGCTTCGAGTTGCCTGAAACCTCAGGGCAGGTTCAATTACAAGGCTGATAATGCCCAAGACTTTAATCACAGAAGCGTATGGGTGGAAGGTGCTGACGGTCAGGGCATCGGTGAATGGCTGGAGTATGAGTTCCCAGGACGGTGTCCACGTATCACTACGGTGAATATCCTGAACGGCCATGTGAAAAGCGACAAGGCCTGGCGGGAGAATTCGAGGGTAAAGACTCTCCAGATGTATTACATGGGCAAGCCATATGCCATTCTGGAATTGGAGAACAGCCGAACCCTGCAGTGTTTCGATGTGGGTGTGTTAGGCCCACACGATGAAAAGGCTCCGAACTGGACACTCAGATTCGAGA
The DNA here is from genome assembly GCA_946415365.1 of uncultured Prevotellaceae bacterium. Classification (GTDB taxonomy): domain Bacteria; phylum Bacteroidota; class Bacteroidia; order Bacteroidales; family Bacteroidaceae; genus Prevotella. The sequence continues at coordinate 17,669 of CAMKSE010000018.1, forward strand.
TACTGGAAGTCTATCCTGGAGAGAAATATACTGATACGGTTATCTCAGAACTCTACTTCGACGGTATTGATGTCCACTGAGAGAGTAAAACAATATAATAATGAACAAAAGAATAATTAGTATTATAATTGCATTGACAGCTTGTCTGTCAGGTATAAAGGCCGAAGTAGATCCTAACTTTTACATCTACCTCTGTTTCGGACAGTCGAACATGGAGGGCAACGCCACTCCGGAGGCTGTTGATAAAGAATATGTAGACCCTCGTTTCCAGATGCTGGCCTGTGTGGATTTTACTAGTCCAAAACGTACAATGGGGGAGTGGTACACAGCTTATCCTCCTATCGTGAGACAAGGCACGGGACTGGGTATTGCCGACTATTTCGGACGTACGATGGTGAAGAATCTGCCAGAGGACGTGAGAGTTGGTGTGGTCGACGTGGCCATAGGCGGCACAAAGATTGAGGGATTTATCTCTGAGGAGGTTGCAGACTATATCAAGCCTGAGGCCGACTGGCTGAAGAACTATTTCAAAGCCTACGATAATGACCCATACAAGCGTTTGGTGGAGATGGCGAAGATAGCCCAGCAAACGGGTGTTATCAAAGGCATCCTGCTGCATCAGGGCGAGAGCAACAATACGCAGAAGGACTGGCCAAAGAAGGTGAAGTTGATCTACGATCGTCTGATAGAGGACTTAGGGCTGAATGCTGCCGACATTCCTCTTTTTGTGGGTGAGCTGGTGAGCCAGGCAGAGGGCGGTGCCTGTTGGGGTCATAATAGCGTGATTGCCACTATGCCCTCTGTGATTGAGAACTCATATATGATCTCCTCCGCCGGCTGTCCTCATAAGGGTGATGGGCTGCATTTTACTGCAGCAGGCTATCGTGTGATGGGACAGCGATATGCTAAGGCTGCCCTGCATCTGATGGGTATCGAGGCAGAGATTGACGAGCCCGCAAAAACCATATCAGAGTTTGCGCTGGACAAGAAGTTTACAAGCATTGAAGAAATCGGCAACACCCCAATAACCATTTATAATGAGGCCTCCGACAAGGCTTTCTATGGCTCGACTGACCAGAACCTGGGATATGACTTGCTTTCCACCGCTTTGTCAAAGAACAACACCGTCATCAGCTTCAGACTTGAGGCTTCTGGCAGCAACTATCTGCTGCGTGGCATCATGCCGAACGGCAGCGAGTACAGCATATGGGGCAGGCCTGGTTATCTGAATTCTCAACCTGTTGACGGATGGTGCAGCTTTATTCTTGGACTAAACAATCAGAATGGAGAGGACATCAAGGACGGAGCCGTGTGGGATATCCAGTATGTTGACGGCAAGGGATTCTCATTGAAGAATGTTGGAACGGGTAAATATCTGCACGATGCCGCTCCTGCTAAATACGAAGATCCGATGTATTTTAGTTTCTATAGTCTCAAAGATGCATCTACAGACATACGTGAGGTGAAGAACTGGTCGGTGAAGGATGATAAGTGTTATGATCTTCGTGGACAACGTCTGAATGGCAAACCGAATGCTAAGGGTATATACATCGTGAATGGGGAGAAGGTTATTCGATAGTGGCCGAGGGGGCGTAGCAAAGCTCTTTGGCTGGTATCATGTCCAAAACTCCTTTTCGCCCGTATATTCCATGACTCCCTGGCATTTCGGACAGGTTTTCATATCCCAGATACGGATATTATCGCTACCACACTGCAAACAGAGGCGGCCAACTTCGCTCCTGTAAGATGGGGCTACGTCTGCAATGATACCACCTACAACGATGTTCTGGATGGTCTTGCAGTCTGGGCATGACATGGCTGTAATCTGTTGACGGAACAAACCACGTCCCTCATACATTTCGGCATCATAGCCGCAGTCTTTACAACGATATCTCAGTTTCCATGCCATATAGTTACAAAATTTATTTGCAAAGATAGTGAGAATTGAGAAATAATTGCTACATTTGCACCAAATATTCAGATACTTTACGAAACATTATATTGATTGGGTAGGTAATTTTGAAGCAAACGAATATGAAAAGAACAATTCTCGCAACCATTACACTGTTGCTGGCTATCACGTTGCAAGCACAAATGCGCGTGTCTAACCGTATGTATAACCCAGACCCAGCTCCTGTGGTATCGGGTGACCGACTCTATGTGTTCACAGGGCACGACCTGGATACGGCGACCTACTTCCGCATGCCAGACTGGCAACTGTTTTCCACTACCGATATGGAGCATTGGACAGATCACGGTGTAGTATTGAGCACCGCCAACTTCAAGTGGGCTAAGCAAGGCGACAATGCTTGGGCCTCACAAGCCATAGAGCGTAATGGTAAGTGGTATTGGTATGTGGCTGCAGAGGACACCACCAAACATCTGCATGGCATCGGCGTGGCCGTTGCCGACCGTCCGGAAGAACCTTGGGCTGACCCCATCGGAAAACCGCTCATCCCTGGTGACTGGGGCTTCATCGACCCCACGGTGTTCATCGACGACGATGGACAAGCTTGGCTCTTTTGGGGCAACAACGGCTGCTGGTATGCCAAGTTGAATGAGGACATGATCAGTATCGACAAGAGCTTCGCCAATAACGGCATCTGCGACATGCGCCCCATGCTGGACGACGAGGCACAGTTTGGCCCCAAATGTTTGAAGATGGACTACCAGCTCCACAAGAAGGTGATGAAGACCGGCTTTGAGGAAGCTCCTTGGATCTATAAGATTGGCGATACCTACTTCTTGGAGTATGCCGCAGGCGGCGTGCCTGAGCATTGGGCTTACTCGACATCGAAGAGCATCCACGGCCCGTGGCACTACGAGGGGCGCATTACCGACGAGTCGCCAGGCTCGTTTACCATCCACGGCGGCACCATAGATTTCAAGGGAAAGTCGTACCTGTTCTATCACGACGGTATCCCATCTGGTGGTAACGGTTTCCGTCGCACCACCGCATATCGCGAGTTCCAGCGCATGAAGGATGGCCGCATCCCCAAGATAGACATCAAGGCGGAATAATCATAATAGCCTCAGAAACTCCATTGTCTCTGAGGCTATTAATCTGACTGGGGGCAACTTATATATGATTGCCTACTTATAAAGGTAGCGTTTGATAGAGCGTTTGGGCGTCTTCTCGAATTCTTCCTCGCGGATCTCAATCTCGGTGATTTTCTCGTATGCGGGAATCATCTCGTTCAAACCATTGCGGTTCTGCTCCATGACGTTGCGAATGTCTTCGGCTGTGAACTTAAGGTTCTTGGCTTCATCGTAATCGGGATATACAAGGGCAACGAGTTTGTTGTTGCGTTGCACTACGATGCTTTCCACGACGAGTGTCATTGAGTTGAGTTTATCTTCAATCTCCTCAGGATATATGTTCTGTCCGCTGGGGCCGAGGAGCATGTTTTTCGAGCGGCCGTTGATAAAGACGTTGCCGTCGTAATCCATCGTGCCGAGGTCACCGGTGTGGTACCAACCGTCGCGGTCGATGGTTTCGCGAGTAGCCTCATCGTTCTTGTAGTATCCGAGCATGACGTTAAGTCCGCGTGCAAGAATCTCGCCAGGCACATGGGCAGGGTCTGGAGAGTCAATCTTAACCTCCATGTGTAGTGCTGCGCGGCCGCAGGATCCTGGGGCAAAGGTTTGCCAGTCGCGGTAGCAGATAATGGGTGCGCATTCGGTGGCACCGTAGCCTACAGTATATGGGAATTCGATGCGCTTGAGGAACTGCTCGACTTCCTGGTTGAGTGCCGCACCGCCGATGATGACCTCGTAGAGTTGTCCTCCGAAGGCCTTGAGCACCTCCTTGCAGATCATCTCACGTACCTTCTTCGATATGACAGGCATCTGAAGGAGCAGACGCATCCGGTTGTTCTGTATCTTCGGGAATACTTTCTTCCGGATGATTTTCTCGATGATGAGGGGCACTGCGATAACGATGACAGGCTTAATCTCGGCGAGAGCTTGTGCGATGATGGCGGGTGAGGGTACGCGGTTGAGGTAGTAGACGTGGCAACCGTGAAGGAATTCGAATATGAACTCGAAGGCCATACCGTACATGTGGGCCATGGGGAGCATGGAGATTATACGGTCACCGCACTTGATGGTCTTGCCCAGAACGTCGCAGGCGAAGTCGTAGTTCGACCACAATGCACGATAGGGTAGCATAACTCCTTTAGAGAATCCTGTGGTGCCGCTGGTGTAGTTGATGAGAGCAAGCTCTTCAGGACTCTGCTCGTTGTAGTAGCTGACATGCTCCTTACGGAAGTATTTGGGGAACTTCTTGCCGTATAGTTCGTTAAGGTGTTCTCGGGCGTAGGTGAGTTTGTCAGTACGGGAGACCATCAGCGAATAGTCGGGATTATTGATGATGCCCTCCAGTCGCGGCATCTGCAGCGGGTCAATGATGGTGGCTACATGGTCGCCGACGAAGAGCAGGCGAGCCTCTGAGTGGTTCACAATATTATGTATTTGTTCGGCATTGAACTCATGAAGGATGGGCACTGCTATGGCGCCATAGGTGAGCGTGGCGAGGAAAGCCACGGCCCACTGGCTGGAGTTGCGTCCACAGAGGGCAATCTTATCACCTTTCACGATGCCGCTGTTCTCGAAAAGAATATGCAACTTCTCGATCTTGCGGGCAACATCATGATACTGCAACGTCTGACCTTTGAAATCGGTCAATGCGTCGCGATCCCAATTATCGATGATGCTTTTTTGGATCAATGAGTTAAAACTAGGTATTTGTTCCATATGTGGTTAGATTTTCTATTTCTGATATAAATAGCGTTTGATACTCTTCTTCGGCGTCTTGGCGAATTCCTCCTCGTGGAGTTCAATGGATGCGATGCGGCTGTAGACGGGAAGTTGGTTGTTGAGTTCCTGACGGTTCTGCTCCATAATGTCGGAGAGTTCCTCCTGACTGAAGTTCACGATCTCGTCCTTGTCGGGATACACAAGCGCTACGAGTTTGTCACCACGCTGCACAACGACGCTCTCGGAAACCATTGCCATCGAATTAAGTTTATCCTCAATTTCTTCTGGATAGACGTTTTGCCCATTGGCGCCAAGTAGCATGTTCTTGATGCGTCCGCGGATGAAAATGTGCCCAGTGGGAGCCATAGTGCCGAGGTCGCCGGTATGGTACCAACCTTTGTCATCGAGTACCTCGTGAGTAGCCTCCTCATTTTTGTAATATCCGAGCATAACGTTTGAGCCTCGGGTGACAATCTCGCCGGGTATGTGCTCGGGGTCAGAGGATAGGATTTTAACCTCCATGCGGTCTACGGGAATGCCGCAACTGCCACCGAGGAAGATTCCATGGTTACAGTAGGAGATGAGCGGTGCACATTCGGTAGTGCCATAGCCCACTGTCACGGGGAAGTTTATGCTGAGAAGGAACTCCTCAACCTCCTTCGATAATGGTGCTCCACCTACAATAACTTCGTAAGCACGTCCTCCGAAAGCATTGTAAACCTCCTGACAGATGCGCTCTTTGACTTTCTTCGACACCACGGGCATCTGAAGTAGCAGGCGCATGCGGTTGTTCTGAATCTTTGGGAAGACCTTCTTACGGATAATCTTCTCTAAGATGAGTGGCACGGTGACGATAAGTGTTGGCTTAACCTCGGAGAAGGCTTGGGCAATGATGGCTGGTGACGGCAGTCGTGTGAGGAAGAACAGATGACAGCCGTTGCAAAAGCCGAAGAGAAATTCTACCGCCATACCATACATATGGGCCATGGGCAGGATACTGAGCATGTTGTCGCCGGACTTTACATATCGTCCTAGCACTCTCATAACAAACTCCACATTGCTCCAAATAGCGCGATATGGTAGCATAACACCCTTGGAGAAACCTGTGGTACCGCTGGTATAATTAATTAGTGCCAGTTCGTTGGCCTCGTCCTGATGATATTTTACATGCTCCTTGCGGAAGGCCTTTGGATACTTACTGCCGAACATCATATTTAAATGTTCGCGTGCGTAAGTGATACTTTCCGAACGACTGATGAAGAGCGAGAAGTCTGGGATGTTGATGATGGCCTCAAGGTCGGGCATCGCCTCAGGTGAGATGGTTTTCACGGCATAATCGCCTATGAAGAGCAGTTTGGCGCCAGAATGGTTTACAATATTGTGGATCTGTTCGCCATTGAACTCATGAAGAATTGGAACGGCGACGGCCCCATAGGTGAGGGTTGCCAGAAAACTGACAGCCCAATGGGCAGAGTTGCGTCCGCAGATGGCTATCTTGTCTCCCTTCTTAACTCCACTGTTCTCGAAAAGGATATGTATCTTCTCTATTTTGCGTGCTACATCGTGGAACTGGAGCGTAATGCCCTGGTAGTCAGTCAGAGCATCTTGATCCCAGTTTTCGGTGATGGCCTTTTGGATATAAGCATTGAAACTGCTAAATTGATCCATGAAAATTGCACAATTTTTGAAATTTTGTGCAAAGATACTGCTATTTCTGCACATTCGCAAAAAAAATGTGCAATTTTTTATGCTTTTTAACTTCCCTATTCGTATCTCATTGATTTGGCGGGATGGATATGAGATACGAGATAGCTTGGGGCAATGAGTACGAACACGCAGACGAGTAGTGTCACTAAGTCTATCAATAATATGAGTGGTAGGTTGAGTTCCATCGGTGCCTCACTGACGTAATACACTTGTGGGTCGAGGGTTACAAAGCCTGTGTACTGCTGCAGAAGCACTATCCCGATCCCCAGAATGTTACCCCATAACATGCCTTGGCCGATGATGAATACTGAGAACCAGAGGAAAGTCTTACGTATGGTTTTGTTTCGGGCGCCGAGGGCCTTGAGAATACCAATCATCTGCGTCCGTTCGAGGATGATGATGAGCAGACCGCTAATCATCGTGAAACCTGCAACGCAGACCATAAGCACGAGGATGATCCACACGTTGATGTCGAGTAGTTCTAACCAGGTAAACACGTTAGGGTACAGGTCGTAAATAGTCTGGCTTAACATCATGTTTCCGTGACCGTCGGACATACGGTTAATATGATCAACGAATGCGTTGGCAGTTTCGTCAAGATGGGTGAGGTCATTGACCGTCACTTCGATGCCGGAGCAGTGGTCGTCGTCCCATCCGTTCAGTCGGTTGGCGGCATAGATATCGGTGAAACATAATGTCTCGTCGAAGCGCGTCATGTTTGTCTGGTAAATGCCTGCAACGGTGTATTTACGGGTTTTCACGTTCTCGTCGCTGATAAAATAGGCAAACACCTTGTCGCCAGTCTTCAACTTCAGTTTGTCGGCAATCATCTTCGATAGCAGCAGTTCGTAACGGCTGGTGGAGTCGCTGAACTGCGGGATGTTGCCAGAGATGAGATTTTCCTGCAGGAACGTGTCATCGAAATCTGAGCCCACACCCTTGAACATGACGCCGAGGAAGTCGTCGTCGGTTTTCAGCAGTCCTTGGGAGTAGGTGAAGCGTTGCAGGTGTTTGGTGCCTGGCAATGAGAGCATGGCATTTCTCAGACTGTCGCTGAGAACGATGGTGTGGAGGTCACTGTCGCTGTACTTCATGATGTTGTACACCTGTATGTGCCCTCCGAAACCTGCTACCTTGTCACGGATGGTGTGCTTGAAGCCAAGCACGACGCATACTGTGATAATCATCACCGCCAGACCTATTGCCACGCCGACAATAGCTATACGAATGGCAGGACGACTCACTTGTCGCTTGTCGCCTTTGTCGCTGTAGATTCTTCTGGCTATGAATAAAGGAAGGTTCAAGGACTTTGAACTTTTTAACTTGATGATTACTCGTCCACTCTTCCGGGATAGGCTTCGAGAGCCTTGCGGAGGACGAAGAGGGCGCGCTCAAGGTCTTTTTTCTTCAACACATAGGCGATACGCACTTGGTTGATGCCTGCACCTGGGGTTGTATAGAATCCTGCGGCAGGGGCCATCATCACCGTTTCACCTTCGTAGTTGAATTCTGCCAGACACCAGCGGCAGAACTTCTCTGCATCGTCAACAGGCAGTTTCGCTACGGTGTAGAAGGCTCCCATGGGAATCGGGGAGTAGACGCCAGGGATGCGGTTCAGACCGTCGATTAGACACTTTCGCCGCTCCACATATTCGTCGTAGACGTCGCGGAGGTATTCCTCAGGCGTGTCGAGCGATGCCTCTGCCACGATTTGTCCTATGAGGGGAGGTGAGAGACGAGCCTGACAGAACTTCATCACGGCAGCCCTCACATCCTTGTTCTTTGTGATGAGTGCGCCAATACGGATGCCGCACTCAGAGTAACGCTTTGACACGGAGTCGATAAGAATCACATTCTGCTCAATGCCCTCCAAATGACAGGCGGAGATGTAGGGTGAACCTGTGTAGATGTATTCACGATAGACCTCGTCTGAGAAGAGGTACAGATCGTATTTCTTCACGAGGTCGCGTATCTGGTTCATCTCCCGACGGGTATAGAGATAGCCTGTGGGGTTATTAGGGTTGCAAATCATGATGGCCCGTGTGCGCTCATTGATAAGTTCCTCAAACTTCTCCACTTTAGGCAGCGAGAATCCTTCTTCTATTGTTGTTGCGATGGTGCGGATCTTTGCGCCTGCAGAGATGGCAAAGGCCATGTAGTTGGCGTAGGCAGGTTCCGGCACGATAATCTCGTCGCCAGGATTCAGACAGGAGAGGAATGCAAAGAGCACGGCCTCAGAGCCGCCGGAGGTGATGATGATGTCATCAGCTGTGACGCTGATGTTGTACTTTGCGTAATAGTCCACCAGTTTCTCGCGATAGCTGAGATAACCCTGTGAGGGTGAGTACTCCAGTATGCTTCGGTCGATCTGCTTCAGCGCGTCGAGTGCCACCTGGGGTGTCGGCAGGTCTGGCTGACCGATGTTCAGGTGATACACCTTCGTCCCCTTTTTCTTGGCAGCAGCAGCCAGAGGGGCGAGTTTTCTGATCGGTGACTCCGGCATTTCTATGCCGCGGACGGATATTTCAGGCATCGTTCTGTAAACTGTAAACTATAAACTGTATACTTAAAAATCGGTGCAAAGGTACTAAATTTTTTTTAATTCGTGCTTTTTTTCAGATTTTATATGTACTTTTGCATCAAAATCGTAAACGATATTAGATAATTGTCAGCAAAAAGATGAATTTCGAGGAACTGCTTGAGACGCGTGACGTGCGTAAGACTACTAAGGTCAGGTTGCCTTATGGTTATTTCTATAAACGCCTTATTGACGGCAAGTATTCCAATTTTGTGGAGTTCCACGATGAGGTGGCTGATGCCATTACCTTCAGTAGCAGCGTAAAAGCTGAGCACAAGGCATTGGCAGATATCCATCAGAAGCAACAGCTCCATTATACCCCCAATGAGGGCGACGACGGCATCTATGCCATCGCCGTGGAGGTGGGCAACTACATCACTATCGGTCAGATGCTCAATGAGAATCCGTCGATGGTGGCTCAGAATAACTATATAAACTCTGTGTTGCGCGACCTTTTTGACGTCACAGCCGAACTGCATGCTCACGACATCTTCCATCTGTGCTATGCACCGTCTAATATTCTTGTACGCAAGAACGACGGCTCCGTGCGTCTGTTATGTCACGGTTCTTTCTATACTCACATTGATCCCGAAACGCTTTATGAGGGTGTGGAGTCGTTCGTGGCTCCAGAAGTATTCAACGGACAACCTGTTGATGCTCGCAGCGATGTGTTCTCACTCGGACGCTTTATCGAGTGGATTTATCAATCGTCAGGGCTGCCTTTTGAACTTCGTAATATCGTGAAGAAAGCTGTAGCGGAGAATCCGGAAGATCGCTATCCTTCTATCGAGGCACTGCGTAAGGCAGTAAACACCGCCCGAAATGTCAGGCGTACAGGAATCATTGGCGCCTCGGCACTCGCCATCGCACTCTGTGTGGTAGGACTGTTCTTCTATATGCTTCCGTCCACAGAGCCAATAGAGTTTGTGAAGCCGGTGGATGAACCTATTCCCGACGATTTGTTTGAGGATAACATGGATGAATATCTCGGTATCGGTGCCGATGCTGACTCTGCCACGATTGCTGCGGTAATCGCATCACAGAAGAGTGGACTCGACTCTATCTCCGTCGACGAGAGGAAGATGCGTACCTATAACGCCAAGGCCGAGGCCATCTTCCGTAAACAGTTTACCAAGGCCGCCGATGCCATCATCTCTCGCGTCTATAATACCGAGTCGATGAATGGCGAACAAACAGTCTTTGCCTCCAAAACTAAACAGATGACCGAAGATTTGGCTAAGAAGCAAGAGGAACTATCCAAAATGACTAACCTCAGTTCAGACCGTACGCAGGCCATAGCCTCAGAGATTATCGAGAACATCACCCGTAAGAAGATGGAGGCCATGGATAAGGATTATATCGGATTGAAACCACGTAAAGAGGAGAAGAATACCTTCGACCAAGACAATAGCAGTTCTTCTACTGACGTCACCAGTCCTACCACCACGACGACCACTTCTTCGAGCTCGTCGTCAAGCTCGTCGTCATCGAAGCAGAAAAGCAATGAGTCCCTTTACGACCGAAACAGGGATAAATACGGCATAGATCCGTTTGATCCCGTAAACCCGGATAATCACAAAATAAAAAGGTAATATATTATAAAGAAATGAGATCAAGAACAGCAACCTGGTTTGAGTGCAAGATCCGCTATGAGAAGGTCATGGAGGACGGCTTGCAGAAAACCATTACAGAGAACTATGTAGTCGACGCCCTCAGTTTCAGTGAGGCCGAGGAGCGCATTATCGAGGAAATGTCGAGTTATATCAGTGGCGAGTTTGATGTGAAGGACATCAAGAAGGCCGCATACAAGGAGGTTTTCTTCTCCGACAGCGATACTGCCGATAAGTGGTACAAGGCCCGTCTGCAGTTCATTACCATCGACGAGAAGACCGAGAAGGAGAAGCGTAGCGCCGTGACCTATCTCGTGCAGGCAGGAACTTTTAACGCTGCGGTTAAGAACATCGACGAGGTAATGGGCGGTACGATGATCGACTACGTCATTGCCTCCGTTACAGAGACAACCATCATGGACGTCTTTGAGTACACCCAGACACAGAAAAAAGACGACAAACCCGAGTTTGAGGCATAATGGACTACGACGTAAAAGGTCATTTGCATCAGGTGCTCGACGTGCTGCCGGAAGGGGTGCGCCTTGTGGCCATCTCCAAATATCATCCCAACGAATATATTGAAGCTGCCTATGCTGAGGGACAGCGCATCTTCGGCGAGAGCCACGAGCAGGAACTGCGACAGAAGCACCTCTCGCTGCCCAAGGATATAGAGTGGCACTTTATCGGACATCTGCAGACGAATAAGGTGAAGTACATTGCCCCGTATGTCACTATGATCGAGGCCGTTGACTCTTTAAAGCTCCTGCGAGAGATTAATAAGCAGGCAGAGCGTTGCGGACGCATCATCAAGGTTCTGCTTGAATTGCATATCGCTGAGGAGGCCACAAAGTACGGGCTTACGCTTGATGACTGTCGGGAACTGTTGGAGGCAGGAGAGTGGCGCGAGATGAAGCATGTCAGAATCTGTGGTCTGATGATGATGGCCTCGCTGACTGACGATAGCGAGCAGATCCGTCGTGAGATGTCGACGGCCCGTGACTTCTTCGATGAAGTGAAAGCAAAATATTTTGACGCTGAGGCTGATTTCTGTGAACGTTCCTGGGGTATGAGCGATGACTATCCCATAGCCCTCGAGACCGGCACGACGATGGTGCGCATAGGTACGGCTATCTTCGGACCGCGCGTCTATTAAGAATGATTATTCGTGATGATAAGGTTCTCCGCGTATGATGGTACATGCGCGGTAGATTTGTTCTGTGAACACCAGTCTTACCATCTGATGCGAGAGCGTCATCTTCGATAGCGACAACTGCTCGTTAGCCCTTGCATATACTGCGGGGGAGAATCCGTAAGGTCCGCCGATGACGAAGACCAGCCGGCGGGCTGTGTTTCTCTTCTGTTCCAGCCACCTTGCAAGTTCCACGCTGCGCAGTTCCCGTCCGTGCTCGTCAAGCAGCACAACGGTGTCTGAAGCCTGTATCTGTTTGAGAATCAGTTCCCCTTCGGTGGTCTTCTGCTGTTCCTCAGTCAGGCTCTTCGTGTTCTTCAGTTCTGGGATGGTCAGAAGTTCGAAGGGCATGTAATGGCCGATACGCTCCACATAGTCGGTGATGCCTGCCTGGAAATGCTTGTCGGTGGTCTTTCCCACGAGTATAAGTATCGTCTTCATCTTTTGATGGTTTCTTTTTCGAGGAATGCTTCAAACTGGTTCTGGTAGCCGTTGAACACGTTGATGTCCACGTCGCCCTGTATGCCTGCCACCCGACCGTCAGAACAGAGTTGCCAGTAGGTCAGCCTGACGTCGGGCTTGTACTCGCTGTAACGGGCTATCCACACACGGTAGTCACGCTTCAGGTCGGGCTGCTGCGAGAGATAGTTGTTGACGAACAACTGGTTCACGTATAGTATAGGCTTTACGCCAGTCCATCTCTCCACGGTGTTGAGCCAGATGCGTATCTGCTGGAACATCTTTTCCGCTCCGCCTGCCAGTTCTATCTGCGCCTTGCTGGGTTCGATGTCGAGCACAGGGGGCAGGTCGCCGTTGCGGAAGAGGGTGTTGCTGATGAAGTACTTGGCCTGTTCAGCCCCGCTTCTGCGCACCGACCAGAAGTGGTATGCCCCGGTGCTGATGCCGTGCTTACGGGCCTGGGTGTAGTCGTTAAGATAGAATTTGTTGCGGACGGTAGTTCCCTCGGTTGACTTGATGTAGACGAACGATACGGGGTAGTCCACTGTGCCGCTTACGTTATCGCTGCCTCTTTTGCCTACGTGCGTGATGCGTAGCTTCTTCCATTGTATGGCCACGGGCCTGCGCCCCCTGCCGTGCTGATATCGGGCAATGTCGATACCGTAGATTCGTTCGCTGGTGTGCTTCATCCGTTCCCCCATGAAACGGTCCTTGCTCCATTCCCCTACACGCAGCCGTGAGCCGTCGTCGGCCATCCACAGCTCTACGCCGAAACCCTGTCGCAGACCGTTTTCCCAATGGCCCTCGAAGTAGCCGCCGTCTGTCTTGATGTATGCACCGTGGCCTTCAGCCTTCTCTTTGTGGTAGTCGCCGAGATAGATGCCGGTGGTGTCAGGACACAGGCCGGTGAAGAGCGAGTCGTTGCGACAGGTACCCACGATGGTGCGTCCTAATGAGTCGAGGGCGAGAGCTGTTCCCTGACGGCAGTGGTTCTCCCAGCGTCCTACATTCCATACTGCCACGTGCCTGTCTACATCCACATTGTGCCGCTTGCCGTTGGCAAAGGCCACCACCATCTCGTAGCCCTCGTCCTGCACGTTATGTCGCTCCATATAGTAGTTCAGCTCTTCCTCGGGAATCGGGGCTGACGTGACATTCTGGCTTGGCGTAGATTCCAGCATACTGTCAGCCTGATGAACCCATGCCTGTCCCAGCCTTACACTCGTGGGATGAGGGTTGCCTATAAGCATGCTTGCTGCGATGAGCGGGCATAAGAGTATGCTGGCGAAGATAAGTGTGCCTATGATAATGACGGATAATACTAATGTCTTCTTCATTTCTGGGTGCAAAGTTACGAAAAGAAGTGAAAAGAAAAAAGTGAATTGTCAATAATTTCCAAAAAACTGCGTATTCTGCGGTTTATTTCATACCTTTGCAGCGTCGATTCATAGAAAGAACAAGATGAAATACATAGATTGGTTTTGGCGCGAGTCGCGCGGCATCCGCCTGAGTATGTCCTTCCGTATTCTGGCAGGCATCGGTCAGGTGACGCTTGGCCTGCTGATGGTGTGGCTCAGCCGTCGCTTCATCGACGAGACCATCCGCACGGGTACTGTCGACGATGTGCTGCGTATGGTGCTGTTGCTCGTGATGACCGTCGTGGGTGGGGTAGTCCTGCGACAGGTGGGCTATTACCTGACCATCCGTGCCAATATGCGTCAGACCAACGCCCTGCGCCTCCGTATCTTCAGCAGTCTGTTCCGCCGTCAGCTCTACAGTGACCAGGAGCTTCACTCCGGCGACGTCACCTCCCGTCTGGCCAAGGACATCGAGCAGGTGAGCGCCATACTTTCCGACATCATGCCCCAGATGGCCATCACGATGATACAACTCTGTGGCGCCTTCCTGCTCATGCGCATGTTCGACGCCCGTCTGGCCTGGGCCCTACTGCTGCTCACACCCCTGGCCGTCATCTTCGGAAAACTCATCGCCCGCCGTCTGCGTCAGATGACGCTCGACATCCGTGAGGACGAGAGCCGCATCCAGATGCAGGTGCAGGAGGGCATGGAGCACAATGCCGTGCTGCGGTCGTTAGGCAGCGAGCAGTGGGTGACCGACCGCCTCGAGAGCATGCAGCAGCGACTTCGTGGCAATGTCATGCGGCGCACCCGCTTCACCGTCATCGCCCGACTCGTCCTCGGCTGTGCCTTCGGCCTCGGCTATCTGCTGGCCTTCATCTGGGGAGGCCTCGGTCTGCGCAACGGCACCATCACCTTCGGTGTGATGACCTCCTTCCTCCAGCTTGTAGGCATGATACAGGGGCCCATCCTGCAGTTGCTGAACATGGTGCCGGGAGTCATCCACGCCACGGCCAGCATCGACCGTCTGGAGGAACTGTCCGTCTCGGCTGTCACGAGTGCTGACGAACCATCGAAACCTCAAAGGTCGGATAATCCCCATATCGACTTCTCCGACGTCACCTTCCGCTACGCCAAGGGCGACAGGGAGATACTCAGTCATTTCACCCACCATTTCGCTGCCGGCAGCAAGACCTCCATCTTTGGTGAAACGGGTATCGGTAAGACCACCATGTTCCGTCTGATCCTCGGATTCATTCAGCCCACGGAGGGTAGGGTAGAGGTCGACGGCTCGCTGTCGTTCGTGCCTCAGGGCAACACCCTCATGAGCGGCACCATACGCTACAACCTCCTGCTGGCCAAACCGGAGGCCACCGACGAGGAACTGTGCGCCGTGCTTCACACCGCCTGTGCAGACTTTGTACACGACCTACCCGACGATATTGACACAGAACTGGGAGAACGTGGCAGCGGGCTCAGCGAAGGTCAGGCTCAGCGCATTGCCATCGCCCGCGGACTGCTCCATGCTGCCGACATCCTGCTGCTCGACGAGATAAGCAGTTCGCTCGATGAACCCACGGAGCGTGAGCTCTACAACCGTCTCTTTACCGCCTACCCAGAGAAGACCATGCTCTTCATTACCCACCGCAAGACCGTCAGCGAGCTCTGCGATAATAGCATTACCATGGGTTAGTTCCGAAGCAGATCCACCAGTCGCACTATGACATGTCCGACATTATTGAATTAACAGGAAGCTTTGAAATCAAATCTGCCAGTAGCTGATTCTGTTATGACAACGCGAAGGCCATAATTAAATCTGATAAGCAAATCCATTAGCAGATTCCCTTGATTATTTCCTTGCCCATTGACGCACAAGAAGCACATAAGCAGACCTTCTTTAACCTTAGTGTCATTATTCAATCGACTTATGACATTGAAGAAGTCCGAGCTATAGGAAAGGTAATAGGTTAGATACCCATCTTCCAACTTGATGTGTGTCACGGCACCTTTGCCCATTGCTACAGGAATAGGACATTTTTTGTTGGCCTGATCAACCATTCTCAAGAACTCCGAATGCTGCGAGGCCTTTTCCATTGTCGGCTTCATTGCTGTCTTTGCGATTTGCCCCAATATCATCAGGCATAGGAAAGTCGCGAACTTACTCTGTCTCGACAAAAAAAGAAACAGTTTCTTTGTTTTGTGCTCGACTTTTCGTAACTTTGCCGTCAAATCGTCAAATCGACGATGTATCAATGAACAACTAAAATATTTCGAATATGGAAGAAAGAGAACTGACGGCGAAAGATATACCTTGGAGGTATCCCTTGTGTTTCAATAGTGAGTGTGCGGATAAAGACAAGTGCATGCATTATCAGGCTCAACTGCTGATGCCAAAAGATCGATACTGCGGTTCAGCCGTCTATCCTAGAGCATGGGAGGACGGCAAGTGCAGATGTTTCCGTGAGAAGAAGCTGGTGAAGAAAGCGTGGGGCTTCAAGAAACTTTATGATAACGTGCCTCATTGGCAAAGGGCTGAGGCTCGCCAGTGTGTGCATGCATTGTTTGGTGGCGGGAATGGGCCGTACTATCGAGTGCATAATGGTGAGAATGTGCTCTCACCCCAGAAGCAGGAGGAGATTTTGGCGGTTCTCGCCAAGTTTGGAAGCATCGAGGGCATTGGTTTTGATCATTATGTGACGGATTGGGATTTTGATTAGAAGTCATTAATTGTTATTTGCCTCTACTAGTCATCTACACCATAACAAGAAGGTGCGGTATTGTCCTCATTAAGGCGAGTCGAAATGCTATTAGGGAGGAAAACTTGTTCCCACTCTGGGAACGTGATGTTCCCTTACTGGGAATATAATGTTCCCAAGCTGGGAATATATAGCGATGCCTATAACGCTTAATCCAGAATAGGCGGCTTATATTGTCATTGTACAATGGGGTAACGAAAGGCATCTTTTGAAGTCTGTGACAGTTGTGACAATTAAATTTTCACCCACCTGAACAGTATTATATTATATATAATATATTATATATATAATAATAAGATTATAGCGAGGATTTCTTGCCCGAAAAAAACTGTCACAACTGTCACAACCGTCTTCACCTGTAAGCTGGATCTCTACTTCATTGATGCATAATGCCCGTCGAGCCACTCCAGACGTTCGTCGAAGAACTGAAGGACATTCTCGACTTCCTCTTCCCATGTGTCGAAACTGAAGCTGAGCCATTGGCGGTTGTCAGGCCACATGTTGAAGTTGTCAGCCTGAGCAGTACCGATACGTTCGCGGACGAGGCTGATTTCATCAAGGATCTGTTGTTTCTTTTCCTTGAACTTGGCCCACTCTGTCTTGACGGCCTCAATGAATCCGGGGGATTTCATCAAATATTTGAAATAGAATAATCCATCCCAAGTGATATCGTTATACATTGGATATGTTTTACCCCAGGACGAATTGCGAAGGCCAAGACTCCATTCTGCGTCCCACATGGGCATCATCTTCAGCTTGGAAGAACGGGAGGGTAATACATAGAAGCAATTAGGGTCGAGCAGCACAAATGCGGCACAGGCTACATGGAATTTCGCAAAGCTTGTTACGTCAATATAGTTCTGATAGTCTGTGCTGCTGGGATCATTGGTCAGCTGGCTCAAGGCGTCCTCCATCTGGTAGACGTAGTCCTTGATGAAATTGTAATTCTCGTCATCTTCTTCGATATCCTCGTCATCATCAGGGTACTTGAAACTGAATCCATGTTGCCTCAGTCCGTATCCTGTCTTATCCGCCAAAAGTGAACTGATGAAGGATACCTTTTCGTCCAGGTAATAGTTGTCGTCTTCAATGATAAAGCCGTCGTCCTCGATGTTGACTCTGTCAGGAGATTTCTCAATCTTGTCTGTTAGCACGTAGACGCCCTGATAGATCCCATTGACGAAGAGGTTGACGTGTTGATAATGAATGCTGAATTCGATTTCGGCAGCTCTGGAAACAGCACTCATGAAAGCTGTACGCAGCATTGTACGGTCAAAATATTCGGCGAGAAGTATCCAGTCTTTGTTCTCAGGGAAGCCGAAGGGACTCTGTTTCTTTGAGAACTTGATGGCATAGGGCTTCTTTGGTAAAAGCCATGTGTTGTTGCCTCGTCCTTTGACCTTTCCAGAGGAGTTGATGACCTGACCGTCATTGTCGATAACAGTTAAGGTGGAACCCTCCATCCAGTAGTCCTTGCTGGTAATGCTATCACCGTTAGAGGTGTTCACCATGACTACGGGAAGGCCTGTGCACTCTGGGGTTGCAGATGAGGGAATACGGCCGGTATAATAATTATAGGTTACGCCTGCTTCGAACTGCCTGCCCTTGAAGTCGCCACCGACAGCATAGACATTACCTTTGTCATCATAGACCTTAACAGATAATTCATGGCCAGACATGTCGCATGGTATGATTGGGACGCAAAGAACGAGAGGCGTCTGCCTGGTGGAGATGTGTATGTCTTTTAGCGTCAAGACCTGCGTGGTGGATGTTGTTTTGGGCTTCAGTTCACCTGTAGCCAGATCGAGTTTGGCTTCGGTTATTAGTAAGTCGTCAGTCTGCAACACCGCAGCTTTGTAGTCACCCGGTGGAACGCCAATATATATGTTGATAATACTGAAAAGACGTCTGGCGTTGAGTGAAGGCAATCCTGTGGAATTCTTGTCTGTGTAAAAAGAATGGTTTATGAAATGTTTGAAGTTGCCGTTGCCCTCCTGCGTTTGACCGTTCATCGAAATAGTCACTTCAGATGATTGGGCATACACATTATTTATACCTGCGGACACAAATCCAATCGGCATGAATAATAATATGGATGCAATGATGCAGAACTTCTTCATTTCTTTTCGATTGCAAATACAGGCAGGGGTTTCCGAGACTTCCAGATTTTGAGGGAATATTTTGGGGGTGAGCATGATGCCCGCCCCCAAAAACGGATTGTCGATTATCAGTAAGTGTTAATAACTTCTGGCGATGATGACGCGGGCCTTGGAGGGCTTGCCGCTGACCATATCGACACCTGGCGTCTGCTCCACACCGAAGGGCACGCAGCGGATGGTGGCCTGGGTCTCTTCCTTGATCTGTGCCTCGGTCTCGGCGGTGCCGTCCCAGTGGCAGAGGAAGAAGCCGCCGTCCTTCACACGCTCCTTGAACTCCTCGTAGTTGTCGCACTCGTAGATGTGGGCGTCGCGGTAGTCCTTGGCCTTCTTGAAGATGTTCTGCTGGATGTCGTCGAGAAGCTGCTCGACATAGTCGGCAATGCCTTCGAAGGGGCGTGTCTCCTTCTCGAGCGTGTCGCGGCGCATGACTTCGATGGTGCCGTTCTCCAGGTCGCGGGCTCCGAGGACCAGGCGCACGGGAACACCCTTCAGCTCATAGTCGGCAAACTTGAAGCCTGGGCGCTTGTTGTCGGCATCGTCGAACTTGACGGTGATGCCTTTGGCGCGCAGGGCTTCGATGACAGGCTGTATCTCGCGGTTCACCTGCTCCATCTGCTCGGGCTTGGTGGCGATGGGGATGATGACCACCTGGATGGGGGCAAGTCGCGGCGGCAGCACAAGACCGTTGTCGTCGGAGTGGGTCATGATAAGGGCTCCGATGAGACGGGTGGAGACGCCCCATGAAGTGGCCCACACGTATTCGGGCTTGTTGTCTTTGTTCAGGTACTGTACCTCAAAGGCCTTGGCGAAGTTCTGTCCGAGGAAGTGGGAGGTGCCGCTCTGCAGGGCCTTGCCGTCCTGCATCATGGCTTCGATGGTATAGGTGTCGAGGGCACCGGCGAAACGCTCGGTTTCGCTCTTCACACCCTGCACTACGGGCACGGCCATCCACTCTTCGGCGAACTTGGCATAGACCTTGAGCATCTTCTGTGCCTCTTCCTCGGCTTCCTCACGGGTGGCATGGGCGGTGTGGCCCTCCTGCCAGAGGAACTCTGACGTGCGGAGGAAGGGACGGGTGCGCATCTCCCAGCGCATGACGTTACACCACTGGTTGCACATCAGGGGCAGGTCGCGCCAAGAGTGGATCCAGTTCTTATAGGTGTTCCAGATGATGGTCTCTGAGGTGGGACGGACAATCAGCTCTTCCTCGAGTTTTGCGGAGGGGTCTACCTCGACGCCGCTCTTGTCGTCCTTGGCACGGAGGCGGTAGTGGGTGACCACGGCGCACTCCTTGGCGAAGCCCTCTACGTGCTCGGCCTCACGGCTGAGGAACGACTTGGGGATGAGCAGGGGGAAGTAGGCGTTCTGGGCGCCTGTCTCCTTGAACATCTTGTCGAGCTGCTGCTGCATCTTCTCCCAGATGGCATAGCCGTAGGGCTTGATGACCATACAGCCACGTACAGCACTCTGCTCGGCGAGGTCTGCCTTTACCACGAGGTCGTTGAACCACTGTGAGTAGTTGTCGGCCCTTTTCGTTAAATCTTTTAATTCTTTTGCCATTTTTTACTCCTATTTTTCGAATTTGCGTGCAAAATTACATAAATTTTTAGATATAAGTACATAAGAACATATAATTTTTTGTTTCTTTTGTTCTTTTGTCTGAAATTAATTATTATCTTTGCAGCAGAAATCAATGTTTAACGATTAAAATTTTGTGAATTATGAAAAGTTTAAAGTCAATTGCAATCGCTTTGTGCGCAGCACTGGTGGTTAGTTGTGGTATGAATAACACCGGTAAGGGTGCTCTTATCGGTGCAGGTGGCGGTGCAGCCCTGGGTGCTATCGTGGGTGCACTGGCTGGTAATACGGCCATCGGTGCCGCTGTAGGTGGTGCCGTGGGTGCTGGTGCCGGTGCTATCATCGGTAAGAAGATGGATAAGGCTAAGGCTGAGGCCGAGGCTGTGCAGAACGCACAGGTGGAGGCCGTGACAGATGCCAACGGTCTTGAGGCTGTGAAGGTGACCTTCGACTCTGGTATTCTCTTCACAACTGGTAGTTCAACGCTGAGTTCTACAGCTAAGACATCACTCTTCCAGTTTGCCAACGTGCTGAAGAACAATGCCGACTGTGATGTGGCTGTTCAAGGATATACCGACAATGCCGGATGGAAGAACTCTACAGCTGCCCAGAGCCAGCAGAAGAATCTGGAGCTCTCTCAGAAGCGTGCCCAGAGCGTAACCGACTATCTGCTCCAGCAGGGTGTCAGCTATTCTCAGATCCGCAGCACGATGGGTTATGGCGAGTCAAACCCTGTGGCTGACAACAGCACGGCAGCAGGCAAGGCCCAGAACCGTCGCGTGGAGGTCTATATGTACGCTTCACAGAAGATGATTCAGGAGGCTCAGCAGCAGGCCCAGTAAATGAAGTTGCTTAAGAAAATACTCCGTTGGGTATTATCAATCTTTTTCGGCTCTACCATCCTCGCGGTGGTAGGGCTTCGATTTATACCCGTATGGGTGACGCCACTGATGGTGATTCGCTGTTGTCAGCAGGTGTCGGATGGTAAGGGTCTGAAGCTGAGCCACGATTGGGTTTCCTTGGACGAGATATCGCCGAGTCTGCCCGTAGCGGTGATAGCCAGTGAGGACGGTCGGTTCATGGAGCATCACGGCTTTGACTACAAGGCCATTGAGCATGCTGCCAAGCGGAATCGTGAGCATCCGGAGAAACGGAAGCTTGGTGCCTCGACCATCTCACAACAGACAGCCAAGAATGTGTTCCTGTGGCCGGGCCGCTCGTGGGTGAGGAAGGGCTTTGAGGCCTACTTCACCGTGCTCATCGAACTGTTGTGGTCGAAGGAACGTATCATGGAGGTGTACCTCAATTCGATTGAAATGGGGGACGGTATCTATGGGGCGCAGGCTGTGGCGGAGGAGCATTTCCATACCGACGCCAAGCAGCTGACAAAGGCCCAGTGTGCCCTTATTGCCGCCACACTTCCCAACCCGCGCAAATACTCCAGCAAGTCGCCGTCGGCCTATATGCTGAAGCGACAGAAGAGAATACTGCGCGAGATGCAGTATGTGGGTACTTTCCCCGCGAAAAAATAAGATCTGATTTAGTTGGCAGACTCGAATTCCTCCAGGAATCGGGTATCGTTCTCGGAGAACATGCGGAGGTCGGAAACACGATACTTCAGGTTCGTGATGCGCTCCACACCCATGCCAAAGGCATAGCCGCTGTAGATCTTCGAGTCGATGCCGCAGAGCTCGAGCACGTTGGGGTCGACCATGCCGCAACCGAGGATCTCAACCCATCCCGTATGCTTGCAGAAGCCGCAGCCTTCACCGCCACAGATGAAGCAGGAGATATCCATCTCTGCAGAAGGTTCCGTGAAGGGGAAGTAGGAGGGGCGCAGACGGATGTTGGTGTCGGGGCCAAACATCTCCTTGGCAAACGACAGGAGCACCTGCTTGAGGTCGGTAAACGATACGTTCTTGTCGATATAGAGTCCTTCCACCTGATGGAAGAAACAATGTGCGCGGGCCGTGATGGCCTCATTACGATAGACGCGTCCCGGGCAGATCACACGGATGGGAGCCGTGAGCTTGCCGTCTTCAGTGTGCATATGCTCCATCACACGAGCCTGGACAGAGGAGGTGTGGGAACGGAGCAGGATATTCTTCGTCACATCGTCGGGATGCTGAGAGACGAAGAAGGTGTCCTGCATGTCACGGGCAGGATGGTCGGCAGCGAAGTTCATCTTCGTGAACACGTGGAGATCGTCCTCCACTTCAGGACCATCGGCCAGGACGAAGCCCATGCGCGAGAAGATGTCGATGATCTCGTTGGTGACGATGGTCAGCGGGTGACGGGTTCCCAGCTGGATGGGGTAGGGCGTACGCGTCAGGTCGATCTGCTCGTCGCCGGTCTCCTGCGTCTCACATTCCTCGCGCAACTGGTTAATACGTTCTGTGGCAAGTGTCTTCAGCTCGTTGATCTTCATGCCAACGGTCTTCTTCTGGTCTGCTGCCACGTCACGGAAGTCGTTCATCAGCGCGGTGATCTCACCCTTCTTGCTGAGATATTTCAGTCGGAGCTTTTCTACTTCCTCGGCATTCTTGGCACTCATTTCCTGCACTTCCTTGAGCAGGTCATCTATCTTGTCTATGATACTCATAATTACGATTTATATCAAATTTGCGTGCAAAGGTACTTATTTTTTTAGACATAAGTACATAAGAACATAAAATTTTTGTTTCTTTTGTTCTTTTGTCTAAAATATTTAGTAATTTTGCCGAAAAATTTGAGAGAACCACTGAAAAAAGAACTCAATAGAGGTGAAGTAGATGAGAAAGTTTCTATGGCCGAATCTGATTTGTGTGCTGCTGACATTCTCCTGTACGGGAAAGCAGACGGTGACAGATATTGAGGACTTGACTGATTCAGTAGCAGACTCTACGGACACCGTTGTGGTGGATACGCTTGAGCAACTGATCACTGAGACGCCAATGCCAAGAGCTGCCGACGCTATGTTCGATGACTTCGTGTTCAACTTTGTAGCCAACAAGCGGTTGCAGCTCGAGCGGATTGTGTTTCCTCTGCGGGTAACCAATGCCGACGGACAGACCGCCATGACGGAGAAGTCGCAATGGAAGATGGAGCACTTCTTCATGCGTCAGGGCTATTACACGCTGCTCTTCGGCGACGACAAGCAGATGGCTCACATGAAGGATACGGCGGTGAGTGAGGCTGTGGTGGAGAAGATCATGCTCAGGAAGAACGAGGTGAAAGACTATTATTTCCAGCGTATCAAGGGTGCATGGATGATGCGAGAGGTGAGGGTCACTTCCATCGAGTCGAATCCCAATGCCTCGTTCCTCGCTTTCTATAAGCGTTTTGTGTCAGACACTACGTTCCAGGTGAAGAGCATCAACGAGACGGTGGAATTCGTCGGCCCCGATCCTGACGACGACTTCAACATGATGGAAGGTGTGATTACGCCCGACACCTGGGAGGCTTTCGCGCCGCAGTTGCCCGAGAAGATGCTCTATAACATCATCTACGGCAAGCCGGTGCCGGAGGGAAACCAGAAGATATTCCTCATGCGGGGCGTGGCCAACGGACTTGAGCTGGAATTGCGCTTCAAACGTATCGGGAACCGCTGGCTGCTGACGAAAATGACTACCTGATGAAAGATTTCAAGAATTACAGTCTGAAGGAACACAACACATTTGGCATCAACGCCAAGTGCAAACGCTATTTGGAGTTTGAAAGTGACGTCGAGGCTATAGAGGTGGCTGAGATCCTGAGGAAGTCGCAGTTACCATATATAATAATAGGTGGAGGCAGTAATCTGCTGCTGACGAAGGACTTCGACGGTATCGTGGTGCGTTCCGGCATCAAGGGCTATCAGTTTGAGGAGTCAGGAGGCGGGAGTCAGGAGGCGGAAGTCAGGATGACCTGTGGTAGCGGTGAGGTATGGGACGATATGGTGGCTACGAGCATCGAGGCAGGCTACTACGGCATGGAGAACCTCTCGCTGATACCTGGCGATGTGGGGGCGTCGGCCGTGCAGAATATCGGTGCCTACGGTATGGAGGCCCAATACCTGATACTGTGTGTGCGGATGATAGAGATAGCCACGGGAAAGACCTGGACGATAGACAAGGAGGCGTGCGAATATGGTTACCGTCAGAGCCGGTTCAAGCATGATTGGAAGAACCGTTTCCTGATCACGAGGGTGACCTACGGACTCTCAAAGACTTTCCGTCCGAATCTCGACTACGGTAATATCCGTGCAGAACTGGAGCGTAAGGGCATCCAGGAACCTACGGCCCAGCAGTTGCGCGACATCATCATAGAGATACGTAACGCCAAACTGCCTGACCCGAAGGTGGAGGGCAATGCCGGCAGTTTCTTCATGAACGCCATCGTCACCAAACAACGATGCGAGAAACTGGCTAAGCAGTATCCGGATATGCCACACTTCGAGGTTGACTCCCGTCATGAGAAGATTCCTGTAGGTTGGATGATTGAACAATGTGGTTGGAAGGGAAAGACACTCGGCCGTGCCGGTGTCCACGACCGACAGGCGCTGGTGCTCGTCAACCGGGGTGGGGCTACAGGTGAGGAAATCGTCGCTCTCTGCGAGGCCATCCGAAAGGATGTGCGTGAAAAGTTCGGCATTGTTATCCATCCTGAGGTGAACATTATTTAGAGTTTACAGTTTACGGTTTACAGATGAAACTGACATTTTTAGGAACGGGAACATCGTGCGGCGTGCCTGTCATAGGTTGCCAGTGTGAGGTGTGCAGGAGCAACGATCCGAAAGACAAGCGCCTGCGCTGTTCAGCTCTCGTGGAGAGCGACACGACCCGTCTGCTCATAGACTGTGGTCCCGACTTCCGTCAGCAGATACTGCCGCAGCCCTTCAGGAAGATTGACGGTATTCTGATCACCCACTCACACTATGACCATATGGGCGGCATGGACGACATACGGCCCTACTGCCAGTTTGGGGAGATCAACGTCTATGCCGATCCACAGGCTAAGCAGTCGATGCTCGAGATGTTGCCATACTGTTTCGCGGAGAATCGCTATCCTGGCGTACCTGCCATCGGACTGCATGAGATACATCCGCATCAGCCGCTGAGTATCGGTGATATCGACATTATGCCGGTAGAGGTGATGCATGGCAAACTGCCCATTTTGGGGTTCCGCATCGGTAAACTGACGTATATCACGGATATGAAGACCATCGACGATACGGAGTTCCCTTATCTGGAGGGAACGGAGCTGTTGGTGGTTAACGCTCTACGTTTCATAAAGCCTCACCACTCGCACCAGTTGGTTGACGATGCCATAGCGTTTGCGCAAAGGGTAGGGGCCAGGCGTACACTTCTCATACACATGTGTCACGACATAGGACTACATGATGAAGTAAATAGCAAATTACCAGAAGGAATAGAACTGGCCTTTGACGGACAGGAAATCATGTTCTGACTGTAAAAATGTCTTTAATGGACCCTTGGTTTGTTAAAAAGAGTTTAAGAGTTGCACTTTTTAGATATAAATGTTTGCATGATATGAAATAAATCGTATCTTTGCACTGTGTTTTTCATAGTATTAGATTTAAGGTTAACAAAGGTTTTGGGTCACAGCGGTGACCCTTTTTATTTGTCCTAACGTTTTTTCTTGGATTTCTTTCCTGACGATTTTCCAAACAGGTTCCCATAGCCCTTCATCAGTTTCCGTATCAGCAGAAAGGCATCGATGGCAGTAATGCTGTTGGCTATCAGGCCTGAGATGTATTCACCCTTCGTGCTATTTTCTCGTTTGATGAAGGTCTGGTTCCACAATGTGCTGAATTTGGTGCTGTCTTGCTGGATAGCCTCGGCGAGTTCCTCCTTTCTCAGGCGGATCTCTTCCAACGAGTGGTATTGGTGGGTTGACTTCTTGACGGGAAGCATGGGACGGAAAGAATTAGTTCATGAACAGACTGGCGAGGAAACGTACCAGAGGTTTCTCAATCCAGTTCTTTCGGAAGATGATAAAAAGCAGGAACAGTATCAGGTGTACGCCCGATACGATAAGGAAAGCTTTTGCCATACCAATCCACGATGCCAGCCAACAGGCTACGGCAAAAGAGAAGTACAGCAGTACGGCGATGATGAACATGAAGAACAGGATAGTCAAGGAGGCCGCCGTCAGCAGGCGTACCACCTTGTCTATCACGTCGAGCTTCACATATTCTGTCTGAAGTCCAAGATAGTGTTTCAATACCTCGACCAACTGGGCGATGGTCTCAACGTTCTTGTCGCTGGAAAGCATTCGCTTACTCCTCATCAGTAACGTCCTGGATGTCATCAACCAGGTCGACCACTTCCTTACGGCTCAGCTTGATGTTGTGCTTCTTGAGGAAATCCTCCACAGCGTCGGTAATTTTGACACGGGTGTCCTGACCCTTTTCTGGAGCAACGAGGATGCCAAGGGCTGCGCCGGCGATGGCTCCGCCGAGGAATGCGCTGAGATAACCTAAACTTTTCATACGTTCAATTGTTTTTGTTAATGAATAATCGTTTCCTCTGCAAAAATACAAAACTTTTCCGTTTCAACGCAAAAAAGGAGCATAAATTTTTAAAAAAAGTGATGTTTTTCCCGATTTAACAAACTTTATGTGCCTTTTTTTCTTTCTTTTGGCGATATTTTGTAATTTCGCACCAAAATTGAATACAAAACATTATAAACCAATTTATAACAAATGAAAAAGTACACTTTAATCTGCATCGGCTTATGTGCAGCCATGGCTTTTACAAGCTGTAAATCAAGTGAGAGTGCCTACAAGAAGGCTTACGAGAAGGCAAAACAGTATGATACGAACAACCAGCAGGCTGTCTCTCAGACCGCTACCGACGAGGCTGTTGTCGCTCCTGTTGAGGCTAAGCCCGTAGACCAGGCACGTGTTGTGGACAATCTTGACAATATCTCCGTCCGTCAGGAGAGTGTTCAGGTTATTCATGGCAGTGGTCTGAATGAATTCAGCGTGGTTGTTGGTTCATTTGGTCTGCTCTCTAATGCCGAGAGTCTCTACCAGCGTCTGAGAGATGCAGGTTACAACGCACAGGTGGTTAAGAATGAAGCCAAGAACATGTATCGTGTTGTTGCCGCTTCGTTTGGTAACAAGTCGGATGCTGTGATCAGCCGTGACCAGCTCCGCAACACCTATCCTGACGCTTGGCTCCTCTATAACGCACGATAAGGAGCGTTGAAGTGAGGATACTTTCCATCGATTACGGTAAGAAACGCACCGGTATAGCAGTCACCGACCCTCTTCAGATTATAGCAGGAGGGTTGGCGACTGTTTCAACATCTGAGCTTTTCGACTGGCTGCAGGCCTACAGGGCTCGTGAGCCTCTGGAGCGGATCATCATCGGGGAACCCCGTCAGCCCAATGGCCAACCCAGTGAGAACCTGCAGCGTGTGCAACAGTTTGTGGCCCGTTGGAGAAAGGCTGTGCCGGAGGTGCCCATAGAGTACTTCGATGAGCGCTTCACCTCCGTGCTTGCCCATCAGGCGATGCTTGACGGCGGACTCAGGAAGAAAGCCCGTCAGGACAAGGCCCTTGTCGACGAGATCTCTGCTACGATCATTCTGGAGGATTACCTCCGTTCCCAAAAAAAGTAAAGTAAATGATATTACCTATTTATATATATGGACAGCCAGTACTCCGCAAGGTGGCTGATGACATCACGCCTGACTATCCTCAGTTGAAGGATCTGATTTCAGACATGTGGGAGACACTGGCCAATTCAGATGGTATAGGCCTTGCTGCACCGCAGATCGGTAAGCCAATACGTCTGTCGGTCATCGACCTTGATGTTCTCTCAGAGGACTTACCCGAATATAAGGACTTCCGCAAGGTGTTTATCAATCCCCATATCATCGAGTACGATGAGAGTAAGACGGACACCTCTGAGGAGGGATGTCTGTCGTTGCCTGCCATCCACGAGAAGGTGGTTCGTCCTACGCGTATCCACGTGGAGTGGGACGATGATGAGTTCCAGCACCATGATGAATGGATTGAGGGTTATCTTGCCCGTGTGATGCAGCATGAGTTTGATCACCTTGACGGGAAGATGTTTGTAGACCGCATATCTCCACTCCGTAAGCAACTCATCAAAAGTAAGTTGCGCTCATTGGTTCAAGGTCGTTATCGCTGCTCTTACCCCACAAAACCAATCAGAAAGTGAGAAGAAATTTATTCTTTTTCCTTCTTCTGTTTCCTCATATTTCTTTCGCTCAGTTCAACACCGATCGTCTGGTGATGATCGGGCGTTCAGCCCTCTACTATGAGGACTATGTGCTCTCTATACAGTATTTCAATCAGGCCATCAGTCAGAAGCCTTGGCTCTATGAGCCGTGGTTCTTCCGTGGTGTGGCCAAATATTATCTTGATGACTTTCGTGGTGCTGAGAACGACTGCTCGGAAGCCATCGAGCGCAACCCCTATGTGGTTAGTGCCTATGAGGTGAGAGCTCTCTGCCGCATCAACCAGAAGAGATTTTCAGAGGCTGTAGAGGATTATAACCGTGCGTTGCGCTATGACCCTGAAAACCAGTTGTTTTGGTACAACCGCATATTATGTCTGGTTCAGAATAAAGACTACGACCAGGCAATGGCTCAGATAGATACCATGATTACCCGATGGTCGAAGTATGCCCGTGCTTATTCTGTGCAAGGGGAAGTCTATCTGCAGAAAAAAGATACGGTAAGTGCTATCAAGTCGCTCGACAAGAGTCTGGAACTCGATCCCTACGATGGTGGCATCTGGGCAGAGCGGGCCATCATTAGTCTTAGCCAGCAGGAGTGGAAACAGGGTGAGGAATATCTCTCACAGAGCATTAAACTGCTTCCGAAGCATGCCGGCAACTATATCAACCGTGCGATGGCACGCTATAATCAGAATAATCTCCGTGGGGCTATGGCCGACTATGACACAGCCCTTGATATAGAACCCAACAATTTCCTTGGTCACTATAACCGAGGTTTGCTCCGTGCTCAGGTGGGTGATGACAACCGGGGCATCGAGGACTTCGACTTTGTGTTGAAGCTGGAGCCCGACAACCTGATGGCTCTCTTCAATCGTGCCCTGTTGCTTGAACAGACGGGTAACCTGCGTGCTGCCATCCGCGACTATTCCAAGGTCATCGAAGATTTCCCCAATTTCTGGTTCGGACTGGAGCACCGCGCATCCTGCTACCGTCGTCTGGGCAATACCAAGCAGGCGGAGCTCGACGAGTTCCGTATCCTGAAGGCCCAGATGGACAAGCGCTATGGCAAACAGCCTCAGATGACCAGCAAACAACGTCAGATGCGTAAGCGTAGTGACGAGGATATGGAGAAATACAACCAGCTCGTGGTGGCTGATGAAGAAGAGATGGAACACGAGTATAAGAGTGAGTACCGCGGTCGTGTTCAGAACCGCAAGGCAGAACTCAACTGGCAGCCGATGTATGGTCTGACTTTTGTACGTCCAAGTGACGAACTGAAGAAGGATCCCGCCTACGATACAGTCGTTGATGCTTTCAACCAGAAGTCACGTTCCCGTATGCTCTATCTCAATTGTGACCAGACCAGCGTTAGTGAGGAACATATGAAAGCGCTGTTCAGTTATATCGACTCGTTGAGTACAGCCATTGATGCCACGAGGAAGACAGCCGACGTTAAGGGCTTGCTCTTCCTTCGTGCTGTGGCATACAGCTCCATTCAGAACTTCGACAATGCCATCGACGACCTGAGCATCGCCATTCAGATAGACTCCACCTTTGCCATAGCCTATTGGCAGATGGCCGTCTGCCAGGCGAAGATCAATGAGTTCAACGCCTCTCAGGGCACGAATACCGACCTTCAGTCAGCCAACGTAGTAGGTAATCTTTCTGAAGCCCTGAAGTTGTTGCCCAACGATGCCTACCTCTATTATAATCGTGGCAACTTCTACGCCCAACGCAATGACTACCAACGGGCCATCGACGATTATACCCGTGCCATCGCCTTGGAGGAGAATATTGCAGAAGCCTGGTACAACCGAGGACTTGCGAAAATATTCTCCAAAAAGACCGAAGATGGCATATCAGACCTCTCCAAGGCTGGTGAACTGGGAATCTATCAAGCCTATAGCGTGATTAAAAAGTACCGTGACAAGTGATGGGAAAGTTTCTGAGCACGCTTTCATGCCTGATGCTATTCTGTCTGACGGGGATCTCTGCCGACGATAAGCTGACAGGGACGGTCATTGGCACGAAGGACTGTGTGGACTACTCCACCAATAGGAAGACAACCACCGTCAATACCTGTGCGAATGCCTTCGACAGTGATCTGAACACCTTTTTCGCCTCTTGGGACAGGAACTACACCTGGGCTGGACTGGATCTGGGCAGCCCTCATGTCATTACCAGGGTAGGGTGGTCGCCGCGTAACGATGGTCTGGGTGAAGAACGCGTGGTGTTGGGTGTCTTCGAAGGATCTAACAGTCCTGACTTCATGGATGCCCTGCCTTTGTATCTCATCGATGAGAGGGGAAAGATCGGTCAGATGTCGTATGCTGATGTCAGTTGTTCCAGAGGGTTCCGTTATGTACGTTATATTGGGCCTGACGATGCCCGTTGCAATATCGCAGAGCTGGAGTTTTATGGCCATGAAGGTCAGGGTGATGATACGCACCTCTATCAGGTAACCAATCTGCCAACGGTCAGCATCCACACCAAGGACGGCGTCATCCCTTACGATAAGGAGCACGAGATCGCCTCACATTTTACGATTATCTCTGACAATGGCACGCGGATTCTCTCAGAACCAGGTTCTACCCGTGAACGAGGCAATGCGTCCCGCAGCTTCCCCAAGAAACCTTACCGCATCAAGTTCGACAAGAAACAGCTGGTGCTCGATGCCCCAGGCAAGGCGAAGAAGTGGACGCTTATCAACAACTATGGTGACAAAACCCTGATGCGCAATCTGCTGGCCTTTGAGCTGAGCAGGCGGCTGGGCATGCCCTATACGCCTTATGGAGCTGCCGTCGATGTGCTGCTCAATGGCGAATACAAGGGCTGCTACCAGTTGTGCGACCAGGTACAGGTGCATCCGCATCGTGTGAACATCACGGAGATGACGCCCTTCGATATTTATGGAAGCGCTCTGTCGGGTGGCTATTTCATCGAAATCGATGCCTATGCCAATCAGGAGAAGTCTTGGTTCAACTCGGCGAAGAACAATCCTGTCACCATCAAGTCTCCCGATGAGGACTCCATCACCACGCAGCAGAAGAGCTATATCAGGAACTACTTCAACACGATGGAAAGCCAGTGGGAGACCTATCTCGACAAGAACACCTTCCTGCGCCATTTCCTCGTGGGAGAGTTGTCGGGCAACACCGATACCTACTGGAGTGTCTTCATGTATAAGGAGCGTGACGATGACCTGATGTACACGGGGCCAGTCTGGGATTTCGACCTGGCCTTCGACAATGACCAGCGCACCTATCCCGTCTGTAGCAAGAACGACTATATCTATCGTAGTGGTGGCAGCTGTGCCGGTAATATGAGGTCGTTTGTAGACAAGATCGTCATCCTGAATGCAGCGGCAAAGGCACAGATGCTTGACATCTGGGATGAGGCTCGTCAGTCAGGGCTGACAGAGGAGAATCTCGTGGCGTGGATTGATGAGATGGAGGCTGAATTACAGCAGTCGCAGCGTCTGAACTTCATGCGATGGGACGTCATGAATAGGTTAGTTCATCAGAATGTGAAACTCTGGGGCAGCTATACTGCCGAGGTGCAGAATGTCCGTCGGTTCATGAAAGAGCGTCTGGCCTGGATGGACAAGAAACTGCAGTACACCTACGTTCCCAATGCCATTGTCGAACTGGATGTGGATCTATCCTTGCCTTATCAGGTGTTCAGCCTCTCTGGCCTGTATTGTGGGCATCGTCTCGACGGTCTGCGTCCTGGCGTCTATGTGGTGCGTCAGGGGCAGTCTGCACGTAAGATGGTGGTCAGATAACAGTTTTTCGGCATAATTGCAAAAATATTAAGCATTATGCATGATTAATTATGAATTATTTCGTACCTTTGCACGCAATTTCAAAACTCAAACATATATTGTAGATATGATCAACATTACTTTCCCAGACGGATCTGTTCGCTCGTATGAGCAGGGCGTGACTGGTTTTCAGATTGCAGAGAGCATCTCTCCGGCTCTCGCACGCAGCGTTGTAAGCTGTGGAGTTAACGGTGAGACCGTAGAGCTGAACCGTCCCATCAACGAGGATGCCAAGATAGAGCTCTACAAGTTCGACGACGAGCAGGGTAAGCATACCTTCTGGCACACCTCCGCCCACCTGTTGGCAGAGGCTCTGCAGGAGTTGTATCCTGGCATACAGTTCGGTTTCGGACCTGCTGTCGAGAATGGTTTCTTCTACGATGTTCTGCTGAAAGACGGCGAGAGCATCAAGGAGAGCGACTTCCCCAAGATTGAGGCAAAGATGAAGGAACTGGCCTCGAAGAAAGAGCCGGTGGTGCGTCGCGAGGTTCCAAAGGCCGAGGCCCTGAAGCAGTTCGCTGCCGACGGCCAGACCTACAAGTGCGAGCACATCGACCAGGATCTCGAAGACGGTTCCATCACCACATACACGCAAGGAAACTTTACCGACCTCTGTCGTGGTCCGCACCTCGTGGATACCGGTGAGATCAAGGCCATCAAGCTGACTTCCGTTGCTGGTGCCTTCTGGCGTGGTGATGCCACCCGTGAACAGATGCAGCGCCTCTATGGTATCTCCTTCCCCAAGAAGAAGATGCTCGACGAGTATCTGGTGATGCTGGAGGAGGCCAAAAAGCGTGACCACCGTAAGATTGGTAAGGAGATGGAACTCTTCATGTTCTCCGAGAAAGTAGGTAAGGGACTTCCCATTTGGCTGCCGAAGGGTACCGACCTGCGTCTGCGCCTGCAGGATCACCTGCGCAAAGTTCAGAAACGTTATGGCTATCAGGAGGTTATCACCCCGCACATTGGTGGTAAGAGCCTCTATGTTACCTCTGGTCACTATGCTCACTACGGCCAGGACTCCTTCCGTCCCATCACCACACCCGAGGAGGGCGAGGAGTATATGCTGAAGCCCATGAACTGTCCTCACCACTGTGAGATCTTCGCCAACAAGCCCCGTTCATATAAAGACCTGCCTCTGCGTATCGCCGAGTTTGGTACGGTCTATCGCTATGAGCAGAGTGGTGAGCTTCACGGTCTGACTCGTGTGCGTTCCTTCACTCAGGACGATGCTCACCTTTTCTGTCGTCCCGACCAGGTGAAGCAGGAGTTCCTCAATGTGATGGATATCATCGGTGTGGTGCTCACAGCCTTTGGTTTCAATTACGAGGCACAGATCTCCCTGCGCGATCCCAATAACCATGATAAGTACGTAGGTACCGATGAAGACTGGGCTCTGGCAGAGAAGGCCATCGTAGAGGCCTGTCAGGAGAAGGGCCTAAACGCCAAGGTTGAAACAGGCGAGGCTGCTTTCTATGGTCCTAAACTCGACTTCATGATTAAGGATGCTATCGGTCGTCGCTGGCAGTTGGGTACCATCCAGGTGGACTACAACCTGCCTAAGCGCTTCCAGCTGGAATACACCGATGAGGACAACACCAAGAAGACGCCCGTCATGATCCACCGTGCACCCTTCGGTTCACTGGAGCGTTTCTGTGCTGTACTCATCGAGCACACCAGCGGTCACTTCCCCCTTTGGCTCACTCCCGAGCAGGTGGCCATCCTGCCGCTGTCGGAGAAGTACAACGACTATGCCCAGGAGGTGTGTCATCAGTTCAGCGAGGGTGGGGTACGTGCCACCATCGACCTGCGCAATGAGAAGCTGGGTCGTAAGATCCGTGACAATGAGTTGAAACGAATCCCTTATATGGTCATTGTCGGTGAGAAGGAAGCTGCTGACGGTACTGTTGCCGTACGTCCTCAAGGCGGTGGTGAACAGAGTGTTAAGACCATTCAGGAGTTCATCAACGATGTGAATGCCCAAGTCGCCGAAATGACCAAGGATTTCTAATGGCTTATAGTTGATTGTTTATGGTTTATAGTTGATATGCTGGCCGGATTGTTAAACTTTCCTAAAAGAGTGATCATCTATAAACTATAAACTCTAAACTATAAACAAAATTTAGTAATTTTGCACCCGATTTCTTAAAAAGTAGTGGATGAAGAATGACAAATTGAAGAATCAGTACCGTATCAACGATCAGATACGCGTACGTGAAGTTCGCATTGTTGGGGAGGAAGGAAGTACAGTCGTTCCCACCCGTGATGCATTGGACATGGCCCGTGAGCAGGGTGTAGATCTCGTGGAGATTTCCCCGAACGCCAATCCTCCAGTTTGCCGTCTTATCGATTACTCCAAGTTCCTCTACCAGCAGAAGAAGCGCCAGAAGGAAATGAAGGCCAAGCAGGTGAAGGTAGAGGTCAAGGAGATCCGCTTCGGCCCCCAGACCGATGAGCACGACTATCAGTTCAAGCTCAAGCACGCCAAGGAGTTCCTTGAGGAAGGCAACAAGGTTCGTGCCTATGTGTTCTTCCGTGGACGTTCCATCCTGTTCAAAGAGCAGGGCGAGGTTCTGCTCCTGCGTTTTGCCAACGATCTGGAGGAAGTGGGAAAGGTGGAATCCATGCCTTCGCTCGAAGGAAAGAAGATGTTCATTTACCTCGCACCTAAGAAGGCCGGCGTGAAGAAAATCAGCCAGCAGGCCCGCGACCGTGAGGCTGCGGAGGCCGAGGCCAAGGAACAGGCCCGTCAGCAGAAAGAGTCGAAGGAGACCTCTGCTCCTGCCAACGGCGGACTCTTCGCCAATGCTAAGATCTCCGCTGATGCCCTGAAGAAGCTGACTGAGGACTCAGGTGATAAAGAATAAGAATGAAAGAAGGTGGCGCGCCCGGTATATGCGTAGCTGCCGATTATTAATAACAATTTAAAATTTTAAAACAATGCCAAAAGTAAAGACAAACTCCGGTGCCAAGAAGAGATTCACGTTCACCGGAACAGGTAAGGTTAAGAGACGTCACGCTTACCACAGCCACATTCTGACGAAGAAGACCAAGAAGCAGAAGCGCAACTTGGTGGGTACTACCATCGTTGATCCGTCAAACATGAAGCAGGTACGCGACCTGTTGAATCTCCGTTAAACCTATTGTCAAACATTTTAAAGTAGAAAAATTATGCCAAGATCAGTAAATCACGTTGCATCAAGAGCAAAGCGTAAGAGAATTTTGAAGCTTACCCGCGGCTACTTTGGAGCCCGCAAGAATGTTTGGACAGTAGCCAAGAACACATGGGAGAAGGGTCTCACCTATGCCTATCGTGACCGTCGTAACAAGAAGCGCAACTTCCGCGCTCTGTGGATCCAGCGTATCAACGCTGCTGCACGTCAGGAGGGTATGAGCTACTCAGTGTTCATGGGTAACCTCACCAAGGCTGGTATCGAGATCAACCGCAAGGTGCTCGCAGACCTCGCCATGAACAATCCCGAAGCCTTTAAGGCCATCGTGGAAAAGGTAAAGTAAGGCTGTCATAGTCATTACACCGATAAAGCCTCTCGTAAGCGGGAGGCTTTTTCTATGGCACAATTGAAAAGAAGAATAATAGTAATAGAGAAATGGACATTAAGGAATTACTGAATCGTACTGACCGGTTTGCTGCGAAAGCTGGATGCAGTATTACTGAGGTTGACGAGCAGCATGCCGTAGCGATGATGACGGTGAAGGAGGAACATCTGAATGGGGGTGACGTCTGCCAAGGAGGTGCACTTTTCACGCTGGCTGACCTGGCCATTGCGGCTCTGATGAACAACGGGGGTAAACTGACGTTCGGCATCTCGAACAGTCTGATGTTCGTAGCGAGTGCCAGGCTTGGCGACAGGCTCAGGGCAGAGGCGGTGATGGTGGCTGACCATCATAAGATACCGGCTGTAGAAGTCAATGTGACAAATCAGGAGGGTCGCCTGATCTGCCACGTTACTGGAATGGGTTACCGCAAGGCGCAAACTATCTTATAACATATTTCTTGCCGTTCTGGATGTAGATGCCTTTTTGGGGTGAGCTGATGCGCTGGCCAGAGAGGTTAAAGATGGCGTTGGATTCTGTTGGAGCCTTTGGGCTGAGGATGGCGGTTGCCCGAGGCTGAGTAGTTAAATTGCATCCCCAGAATACGGAAATATCAGTCTTGACTTCAGTCCCGTCTCCCTTAATCAGATAGGCGTCGCGCAGAACAGCAGTCTGTGCGCCTATCTTTGTCTGAAGGGTGATACGTTCTGTATTGGAACCTGTAACAGAGGAGTTGAATGTGATTGTCGTCGATGCGCCGGTAAGCTCTTGTGTACTGTCTTTACCACCTTTGCCACCATAGATTTTTATATTTACCTTTCCGACGTAGCTGTCATCTTCCATCTCCACTCTCATCCCTTTATATTCACTCAGACTGATGGCACTGCCACTATATAGATTCAACTCCTGCCAGTCGGAGGTATATTCCACCACGTAATCTACTTCTGTTGTAGCCGGTGTAGGATATATACCTTGAAAGGAATCCCCATAATATGCTTTTGTAATTCGCTCAGCCAAGTCTGCCTGATTAAAAGCTGGCATAGAACGGTAATGACCGTCGGAAAGCCCCATCCAGAGGAATGTGGCGATGCCCATCTCCTTTGTCTTCTGGATAAAATAGTCAACGAATTGGAACACGTTGTCGCGGCGCACGTCGTAGTCGGTCTTGCCAGCGCCAGCGTCCACATTGCTTGTGCCCCATTCGCCGATGATCACGGGACCTCCTTTGGCAATAAGGTGTGTATTCAGGGCTTCGAACATATCGTCAAGCTCACTCTTCGTGCTGTTTATGTTTTCCACGTTGGGGTAGGCATGCACTTGGAAGGCAATATGGGCCTTGGTGTTGTTCACTGGGTCGGTAGGCATGAGCATCTCTTTCAGGGGATCTTTCAGGTGGGCGTTCCATGTGCCGCTGCCGCAACAAGCAGCATAGGTGTTCACTATGAGGTTGCGCGATACGTTGTTGCCACCTGTGGCGCGAACAACATCTACGAAGCTTTGGGCGTACTTGTTGATAGCATTATAGGCATTCCTTGCCTTCGTTTCATCGTATTTGTTTTTCGTGGCAAAGGTAGCGAAGCACCACGACTTGTCGATATCAAGCATCTCATTGTAGCTCTCAAAGAGCAACTTCTGGTCATAGTCCTTGAACTCCTCGGCTATATGCTTCCACAGGTTCTCATAGCGAGCCATTGTCTGGTCGTAGACACTTTCGTTGGCAATAAGCCAGCGTTGATCACCCTCACCCGTATCGTGATGGACGTTTAGGATACAGTATAATCCCTGGTCGATCACGTAGTCGACCACTTCGTGGACTCGCTTCATCCACTCGGGTTTTACGTTACCGTCAGCGTCAGTCCAGGGGAACCAGGTTACTGGCACTCGGATGGCTCCAAAACCTGCCTCCTTCATCATCTTCATGAGTTCGGGCTTTGTGACGGGTTGTCCCCAGCAGGTTTCCTGATCAGCCGGTGTGTTGAATGTTTTGTCAGCCCATGCATCGAGCGTGTTGCCGAGGTTCCAGCCCACGCCCATGTTCTTGACCGCATCAGCGGCCGACTCAAATTCCTGTGCCTGAGCCTGGATGCAGAACATCAATAGCAGACTGAAAATGGCAGTAATTTTTTTTCCCATACGTTTGTTTTAATTAATTAGTATCATCTCTGATGCAAAGATACGACAAATTCTTGGAAGTTACAAAAAAATAGCGTAATTTTGCACCGCGAAATATAAAAAATCATCAATATAATATTATGGCAATAATAAAACCGTTTAAAGGAATCCGCCCACCGAAGGAACTGGTGGAGCTGGTGGAAAGCCGCCCCTACGATGTGCTCGACTCTGAGGAGGCGAGGGCAGAGGCTGGCGACAATGAGAAAAGTCTGTATCACATCATCAAGCCCGAAATTGACTTCCCTGTGGGAACATCGGAGTATGATCCGCGTGTTTATGAGAAAGCCGCAGAGAACTTTCAGAAGTTCCAGGACAAGGGCTGGTTGGTGCAGGACTCGCGCGAACATTATTATATATATGCTCAAACGATGAAGGGCAAGACGCAGTATGGTCTGGTAGTGTGTGCCCATACCGACGACTATATGGCCGGCCGCATCAAGAAGCATGAGCTGACGCGTCGTGACAAGGAGGAAGACCGTATGAAGCATGTGCGTGTGAACAATGCCAACATCGAGCCCGTGTTCTTCGCCTATCCCGATAATGCTGTGCTCAACGAGCTGATCATGCGTTATGCTGCCACAGAGCCTGAGTATGACTTCATTGCTCCCATAGACGGCTTCCGCCACCAGTTCTGGGTAATCGATGATGACAAGGACATGCAGACCATCACCGAGGAGTTTGCTAAGATGCCTTCGATGTATATTGCCGACGGTCATCACCGCTCTGCTGCTGCTGCCCTCGTGGGAGCAGAGAAACAGAAGCAGAACCCCAACCACAAGGGCACGGAGGAGTACAACTTCTTCATGGCCGTCTGCTTTCAGGCTTCGCAGCTGACGATCCTCGACTACAACCGTGTGGTGAAAGACTTGAACGGCATGTCGTCGGAGGAATTCCTTGCTGCGCTGCAGGTGAACTTCGAGGTGGAGGACAAGGGTACGGAGATTTACAAGCCCCAGCAGTTGCATGAGTTCTCGCTGTATCTCGACGAGCATTGGTATTCACTCAAGGCCAAGGAGGGCACCTACGACAATAATGATCCCATCGGTGTGCTCGACGTGGACATCTCCAGCCGTCTGATTCTCGATGAGATCCTGAACATCGGTGACTTGCGTTCTTCACAGCGTATAGACTTTGTTGGAGGACTCAGAGGACTAGGAGAACTCAAGCGTCGTGTGGATTCAGGTGAGATGCGTGCTGCCCTGGCACTCTATTCCGTGTCGATGCAGCAGATCATGGATATTGCCGACAGTGGCAAGATTATGCCTCCGAAGGCTACATGGTTTGAGCCGAAACTGCGCTCAGGCCTTGTAATCCACAAACTGAGTTAAGGGTGAAATTCGAAGTGCTGGTAGTCCTTCTGGGTTTTCCAGGAGCCGCCCCAAACGAATCCATTCTGCAGGAATAGTTTGTGACAGAGGTCACCCTTGGAGATCTTATATTGGAAATTCTTCTTACGGTCGCACCACGGTGTGGCCGTTTTTGGTTGTATGAGGCGGGTGCCGTCCTTTTGTGTCTTGACGTAGGGATTATATAAAGGGTTGATGTCTATGGCGAGACCACGGGCATGATAGGAGAGTTTTTGGGAGCCAGAAACCTTTCGGTAACAGAAACAGCTGGTGTTGTTGTCACGCATCTGACGTTCATCATCAGCATCATATTCATCAGCTAAGCGTATTTTCTGGATAGGGTAGTGCTGACGGTATAACTCCATGAAGATGCGAATGAGTCTCTGGGCGATGATACGGTTGCACACCATCTCCCCATAGTGCGTCTTTCCGTCGTAGTCCCAATGCATCAGCCTCAGGTATCGCAGGTCGTCGCGGCTGATGACATCATTCGGCTGCCAGGTGTTGCCCTGCATCTTCTGCCATACAGTGTCAGGAATCTCACTGATGGAGAATCCCGTAGAAAGATCCTGGCCCTGCGCCGAAGAGATGCCGCAGAGCCAGAATATAAGGATTGATAAGAGTGTTGTCCTCATCAATGGGTCACTTTCTTGTTACCCTGGATATAGACGCCTTTCTGAGTGGGCTCAGTGGCAAGACGGACACCACCCAGGGTGTAGATGTCGTCAGAGGCATCGTCGGTGGCTGTGACGGCACGTACGCCGGTGGAGTTCAGTTCTGCACGGACGCGCTCCATCTGCTTGAGGAACTCCTCACTATTGTGCAGACGTGCATAGACGGCAGAACCCACAAGACGGCCTGCCTCCACGTCACTCTGCCAGACGTAGCCGGTGATGACACGCCCCTGACCATACTGATAAGCGCGGGCCAGAAGAGCCTCTTCAGCATCGGGGTTGAGCTCGGAGAGCACCAGTGCATAGAGCCAACCTGTGGATGCGTGACCAGAGGGGTAGGAACCGGTATTCTTCTTGATGTTCTCTGCAGGAGGATAGGCTGTGGCCTCATTCAGTTGACGGAAAGGCCGCGGGCGCATGTAGAAGTTCTTACAGCTGTGTGTGGCCCCGTCACCCATCACCGATATGTTGTTGAACAACTCATACAGTTGAGGAGTTGCCGTCTCTGAGAGCGTCCTTCCGAAAGCAGAGGAGAAGATCTCCAGGAGATAATAAGGCTTGTCGGTCACATCATCGATGGCTGTCTGTCCCTCGTCGGTAAGACGGAGGTTCTTGCCCTCTATGAACTTGCTGATGTCGGTGGCTTCTATAGCAGAAACGGTGTCAGGGGGAGCCGATAGATACTTGACGGCATCAGGAAGGTCCTCGTCACTATAATACTGATGGGTCTCC
The DNA here is from genome assembly GCA_946415365.1 of uncultured Prevotellaceae bacterium. Lineage (GTDB taxonomy): Bacteria > Bacteroidota > Bacteroidia > Bacteroidales > Bacteroidaceae > Prevotella. Next base: position 58,318 of record CAMKSE010000018.1, read on the forward strand.
TCGGTAAGTCCAGGACTGACGTAGCTGTAACCCGTCTTCTGAGCATATTCAGCCTTTGCAGATTTGATCATCGAGTAAACGCCAGTATGATTGTGAAGACTTACCGTCAGGGCACTTGCCAGCAGTCGGGCTGCCTGCACATCACTGTCCCAGTGGTAGCCGGTCACTACCGATGCCTGTCCGAACTGATAGCCACACTGCAGAATCTCGTTCTGCTTGTCTGGGCAGATCTCCGTCAGCAACAGGGCATACATCCATCCCATCAGGGCCTCACGGGAAGGGAAGGAACTCTCATTGACGTAGTTACTCTCCTCCTGCGGTATCAAGGATGTCTCCTCGAAGCGAGCAAAGGGCCGGCGGAAGAACGGGAAAGAACTCTTGGCCTGCTGGATGCTCTTGTTGCCATACTCCATACAGTAGTCGAAGATTTCAGCTATGTAGGGCGTCTCTGTGCTAGACAGGGTCACACCGATGGCTTTGGAGAACGCGTTGAGAAAATAGGACGACTGCGCGTTGAAGTCGGTCTCTGCCTGCTGGCCGAGAGAGGTATTGCGCATGGTTTTTCCCCAAGCATATTGAAGATAGTCCTTGATATACTCCACAGTATTCTCTTCGGGAGGACCTGGAAGGAATGCCCCTGCATCAGGTATATCCTGAGCAAAGAGGTTACCGCAACAGCCTGTTGCGATAACCATGGATAAAATGAATTGCTTACTTTTCTTATACATATTATTATGAGTCTAAGAGAAGGCTACGGTCAGACCGGCCATCACAATAGAAACCATTGACATCAGTTTGATGAGGATGTTCAGTGACGGACCTGATGTGTCCTTGAACGGGTCACCGACGGTGTCACCCACGATACATGCCTTATGGGCAAACGAACCCTTGCCGCCGAATTTTCCTTCCTCGATGTTCTTCTTGGCGTTATCCCAGGCACCACCGGCATTGGCCATGAACACAGCCAGGGTGAAGCCTCCGGCAAGACCACCTACCAGCAGTCCGAGAACACCAGCTACACCGAGTACACAACCCACCACAATGGGGATGATGATGGCGAGAATAGATGGAACAATCATTTCGTGCTGAGCAGCACGGGTGGAAATCTCCACACAACGGCCATAGTCGGGCGTACCTGTGCCCTCGAGGATGCCGGCAATCTCACGGAACTGACGGCGAACCTCCTGTACCATCTTTTCGGCAGCACGGCCCACAGCCTCCATCGTCATACCACAGAACAGGAAGGCCGCCATGGCACCGATGAAGGCACCTACGATGACGCGGGGATTCATGAGGTTGATCTGGAAATAGTTCATGAAGTCGGGGATGGTGGCGTCAGTCGCTGAGATGACATCGCCTGCTACGTTTGTCAGGGTCTGTTCTGCACGTGCCATGGCAATCTTGATCTCCTCGATGTAAGAGGCCAGGAGTGCGAGGGCTGTGAGAGCGGCAGAGCCGATGGCAAAGCCCTTACCTGTAGCGGCCGTCGTGTTGCCCAGGGCATCGAGTGCATCCGTGCGGTGGCGAACCTCTTCACCCAATCCGCACATCTCAGCGTTACCGCCTGCATTATCGGCAATAGGTCCGTAAGCGTCGGTGGCGAGGGTGATGCCCAGTGTGGAGAGCATACCCACGGCAGCGATACCGATACCATAGAGACCGTGAGCCAGCGATTCTGAAGACATGGAGAGATCGAAGCCGTTGGCACAGAGGTAACTCAGCATGATGGCCACACCAATGGTGATGACAGGAATACAGGTAGAGATCATACCCGTACCTATACCTTTAATAATAACGGTGGCAGCACCAGTCTGTCCGGCCTCAGAGATCTTCTGTGTCGGCTTATAAGAATGAGAGGTGTAATATTCGGTAGCCTGTCCGATGATGACACCGGCAGCCAGACCAGAAATGACGGAGAAGGAGAGACCCAGCCAGTTCTCAATACCCAGGAGGTAGAGAATAGCAAAGGTGGCGATAGCGATAAGGATGGCGCTGACATTCGTTCCCAGTGACAGCGAACGGAGCAGGTCTTTCATCGTGGCACCTTCCTTGGTGCGTACCAGGAAGATTCCAAACAAGGAGAGGAATACGCCCACAGAGGCTATCAGCATCGGAGCGATGACAGCCTTGAGCTGGATCTCGAGACCCATGACGCCGAAGGCTGCAGCACCCAGGGCAGCGGTAGAAAGGATAGAACCGCAATAACTCTCATAGAGATCGGCACCCATACCGGCTACGTCACCCACATTGTCGCCTACGTTGTCAGCAATGGTAGCGGGGTTGCGCGGATCGTCCTCAGGGATATCAGCCTCCACCTTACCAACGATGTCGGCACCCACGTCGGCAGCCTTGGTGTAAATACCGCCACCCACACGGGCAAAAAGAGCCTGTGTCGAGGCACCCATACCGAAGGTCAGCATGGTGGTTGTGATGGTGATGAGAGCCATTTGATCGCCCTGATAGAAGTGACTGAGCACCAGGAACCAGATCGCAATGTCGAGCAATCCCAGTCCGACAACCGTCAGACCCATTACGGCACCAGAACGGAAGGCGATCTTCAGTCCGGCATCCATGCTCTGGCGGGCAGCGTTAGCTGTACGTGCAGAGGCGTAAGTGGCGGTCTTCATGCCGAAGAAACCTGCCAGACCAGAGAAGAAACCACCTGTGAGGAATGCGAACGGTACCCAGGGGTTCTGAACGTTCAGGCCATAGGCCATGAAAGCGAAGAGCGCACAGAGCACCACAAAGACGATGCAAACGACCTTGTACTGCTGCTTGAGGTAGGCCATAGCACCTTTGCGCACATAGAGTGCAATCTCTTTCATTCGAGGCGTACCCTCATCAGCCTTCATCAGACTGCGGAAGAAGAAATACGCCATACTCAATGCCACGATCGATGCGATGGGCACTAACCAAAATACTGCTGGAATAATCATGTGATAGGTTTTAGTTGTTATAAAAAATTATTCTTCTGAGAAATCAATCAAATTGGCAGCCTCATCCTCCGGATCCTCACTGCCTAAGTCCATCATCGTGGAGTAGTTGTCCTCGGTGATCTCGTCGTCATCGGGGTCGCTGACTTCATCGTCTTCTTCATCGTGGGAAGAGTAGTCGTCCTCTACCTCGTACTCCTCGTCGTCTTCGATCTCATCGCTTTCCTCATCAGGCCTGTCAGAGAACTTCATGCGGATTCTCTCCTGCTCCGGCTTTACTTTGGCAAAGATGGCCTCTACCCAGCCGCCTTTCTCAACCTCGAGTACCTCAAAGCCGTCCTGTACTTTCTTCTCGTACATGCCACCTTTCTTGTGCAGACGGTCTTTCGGCAGGGTGGTGGTGGAGATGTCAAAACCGCTGAGGATGATGTCCTGAATGGACTGTGACAGGGAGTCCCAGCCGCCACCGAAATTACGGTCAAGCACCTCAATAAGCTTTGCAGCAGAGATGTGACGAATATTCTCGTAGGTCAGGTCGGTGACACGCATGATGGGTCTTTTCTTGATGGCCCAGGCGAACTTCATGTTCTCGTCGAACTTAATCTGGGTCACTTTGTAACCACGTTTCTCATAACTCTTCTTCACCAGCATTACGTCCTCTTTGATCTCCTCAATCAGGAAGGCACTCTTGAAGATGTCGAGGTAGTGGTTGACATTCTCCTTGACCTCGGCGTCCTTCGATGCGGCTTCCCACATACGGAAAACATCGTTCTCCTGAATGTCCCAAACACTGCTCTTAGTGACTGCCTTAATCGACAGTGACGGATTACTTTCCGGCTGTTGTTGTTTTGTTCTTGCCATATATATTCTTGTTTTATTCTGCAAATGTATATACTTTATTTCTTATTAGCAAGTTTTTTTGCGATATTTTTTGCAAATTTCATAATTTTGTGTACTTTTGTCGCTGATTATGGCACAACCACTGGCAGAAAGACTACGCCCTCGCACGTTAGACGATTATATCGGGCAACAGCATCTGGTGGGCGAGGGAGCCGTCCTGCGGAAGATGATCGAAGCAGGACGAATTTCTTCGTTTATCCTTTGGGGGCCTCCGGGCGTGGGGAAGACCACCCTTGCGCAGATCATTGCCAACAGATTGGAAACACCTTTTTATACCCTGTCGGCTGTCACTAGTGGCGTGAAGGATGTACGCGATGTTATTGAGAAAGCACAGAAAGTGAGGTTCTTCAATGAAGCGTCACCCATACTGTTTATCGATGAGATTCACCGTTTCTCCAAGTCGCAGCAGGACTCTTTGTTGAGTGCTGTCGAGAAGGGTATTGTCACGCTGATAGGCGCTACTACAGAGAATCCTTCGTTTGAGGTGATTCGTCCACTGCTGTCCCGATGCCAACTCTACATCCTGAAGTCATTAGAGAAGGACGACCTGCTGAAACTCCTTGACCGCGCTATCCATACCGATTCGATTCTGAAAGAGAAAAATATCCGTTTGGAGGAGACTGACGCTATCCTTAGATATAGTGGAGGTGACGCTCGTAAGCTTTTGAATATCTTGGAGTTGGTTGTAGAATCTGAAGCGAAGGATGAAATCCTGATAACTGATGAGATTATCGAGCAGCGCTTGCAGCAGAATCCGCTTGCGTACGACAAGGAGGGTGAGATGCACTACGATATCATCTCGGCCTTCATCAAGAGCATACGTGGCTCTGATCCTGATGCAGCCCTCTATTGGCTGGCTCGTATGATTGAAGGTGGGGAAGACCCGCAGTTCATCGCCCGCCGTCTGGTGATAAGTGCTGCTGAGGATATCGGTCTGGCCAATCCCAATGCTCTGTTGCTGGCTAATGCCGCTTTCGATGCTGTGATGAAGATAGGATGGCCTGAGGGAAGAATTCCTCTTGCTGAGGCTACCGTCTATCTGGCCACATCGCCAAAGAGCAATAGTGCTTATCTGGGCGTTGATGCAGCCTTGGATTTGGTACGCCGTACAGGAAACCAACCGGTGCCGCTTCCCATCCGCAATGCCCCTACTCAGTTGATGAAAGAGCTGGGTTATCACGACGGATACAAGTATCCGCACGACTATCCAGGCCATTTCACTCCTCAGCAGTATCTGCCTGATGCCCTGGTGAACGAGCGGCTGTGGCATGGACAGCATAACCCTTCAGAGGAAAAGATGTACCAGCGTATGGTCAACTATTGGGGAGAGAGATTTGAGAAATAACAACATATATATGGCAGAACAGAATAATAATAACAACCGAAGAAAACAACGCCGCCAGATGCCAGTAGACAATACCTACGGGCATTTGCAGCCACAGGCTCTGGATGTGGAAGATGCCGTACTGGGAGCACTGATGATCGATAAAGACGCATATGCAGTGGTATGCGAACTGTTGCGTCCTGAGAGTTTCTACGACCCTCGTCACCAGATGATCTATGAGGCCATCCGCGACTTGAATATGAACGAGAGACCTGTAGACGTTCTTACCGTCACAGAACAATTGGCAAAGTCGGGAAACCTCGAGGAAGTGGGAGGCCCGGGCTATGTGGCAGAACTGAGTTCCAAGGTGGCTTCGTCGGCCAATATTGAGTATCACGCACAGATTATCGCTCAGAAGTCGCTGGCCCGTCAACTCATCTCTTTCTCAAGTGTCATTCAGACAAAAGCTTTTGATGAGACCATCGATGTGGAGGAACTGATGCAGGAGGCTGAGGGGTCTCTGTTCGAACTCTCCCAGCGCAATATGAAGAAGGACTATACGCAGATAAACCCCGTCATCGACCAAGCTCTCAAGGTCATACAGGCTGCAGCTGCCAATACTGATGGTCTGACGGGCATTTCCACGGGCTATTACAAACTCGACGATATGACCAGCGGTTGGCAGAACTCTGACCTCGTGATTATTGCCGGGCGCCCTGCGATGGGTAAGACCTCGTTCGCACTCTCTATGGCTAAGAATATTGCAGCTGACCTTCAGGTGCCTATGGCGTTCTTCTCATTGGAAATGTCAAACGTGCAGTTGGTGAACCGTCTCATATCCAATGTTTGTGAAATACAGGGTTCTAAGATTCTCAATGGCCAGTTGCAGCGTGATGAGTGGGACCGTCTCGACAAGCACATCAACAACCTACTCGGAGCACCACTATATGTAGATGATACCCCAGGCCTCTCGGTCTTTGAACTTCGTACCAAGGCTCGTCGTCTAGTGCGTGAGCATGGTGTGAAACTTATCATGATCGACTATCTTCAACTTATGAATGCCAACGGCATGCGATTCAGCAGCCGTCAGGAAGAGGTGTCAACCATCTCCCGTTCACTAAAGGGATTGGCCAAGGAACTGGATATCCCCATCCTGGCACTTAGTCAGTTGAATCGTGGTGTCGAGAGTCGTGAGGGTCTTGACGGCAAGCGTCCGCAACTTTCTGATCTGCGTGAGTCAGGAGCCATCGAGCAAGATGCTGATATGGTAATCTTCGTTCATCGTCCAGAGTATTATCACATTTATCAAGATGAGAACGGACGCGATCTTCGCGGCATGGCACAGATTATTATTGCCAAGCATCGTAAGGGAGCCACAGGTGATGTGCTTCTAACCTTCCGAGGGGAGTACACTCGCTTTGAGAATCCTGAGGACCGCAACCTTGGAAACCGTCCTCCCATTGATGGCGGAGGAGAGATTCGCGGGTCAAAAGTCAATGGCGAAGACAATCCATTGCCTCCTATTGGTGATGGCCCTCTGCCATTCTGATGGATCCATGAAAATACTTTCTTTATTTTTCATCTTCCGTACAACGGAGGATGATGCTTGTAGCGCCAATGGTGAATAGGGTGCCATCAGAGATGATGCGTCGCTCGCGGGGAGTGAGTTCAATGTTGTCGACGAAGGTGCCGGTGTTGCTGTTATTGTCCTTAAGGGTGTATTTGAATTGACCTTGTTTGTCGCGGTTAACAGTGACGGTGCAGTGGTTAAGGTCGACGCTGGGATCGACGGTCTCAAAGGTGCAGTTGGCAGGATTGCCCTTCTGATAACGTCCGATAACATTGTCTCCCATATGCAGGGGGATGACCTGCTTGTAGTGAAACATGTTTTCGATGACAACAATGGAACCACAACCAAGTTCGTCAGCCTGTTCGTCGGGGTTTTCGTCTTTCTGGCGGTCACGCAGTTTGCTGACTCCCATGCGTATGGCAAATTCTTTGCCGCAGTCAGGACATTGAAACACAAGTGACTGGCCAGCCGTATAGCGGGTCTCGTCGAAGGTAATGTAGTTTTCACATTTTGGGCAACGAACACGTTTCATAGTATACAGAATGCAATGACAATTTACAGATGCATCACCCAAGCCTCAGCGAGGTCCTTGTTGCGGTGGATACGTCGGAGGTCATCATAAGCGTCTTCTTCAGATGCATAGTTGCCGTAGATGACTCTGGTAACGTTATTACGGATAAACACCTCTGACTCTGTGTAACCTTTTTTCTGCAGTTCCTCTACGAAGGCATGGGCATTCTTTTTGGTTATATAACCGGCAAGTACGATACAATAGCCACTACGTTGCCCTTCTACGCTTTTGGACTCTGGAATGGTGGTATGATGGATGGTGTCACGTTGTGTGGAGTCTTTGATGCTGATCAACGAGTCTGCTTTTGCAACTGCGGGAACTATATCGGCTTTTTTGATCTCAATCTTGCTCATATTCGTGTCTTCGGACATCATACCGAAGAGAAACCCGTTGTTAATGTTGCTGATGGTGCGCGTCATGAGGTCAGTCTTGCCTGTAGGCATTGCGAGGAAGAAGATGGCAAGCAAGATGGCTGCAACAGCTACGGTATTGCGAATCCAAGAGAATTTTATGCGAACGACATCATCGTCATCCTCTTTTTCTTCTATGGCCTTGGTGATGTCGTCAAGGGCAATGATAGTAGCCTTTGACTGTTGCTCATCGTTTTCAGAGATGACAGGCTGTAATAGCTGAGGCTGTTGACGAACGGCTTTGAAACGTTCTATCTCGAATGAGCTGAGACCGTAAAGGCAGGGGGTAAGGATTCCTGCCTCACAAGGGGTGAATACGTAGTTCCCGTCATCGTTGAGTGAGATTATACCGATGTCGTTAAGCTCGTAGGAACCTTCGTTCTCAAGGTGCTGACGGAGCTCGTTTACCTCGTCGTCGATGCGCTGAAGGGCCTCGGGATAACTGATATCGTAGGCCTCTATATATGACTGTACTAGGAGGGAATCGTTGATTTTGAGCTGGGGGTTGAAGCCGAGCGTACGCAACGGGGGCAAGAACAACTGTTCTTCCTCATCGTAGTGAGCGTCGATATGGTGCGTCATAAAGCCTCCTAAATTGGGTACAATGACACAGTCGTGGCTCAACAGAAGTATCTCAATATGTCTTTCCAGTTCAATCACGTGTGCAAAATTACGGCAATTTTGTGAAATAAACAAATAAAAGATGATTAAAATGTGGTTGAAATGAAAAATTTAGCGTACCTTTGCACAAAATTTTACGTGTATGGAATATTTTGAGACAGAAATCAAAGGCGTTTTCATCATTGAACCAAAGGTGTTTAAGGATGCTCGAGGTTACTTTATGGAAGCTTGGAAACAGGCAGAGTTTGACGAGCATGTAGGAAAAACGGTATTTATACAGGACAATGAGTCGAAATCGTCATATGGTGTGTTGCGCGGATTGCACTATCAGAAGGGTGATGCTTCGCAGGCAAAGCTTGTGCGTGTGATAAAAGGAAAGGTGTTGGACGTGGCAGTTGACATCCGCAAGTCGAGTCCAACCTTTGGCAAACATGTGATGGTAGAGCTGAGCGAGGACAATAAGCGCCAGTTCTTCATCCCTCGTGGCTTTGCTCATGGTTTCCTGGTGCTTAGCGATGAAGCCATTTTTACGTATAAAGTGGACAATCCCTATGCTCCTCAGTGTGATGCCGGCATCCGATGGAATGATCCAGATCTAGGCATTGAATGGCCCATTGATCCTGTGAAGGTTCAAACGAGTGAGAAGGACTTGAAGCAACCCTTGCTGAAAGACGCAGAAGTTTTTGACTAACAACTTATTATTACAGATATGAATATTGCAATTGTAGGTACAGGATATGTGGGCTTGGTATCAGGAACATGCTTTGCTGACACAGGCGCTAACGTGACGTGCGTAGATGTGGATGCCAACAAAATTGAGCGTCTGCAGAATGGTGAGATACCAATTTATGAGCCTGGACTTGATGAACTTGTTAAGAAGAATGTTGCCGCAGGACGATTGAAGTTTACAACCGATTTGGCATCAGTTCTCGATGATGTGCAGATTGTGTTTTCTGCAGTGGGTACTCCTCCAGATGAAGACGGTTCTGCCGATCTGAAATATGTGTTACAGGTGGCTAGGACTATCGGCCAGAATCTGAATCACTATGTGGTTGTAGTTACGAAGTCGACTGTTCCTGTTGGTACGGCCAAAAAGGTGCGTAAGGCCATTGAAGAAGAGTTGCAGAAACGCGGTGTTAATATTGAGTTCGATGTTGCTTCGAACCCGGAGTTTCTGAAAGAGGGTAACGCCATCAAAGATTTCATGAGTCCTGACCGTGTGGTGGTGGGAGTGGAAAGCGAACACGCTAAGAAGGTGCTGACGAAACTCTATAAGCCCTTCTTAATTAATAATTTCCGTGTAATCTTCATGGATATTCCATCAGCCGAGATGACCAAGTATGCTGCCAACTCGATGCTTGCCACGCGTATCTCGTTTATGAATGATATCGCTAATCTATGCGAGCGTGTGGGTGCAGATGTAAATATGGTACGTGCGGGAATAGGTTCCGACACGCGTATCGGTCGTAAGTTCCTCTATGCGGGCTGTGGTTACGGTGGAAGTTGTTTCCCCAAGGACGTGAAGGCACTCATTAAGACTGCCGATCAAAATGGCTACTCGATGGAGGTGTTGAAGGCAGTTGAGCGTGTGAACGAAAAACAGAAAAGTGTACTTTACGAGAAGCTTGTAAAAGCATTCGGCTCTGAGGAGGCCCTGAAGGGTAAGACTATCGCCATGTGGGGCCTGTCATTCAAGCCAGAGACCGACGATATGCGTGAGTCTACTGCCCTTGTGATGATAGAGAAGTTGTTGGCAGCAGGCTGTATCGTACGAGTGTATGACCCAATAGCCATGAACGAATGTAAACGCCGTATCGGAGATCAGGTGACCTACTGCCGTGATATGTACGACGTGGTACTCGATGCCGATGCTTTACTGCTGCTCACAGAGTGGAAGGAGTTCCGTCTGCCGGGATGGGGTGTCATCCGTAAGGCCATGAAACGTCCATTGGTTATCGACGGAAGGAACATCTTCGACATCGAGGAACTGGAGGAGAACAACTTTGAGTATCATTGCATAGGAAAGTAATTGATAGATGGTCAAATATGGCGTCATAGTGGTTGCTGTTCTTTTGCTTGGCGGATGTTCTGGCAAGCAGGGCAGCACGGAGTCGGAACAGGAAGACCGTGAAGCGAAGGCTCAGATGCAGGGCGTGTGGGTCGATGCTGAGACGGAAGACGTGGCCTTCCGTGTGGAGGGCGATACAATTTTCTATGCAGACTCCACCAGTATGCCGGCATATTTCAGGATTATCAGCGACTCATTGATGCTGGCCTCTGGGACGCGATACGGTATCGAAAGACATAGTGAGAACCTGTTTTGGTTTAAGAATCAGAATGGTGACCTCATCAAACTGCGTAAGGCTGAGGAAGCCGATAGTGTTGTGGAGTTTGTTCACGACAAACCTGCGGTGATGACCTATACCCAGCAGGTGAAGAGAGACTCGGTGGTAATGTACAACGGTGAACGCTATCATTGGTATGTGGCCATCAACCCCACGCGATACAAAGTGGTGTTACGAACTTATAATGATGACGGAATGGAGGTTGAGAATGTGTATTACGACAATATCATGCACATCAGTGTGTTCAACGGTGCACGACAACTCTATTCTAGTGACTTCCGTAAGCAGCAATATAGCGGTCTTGTGCCCCCGAAGTTTCTTGAGGAGGCGGTGCTCTCTGATATGGAGTACAGTAAGGCCGATGCACAAGGGCTCCACTTCATAGCTACACTCTGTGTGCCCGACGGCGCAAGTTGCTACCAAGCAGAGACAGTCATCTCATACAAGGGTGAGGTGACGAAGGAACTCATAGAATACTAGTCTTTTTCCAGCCAGTCGTCCAGAAGCATTCGGGCGATAGAGAGTTTCTCGGGGATATCAGGCAGGTTGTCCTTGCGGAACCATCCACCCTTTGCTATCTCAGAGCGTTGGAGATGTATGTCGCCGCTGACGTAGTCGGCATTGAAACCCACCATCAGTCCGCATGGGTAGGGCCAGGGCTGGCTGGCGAAGTAGCGGATGTTTGTGATCTTGACGCCAGTCTCCTCAAATGCCTCACGTGCAACGGCCTCTTCAAGTGTCTCGCCTGTCTCCACGAAACCTGCCACGAGTCCGAAGAAATCGCGTTTAAAGTTCTTTGCGCGCACCAGCAGCACCTCGTCGCCCTTGTGAATGAGTACGATGACGGCCGTAGCGAGCTGCGGCCATATTTCTTTCCCACACTCAGGACATTTCTTCGAGATGTCAGTATCCATACGCATCGGAGAACCGCAAACCCCACAGTATTTTGTGTTTTGGTCCCAATATAGAAGTTCCTGACATTTTCCTGCCTTCAAGTAGAGTGGACGTGGAAGTCGGTAGAAACTCTGGCGGAGTCCGCACATTTCATAGCGTTCGTCATCGGTCAATGGTGATTCGATACGGTATGTTACTACGGGCGTGCCATCGTCCATAGGAGTAATGTTCATAAGGTGGGTCCATGGTTTCACCTCAGTTGGAGGCTCTTCACGAAGAGGAATGGTATATTCCCCCTCAGCTGTTTTTTCCAACAGCAGGTCCTCCTTACAGAATACGAAATAATAAATCATTTTCCAAAGAGCAGTTTGCGGTCACGTTCGATGGCAGGCTTTACCCATTCCTCAGGAACAAATTTCCAGTTATTGTTGGGTCGCGGATTCACCTTCCCCAGACGATGTATCTCCTCCATCAGATAATGGCGTTGGTCGAGTTCGCTGCAGTAGATCACGCGGTTGGCGAGAGAGTCCTTAGGGATGCCTGCACCGTGAGTCAGCAGTTCTCCGCCGCCGTTTGCACGATAGCTGTTCATCGCAACACGATACCATTTCTTCTCATCGAAGGGTGTGCCGTCACTCATCTGCAGTATTCTGACTTTCTGCCCGTCTGGTTTGGTGACATCCACCTCGTAGTCGATGCCGCAGGCAGAGTCGAAGTTGAAGGTATAGTACTTGAATCCCATACGCTGCTGATCGCCCTTCATCTCGTTGTTGAGCAGCATAATATGGTCATCAGGACTCTTCATCTGGTTTGTCCACATGTCGTAGCTCATTTCCAGGTGCTTGCGTATCTCTTCTCCGGTCAGACGGAGCACGAGCAGAAGGTTCTCGAAGCGATAGAGCTTGAACATATCAGCCACGGTCACGTTCCCAGCCTTGATAGATGCGTTGAAAGAAAGTGGTGCTGTGATGGAGATGTCGGCACCCGTGAGTGATAACTGGAGGTTGTGGATGAGGTCGGAGAAGGCTGCGTTGCCAAAAAAGCAGTCACGGGTATAGATGCTGCTTTCGAAAGTGCCTATTCTCTTATTCACATAGTCCTTGGCAGCGTCTATGTGTGGTTGGAAATGTTTTACCATTTGTTCGTCAACCTCTTCATCGAGTACGCTGACAATCTCGCCCTTGATATCTTTCTTCACGAGGTATCCCTGCTTGTAGGTCAGCTCTATCTCGGCTTCGGCAACGTTCTTCACATAACATGAGGGGTCGATGATAAGTACGCGCTCACCGTCCTTATTAGTAATCCATTCATTGTGTACCTGGTGGTCGTGACCGAAGAAGATAATGTCGAATCCCGGCACTTCACGGGCAACGGCTGCCGTAGCGTTCTCCTCATAGTCGGGGGTGACGATGCCGCCGTCTTTTCCTGAATGGAATAGTCCGAAGATAAGGTCGGGATGCTCCACCTCCTTGAGATACTTCACCCATTTCTTCGCGCAGGAGGTCATCTCCTCGAACTCGATACCCTTCCACACGTTCTCTGTCAACCAGTTGGGGATAGCAGGGGTGAGCATTCCTATTATGGCAATCTTCACTCCGTCGACATAATGGATGGAGTAGGGCTGAAGACCGTCGTAGATACTAATCAGACTAGCGGGATTATTCTTACTCGTAGTACCACTCTTCACGATGTTCGCTCCGAGCAGCGGACAGCGTACCTCACGGATCCATTTGTCGTAGACCTTATGGCCAGGCTCTATGTCGTGGTTTCCTACAGTCTCGGCATCGTACTGCATATAGTTGATGACCGACGCTGCAAGGTTCTCGCTGACAGGCATCACATAGTTCGACCAGTAGATGCAGGGCTGCCCCTGCAGGATGTCGCCGTTGTCGATAAGCAGCAGGTTATCGTTACCCCATTTCGCGCGTTCCTTGTTTATATAGGTATTTGCACGTGACAGGGTACCCTTTAGGGGTTTCCGCTCCATAAAATCGTAGGGGAAGAAATGTCCGTGAACGTCGCTCGTCTCTATAACCTTCAGCCTGACGGTCTTAGATGTCTGGGCTGTAGATGGTGTTAGGATGGCTGTCAGAGCCAGGGCAGTTAGAATGGTCTTTTTCATCTTTTTGGAAATTTTCTGCAAAAGTACAAAGAAATATTTGAATTACCAAACGTTTTTCGTGTTTTTGGCACACTTATTGCAGTTTTTAAGTAGATGATTTAATAAAGAAAAGGAGGACATTATTATGGCATTTATAGACTATTACAAGATTTTGGGTGTAGATAAGACGATACCCCAGAAAGACGTTAAGAAAGCATACTTGAAGCGGGCGAAGCAGTTTCATCCAGACCTTCATCCTGACGATCCGAAGGCACAGGCGAAATTCCAGGCACTTCAGGAGGCGTACGACGTAATTGGTGATCCCGAGAAGCGACGTAAGTACGACCAGTATGGCGAACAATGGAAGCAGGCAGAACAATTCGGTGGTTTCGGTGGTGCCCAGGGGAGTGGTTATGGAGGCTTTGGCGGTGCAGGAAGCAATCCTTTTGAGGGGTTCGATTTCTCTGGATTCACAGGAGGTGGAGGGTTCAGCTCGTTCTTTGAGAACTTATTCGGCAGGAATGGTCATCAGGGTGGTGGCTTCGGCGGATTTCAGGGGTTCTCGGGAGGTTCGTCGCGTCAGGCACGAACGAGCTCAGGAGAGATGAACGCAACAGTTTCCATCGATCTTTATACAGCATTGCTTGGTGGTGAGGTAATGATCACCCTCAGCAATGGTCAGAAATTGAAGATGAAGATCAAGCCAGAGACACAGCCAGGCACAAAAGTACGTCTCCGCGGCAAGGGCTATGACCGCGGAGACGGGACTTTCGGTGACCTTATTATTACCTATCAGGTGAAACTGCCAACGAACCTTACGGAGAGGCAGAAGTCACTTCTGCAGGAGATGCGCCTTAGTAGATAAGCATCGACATTATATAGGCCACGATAGTAGATGTGATTACGCAGATAAGACCAGGCATCATGAACGAGTGGTTCAAAAGGTATTTACCTATGACGGTGGTACCTGACCGGTCGAAGTTTACTGTGGCAATATCGGAGGGATAGTTCGGAATGAAGAAGTAGCCGTAAACTGATGGCAGTACACCCAACAGAACTGGACCTGCAATACCCAACGAGTAGGCCAGCGGTAGCATAGATACTACAACAGCTCCTTGAGAGTTGATGAGCACAGACACCAGGAAGAACACAAGGGCGATAGCCCAGGGATAATCCTTCACAATGTCTTCAAGCATGGCCTGAATCTCAGGCATGTAATTAGCGAAATAGGTGTCGGCCATCCAGGCTATACCGTAGATGGCAACAACAGCCACCATACCTGACTGCCACACAGGACCCGCAACGGCTTTCTTTGGCTGAGCCTTGCAGAAGAGTATCATTAGTGCAGCGGCGGCAATCATCACTATCTGGATCACGATGTTCATTTTCAGAGGCTTACCGTCCCATGAAGGAAGAGCATCCTGGAAGATTGCGAAGAACACAATCACAGCGAGAGCTCCTAGGAAGATGAACACGGCATTTTTTGCAGACTGCGGGATGGTCTTGTCGAGGGTAGTGGCACCACTGCCGTAGATGTATTCGCGCTGGGCAGGATCGGCAATTTTCTTCTGGAACTCAGGATCCTTGTCAAGGTCGAGACCACGATGGTATGAGGCGGCAGCAGCGGCCATCAAACCACAGACGCAGGCGGGGATGGAGATCATCAACACACGTGGGATGGTGATATCGAAACCGTTAGCATTTGAGATGGTCACAAAGGCCACAACGGCGGCAGCGATGGGCGAACATGTGATACCAACCTGAGAGGCAATAGAGGCCACACCGCAAGGGCGTTCTGGACGTATACCTTTCTTTAATGCAATGTCACAAATAATTGGCATTAAGGTGTATACGACGTGACCTGTTCCTACTAGAACCGTTAGGAAGAATGTACACAGAGGAGCGAGGAACGTGATGCGATCCGGATGCTTGCGTAGCAGACGCTCGGCAATCTGGATCAACCAATCCATACCGCCTGATGCTTGCATGATACCCGCACAGGTTACGGCTGCGATAATGATGTAAATCACATCAGTAGGAGGAGTACCTGGTTTCAATCCGAAACCGAACACGAGAATGGCCAGACCAATACCGGAGATGGCACCAAGGGCAAGCGAACCATAGCGCGAGCCTACCCACAAAGCTCCTAAAACGATACAGAGCTGAAAAATCATTAATAGCATAATACGAATTTATTAGTTATTGATTTTATATCTTTGGCTGCAAAGATACAAAAATATTCTGAAACTAAAAACTTTTTTAGGCAGAAATCTTAAAATTATTTATTTCTTTTGTCAGGTCGGATATTTTTAGTACCTTTGCACGCTAAAATAAGGTATATCGGAAATTAGACATAAAAGAAAATCATAGATGAGCAAGAAATTTGCCGAACATAACGGTTTGAATCTGACCCAGGTTAACAACGATATCCTGGAGATGTGGCGTGAGAAGAACGTCTTCTGGCGCTCGGTAGACGAGCGTGAGGGCTGTCCGCAGTTTGTATTCTTCGAGGGACCTCCCTCGGCTAATGGTCATCCTGGCATCCACCATGTGCTGGCGCGTACCATTAAGGATACTTTTAACCGCTATAAGACGATGAAAGGCTTCCAAGTGAAGCGTAAGGCAGGCTGGGATACTCACGGACTGCCTGTAGAATTAGGCGTGGAGAAGGAACTTGGTATCACTAAGGCAGATATCGACAACAAGGAGAGTGCTAAATATATCTCTACTGAGGACTACAACAAGAAGTGTCGCGAGAACGTGATGATGTACACTCAAGAGTGGCGTGACCTAACAGAGAAGATGGGTTACTTCGTGGACCTTGACAATCCGTATATCACCTACGATAACAAGTATATCGAGACGCTGTGGTGGCTTCTGCAGCAGTTCTATAAGAAAGGATTGCTCTATAAAGGCTATACCATTCAGCCTTATTCACCAGCAGCTGGAACGGGACTCTCCTCGCATGAGCTGAACCAGCCCGGATGCTATCGTGATGTGAAGGATACGACGGTGACGGCTCTCTTCAAGGCTATGAATCCTAAGGAAGAGTGGACTAAGTGGGGTACACCTTATTTTGTGGCTTGGACGACAACTCCTTGGACTTTGCCATCGAACACAGCACTCTGCGTTGGTCCGAAGATTGACTATGTGGCTGTGGAGACTTATAATACATACAATGGCGAGAAAATCACCATCATCCTCGCAGAGAGTCGTCTGAATGCCTACCTCGCTCCCGAGGGAAACATCACCGACGGTGAGGAGATGCCCGAATACAACAAAGGTGAGAAGTTCGTGCCCTATCGCATCGTTGGCCGCTATACGGGTGAGCAGTTGGTAGGTCTGAAGTACCAGCAGTTGATGCCTTGGGTAAAGCCTTCGGCCAAGCTCGACCAGAATGCTGCCGACTATGTGAAGGAATACGCCGCCGCTTATCCTGAGAAAGTCTTTACCGGTGAGAACGGTAAGGATCAGTTCGTTGAGATGGCAAGCGAGGCTTTCCGCGTGATCCCTGGTGACTATGTGACGACTGAGGATGGTGCCGGTATCGTGCATATTGCTCCGACCTTTGGTGCCGACGACGCCAAGGTGGCCAAGGATGCCCACATCCCAAGTCTCTTCCTTGTTAATAAGAAAGGTGAAACCCGTCCGATGGTAGACCTTCAGGGTAAGTACTACGTCATAGACGAGCTGGATAATAACTTCGTTGAGAAGTGTGTGAACAAGGAGGCTTATGGCCATCATGCAGGCGACTACGTGAAGAATGCCTATGCGCCTGAGTTCAATAAGGATGGCAAGTATGACGAGCAGGCTGCAGCAAAGGCTGAGGATCTGAACATCGTCATATGTATGGAGATGAAGCAGGAGGGTACGGCGCTGAAGATTGAGAAGCACGTACACAACTATCCCCATTGCTGGCGTACCGATAAGCCCGTACTTTATTATCCGCTCGACTCGTGGTTCATCCGCTCTACTGCGAAGAAGGACCGTATGTTCGAACTCAATAAGACCATTAACTGGCAGCCGGAGTCTACAGGTACAGGCCGTTTTGGTAACTGGCTGGAGAACCTGAACGACTGGAACCTCTCCCGTTCTCGTTTCTGGGGAACTCCGCTTCCCATCTGGCGTGATGAGGATGGCAAGGAGATCTGTATCGGTTCTGTAGAAGAGCTCTACAACGAAATTGAGAAATCTGTGAAGGCAGGATTCATGAAGTCGAATCCCCTAAAGGATAATGGTTTCGTGCCTGGTGAGATGTCGAAGGAGAACTATGACAAGATTGACCTCCACCGTCCGTATGTCGACAATATCGTACTCGTCTCAGAGAGCGGAAAACCCATGAAGCGTGAAAGCGACCTCATAGATGTGTGGTTCGACTCTGGTTCGATGCCTTACGCACAGGTGCACTATCCTTTCGAAAATGCAGATTTGATTGATAAAGGTATCGCTTTCCCCTGTGACTTCATCAACGAGGGTGTGGACCAGACCCGTGGCTGGTTCTTCACCTTGCATGCCATCGCAACGATGATCTTCGACTCAGTCGCCTTCAAGAATGTGATTTCTTCAGGCTTGGTACTCGATGCAAAGGGCAACAAGATGTCGAAGCACGTGGGTAACGTGGTGAATCCCTTCGATATGATCGAGAAATTTGGCTCCGATGCCGTGCGTCTCTATATGATGACGAATTCTGAGCCTTGGGACAACCTGAAGTTCGACCCCGAGGGTGTCGACGAGGTGCGCCGTAAGTTCTTCGGTACCTTATATAATACTTATAGTTTCTTCGCACTCTATGCGAATGTAGATGGCTTCGACCCACAGACACCACAAGTGGATTTTGAGAAACGTCCGGAGATCGACCGTTGGATACTCTCTTGCCTGAATACGCTCATCCAGGGTGTGGAGAAGGAGCTCGACGACTATGATCCTACCCGTGCTGGTCGTCTTATCGATGCATTTGTAAACGATGACCTCTCCAACTGGTACGTTCGTCTGAACCGCAAGCGTTTCTGGGGTAAGGAGATGGGCGAAGATAAACTTTCGGCCTATCAGACGCTTTACACCTGTCTGATGACTGTTTCTAAGCTCTTGGCTCCGTTTGCTCCTTTCTATGCTGACCAGTTGTATAAGGATCTGGGTGGCGAACTCGATTCTGTTCACCTCGATAAATTCCCTGTAGCAGACGAATCCAAGATCAATAAGGACCTTGAAGCCCGCATGGAGATGGCACAGAAGATTACCTCAATGGTACTCGCCTTGCGCCGCAAGGTGAACATCAAGGTGCGTCAGCCGCTGCAGGCCATTATGATCCCTGCCGTCGATGCTGAGCAGAAGAAACACATCGAGGCCGTGAAGGACCTTATTATGAACGAGGTGAATGTGAAGGAACTCCGATTCGTAGAAGGTGCCGGCGTGCTCGTCAAGAAGGTGAAGTGTAACTTCCGCACGATGGGTAAGAAGTTCGGTAAGCTCATGAAGAGTGTTGCCGCCGCTATGGATCAACTCACTCAGGAACAGATTGCAGAACTCGAGCAGCAGGGTACTATCGGTATCGAGATAGAGGGTCAGACCCTTACCGTAGAGGCTGTCGATGTTGAGATTATCTCTGAGGATATCCCAGGCTGGCTCGTGGCTAATGAGGGTAACCTGACAGTAGCCCTTGAGGTTGAACTGACAGACGAGTTGAGAAACGAGGGTATGGCTCGTGAGCTCATCAACCGTATCCAGAACATCCGTAAGGAGAGTGGTCTGGAGATAACCGACCGCATCTGTGTCACCATCACTCCAAATGAAGATGTACAAAAGTCAGTAGATAGTTTCGCTGATTACATCAAGACACAAGTTTTGGCTGACAGCATTACATTGCAACCGAATGACGGACAGGAAGTTGTCTTTGATGAATTCAAATTAAACATTAAGATAGTAAAATCATAAAATCAAATCACAATTAAATAACTCAAATTATGGCTGAGAAAACCCGCTACACTGACGAGGAGCTCGAGGAGTTCCGTCAGATTATTAACGAGAAGATGGCCCTTGCCAAGCGTGACTACGAACAGATGATGCGAGTGCTGACCAATCAGGACTCCAACGATGTCGATGATACATCTCCCACCTACAAGGCTCTTGAGGAGGGTAGCGCCACACAGTCGAAGGAAGAGCTCATCTCTATGGCCGCACGTCAGCAGAAATTCATCCAGGGTCTGAAGGCAGCTCTCGTACGAATTGAAAATAAGACCTATGGCATCGACCGTATCACGGGAAAGCTGATTCCCAAGGAGCGTCTTCGTGCCGTTCCGCACGCAACGCTGAGTGTGGAGTCGAAGATGAACCAAAGCAAGAAGTGAGGCAGTCTTCACGATTTCTGACGAACGGCAGGGTGGCTGTGCTTGTGGTGCTCGCCATCCTCCTTATCGACCAGATTATAAAAATCTGGGTGAAGACATCGATGACGCTTCATGAGAGTATTCACATCACCGATTGGTTCTACATCGCTTTCATCGAGAATAACGGAATGGCATTCGGTATGCAGCTGGGCAGTAAGATCGTGCTGTCGCTCTTCCGTGTCATCGCTATCTCACTTCTGGGATACTATATTTGTCAACAGGTGCGTCGAGGAGCCAGGACGGGTTACATTATTTGTCTGTCGATGGTGCTTGCAGGAGCAGCGGGTAACCTGATTGACTGTATGTTCTATGGTCTGGTGTTTAACGAGTCGTCGCCACACTATCTGTCATATTTTGTCCCCTTTGGAACAGGCTATGCGCCATTCCTGATGGGAAAAGTGGTGGATATGTTTTACTTTCCTCTGATTGAAACCGATTGGCCCCAATGGATGCCTATTGTTGGAGGTGACCACTTTGTGTTCTTCAGTCCTGTGTTCAATTTTGCCGACGCAAGCATAAGTGTGAGCGTGGTGTTGCTGCTGCTCTTCTATCGTAAGGAGATCAGCAGTATCTCTTTAAGTAATTCTGTGAAGAAAGAGGAATAAGCAGAACCAAAGGAATGAAACACAAGGCGTTACATCTTGTCATGTTTCTGGTTGTAGGCATTGTCGTCCTCTCCGCCTGCAAGCCTTCGGTACCGTCGAGGTATCTGCAGCCAGACGAGATGGAAGACCTGATGTACGACTACTTTGTGTCGCGAGGAATTGTCGACACCAAGCACGGCATGTCCGACTACCAGAACCGATACAACATTGAGGCAGTCCTCCGTAAGTACGGCCTCACGCAGGCTGAGTTCGACTCCTCTTTGGTATACTACTACAACAACATGGAGCTGATGAACGTGATCTTCACTAACATCCAGAAACGCCTAAGTGAGGAAGCCCTCCAACTGGGAGCTTCTGAGGGTGAGGTAGAGCGTTTTACCATACAGTCAACCTCAGGTGACACGACAGATGTATGGGAAGGTCGGCGTCAGATGTTGCTAATGCCCATTCCTCCATATCATGTGGTGCAGTTCTCGCAGAAGGCTGACACCTCGTTTCATGCAGGCGACAGTTTCCTGCTGACTTTCAGTTCGCATTATCTTGCGCAGAGCGGATCAAGGAATGCAAATGTCGGACTCTACGTTACCTATGACAACGACAGTATAGCTAGTGCCAATACAGTCATCAACTCCACAGGCAACACCACATTACGTCTGACCTCTTGCTCCTTGAAGGTTAAGAAGATCGACGGTTTCTTCTATATGGCTCGTCGGGATAAGTCTGACAACGAGAATGATATGTGCCTGCTCTTCCTGAACCGCATCCAGCTGATGCGTTTCCACAAACAGAAGGAGAAGGACGAGGATCTGTCCGAAGAGAAGAATACTGAGATGAAGACTGAGGAGAAGGTTGAGGAGAAGGCTGTTGTTATGCCAGCAGACTCAACCACCTTTCAGAAAAAGATAAACAAAGAACTAAAACCAACAATTACAAGACAATGAAACATCTGAAATTCCGTCTATCGCTGATGAACTTCCTGGAGTTTGCTGTCTGGGGAGCCTATCTCACTTGTATGGGAAACTATCTCGGAGTGGCTGGACTCGGCGACAAAATCTCGTGGTTCTACGCCATTCAGGGTATCGTGAGTATCTTCATGCCTACACTGATGGGCATTGTAGCCGACAAATATATCCAGCCCCAGCGTCTGCTGGGTCTGTGTCACCTCGCCGCAGGAGGCTTTATGCTCGGCTGCTGGTGGTTAGGCTACCAGGCAGGCTTTGGACAGGAGCTGCCCGATAAGTCGCTCTTTATCGCACTTTACACGTTGAGCGTTGCTTTCTTTATGCCTACCATTGCACTCACCAATACGACAGCCTTCACCATCCTGAAGAACAACGGCCTGGACACCGTGAAGGACTTCCCGCCCATCCGTGTGCTTGGCACCGTGGGTTTCATTGCCATGATGTGGTTCGTCAACTGTGCCGTATGGGAAGATGGAGTATTCTCCCTTACGTTGGCAGACAACGCCCATAAGTTCCAGTACACCTACATGCAGTTCTTCGTCTCAGGCATCCTGAGCATCGTGCTGTTCCTCTATTGTTACACTCTGCCCGAGTGCAAACTGGAGAAGAAGGAATCGAAGGTGTCGCTGGTAGAGAGTCTGGGACTCAACGCCTTCAAACTCTTCAAGACGAGGAAGATGGCGCTGTTTTTCATTTTCTCCGCTCTGTTGGGCATGTGCCTACAGGTGACCAATGGTTATGCCGGTCCGTTCATCACGAGTTTCAAGGGTAGTGCCGACGCAGCAATCGCCTCATCATTTGCCGCTAACAACGCCACGTTGCTGACATCCATATCCCAGATTAGCGAGGCCCTCTGCATTCTTATGATTCCCTTCTTCCTGAAGCGTTTCGGCATCAAGGTGGTCATGCTCATGTCTATGTTTGCCTGGGTGTTCCGCTTCGGATTCTTTGGAGTTGGTAATCCCGCTATGCCCGGCGTGATTATGTTCATCCTCTCATGCATCGTATATGGTGTCGCCTTTGACTTCTTCAATGTCTCAGGAGGTATTTTCGTAGATCAGGAGTGTGAGCCGTCAATCAAGGCTTCTGCACAAGGACTGTTTATGATGATGACCAACGGCATCGGTGCCACCTTCGGAACACTTGCTGCAGGAGAGATTGTGAACCACTATTGTCAATGGGAGAATGGATTCCTGCAGGGCGACTGGACCACATGCTGGTTCATATTCGCTACTTTTGCACTCATCGTGGGTGTGTCGTTCGCCCTGGTGTTCCACCCGGAAAAGAAATCATAAAGCTCAAAGTTTAAAGGTGAAAGAGGCCCGATACTTCTATGTGCCTGATGCTGCCCAGCAGACAGAGTTGCCGCCCGACGAGTGTGCACACGCCATCCGCGTGTTGCGACTGAAGGTGGGCGACGAGCTGTTCCTGATGGATGGGGTAGGGAACTACTATCGTGCTCAGGTGACGTCGGCCTCCTCCCACCATTGCGGCTACGAGATACTTGAGACGCTTCCACAACAGCGCCAGTGGCAGGGTAACGTCCATTTGGCCATCGCTCCGACGAAGATGATGGACCGTATGGAGTGGATGGCGGAGAAGGTAACGGAGATAGGTATCGATGAACTCACCTTTCTCGACTGCCAGTTCTCTGAGCGCCAGGTGGTCAAGCTGCCCCGCATAGAGAAGATTATCGTCTCTGCCGTCAAGCAGAGCCACAAGGCCTGGATGCCCGTTGTTCATGAGATGACTGCCTTCAAGACCTTTATCAGCCAGCCTCGCGAAGGCCGCAAATACATTGCCCATTGCTATGAGGAGATTCCTCGCAGCTATCTCTTTAACGCGCTCGGCCATGATTCCTTCGGTGCTGAGGATACCACCGTATTGATTGGTCCGGAGGGAGACTTCTCCATCGATGAGGTCCGTCAGGCCGTAGCGGCAGGCTATCAGTCTGTCCACCTCGGTCAAAGCCGCTTACGCACAGAGACCGCAGGTCTCTCTGCTGTGATGATGATGCAACTAAGTAAATCAAAATTATAAATCGTAAAAAATATGACTGACGAGAAAATCATGGCTACCATTAAGCCCGATGGCGAATGCTGGCAGCCGGAAATCGAGAAAATGCCAAGAGAGCAGCTGGAAGCGCTGCAAGTGAAGAAACTCAAGGAGAGCATCAAGGTTGCTCTGAACTCTCCTTTCTACAAGAAGCGTCTGGGAGATCTCGGCATCACGCCTGACTCCATCAACTCGCTGGCAGACCTCCGCAAGATCCCCTTCACCACGAAGCAGGACCTGCGCGACAACTATCCTTACGGCCTCGTAGGCAGAAGTCTGGACGATGCCATCCGTATCCACTCTACCAGTGGTACCACAGGTAATCCCTGTGTGGTGGTCTATTCTGAGCACGACATCTGCTCTTGGGCCAACATGATTGCCCGTAACCTCTATATGGTGGGCTGCCGCAAGAGTGACATCTTCCAGAACTCTTCTGGCTACGGTATGTTCACTGGAGGTCTGGGCTTCCAGTATGGTGCAGAGTGGTTGGGTGCTATGACTGTTCCTGCTGCTGCAGGTAACACCAAGCGCCAGATCAAGTTCATCAAGGACTTTGGTACTACCGTTCTTCATGCCATACCCTCTTATGCCATCTATTTGGCAGAGGCCATTAGGGAAGAAGGTATTGATCCAAAAGATCTGAAACTCCACACGCTCTGTATCGGAGCAGAGCCACATACCGAGGAGCAGCGTCGTCGTATTGAGCGCGTGCTCAACGTAAAGGCCTACAACTCGTTTGGTATGACAGAGATGAACGGTCCTGGTGTGGCCTTCGAGTGTAAGTATCAGGATGGTATGCACCTCTGGGAGGACAACTACATTGTGGAGATTGTCGATCCTGACACCCTGGAGCCTGTGCCCGATGGTGAGATGGGCGAGATGGTGCTGACCACCCTCGACCGCGATATGATGCCTGTGCTGAGGTATCGCACCCGTGACCTCACCCGCATCATCCCTGGTGAGTGTAAGTGTGGGCGTACCCACCGCCGTATTGACCGCATCAAGGGTCGTACTGACGATATGTTCATCATCAAGGGTGTCAATGTCTTCCCGATGCAGGTGGAGAAAGTCCTGGTGCAGTATCCTGGCTTGGGCAGCAACTATCTGATCACACTCGATACCGTTAATGATAGCGATGTAATGACGGTTGAGGTAGAGCTTGAAGGACTGGAGTCGGATATCTTCCCTGATATTCAGAATATGACGAAGGACATCCAGGCAGCTCTGAAGAGTGAGATTCTGCTGAAGCCTCAGGTGAAGCTGGTGAAGAAGGGCTCTCTGCCCATGAGCGAGGGCAAGGCCGTCCGTGTGAAGGACTTAAGAGAAGGCAGAGGATGAAAACCAAGCTGTTTGCTTTAGGCTTATGGCTGATGGCATTCACTAGTCAGGCGTCTGCACAGCAACAGACTCCTGACTCCTGTCCCCTGACTCCTTCTCTCAAGGATGTCTTCAAGCAGATGCCTGACTCGCTGATGCCTTACCTCACCCAGAACGACCGCCTGGACTTCATCGACTTCATCGACTCCGATATGAAGGCAGAAGTGACTAACCGCCTGAGTGGCAATAGTGAAATGACAGCACTTACCGACGACAGTCTTTCCATCCGCATGAGCGACGCCCTCCGAGTGGATATGTTGCTGATGACGCTTGACGAGCCACTTGACAGCATCACTCAGGTAGTGGTCTTTGCAGAAACGTTCATTGTCGACTCCATCTATGGCAATACTTCTTACCACGTGTTTACCACAGACTGGCAGCCACTTACGAACGTCAGCATACCTTGGAATGAAGCCCAGCAAAAGCGGTTAAACGCGCTTAGGTTGCAAAATATCCTTAAAAGAGACGAAGATATTCTCAACAATCGTTAAAAGAGAGGGCAGATTTATGTCATTTAGGAATTATTTCCTAAATTTGCATCGTGTTTTTCATGGTATTAGATTATTAAGGTTAAAAAGGAATTGTGTTTATCGTGAGATAAACATCATTCAAACTCCTCAAGCAATACAAACATTTATTTGTAATGCTTGTGGTTCAAAAAAAGGGAGCCTGAGAAGGTTCCCTTTTTCCGTCTACTACTGTTGACAAATCATAATATAACATAAAAAACGGGCAAAGATGACCATAATGCCGCAAAAAAGCCGTATATTTGCATAAATTGAAATGCAGATTGATTATGGAAGATAGCGCATTGAACAGATATCTGGACGAGATCGGGCACGGAAGCCTGCTCTCCGACGAAGAGGAACGGTTGTTATCCGGGCAGATTCATAATGGTGACAAGGCAGCACTTGGCCGTCTTGTAGAGGCTAACCTGAAGTTTGTGGTTGCCATCGCCCGAAAGTATAAGGGGAATGGCTTGTCGATGGAAGATCTGGTCAGCGAGGGGAACGTCGGTCTGATGAAGGCTGCCTCGAAGTTTGATGGTGAGAAGGGTGTGCGGTTCGTGAAATTCGCCGTCACCTATGTCCGCCGTGAGATAGAGAAGGCAATAGCCAACTACGCCGGCATCTATCCTGTTCCGAAAGATCCTACTGGTGAGTCACTATTACGACAGCAGAGCCGGGCCTTGTCAGTGGACGCCCCGATGGGTTGGCGCTCGAACATGAGCCTGCTCTCCGTACTGGTGAATCCAGATGCCACGATGGCCGATGTGCGCGTGCATTCCGAGTCCGACGAGGAAGCTGTCGAGAAGGCCCTGCTGTCGCTCGATGAACGTGAGAAGCTGGTTGTAAATGCCTATTTCGGCATCAGTCAGGAGCGTGAGACGATGGCCGAGATAGCCGAGGATATGGGATTGAAGCGTGAGCGTGTGCGCCAGATCCGTGACAAAGCCGTCCGCAAACTCCGCCGTGCCTATAAACGTTATAGGATGAAATGAAAAAGGCTCGTCATCACGACGAACCTCTTTTCCATAACCTAAAAACAGCGGAAGGTGAGGGATTCAAACCCCCGATACCCGAAAGGGGTATACCGGATTTCGAGTCCAGCGCGATCGATCACTCTGCCAACCTTCCAATTTTTCAAAGATGAAAAGCCCTTGTTCGGACTTTTGCGGATGCAAAGGTAAGGAGAAAAATTGAAATAACCAAATTTTTCTGAGGAAAAGATAATATTATGCTTAGGAATTTGGAAATAAGGGAATTGGCGACTCATTCTGCCCTTATTCGAAGGATAGTTTTGAGAGCCGGTTGCGGAGTTGTTCGGCTTCGCTTTTCCGGATGCTTAATTTGATCTCACAGGTGTTATCGTAGGTCTGCGAGACGATACGCGGCTGCATCTCCTTCACGATGCGCATCACGTCGTTCATCATCGGGTAGGGGAAGGAGTAGGTGATGATTTCCTCTACCTGGCGCGTCTCCACTTGGCAATGGGCGATAGCGTCGGCTGCAGCCTCGCGATAGGCCACGATGAGTCCGCTGGTGCCGAGGTTCACGCCTCCGTAGTAACGCACTACGACGATCAGAATGTCCGTCAGTTCGTTTGAATTGATTTGCCCGAGTATAGGTTTTCCGGCTGTGCTGGAGGGCTCGCCGTCGTCGTTGGCACGAAACTCCGTACGCTCAGGGCCAAGCATATAGGCGTAGCATACGTGTCGGGCATCGTAGTATTTCTTGCGGTAGCCGGCGATGATGTCCTTGATCTCTTCGACCGTAGACACATGATGAGCGAAGGCGAGGAATTTACTACGCTTCTCGGTATAGTAACCCTCGCCTTCGGTCTTAATCGTTTTATATTCGTCGAGCATGACTAGTATACTAGTTAGACTAGTCTGACTAGTTTAGACTAGTTTGACTAGTTATTATACTCCTGCCAGGACTTGATCTTCACGTCTTCGAGCTTCATGGCTGTGAAGGCCTCGATGAAAGCCTTGGCCAGACGCACGTTCGTCATCAGAGGAATGTTATGGTCGATGGCCCCACGGCGGATTCTGTAGCCGTTGGTCAGCTCGCGTGAACTGTGGTTCTTAGGCACGTTGATCACCAGGCCGACCTTATGCTGCGAGATGAGATCCATCACGTTGTTGTCGCCATCCTCATCAGGCCATGCCACGCTGACAGCCTTCACACCATTGTCGTTGAAGAACTTGGCGGTTCCTGCGGTAGCGTAGATGGTATAGCCCTTCTTGGCCAGCTGCTGAGCAGGTTCGAGCAGGGAAACCTTACCCTTGGCACCACCCGACGAGATCAGCACGGCATCCTTAGGAATGGAGTAGCCGGTAGCGACCAAAGAGTTCAGCATAGCCTCGTTGAGGTCGTCGCCCAGGCAACCGACCTCACCCGTTGAGCTCATGTCGACGCCCAACACGGGGTCGGCATTCTGCAGACGGGCGAACGAGAACTGCGAAGCCTTCACACCGATGCGGTCAATGTCGAACTCGCTCTTCTCCGGACGCTGATAGGGAGCGTCGAGCATGATCTTCGTGGCGGTCTCGATGAAGTTGCGCTTCAGGATCTTCGACACGAAGGGGAACGAACGCGAGGCACGGAGGTTACACTCGATGACCTTCACCTCACGGTTCTTGGCCAGGAACTGGATATTGAACGGACCGCTGATGTTCAGTTCGGCAGCGATCTTGTGTGCAATCTTCTTAATCTGACGGATGGTTGAGAAGTAGATGTGCTGGGCGGGGAACACCATCGTGGCGTCGCCAGAGTGCACACCGGCATACTCAACGTGCTCGGAGATGGCATACTCGATCACCTCACCCTTGTCGGCCACGGCGTCGAACTCAATCTCCTTCGTCTCGGTCATGAACTTAGACACCACCACGGGGAACTCCTTCGACACCTCGGTGGCCATGTTGAGGAAGCGATGCAGCTCCTCTTCGTCGTAGCAGACGTTCATCGCAGCCCCCGAGAGCACATACGAAGGACGCACGAGGACGGGATAGCCCACCTTCTCAACGAATTCCTTCACATCGTCGAAGCTTGTCAGAGCCCTCCATGCCGGCTGGTCGATGCCCAGCTTGTCGAGCATGGCCGAGAACTTGTCACGGTTCTCTGCGCGATCGATATTGACGGGCGACGTACCAAGTACGGGCACTCCCTGACGATAAAGCTTCATGGCGAGGTTGTTAGGTATCTGACCACCTACGGATACGATCACGCCGCGTGGCTGCTCAAGGTCGATCACATCGAGCACACGCTCCAACGAGAGCTCGTCGAAGTAGAGACGGTCGCACATATCGTAGTCCGTTGATACTGTCTCGGGGTTGTAGTTGATCATGATTGACTTGTAACCCAGTTTGCGGGCAGTATTGATGGCGTTCACCGAGCACCAGTCGAACTCCACGGACGAACCGATGCGGTAAGCACCAGAGCCAAGTACAACGACCGACTTCTCGTGGTTGTAGTAGTTGATATCGTGTGCAGGCTTGTACTGCTCGCCCTGAGGATTACCGAACGCGGGCGTGTGGGTGTATGTGAAATAGAGGTAGTTCGTCAGTTCAGGATTCTCTGAGGCCACCGTCGGGATACGCTTCACACTCGGCATAATGCCCTTCTGCTTACGATACTTGCGCACCTCAAGGTTCTCCTTCTCCATATTGCCGCCCTCGGGCTTCATGACGAAGCGGGCAATCTGGAAGTCTGAGAATCCGCAGCGTTTCACCTCCAGCAGCAGCTCGTCGGGCAGCTCCTCGAGGGAATTGTATTTCATCAGCTCGTGCTTCAGGTCTACGATATGCTTCAGGCGCTCCAGGAACCACACGTCGATCTTTGTCAGCTGCTCGATGCGCTCGATGGTGTAACCCTCCTCGAGTGCCTGGGCGATGGCGAAGATACGGAGGTCGGTGGGGTTGGCAAGTTCCTCTTCGAGGTTGTCGAACTTCGTGTGGTCGTTGCCCACGAATCCGTGCATGCCCTGACCGATCATGCGCAGACCCTTCTGGATCATCTCCTCGAAGCTGCGGCCGATACTCATGATCTCACCAACGGACTTCATCGATGAGCCGATCTGACGGCTGACACCCACGAACTTCGTCAGGTCCCAACGGGGAATCTTACAGATCATATAGTCGAGCTGCGGAGCGACGTAGGCCGATGATGTCGTGCCCATCTCACCAATCTGGTCGAGTGTGTAGCCGAGCGCGATCTTGGCTGCCACGAAGGCGAGGGGATAGCCGGTAGCCTTGGATGCAAGTGCTGAAGAACGCGAGAGACGGGCGTTGATCTCGATGATACGGTAGTCGTTGGTCTCTGCGTTGAAAGCGAACTGAATATTGCACTCGCCGACGATGCCCAGGTGCTTGACGCACTTGATGGTCAGATCCTGCAGCATCTTCACCTGATCCTCCTTCAGCGAACAGGTCGGAGCCACCACGATCGACTCTCCAGTGTGGATGCCGAGCGGGTCGAAATTCTCCATCGAGGCAACGGTGAAGCAACGGTCGTTGGCGTCGCGGATGCACTCGAACTCAATCTCCTTCCATCCCTTCAGCGACTCCTCAACAAGGATTTGCGGAGCGAAGGTGAAGGCCGACTCTGCAATCTCGATAAATTTCTTCTCGTCGGGGCAGATGCCAGAGCCGAGACCACCGAGGGCGTAGGCTGAACGGATCATGATAGGGAAGCCGATCTCGTGGGCTGCCTTCAGCGCGTCCTCCATCGACTCTACAGCGTGGCTCACGGGCACTTTTAGGTCGACTTCGGCCAGTTTCTTTACAAAAAGGTCGCGGTCTTCTGTGTTCATGATGGCCTCGACGCTTGTTCCCAATACTTCAACTCCGTATTCTTTCAGAGTACCGTTCAGATAGAGCTCCGTTCCGCAGTTCAAAGCGGTCTGTCCTCCGAACGCCAGGAGAATACCGTCTGGCCGTTCCTTCTTGATGATTTCCGTCACAAAATGTGTATTCACCGGCTGGAAATACACCTTGTCTGCAATACCTTCACTAGTCTGGATAGTGGCGATGTTTGGGTTAACGAGAACGCTCTTGATTCCCTCCTCGCGGAGTGCTTTCAAAGCTTGTGAACCAGAGTAGTCAAACTCTCCTGCTTGTCCGATTTTCAAGGCACCCGATCCGAGTACCAACACCTTTTTCAGTTCTTTCTTCATTTTGGGTTGATTTTGTATCCTTGTTTTTAAATCGCGTGCAAAGTTACAAAGTTTTTCGGAAACCACCAAATATCGTCCCTCTGTTTTATGCCATTTATTGAAAGATTTGACCAAAACTCCCCAATAGCGCATTATTATTGCATATACATACTGTTTGTAGTACCCGACACGGATGAAGTGGCGGGGTGGGGTGAAGGGGTCGAGGACGAATCTGATGATGAGACTGAAGAACTCGAGGATCTTTTCAACTATTTTGTTCATAACTTTTGGTGTTTTAAATGGTGAATTACTTGGGTTATTTCGTGGCCGGAACCACTTCTCTTTTACTTTGCAAAGTTACAAAAAATAATTGAGAATACCAAACTTTTTCTCAATTATTTTCATCAAATTTCACTCCTTTGTCAGGATATTTTCTGACAAGCGATATCACATAGATGAACCCTCTGTTATACGTGTCTTTGTTTGCTTACTAAAGGGTGGAAAAATTAAAAAAACTCCGATATTCTTGCAAAACTCAGAATTTCTTTTTATATTTGCACCGTGAAATGATTTATTTATGAGAACTGCGAATGAATACATTGATCTGATATCTGCCCATGCAGATGAGTTGCGTAGCCAGTTCGGCATACGAACTTTGCGGTTGTTTGGCTCTGTTTCAAGAGGTGAACAGCGTGAAGACAGCGATGTGGACATTTGTGTTGACATGGAGCCGAGCCTCTATCTCCTTGTCCGTCTGAAGCGGTTCCTGGAACAGTTACTCCAATGCACGGTCGATGTGGTTCGCATGCATAGGCACATCAATCCCTATCTCCTTGAAAATATTGAGCGCGATGGAATTTACGTCATCAGATTTCGATATTGACGGCGACGTCATTTTCTCCTCTGTGAAGAACGACCTCGACCCATTAGGAAAGGCAATAGACTATTTCTTAGATAAGATCTAATGTTGAACCCTCAAAACAAATCGCTTATTGTAAAAAGGGCGTGGAGGTGCCTGCCCCCGTTGCGCTCTATGAACGGGCGATTGGCATAAAAATCAGCCTTGGTAGGTTTGCTCACTTTACTTAATGTAGCAAAAGATGTAGATGTAATAGACTCTACATGAGTACCTTTCTCATCTACATCAATCTCTATATTTTGTTTCATCTTGTACCACACCGGTGTTGGGATATTTTTGACAAAAGATATCATAAAAGAGTCCCTCTGTAATACGAAAAACGGAAGCTGATATGACTTCCGTTTTCCATATTCTTCTTTAGATAAAAGGTCAAAGACAGTTATGAACTCATTCTCTTTTATATGGTAATCTATTGTCTCTAGTGAAGAAATATGCAAGAAGTTACTTCACTACCACTTTTTTGCCTTCAATGATATTGATACCTTTACTAGGTTTCTTCAAGATTCTGCCGTTGAGGTCATAAACAGGGGATTTTACGTCCTTATCCAACGTGATATTCTGAATGGCTGTTGGATCAAACTCTTCTATGTTCATGAAGTTTTGCCATTCTTCAGCATTTTGATATGCCTCCTTACTTCCTACGGGAACTTTTAATGTCGCTTCATTATATGAAGCAAATGTATTTCCACCTAAAATGGGCGGAGTTGGGTTAAGGGAGATAATAGATTTAAGATAAGAACATAGCTCTGCAAAAGAATTATAACAAACGAATGCATAATTACCGATAGAGGCAACATTACTACCAATTGTAACAGAAGTTAAACCTTTGCAATCATTAAAAGCACCTTTACCAATAATAGTCACGTTGTTGGGTATTGATATAGAGGTTAATTTAAAGCATCTCACAAAAGCATAATCACCGATGGAAGTGACTCCATCTGTAATAGTTATGGAGGATAATTTATAGCAATTCGCAAAAGCATAATCACCGATGGAAGTGACTCCATCTGTAATAGTTATGGAGGTTAATTCGTCACAATCTGAAAAAGCACGATTACTGATGGAGGTCACATTATTTGGGATATCAATGGATGATATACCTTTACAGCCCGAGAAAGCCCCATTGCCGATGGATGTGACGCTGTTGGGGATGGTTACGGAGGTCAGGCCAGAGCAGCCATTGAATGCATATTCGCCGATGGAGGTGACGTTGTTGGGGATGGTTACGGAGGTCAGGCCAGAGCAGCCACTGAAAGCATATTCGCCGATGGAGGTGACGCTGTTGGGGATAACTAAATCTTTGATTTCTTCTTCTCCTAGATAGAGATGATGAGCACAGTATAGGGGATTAGATTTGTAATCATTAAAACTTATTTTACACCATGCAGCTATATCTGAAATATGAACGGAGGTCAGACCATGGCAAGACTCGAAAGCAGATTCACCTATAGAAGTCACACTATTTGATATGGCTATAGAAGTTAAATTGACACATTTATAAAAAATATAATCATTGATGGAAGTTACTCTGTCTGGAATTGTCACTGATATTAATCCACTACATACTGAAAAAGCACCTCTACCAATGGAAGTCACATTATTTGGTATATCAATGGATGCCAAACCTGTACAGCCAGAGAAAGCATATTCACCTATAGAAGTCACACTATTGGGAATGACTACAGAAGTTAAATTGACACATTGATTAAAAGTATAATCATTGATAGAGGTTAGTCCATCTGGAATTGTCAGCTCTGTTAGTTTACTACATCCTCGGAAAGCACCTTCATCAATGGAAGTCACACTATTGGGGATAATAACAGATGACAAATTAGAACAATAACTGAAAGCATTATCACCAATGGAAGTCACATTATCAGGAATAGTTACTGAGGTTAACCCACTACACCCAGCAAATGTACCGCTATTGATGGTATTCAGATTGTTAGGAATTGACATAGAAGTTAATCCACTACAATTAAAAAAAGCTTCTTCACCTATTGAGATTATAGTATTGGGAATGGTCACTGAACTTAATCCTTTACATTCTGAAAAAGCGCCATCAGCAATACCAAGCATTCCATTTTCAATAACAATGTCAGTATTATCAGGCATGATACCTTTATATTTGTAGAGTACCTTTCCCAAATATACTAAACCGTCTGGCTGGCTATCGTACCATGCGGTCTCCTTGAAAGCATTATCACCAATACTTACCAATGTACTTGGTAAGCTGATGCTGGATAGGTGCTGACACAGTTTAAAAGCATATTTACCAATGCTTGTTACACCGCTAGGAATAGAGATGGTAGTTATTTGGTTGCAACTTTCAAAAGCCCAATTGCCGATAGAGGCCACAGTATTGGGGATTGATACAGAGGTTAACTCCCAGCAGTATCTGAAAGCGCAATCGCTAATAGAGGTCACTTTATAATCTTTTCCATTATAATGGACAGATTCTGGTATGAAGACATCGCCATAATAGTACGAGTAAGCATAAGGGTATGACGGAGTATTAACAGGATTACAGACGGCCAACTCTGTCTGGTTATTTGTCCACCTATAGTAGATTGTCATACCATCAGCATTCTCAACTACAATGTCGTAATCAGCAAAAGCAGATGTACTCAGCGTGCTTATGAGCATAGTGAGTAGTAATTTTGTACTAAAACGTCTCATGATTATCTAATTTTATAAATCTAATTGTGGGATATCAACTATCATTTTCTCAGGAGTCGGTTCATATTCACGTGTCAGTATTTCCGCGAAATCGTCCTTTAGTGGTTTCTCGTGTGAAACAGTGTCATTGAAGATACATTCGTCAACTTCTACCCGACCCTCTTCCTTATAGAGATACACATCACGATAGACTTGAATTTCGACAAATCCTCCTGCATTTAAATCATTGTGAAATGTTCCTTGCAAAGCCTCTTGTAATCTCTCTACCTTCGTTTCGTGAACCTTACTCATTGGTTCAACCACAATGACAAATACACCATCTTCTTTGGTTTCGCATTCTTCTACGTTGCTTGGAAGACAATGCCCTAAAGCAACGGCCATCTTATGAATCAATTGATTTGCCCTATCTATCAGCGTCGTTTTACAAACAATTACCCTTCCATAACCTAATGGGACTTCCACTTGACGAATAAAACCCCGTTGTGCCATATTCATATATCTTTTGTGCCTATAGCTACCCCAGATTCAGCGGTTAGTAATAATTACGGAAAGACGTGGGTGCTCTACTTCGCTTATCCCGATGTAGGGCTCTCGCATCGCCTTGCCAAGGATAAGCAACTCGATAGCCCACGCCGAGATATATTGACTATGCCCAAAACAAGGAGCAGGGTACAATACACCCAAAGTGGACGCCTCGTTGCGTTTCTTCTTGGCTTGTGAATTTGCGAGATTCTACATCAGAAGATAACGTTCGTAAACGTCTTTTTTACCATCATGTCGTGACCCACTCACCCTTGCGGACTACCTGAGTCGGTTGCAAAAATACAAAAAAGTTGGTAAATTGTGCATGCTTTTGCGAAAAATCTTCATAATTCGTTGATATTTTTAAGAAATAGGAACTATAATCGATTATTATGAATACTTTTGTAGTCATGTCATGCCTGGATCTGATAATTTGTGACATGGGGCAAGAGAGTCTGACATTTGACCCACACGTTCGCTGTGCAAAGTTTGCGTGTTTTATGCAATGAAACGCGGATTAGGAGATAGGTCCATGATTGCTCGTGGCGAGCGAATCACGCGACCAGTCCCCCTAATCTAATCGAGGTGTGTCTGTCAAGTGTCTATCACAGTATCACAGATCACAGTTCTTTTTCAAGGGGGGGGGTGCGCCTAAGAGTGAGAAAGAGTTAAATTTATATATATATAATATTTAATATATATATAATATATATATTATATATATATTAATTTCTGATTAGTGGGTTTAGGAGGTGGCTTGTTTTTAAACTGTGATCTGTGATCTGTGATTTGTGAGTACGGAAAACTGTCTTTCAATACATTCATACCACTGCGATAAATCTTTACAATTTCAATAATATGAAATAACCCTAGGCGGTGGGCTAAGGAAACCAAAAGTTTGCAGGCTTGAAAGTGGGAGTTTGTAGGCTTGAAAGTCCGACTTTGCAGGCTTGAAAGTCCAAAGGCCGAAAAACGGCCGAAAAAGGGCAAAATGGCCTTAAATCAACAATATGAAATTATTTTACAAAGATTAACCAAAATTATTTGACAGTATCAAAAATTATTATTATTTTTGCACCACAATTGCAACGTCGATCCGGAAAGACACAATGCGGGAGGCGGCGACCCGATGTAGTTCGCTGCAAAGGA
>CAMKSE010000019.1 GCA_946415365.1 uncultured Prevotellaceae bacterium
GATGACTCTTCTCATACAATCGTATTAACACGGCAAATCAATTGATCCAGCTTTTGGGCTGAACCAATTGATTATTTGGCACTGGAACTTTACTTCCAAGGATTTTCGTAAGCGACGGGGCCATTCTCGAGCTTCTGGCACACGATCTCCATTTCCTCGAAGTGCTCTTCACCGTCTTCCCATTTCTCCTTGTAGTTGATGCAATAGCATCCCGTGCCCTTCAGCTCCTTCATGGTGGAGCCGTCGACGGTGTTGAAGAATGTGACTTTAAAATCACGTGGATCATTCGGAGCGAGCATCCACTGAAGCATCTGGCTGTTGCCGTCGTTCATTGCCTTTACACGGATAGTGAGCCTGCCGCCACGGGGGATACCGGCGATCTGCCCCTCACGGTCTGTTGCCTGATCAAACTTGTAGTCAATCATCATTACCTCACGTGCTTCGAAATCTTTCACCTCAAGGGTTACTGGTGTTACATTTTCTGCCATAATATGTTTCCTTTCTTATTTTTAAACTTTAAACTTTGAGCTTTTTTATGCCCACTCGTTCTCGAACTTCACGCTTCCGATTTCGATTTCCTTGCAGGTGATGGTAATCTCCTCGAAGTGCCCCATCTTGTCCTCCCACTTCTCCTCAAAGTTCACGCAGTAGCCATTTGTGAACTTAATGGACTTCATGGCCTTGCCTGTCTTTGTCTCGAGGAAGTCGATCTCGCCGTTCTTAGGCAGGTTGCGCTCTATCATCCATGCCAGCAAGTCGGGTGTGCCGTCGTTCAGAGCCTTCACTCGGACCTGGATCTTACCGCCACGGGGGATACCTGCCATCTGTCCTTCCACATCAGTAGCCTGATCGAACTCGTAAGTTACCATGAGGACTTCACGATCCTTGTAACCGTCAATTTTCATTGAAACTGGTGTCTTTGCCATAATTGTTTCATTTTTAATTTGTTAATACTTATGTTTACTTTTTACCTATTGGTTTTTACTTATGCACCTGCTAAAGCTGCTTCCTTGTCCTTCTTATCGGCAGCCACCTTGATCACGAAGTTCTTGGCTGCATAGAACGGGGTCAACGTGATGTCGCAGGTAATCTGCTTGGTGACAGGATCCTGACGGGGCTCGCCAATCTCATAGTTCTGGAACAGGTTACCATAGCCCTTATACATATTGAGGAACTCCTGGATCTTGGACTTCAGGTTCTTCGGGCTGTTGTACGGATCCCAGTTCTCGAGGGCCACCTCATGTACGAAGTTCATCAACACCTTCTTCACCCAGTCGAACACACGCACAATAGGATACTCCTTCATGGCATCGAGGTCACCATTATAAAGTGTGGTGTTGTTGAAAGCCATCACACGGCCCTCGCTGTATACCATAGGAATCACCTGATTGTCCATCAATGCAGCAATCTCCGACTTCAGCAGGTCACTCTTCACACCCTTCACGCCGTCAAGAGTACCATACTTCTTACCACCGGCACCCTGTGCCATATTGGCGGTCTCGTCATAGAGTTTTCCACAGAGGGCAGCAGCAGGGGCAATATAGAAGGCTTTCTGGTCTTCCTCATCTGAAGACATCTTCTCAGCCTCACGGCCAACAATCCAGTTGGCTGTCATTACCACGTTCATCAGACACTGGTCGCTGTCACGATAACCCTCAGTGTTGGCCTGCAGGTCATCAAACGAGTACTCGTCGGCATGGTCGGTAATCAGCATCACCTTGTACTTGAAGGCCATCTTGGCCCACTGCAGCAGGTCTACCTTGTCTGTAAAAACGGCACCAGGAACACATACGAGGCTGTAGGCATCCTTTAGGCTCAGACGGTCGAAGCCATTGCGCAGGATGTTCTCCACCTCTCCGGCGAAACCTGAATCGGCATCAGCAATGTCTTCCTTTAGTACATTGATGACACGAAGGTTTTTAACCTTGTCTGTACCACAAGTCTTAAAGAATGAATCTAGTTCACGATACGAACGCTCTAAGTTCTGAGTGGCATAGAGAGCGTCGGTGATACCCTGCTTCAGCACGCCGGTAAATTTCTCCTCGGCCTGCTTACATGCATCTGCATAACCAGTAGCACTCTCGATACTATCATCATTGAGCAGTTCAAGCCAACGGGTAATCTCCTTCTTCAGACCCTCACGCTTGTCCTTGAAGCGTTTGTCCTTCAGGAAGACATCCTTGGCAGCCTTGCGGGCGGGATTCATATTATCTGCGTCTGGCATAAAACCACGGATAGCGTTAAAGCCACCGAATGATTTCAGCAACTGAGATACGTCTTTCTTACCTTCTTTCTCTTGAAGCTCGGCACCGGCCTGACCGGTGGCCTGGGCTTTCTGCATTTCTACATCTGCCATAATAATTTCAAATTAAATAATTTCGATTTAACGATATATTAATCTGCACCGTTCAACTCGTCAAGCATCGACTGC
This sequence comes from uncultured Prevotellaceae bacterium, assembly GCA_946415365.1. GTDB lineage: Bacteria > Bacteroidota > Bacteroidia > Bacteroidales > Bacteroidaceae > Prevotella. The sequence goes on from CAMKSE010000019.1 coordinate 2,432, forward strand.
AGCATTTCCTTCAGTTCAGCACGGCTGCCAGCCTCCTTCAGGATGTCACGCAGCTTACGGTTCTGTTCAATACTCTTACGGATTTTCACGTTCGTGTCGATCTGCTCCTTGGTTCCAGAGAGGAACGGACTGTTCTGAACCAAACGGCCCTTGCCGCCCTGTGCCTCAAAGTCGCGGATCTCACCAAACTTCAGTGTCTCTTCCACGGCACCACCTTCAGCATCAGTGAAGGTTACACCTACCTTCGGCTTAAAATGCTCGAAGGCATCATTGATGTTCTGGATATCCTCCACAAACTCAGGGGCACCAGCCTCTACATCGGTTGTGTACTGATCGATCATCAACGTCTTGTTCTGATCTATCAGACTAACTTTCGCACTGCTCTCCTCATCGGGAGCCATGGAAATAAAATTCTCTTTCATTGCCATAATTAAAATGGGTTTTTAGTGAATACTTATTATTATCTAACTCTTAATATCGAATTTTGCATTGCCATCCTCGTCAAGCGTCACAATGATGTGGTCACCAGACTTCACTTTGCCGGCAATCATCAACTTTGAGATAGGATGGCGCAGTTCCTTACGGATAACACCAAGCACAGGACGCGCACCATACTGCTGGTTGTAACCACGCAGGGCTATCGTCTCATGGGCCTCGGGAGCCAATTCAAGCGTGATATTCTGCTCCTCAAGCAGTTTCAGCAAGCCCTTCAGGTGGATGTCGAATATCTTGGTCACGGTCTTGTCGGTAATCGGCGAGAACGGTACAATCTCCGTAAGACGGGCAAGGAACTCAGGACGGAAGTAACCCTGCATAATGTCCATTAGTTCGTTGTTCTCAGGAATCACACCACTATTGAACTTCTCTACTATTGTCTGTGCACCGATATTAGAGGTGAACAAGATCAGAGCATTAGAGAAATCACCTATACGGCCAAGACGGTCGTGAAGCTTACCCTCATCAAGAATCTGTAGGAACAGGTCGAACACCGACTTGTGGGCCTTCTCTATCTCATCGAACAGGACTACGGAATACGGATTCTGGCGAATCTTGTTAACCAGAAGACCACCTTCCTCATAGCCTACATAGCCCGGAGGCGCACCATAGAGCAGAGCAACAGAGTGCTCCTCCTTGAACTCAGACATATCAAAGCGAATCAAGGCACTCTCGTCGCCGAAAAGGAATGTTGCAAGAGCCTTTGCCAACTCCGTCTTACCAGTGCCAGTCGGACCAAGGAAGAAGAACGAGCCCATCGGCTGTCCCTTCTTGTTCAATCCAGAACGGGCCTCATAAACGGCATCGAGAACCTTCTTCACGGCATGATCCTGACCAACGACACGCTTCTTCAGTGTATCCTCAGCACCCAACAGGCGGTCGCGCTCCTTCGTCTGTACCTTGCCGAGGGGGATACCCGTCTGTTTAGCCACAACGGCACTCAAGTCGTCGCTCTTCAGTTCAGTCCGCTGATCGGCACTCAGTTCAGCCAACTTGTCAAGCACACTGCCTAAGAAGTCGGTACGCTCCTGAACAGTAGCAATCTTGCTAAATTCTGTATCCGAATCTATGCCTGCCAGTAAGATACAGCTTACCTTATTAAACAATTCATAGTTCAGCCAGTCGAGTTCCTTCATCAGTGCCTCGTCAGCATTATCCTTGCCCTCTGCCGAAGCCTTGATGGCATTAAGCTTTTCACGCAGACCCGTGATGATATTGCCCGTCAGGTCGTTCATTGTCTTAACCTGAGCCATCGTACGGTCAATGAGGTCGAAAGCAGAGTCAGGCAACGATTTCTCCGTCAGGTAGCGCTTGGCAAGACGGATGGAATCACCCATTACCGTCTCGTCGACTTTCAGCCCGTGATACTCCTCATAGGCAGGTAACGCACCCTTCAGAATGCGCAGAGTCAAATCGGCAGTAGGCTCCTCCACAGTTATCTTCTCCAACTTAGAAGTCATCTCCTTGTCGGTCTCAATATTTTTCGTATAGCCATCGATACTTGAGGTGGCCAACAACTGCAAGCGCCCCTTGCTCAACTCGTTTTTCAGGATGGCGGAGGCACCGAACAGTGAACCCTGCTTGTCAAAGAGTTTGTCGATAGACTCAATGATGAGCACGGCATTTGGCAAGTTTTCGATCTCGGTGATGACGTTCTTGAAACGATCCTCCACTTCACCCTTGTATTGGGCATCGCCACCAAGGGCTGCTGTATCCAGTTCATAAGCGATGGCACCGCTCAAGAAGCCCGGCACACGGTCTGCAGCCAACTCGCGTACGAAACCGTTCACAAGTGACGTCTTACCCACACCTGCCTCACCCGTAATCAACAGGTTGGCCTTTGTCTTACGCCCGAGTATTTCGTAGATAATAGTTATTTCCTTCTCAAAACCTATCACATTGTCGAGGTTACCGGCACGGGCCACGGCGGTCTTATCAATACAGTACTTGGCCAGACTGCCCTTACCTCCAGAAGTTGCGGTCTTCTTTGTCAGCTCCGCACCTTCCATATAAGGTGCCTCCACATTCACGCCACCACCCATTTTCGCACTGATATCGGACGGAGTCAGGGGCAATGTCTTCAACTGGTCAAACGAAAAACCCACGCCTGGAGTCACCAAAGCAGCTAAAACGCATACTTCTGTTGTCTCGTCGAGGTCGAACTTAACCTTGTAGTTTTCTGCCTCCTCAATGACAGCCACCGACTCATCGCTGTATTCTAAATCACGCATCGGACGAACAGCACGCGGTGACAACTGCATCTGTACGTCGGCCCAGTCTTGAAGATAGTAATAATCCTTGTCAAGTTCACTCTCAATAAAATGTACAAGTCCTGCTTCTTTATGAAGTATTGCTTTAAAAAGATGGGCAGGATAAATGGCATCACTACAATATTCCTCAGCATAGGAATTTGCTATTGTTTTCAATCGGTCAGTCATATACAATCTCAGTTTAGATTTCTTAATCTGCAAAGTTAGTCAAATTTTAGGAAATACCACGCATCTCAAGTTATTTTTGTCGAAAGGGAACAGTAATTTAACTATATTTTAGATTTTTACATAAAAAAAAGCAAATACATACTATTTGGAGCCCGCAAAAGCGAGCTCCAAACGACTTATATTAAATTCATTCCGAGGGTCTTGCATTGTCGGCGCATGTCTTCAGGCCAAATGCTAGCTTGAATCTCACCGATGTGGGCCTTATGGAGGAGTACCATACAGAGACGACTCTGTCCGATACCACCGCCTATCGAGAGTGGCAGGCGGTCATTGAGCAACTGCTGGTGGAAGAAGAGCTGTTTGCGTTCCTCCTTGCCTTCAATCTTCAACTGACGCAGCAGACTCTCTTTGTCGACACGGATACCCATTGATGAGAGTTCAAATGAACGCCCCAGAATGGGGTACCAAATGAGGATATCGCCGTTAAGACCCTTGCGACCGTCTTCTGCGATGGTCGACCAATCATCGTAGTCAGGAGCCCGGCCGTCGTGCTTTTCACCGTTGGAGAGGGCTCCGCCGATACCGATGATGAACACAGCGCCATAAGCCTCGCAGATGGCATCCTCGCGCTCCTTGGGAGTTTTGTTAGGATACATCTTCAGCAGTTCCTCTGCATGAATAAAGTGGATCTTCTCAGGAAGGAAAGGCTTCAGTTGGGGATAGGTCTCACAAGTGAGGTACTCCGTACGGCGGATGGCGGCGTAGATGCGCTCCACCACGTTCTTCAGGAAATTGAGCGTACGGTCCTCACGACGGATGACAGCCTCCCAGTCCCACTGGTCGACATATAGCGAATGTAGGTTATCAAGTTCCTCATCGGCACGGATGGCATTCATATCAGTATAGATACCATAACCTGGCTCAATCTTGTACTCTGCCAACGAGAGTCGCTTCCACTTTGCAAGTGAGTGCACCACCTCTGCCTGAGCGTCGCCAAGGTCTTTGATAGGGAAAGTGACAGCACGCTCAACACCATTCAGGTCATCGTTTATGCCCAGTCCCTTTAAAACAAACAACGGAGCTGTGACACGACGCAGGCGCAACTCCGTCGAGAGGTTCTGCTGAAAGAAATCTTTAATCAGTTTGATACCCTGCTCCGTCTGCTTTGTATCGAGCAATGCATCGTAGTGCAGGGGTTTAATTACTCGTCCCATTTTACAGTTGATTCAAATTTTGCCTGCAAAGGTATAGTTTTTATTATACATCTGCAAGCAAAATTCGAATTATTTTCGCAAAATGACACAAATTATTGATTTCATGTAACAATTTGATCAGAATCCGCGTGGACCGCCGAAGCCGCCACCACGGGGACCACCGCCGAAGCCGCCACCACGGGGACCACCGCCGAAACCACCGCCACGAGGACCATTTCCACCACGGCCACCACGAGGACCGCCAAAGCCGAAGCCTCCACCACCGCCGAAGATGTTCAGACGATAGATGACGTGAAGCATGCCATAGCTTGTGATGGCATTGTATTCGGTATCGTTACGCGACATGGCCGTAATGGTGCGGCTGAAGGTGGACTGCTGGTGCAGGATGTCGTAAAGCTGCAGCGACACGGTGAGGGCGTTGCCTCTGAGGAAGCTCTGCGACAATTGGGCGTTCCAAATGAGCTCGTTGGTGTTCATCGAATTGTCGGCATAACCACGACGGCTCTGCATGTTCATGTTGGTCGTGAGCGACGTGCCCCACGGGCAGGTAATACCCACCATACCACCGTAGGAGAACTGCCAGGTATCGAGGTCGTTGTTGGGCTGCAGCTCACTGCGCGAACGGGTGTAGTTGAGCGATCCGTTGAGCTCAATCTCCAACCAATCGTTGCGATAGCTGGCTGCCAGACGCTCGTTGATGCCAAGGCTGTTGGTGACACTCTCCTGAGAATCGCTGACGTTGTTGATGCTGACGTAGCCGACGTTGTGATTATAGCTGAGGTTTGTGAATGTGTTGACGTTGAAATAGGCGGCAGAGTCGACGGCCGTGTTGAACATGAAGCCGAGGTTACCATTCCAGTTGCCATTGACATTCTCAGGACGTGTGATCGTACCACCGGTCTCAGAGTTATAGGTCGATTTGTTGGCGACGGAGTTACTTGTCGTCGAGAAGTTCACGAAGGTCATCACGGCCCGCTGGTGCTTCTGGAAGTAGTCGTTGTAGAAGAGCTGGAAGTTCTGTGTGAACGACGGTTTCAGACCAGGGTTACCACGGGTGATGCGCAGGGGGTTGCTATCGTCGACGATATCGAGCAGGTCGGTCATCGACGGCTGCTGGGTACGACCGCGATAGGTGAAGCGCAGCTGACCGGTAGCCGACTTCTTCCAACGGAAGTCGAGCGTCGGGGTAATGTTGGTGACGGTGCGCGTCGTGTCAGCATGGACACCCTGATAGTCCTGAATGAAGTGCGACTTCTGTGGCAACACCTGGAAGCCGACGTTGAAATTGTAGGCCTTGCGGACAATGCGCAGCATCACTTCTGCTGTATGATTGTAGTTCTTGTATTCAGACATACGACTCAATTTCGTGTCCTCGTAACTGTCCAACGGATTGACAAGGCGTCCGAGATAAGCATCCCAGTTGCGGTACATGGGAATGATGTCGGTGTAGTCCACGTCCGTCAGACTAAAGGTCTTACGGTCACTCTTGGTGTAGCTGTAGTTGTAGCGATAGCTGAACTGCAAGTACACCTGACGCATGATAGGCTCACTATAGGTGATGCGGGCGCTGTAGCTCCAGTTGTCCTGAGGTGTGAGACTATAGCGGTTGGTAACCGTCGTGTCGGGGGTAGTGAAAAGGTAAACGTAGTTGTTCGACATTGACTTGCTGGTGCCCTCACTCCAGTTGCCATTCAACTGCAACGTAATATTACGACCGGAGTTGTTCAGACGGCGGTTGAACTGCAGCATGCCACCCACGTTCTTAGAGTCGCTGTAGCTGATGCCGTCCTGCACATTAAAGTTCTTCACAATACCATTGCCAATCAACTTATTAAGTTCCGATAATGGATCGGTAACATAGTCGTAGGGATTCTGATTCTCGTTAAAAGTGGCACTCTCACTACTATTCTCACCATCGCTGGAATTATAGCGGGCATTGGGACGGAACATGATGTTCGTCATCGAGTCGGGCTGCCACTCCAGACGCATCTGCGCATTCCACTGGTTGGAACGGGAGAAGTCCTGTTTGACACTATTGCTGAACGACGAAAGTTGTTCACTATAGATATTCTCCGTTGAGCTCTTCGACCAGGTATCGCCGTCGCTGTGGTTCCAGCGCACGCTACCGTCGACCTTCAGTTTGTCGGTCTTCTCGTAGTTGAGGTTCAGACCAACCATCTTATTGGCTGTCAGGCCCTGACGACCGCCACCAAAACGGCCACCACCACCGCCACCAGGGAAGCCCATGTCGTTGGTGTTGTTGGCATTGGTCATGAGGAACACCTTCATATCGTCCTTCATCACACCACCGAAAATACGGCCTGCATAGCGATGCTTGGTACCTGCGGCGAGGTCGGCATTGGCCATGATACCCTTATTCATGCCAGCCTTGATACCGAAGTCAAGTACCGTCTCCTCCTCACCGTCCTCGATACCCGACACACGGGCGAGGTCGCTCTGCTGGTCATAGGCCTTGATACGGTCGATGATATTCGTGGGCAGGTTCTTCATGGCTGTCTTCGTATCGCCAGTCATGAATTCCTTACCGTCGACGAGGATTTTCTTCACCTGCTTACCATTGATCTTGATGGTACCGTCGTCGCTAACTTCAGCACCAGGCAGACGACGTACGAGTTCTTCAGCCACAGAACCTTCTGGAGTACGGAAGGCGTTGGCATTATATACAAAGGTGTCGGCCTTCAGTGTCACTTTCTGTGCACGGGCCGTCACCGTTGCGCCCTTCAGCATGATAGCATCGGGCTCCATCTTGATGGTACCTGCATTATAGTCCTTACCATCCTTCAAACTAATCTTTTTCTGATAGGTCTTAAATCCTACATAAGTAACCTGTAGCGTGTAAGAACCTTCTTCTGGGGCTTTGATGGAGAAGGCGCCTTCTGTATTGGTTACTGCATTGGCAACGACCTTCTCACCTTTCATCAGGGCTGCAGTAGCCTGAATCACGGCTTCCTGGGTATCCTGTTCAACAACCCTACCTCTAACTGTTCGCTGGGCGAAAGAAACGACTGCCACCATAAGGGCAACAATCAGGAGTACATTTTTTTTCATCTACTTTCTGTTTATTTACGGCTTTTTGACGCGACAAACGGGGAAAAGTTTAATGGGGAGGCTAAAAAATTTTGCAATAATGCTTGGCTTTCAAGAAAAAATCGTACCTTTGCACCGAAATAAAATCAACCAACCGGACTATCAGAAGATGAATCCACAGAAAGTTGTGTTATCAGATAATTTACAACAGACACTCACTGAGGCCGTTATGCTCTGTGAGCGTGATCGTACCTTCATCTTAGTCGACGAGACCACAGAAAAGTGCTGTCTGCCACTCGTTAGCGGAACAGACTGTCTGAAGGGTGCAACGACCATCGTCATCGGTTCCACTGATGCCAACAAAACCCTCGAATCACTCGCCCATGTATGGGAGAAACTGGGAGAAGGAGGTGCTACGCGCCACTCCTTATTAGTAAATATAGGAGGAGGTATGGTGACTGATTTGGGAGGCTTCGCTGCCTCTACCTTCAAACGTGGCATCAACTATATCAACATTCCCACGACGCTGCTCGCAATGGTCGATGCCAGCGTGGGCGGAAAGACGGGTATCAACTTCCGAGGACTGAAAAACGAGGTGGGCGTATTCAGCAATGCCAGCACCGTGATCCTCGACACGCACTTTTTGAAAACACTTGACACTGAGAATATCCGCTCAGGCTATGCTGAGATGCTGAAGCATGGTCTGATCTCCAACGAACAGATGTGGGCAGAGCTGATTAACTTTGAACTTGGAGCTTTAAACTTTGAGCTTTATGATAACTCAAAGGCGGAGTATTTTTCAAAGTTAAGCAGGATGCTGGCTGACAGTGTGAAGGTGAAGCAGCGCATCGTGACAGAAGACCCCTTGGAGCAGGGCATCCGCAAGGCGCTGAACCTGGGTCACACCGTAGGACACGCCTTTGAGTCGTTTGCGCTGAGAAGCAGACCTATTTTGCATGGTTATGCCGTTGCCTACGGACTGATCAGCGAACTCTACCTGAGTACCATCAAGACAGGATTCCCGTCGGACAAGATGCACCAGACGGTGAGTTTCATCAAGGACCACTACGGCAAGATGACCATCACCTGCGATGACTACCCCACCCTGCTGGAACTGATGACCCACGACAAGAAGAATATGGCCGGCGTAATCAATTTCACGCTGTTAGGAGATATCGGAGACATCCGAATCAACCAGACGGTCACAAAGGACGACATATACGAAGCACTTGACTTCTACAGGGAGTGCTGACCTAAGAGCGACCAATCAACTTGATAGACCTGATCATATTACTAACTAATCGTGGATAGGATTGCTCGCGAGGGTAGTCCTATCTCTTTAAAAAGAAAGAGTCAATAATTATCAACAATAAAGACAGAACGCTTATGAAGAAACTAATCACACTCACGGCAGTACTCTTGTCAAGCCTCAGCATGACAGCCCAGGACCTGCCACTTGTCTACGAGACCGAGAACACGGGCGCCAATGCCAACCCGTCGCTGCCCGCTATGGAGCAATGCCGCAGAACCGATCCGCTGCCAGACCCTCTGGAATGGTCTGACGGCAACAGTCGCATCAATTCCTTCGCCGACTGGACGCTGCGAAGGGGAGAAATTGCCAAGGAGATCCAGCACTATGAGATCGGCACGAAGCCTGTCGTTGATCCCTTAGCCGTGAAAGCCCGGATGGACGGCGACACGCTGAAGGTAGACGTTACCGTCAACGGTCAGACGCTACAGCTGAAGGCACTCATCAGCTATCCTTCCGTCGGTGAGGCGCCATACCCCCTGATGATTGGCACGAGCATGATCTCATTGCCAAAAGACATTTTTGCATCTCGCCCCATCGCCACGATGACCTACAGGGAATCGCAGGTGAACAGCTACAGCCAGTTTGGCGGCCGGATGGGAAGGAAGCCTGCCGGACGCGGAAACTACAATTTCGACCGTCTCTATCCTGAACTGAAGGACAATGGAGCCTACAGCGAATGGGCATGGGGACTGAGCCGTCTGATCGACGGACTGCAACAACTCGGCCCTGAGGTGACGAAAATCGACACGAAACACATCGGTGTTACAGGATGCTCCTATGCTGGCAAGATGGCACTCTTCTGCGGGGCCTTCGACGAGCGCGTGGCCCTGACCATCACTCAGGAGCCTGGTGGAGGTGGTGCTGCCGCATGGCGCTACTCACGCTATATGAACATACAGCCTGGAGCAGAACCCGTTGAGAACCTCGACAAGACCGACTACAACTGGTTTATGGAGAGCATGCGCGAGAACTTCGGTGGCGACAGCGTGGCTTATTTGCCCCACGACCACCACGAGCTGGTCGCTATGGTCTGTCCACGTGCCCTGCTGATGCTTGGTAATCCTGACTATCCCTGGCTGGCAGACCCCTCAGCCTACGTCTCGATGAATGGTGCCATCAAGGTGTGGGAACAGTTTGGCATCGAAGACCGTGTAGGCTATTCCATCGTGGCAGGCCACGGCCACTGCCAACTGCCAAAGGAACAATATCCTGAGGTAGAAGCCTATATCGACAGGTTCCTGTTAGGAAAAAAAGAAGTGAATACCAAAGTGCGCATCGCACCAGAGGGTTACAAGGATATCGACCTGAAGCGCTGGATCGTCTGGTAAGGATTGTTTCAGCTTTCAGCTATCTTTTCGGCCTGCCTTCGGGCAGGCTTTCCTGTTTCTGTCAGGGGGATATGGTCCACGTGGATATAGGCCCGTGGCTGATGGTATTTCGTCAGGATACGCTCGCACACCTGACGAGCCTCATTGACTGAGCCCTCCGTCAACAGTACCATCGCCTCGCCAAGTCTCGCGTCTGGACGTTTTGACACCAGATAAGGTTCTTTCAGATGGGATCTCAATAGCCGTTCCACCTCTTCCGCCTGTATCTTCAGACCTCCAGAACAGATCACATTATCCTTTCTTCCGAGAATACGGAAACGGCCATTGCTGCCTAAAACCGCCATATCATTCGTATACAACCGTTCCTCACAGACTTCTGGCGCATCAATCACAAGACAACCATCTTCCGAAAGGCTCACCTCAACGGACGGGAAGGGTGTGTACCACTCCGAAGCCTCATCACCGTTCAATCGTCTCAATGCTATATGCGAGAGCGTCTCAGTCATTCCGTATGTGCTCCATACGCCATTGGGAAAGTCCTTCAGTTCCTGAGCCAACGCCTCATCCACGGCCCCACCACCGATAATCAGGTGCTGAATCGCTTTCAGCCGCTCTCTTTCCTCAGCCACCTGCAAGGAGTTATACACCTGCATCGGCACCATCGCCGCAAACGTAAGACCTTCAGTCTGTTTCGTTGCCAGAGGATGCCCTGACGGCTCAACGCTGATCAGCTTCAGTCCCCTTTCCTGGGCCCTCACCACCATCATCTTGCCAGCAATATAGTCTACGGATATACACAACAGGGCCGTATCTCCAGGCTGCAGTCCCAGGAAATCACACGTCCTGCGTGCAGAGGCCAGCATCCGCCGTTTTTCCACAAGCATCCTCTTGGGCTCCCCAGTACTCCCACTGGTCTTCACCTCGACATAAGGACTGTCGTTATTCCATTCCTCCAAAAACTCTTCTAAAGACATATGCTACATATTTAATTTTAGACAGAAGGACATAAGAACATATTTTATTTTAGTACATAAGAGACATATTTTAGACATAAGGACATAAGAGACATAAGGGCTGCGCCAATAAGGAGGGAATATTATTATGTTCTTATGTCTAAAAAAGTTCTTCTGTCTAGAAAAAGTTTGTCGCCGCGAATCTCCAGACCCATATCGATATTATCCGTAAACAGCTGTCCTGTGCCCAGTCCCTGAGGCATGCGGATATGGTCGCCATACACGTCGCTGGTAAACTGGGCAATGGCATTCAGCCCGATATTACTCTCCAGCGCAGAGGTGATCCACGAACCGATGCCCATTTCCTTCGCTGCGGCAATCCACTCCCTGCACCCAGCCATACCACCATGCAGCGACGGTTTCAGAACGATATACCGTGGTTTGATGATACCCAGCATGTGCGACTTCATCTCTGGGTCGTTCACACCAATCAGTTCCTCGTCGAGAGCAATCGGCAGGGGCGACTCTCTGCAGAGTTCTGCCATGAAGGCCCACTGTTTCTGGCGGATGGGTTGTTCGATGCTGTGGATGGCATACTGCGACAGGAGTTCCAACTTATAAAGCGCTTCCTCATAAGGAAAGGCCCCGTTGGCATCGAGGCGCAGTTCCACGTCGTGGAAGGAGAATCTCTGACGGATGCGCTTCACCAGATCCAGCTCGCGTTCGAAGTCGATGGCTCCGATTTTCAGTTTCACGCAATCGAAGCCCTTCTCCAACTTCTCCTCCATACGTTGTAGCATCTCCTCGTAACTACCCATCCACACCAGACCGTTGATCTTGATGCCCACCTCACCTCGTGTGAAGGCCGTATCAAACAATATCCCCCTCTCCTGACTCCTGACTCCTGCCTCCTGTCTCCTTAAATCCAACATCGCCGTCTCCAGTCCGAAGAGCATCGACGGATATGGTCTCAGTGCCTCATAGTCTATCTGGCCCGTTCTGCACACATCGTCGCAGAACCCCTGCAGCACCTCACCGTAATTAGGTATTGCATCACAACTCAAATCTGGCAGTGGGGCGCATTCTCCCACGCCCTCGCACTCACCGTCCGACAGATGAACGAACCAGCTTTTCCTTGTCGTATACACCCCTCTCGATGTCCCAGCTGGCTGTTTGAAATGCAGTACTCGCTCAGATACAGTAACTTTTATTGACATAGTAACCTGCTTTTCTGTCTTTACGGCAGTTTGGGATATTTCTTGAAGTCGGGTTTGCGCTTCTCGAGGAAGGCCTTGCCACCCTCCTGCGCCTCGTCGAGGAAGTAATAGAGCATCGTTGCGTCGCCAGCAAGCTCCTGGATACCTGCCTGTCCGTCGAGTTCGGCATTGAGTCCGGCCTTGATCATGCGCAGGGCCAACGGTGAGCGTTCCATCATGATCTCAGCCCACTCCACGCACTCGTTCTCAAGCCGTTCGATGGGCACCACTTTGTTCACCATACCCATCTCCTCAGCCTCTTTGGCCGTGTACTGACGGCAGAGGAACCATATCTCACGCGCCTTCTTCTGTCCGACGATGCGTGCCAGATAGCTGCTGCCAAAGCCTGCATCGAACGAGCCTACCTTCGGTCCCGTCTGTCCGAAGATGGCATTCTCAGAGGCGATGGTCAGGTCGCAGACGAGATGCAACACGTGGCCGCCACCGATCGCATAGCCGTTCACCATGGCGATCACGGGCTTGGGCAACCGTCGTATCTGCATCTGCACGTCGAGCACACTCAGACGGGGCACGCCATCCTCATCGACATAGCCGCCACGTCCCTTCACGTGCATATCGCCGCCAGAGCAGAAAGCATGCTTCACGTCGCCTAAGCTTTTTCCCTCAGGCACTTCCGACATCGCCCCCGTCAGCAGCACCACACTGATATCCTGCATTTCACGACAAGCCGAAAAAGCCTGGCTCAGTTCCCACGTGGTCTTAGGCGTAAACGCATTCCTATACTGCGGACGGTTGATGGTGATCTTCGCAATCCCGTTGTACGCCTCAAACAGTATCTCCTCAAACTCACGGATCGTCTTCCACTGTCTCTTTTCCATAACGCTCCTCCTCTGTTACTTACTGCTTCCGACAATCTTCGAGATATCCATCATCATGCCGCCGTTGCCTGACATAATCTGCGGCATCTTGCCGTCCCACTTCTCGATCATATCCTCCTGCACGATCATCGGCGAGAGCGAAGCAGCAATAGTACGGTTATAATAAGCTTCTGCGTCGGCCTTGATCTTCATGGCCTTCGCATTACCCTCAGCCTTGGCCACGGCAATTTTCGCATTGGCCTCAGCCTCCTTCACCTCGTTTTCAGCCTTCAGGGCACTCTGGATGGCAGTGTTCTTGGCATCGATCATCGAGAGCAGCGACGATGGCGGCGTGATCTTGCTGGTGAACTCCTCCACGAGGAATCCCTCACTCATCAGCGACTTCTCCAGACGGGCCCTCACATCGCGCTCGAAGTTGGCACGGTTCGACATCAGCGAATCAGAGGTGTACTGGTTGGCACAGGTACGATAAGCCTCATAGATACAAGTACGGATATAACCCTCTTCCAGTTCCTTCACGCCCACACGATACTTTGTAAAAATGTCGCAGGCTTTGTCGGGGTTGATGCGATAGGCAATCGTTGGATCCATCTCGAAGAGCGAAGCATCCTTGGCGTTCACAGAGAACGTCTCGTATTGCTTACGCTGGGTGAACGTGGGATAGGTAAACACGTTGGTGGTGATGGGATTATAGAAGACCCAGCCCTTGCACGTGCCTTCCACGCCACCATAGTCCTGCTCATTGATAGACCACTTGTGGAAACGGATACCCACCTCACCTGAGTCAACGACGGTGCAACAGGTCGAGAACAAAATAAACACCAGAGCAATGCAACCTCCGACAATTGCCAAAATCCGATAATGCTGTTTCATCATGCTTATAAGTTTAATGATTAGTTTGAATTGCAAAGGTACGATAAAAATTTGGATAATCAAAAACTTTTGCTTAATTTTGCAGCAGAAATGTACCAGACACCTCAAAAACATTATTAATATGCTACAGATCCGCTGCAAGAACATTAACGTGACGAAGAGCTTCCCTGAGGGGACATCACTGCTCGACGTGTACCAGGAGTTTCAAAACGAGATCAACCTGCCCTACCCCGTGGTATCGGCCAAGGTGAACAATGTGTCGCAGGGCCTGAAGTTCAGGCTCTTCCAGAATCGCGACGTGGAGTTTCTCGATGCCCGCGAGGGAAGCGGCCACAGGGTGTACGTGCGCTCGCTCAGCTTCCTGCTCTACAAGGCCACGCAGGACATCTTCCCCAGTTCGAAACTCTTCATCGAACACTCACTCTGCAGAGGATATTACTGTAATTTTAAGAAAGGAGTCAGGAGACAGGAGACAGGAGACAGGAGTCGGGAGACAGGAGACGGGAGTCAGCTGACAGATGAGGATGTGGAACGCATCAAAACCCGTATGCAGGAGATCGTCGACCTCGATATGCCCTTCCGTCGCACGGAAGCCACCACCGAAGAGGCTGTCCGCGTGTTCACCGAACGGGGCTTCTCCGACAAGGTGAAACTCTTAGAGACCAGCGGACAAGTGTATTCCGACTACTACACCCTGGGCGACACCGTCGATTACTACTACGGCCCGCTGGTGCCCAGCGCTGGCTATCTGAAGGTGTGGGATCTGGAGCGCTACGAGGACGGTCTGCTGCTGCGCGTGCCCGACTGGAACAATCCCTCACAGGTGGCTGAGAAAGTGTCGCAGCCCAAGACCTTCGGCATGTTCGCCGAAAAGACACGCTGGGACATCATCATGCGCCTCTCGAACGCAGGCGACGTGAACAAAGCCATCATGCGAGGCCACGCATCGGAACTGATACAAGTCTCTGAGGCCCTGCAAGAGAAGAAGATTGTGCAGATAGCCGAGGAGATCGACCGTCGCTTCCATCAGGAGAAGGACCCCGTGCGTATCGTGCTCATCACAGGCCCGTCGTCGTCAGGCAAGACCACCTTCTGCAAGCGTCTCAGCGTCCAGCTGCTGGCCTGCGGACTCAGGCCCGTCTCGTTCTCCACCGACGACTACTTCGTGAACCGTGTGGACACCCCGAAGCTGCCTAACGGCGACTACGACTTCGACAACATCGAGACCGTCGAATACGCTTTGCTCGAAGACCATCTGCAGCGGCTGATGCAGGGCGAGCGCGTGGAGATACCAGAGTACAACTTCGTCACCGGCAAGCGTGAATACAACGGCAAGAAGCTCAAGCTGGCAGGCGACACCGTGCTCATCATCGAGGGCATCCACGCCCTGAATCCGTTGCTGACGAAGAAACTGCCCGACTCGCTGAAATACAAGATCTACATCTCCGCCCTCACCAGCATCTCGCTCGACGACCACAACTGGATTCCCGTGCGCGACAACCGTCTGCTCCGCCGCATCATCCGCGACTACAACAAGGGCGCCTACACAGCCCAGCAGACCATCGCACAGTGGAAGAACGTGTGTCAGGCCGAGGACCAGTGGATATTCCCCTATCAGGAGACGGCCGACGTGATGTTCAACTCCGCCCTTAACATCGAGTTCGCCGTGCTGCGCACCCATGCGGAGATCATCCTCGCCTCAGTGCCCAGAAACTGCCCTGAGTACTCCGAGGCCCACCGCCTGCTGAAGTTCATCCACTTCTTCCTGCCCGTCTCCGACAAGGAGATACCGCCCACCTCCATCATGCGCGAGTTCGTCGGCGGCTCCAGCTTCAAGTATTAAGTGTACCTGGCGAAGAAGACAGATAATGACTTACTGTATTGTCACATTCAAAGCCTTTTCCAATTCAGAAAGATCGTCGGCATGTTTCTTTCTTATGATTTCCATCCTAAGTGCATCCACCAGTTCTCTTGCCTGACAGCCTTTCTGATAGACCTTTTTGGCATGGCCATACAAGTCTGTCAGTTTCGCATTGCCATTATTCCCTTTCAGTGACTTTGGAATGGTGGTGAGGTTCAGATAACGGCAGATCCCCTCCATATCACTGAGCAACCAGTCCTCGATACTACTTCTGATACCCAGTTGGATAAACTCCTGAATGCCCATGCGCTTTACGGTCTTGCGGAGTATGTCCCAGTTGATCATAAGTGGACTCCTGACTTCAAACACATCCGTATCGTATGAACAGCAAATCGTCTGTATCTGATACCCTTTCTTCTTGGCCTCGGGCAAATATTCATTCTGAAGTTTGGCGATGAGTTTGCTAGTGTAGCGTGTGACGCCCCGTAGATTGCATATCCTGTAGGGACGCAGTTCTGTCTTACTGACAGTCCTGTAGTAATCTATGAGTGCCTTGAACAATACTTCGTCGGTATCCCCTTCCACGAATATCACGACTTGTAACGCCCTTGTTTCCTTCTGTTTTGCCATAGATTACTGCAGAATGAAGAATTGGTCTATCTTTTCGTGCTCGCTCTCCATGTCGAGCATGAATTCGAACATAAACTCACCTATGGTCAGTTCCATATCGCCGGCATATTTATAAAGGTATCTTAGCTTCGTCGGATTAATCTGCGCAAAGTGGGCCAGGCCATCGTTCTGGGGCAATCCGAAGTACATCTGTTCTGGTTGCAGAAAACGCATCAGATAAGGTGAGTGGCTTGTCAGCAAGATTTTCGTGTCTGAGGCATAATTTCGTAGGGTCAACAGCAGGTTCTCTATCATACGGGGATGCACCGAGTTCTCAGGTTCTTCCAACATAATCATCGGGATGTTCTGTTTCCTTGCTGCTATGCAGAGGGTAAACAGGAAGATGATGCGTTTACTACCGCTCGACAGTTGGAGGATGCTCGTCGGCTGAGTGCAGAACTTCTCCCTAATTCTGATGTCATAGATTCTCCTTTGACCATCAGGGAGTGCTATGACTTCTGGTGTAAACTCGGTAATGTTGGGTATAAGTTGCAGGAGTCCGTCTTTCAAGATGGCATAGTTGTCATCATCGGTGGATTTCAATTGGTAGAGGTACTCGCTCAGCGTCATGCCGCCGAACATCCCGATACCTTTTCCGCCTCCGGCAGAGAAATAAGACTCCGGATTATCGAGTGTTTCAAGATTGGGAATCCTGATGCTGCATATTTGTGTAGCGACAGGATAGAGGAACATCGTAATTGAACCCGCAATTGATGACAAAGCCAGTTGGTAAGAAGTAACTACAAACGGCTTGTTGCATCTTCCTGTTGCTGACGGTACTATCAGACATTCGTCTGCCGACTGGCGGTTGATCATCTGACGGAATCGCTGGTCTGAAGGCCGTTTTATCTTCAGACTCTCAGAAAGAATTTTACCATCCGCATCCCCTTTTGCCCACGCAAAGCGGTATTCATAGACGAACAGGTGTTCCTCACCGTTTAAGTCTATGCTACCCGTCACCTCAAACAAAAAGTCTTTTCCTTGCATAGATACATTGATGGGCAGCCACCTGCTTCGCATCATCAGCCTGCGCTCTGCTTCTTCGGCATCGAGAAACCTGATGCCGAACTCAATAGCATGGAGCACATTGCTCTTGCCATAGCCGTTAGGGGCGATAAGGGCGTTCATCTCTCCAATCTTCAAACAAGCATGCTCTATATTGGCTATGCCGTCAATCGAAAAACCGTCTATCCTCATAACTCAAGTTACAATATTTGCGTGAGTTTGTATAAAAACCGCTGCAAATATACAAATAAAATACAACTCATGCAAATATTTTTGCGTAAGATGTATCGCATTTTGGATTTTTTTAGTTTTATTTTCGTGCTTTTCGGGCTGTTTGAGTTTCAAGCCTGCAAACTCAGCGGCGATTCTCTTACCAACCTAACACCCAATGACTGTCAGAGCAGCGTCCGATGAGTTCGGCATCGCGGATGGGGTCGAGCTGGCGCATCAGGGGATTACGGCGGGAGGTGTCGACAGGCTGGCCGTCAGTATCATGACTGTTGAACTCGAGGATGGTTGCCGTCTTGGCACCGTCATCAATCCTTCCCCAGCCGTATGGAGGGATGTTCTCTAACGTGCAGTTCAGCAGTACGCACTCTGCATGGGGATAGTTCTTCCCTTTGTTGTCAGGCAGCCGGCCTATCTCCGCATAGTTGCTGAGTCCCTTGAAATGGCAGTCGACAAACACGTTGCCGTGATTCTCTTCCGTATTGCGAATCCACATGAAGGCTCCATAGCTGGTGATGGTGCAATGGTTGAAGAACGACGGTCCTCGTCCTAAGATGGTATCTCCACCGCCGTCTATGCGGCAGTTCATCCAGTAGCAGCTACCGTTGGCCTGCAGCGCATCACCGTCGCCGATGATGTGGACATTCTCAAAGAAATTGCGTTCCCCGTTCACCAACAGACCTTCTGCCTGTCCCTTGCAATCGGTCTTCAGCGTCAGGTTGCGAAGGGTCAGGTCACTGCAATTGTCGGCGGCAAAGGCAGCACGACGAGAAGGGAACGTACCCTTCACTTCATTGGTCTTGATGTCGGCAGGATGTGGGTTGAACACCTCGTTGTTGGGGTAATGGATCAGGACGCCCTCGCGACTTTCGCCCTCGATGGTGACAAACCGCTTGTTACGGAAATACACCAGTTCCTCGTAGTTGCCGTTCTTCACCAGCACGCGATAGCCGTCTTGAGCAGAGGCGACAGAATCGGGTATGAAGTCGAGTGCCCCCTGAACGGTAGAGAAGTCGCCTTTGCCGTCGGCCGAGACCGTCAGCAGCCGCTGGTCGCTGTCGGGCGCCTTTTCCTTCGTGCGGAACGTCCAGCCCCTTTTCCCCTTGATGCCGTCGAATCCCTCGACCACCCCCTTGTCGATCGTGACGTAATAGTCGTGGCCATACTCCAGCATGTTGTGATGCAGATAGATGGTCAGTTGACGGCCGTGGACGATGATGGGATAGAAATGGAAACCATCGGAAAATCCGCCGATGATATCGAGCTGATAGCGACCCGTATCCCACGTATTCACGCCAGAGGGTGTGCCTGCTTTGGTGTTGCGGTTGGTGATGACCTGCGACTTATAAACATAAGGTACGGGCGTATATTGTGCCGCAGGATTGTTCGGCTGACCTTCTGTAGGTCCTGCAGGAATACTCATGTCCAGACGGTCGACCTGCTTGCCTGTCTTCTGGTCATAAACAGAGATAAAGCCTCGTTGTCCGATGGTGGCATCAGCACTCATCGTCATCGTCAGGTGAGTGTCAACATTCACATCCGTCGCACCGTTCTCAGGAAACAGTCTGGCAACCGTGTTCTGTGCTTGGGAAAGACATACCGTGTTGGCCAATATGCCCATCGTCATCAACCATTTTTTCATCATTGCATGCATTATAGAAACAAAAAGCAGTTGCGAAAAATCGTAACTGCCTGAACCTTTAACTAACTCTTCTGTAGCGGGAGCCGGGATTGAACCGGCGACCTCATGATTATGAATCATGCGCTCTAACCAGCTGAGCTATCCCGCCATCATCTTGTTAAGCGGGTGCAAAGGTAGACATATTTTTCGAATTCACAAAATTTTTCTGGAAAAATATTTTTATATTCGAGATTTTTGTGTAATTTTGTGGCGATAATTGTTCTAACCAATAGCAAATACTAACCCTGAGCGTATGGGAAAGCAACGAATTGACATCGAATATCCCCTGACCACGAAGTCTCCAAACATCGTGTGGGAACAGATTAGCAGTGCCCACGGCCTGGAACGTTGGATAGCCGACCACGTGGAGGAGGACAACGGAGAGTTCACCTTCACATGGGGTGAGCCCTGGACAGAGCAGGACGTGCGTAAGGCGCAATTAATAGAATATGTGAAGTATGACCATATCCGCTTGAAATGGGATTACGACGACGAGGATGACGACAGTTACTGGGAGATGCGCATCGAGAAGAGTGAACTGACGAATCATCTGAACCTGCTGATCACGGACTTCGCTGAGGACGACGACGCCGACGGACTGAGGATTCTCTGGGAAAGTAACCTCGACAGACTGCACAGGGCGAGCGGTCTGTGACGAATGAAAAATCTGTGAAATCAGCAAAATCTGTGGTAAAAAAACAAAATACAACGTGTAATTGGGCGTAATCTGAGTATTTTGCAGTAACTTTGCACGCTGATTATGTTCCGCATCAGGAAATTAGACATATTTGTCACCAAGCAGTTCATGCTGCTGTTCGTGGGAACGTTCTTCATCTGCCAGTTTGTGCTGATGATGCAGTTCCTATGGCGATACGTGGACGAACTGATAGGAAAGGGATTGTCGCTGGAGGTGATGGCCCAGTTCTTCTGGTACATGGGGCTGATGCTGATGCCGCAGGCCTTCCCGCTGGCCATCCTGCTGTCGTCGCTCATCACGTTCGGAAACCTTGGCGAGAGCAGTGAGCTGACGGCCATCAAGGCGGCAGGCATCTCGCTGATGCAGACGTTCCGACCGCTCATCTTCATCGTATTGCTCATCTCGCTGACATCATACTATTTCCAGGACGTCGTAGGCCCCAGGGCAAACCTATCGTTCTACCAGCTGCTGCTTTCCGTGAAGCACAAGAGTCCGGAGCTGGAGATTCCAGAGGGTATCTTCTACGACGGTCTGCCAGGCTCGAACATCTACGTGCAGAAAAAGAATCTGGAGACGGGCATGCTCTACGGCATCATGATCTACCGTCAGACGGGCAGCTACGAGGACCAGGCCATCATCCTGGCCGACTCGGGCATGATGCAGACGACGGAGGAGAAGAAACACCTGCTGCTGACACTCTACAGCGGAGAATGGTTTGAAAACATGCGCTCGCAGGACCTGGCCAACAGCGCCAACATCCCCTACCGTCGTGAGACATTCTCGACGAAGCGCATCGTGCTCGACTTCGACAGCGGTCTGAACCTGGCTGACATGGCCGACGTGTCGGGTGATGCCAGGGCGAAGAGCCTGAGTAAAATCCTGCACGACATGGACTCTATCAAGGAGAACAACGACAGCATAGGCTACTCGTTCTATCTCGACGCGAAGAGATACAACCTCAGACTGCCGACAATCAGCAAGGAAGACTCACTGAAGATCATGAACGAGCTGGCGGCAGGGAACATCAACTCCGACACGCTCTACGAACGGCAATCGACCACAGGCCGTCAGGAGGCTCTGAAGAACGCCTTGTCCAGCGTCCAGTCGATGAAGATGGACATGGAGATCAAGGCCGACTACGCCAAAAGCCTGCACCGATACTACCGCCACCACCAGCTGGAGGCCATCAAGAAGTTCACGCTCGCACTGTCGTGTCTGATATTCTTCTTTATCGGAGCCCCGCTGGGAGCCATCATCAGGAAGGGTGGCCTCGGAGTGCCCGTGATCATCAGCGTGCTAGTGTTCATCGTGTATTACATCTTCGACAATACGGGCTTCAGGATGGCCAGAGAAGGACAATGGACCGTGTGGTTTGGAATGACCATCTCCACCGTGGCGCTGACACCCGTGGCGGCATTCTTCACGTACAAAGCCAACAAGGACTCCGTGGTGTTCAACATCGACCTCTACAAGAGCCTCGCCATGCGAATGCTCGGCCTGCGCACCAAGCGACACATCTTCCGCAAAGAGGTAATCATCGAAGACCCACGCTACGAGGAAGACGCAACACTGCTGGCTGAAATCAATACGCAGATCGCAGACTACAGCGAGCACCACAAACTGTTGCACTGGCCCAACCCCATCAACGTGTTCTTCCACGCAG
Source organism: uncultured Prevotellaceae bacterium (assembly GCA_946415365.1). Classification (GTDB taxonomy): domain Bacteria; phylum Bacteroidota; class Bacteroidia; order Bacteroidales; family Bacteroidaceae; genus Prevotella. The sequence continues at coordinate 23,992 of CAMKSE010000019.1, forward strand.
GCGACGACCAGGAGATAGAGGCTATCAGCGAGCGTCTGGAGGAGACCATCGAGGATCTGGGCTATACGAGAGACAGGCTGATACTGACAGAGCTGAACCACTACCCCATCTTGGCCACACACGCTCACACCAGACCGTTCCGCAAGAAATGGATGAACGTGGTGACGGGCCTGCTGCTACCCGTAGGTGTATTCTTCTACATCAGGATGCTGCGCTTCAGACTGCGGCTGCGCAAGGACCTGCGCACCATCCGACACACCAGCGAGAAGGTGATTCCAAGGGCCAAAGAACTGGCAAACACATAAGACAAGCCATATATTATAAATCAAGCCATATATTATAAATAAGGTGTAAGATATGACAGAGGAAATGAAACTGAACACGATAGAGGAAGCCGTTGAGGACTTCAAGAGAGGCGAGTTCGTGATCGTGGTGGACGATGAAGACCGCGAGAACGAGGGTGACCTGATCATCGCCGCTGAGAAGATAACGGCTGAGAAAGTGAACTTCATGCTGAAGCATGCCCGTGGCGTGCTCTGCGCTCCCATCACCCTCAACCGCTGCAAGGAGCTGGACCTGCCGCATCAGGTGCAGGACAACACATCGGTACTGGGCACACCATTCACTGTGACCGTGGATAAGCTGGAGGGCTGCACGACGGGCGTGAGTGCCCACGACAGGGCTGAGACCATCAAGGCTCTGGCCGACCCGTCATCGAAGCCAGAAACCTTCGGACGACCAGGACACATCTGTCCGTTATATGCCCAGGACAACGGTGTGCTCAGGCGCAGCGGTCATACGGAGGCAGCCATCGACCTCTGCCACATGGCAGGCCTCTACCCTGCAGGTGCGCTGATGGAGATCATGAACGAAGACGGTACGATGGCCCGTCTGCCAGAACTGATGGCGTTCGCAAAGCAGTGGAACCTGAAAATCATCAGCATCAAGGACATGATTGCCTACAGGCTCAGGAAAGAGTCGCTCATCGAGGTGGGCGAGGAAGTGGACATGCCCACCGACTACGGTCATTTCCGACTGGTGCCCTTCCGTCAGAAGAGCACAGGACTGGAGCATCTGGCACTCATCAAGGGCGAGTGGAAGGAGGACGAGCCTGTGCTGGTGAGGGTTCACTCATCGTGCATGACGGGCGACATACTCGGTTCGAAACGCTGCGACTGTGGCGAACAGCTACACAAGGCCATGCAGACCATCGAGAAGGAAGGCAAGGGTGTGGTGATCTATATGCAGCAGGAAGGCCGGGGAATAGGTCTGATGAACAAGATCGCAGCCTATAAACTGCAGGAAGAGGGCCTCGATACGGTTGACGCCAACGTCCATCTGGGTTTCAAGCCCGACGAGCGCGACTACGGCTGTGGCGCGCAGATGCTGCGCCATCTGGGTATTCACAAGATGCGCCTGCTGACCAACAACCCTGTGAAACGAGTCGGTCTGGAGGCCTATGGGCTGGAAATCATCGAGAATGTACCTATCGAGGTGACACCCAACCCTTATAACCTGCGCTATCTGGAGACAAAAAAGAACCGTATGGGGCATACGCTCCACTTGAAGTGAAAAAATGCAGCGTCTTTAACTCCTTTTAACTACTTTAACTCCGTTAACTCCCCAAAAACTTGTATTTTTGCACCCAAATTTAAAACCAATGGCACAATTATCCAACCGTTTGCAGCGTCTGGCTCCATCTGCCACGCTGGCTATGTCGCAGAAGAGTTCTGAAATGAAGGCGCAAGGCATCGACGTGATCAACCTGAGCGTCGGCGAGCCTGATTTCAACACGCCCGAAGCTATCAAGGAAGCAGCAAAGAAGGCTGTAGACGACAACTACTCGAAGTATTCGCCTGTTCCCGGATACCCAGAACTCCGCAAGGCCATCGTTGCCAAACTGAAGAACGAGAACGGCCTCGACTACAGCGTCAACGAGGTGCTGGTATCGAACGGTGCGAAACAGAGTGTGTGCAACACCGTGATGGCATTGGTGAACCCTGGCGAGGAGGTGATCATACCTGCGCCATACTGGGTAAGCTATCCACAGATGGTGAAGCTGGCCGGAGGAGAGCCCGTGATCGTAGAGGCAGGCTTCGAGCAGAACTTCAAGATGACGGCAGAACAGTTGGAAGCCGCCATCACCCCAAAGACACGCATGCTTATCCTCTGCTCCCCCAGCAACCCGACGGGCAGCGTCTATAACAAGGAGGAGCTTAAGGCACTTGCCGACGTTATCCTGAGCCATGAGGATCTGTTTGTGCTGGCAGACGAGATCTACGAGCATATCAACTATGTGGGCAAGCACGAGTCCATCGCACAGTTCCCAGGCATGAAGGATCGCGCCATCATCGTTAACGGTGTGAGCAAGGCCTACGCCATGACAGGCTGGCGCATCGGATACATCGCTGCCCCAGAGTGGATCGTGAAGGGCTGCAACAAGCTGCAGGGACAATACACTAGCGGACCATGCTCCGTGAGCCAGAAAGCCGCTGAGTTCGCATACACTGACGACCAGCAATGCGTGGAGGACATGCGACAGGCATTTGAGCGCCGTCGCAACCTGATCGTGAAGCTGGCCAAGGACATCCCAGGGCTGGAGGTGAACGTGCCTGAAGGCGCCTTCTACCTGTTCCCGAAATGCTCGAGCTTCTATGGTAAGAGCGACGGTGAGAGGACCATCAACAACTCGACCGACTTCGCCATGTACCTGCTTGAGAAGGGCCATGTGGCCACCGTTGGCGGAGACGCCTTCGGCGACCCCGACTGCTTCCGTATGAGCTATGCTACAAGTGACGAAAATATCGTTGAAGCAATGAAACGAATCAAAGAGATAGTGGCAAAATTGAAATAAAACAATAAAATCATAGTTAAAAGATATTAATTCGCGCGCTATCCCACGTAAATTTGTTATCTTTGCGAGGTAATTTAAAAATAGACTATATACAAACTTTCATTTTTAATAACTAAAAAAATTAATTCATTCAATTATGGCAACAACAACAAAGGCTGCAGCCCCAGCCAAGAAATCGGGCTTCCAAGGTGTTAAAGCTGCATGGATTATCCTCGTGATTTGTGCTCTTGCAGGTTATGGTGTATGGTATTTCGTTATGGGTAACCCCGATAACTTCATCGGTGGCGACCGTTCAGGTCATCCCGCAAACCTTCTCGGAACAGTGTATAAGGGAGGTTTCGTGGTAGGTCTGATCCTTACCCTTCTCTTCACCGTTATCTGCCTCGGTATCGAGCGCTTCTTCGCTATCAAGACCGCTTCTGGTAAGATGAACCTCGCCAAGTTCACCGCTGACGTGAAGGCCGCCATCAAGGCTCAGGACTTCGCAAAGGCAAAGGATCTCTGCAACAAGATGCAGGGCACAGTAGGTAACGTCGTGATGGCTTCTATCAACATGTATCAGACTGTTGAGACCGACGACACACTGAAGAAGGCTGCCAAGATCGCCAAGATCCAGCAGGCTCACGAGGAGGCTACACAGCTTGAGATGCCTACCCTTCAGATGAACATGCCTATGGTTGCTACCATCGTATCTCTGGGTACCCTGACCGCTCTGTTCGGTACTGTGCTCGGTATGATCGGATCATTCCAGGCTCTGTCTGCTGGTGGTGGTGCTGACTCTATGGCTCTGTCTGCCGGTATTTCTGAGGCTCTTGTGAACACAGCATCTGGTATCTTGACCTCTTGGGTTGCTACCGTTGTTTACAACTTCTTCTCTAACAAGATCGATAAGCTGACCTACGCTCTCGACGAGATCGGTTTCACAATCTCAGCTACATACGATTCAAACCACAATGAGGCTTAATTTTTATCCATTTTTTTAACGCAATTAAAGCATTTAGAGAATGGCTAAAATTAAGATACAGAAAAAAGACATCTGGATTGACATGACGCCAATGTCAGACGTGATGACGCTGCTTCTGTGTTTCTTCATGTTGACTTCAACATTCTTGACACCGGAACCAGTATCAGTCACCGCGCCTAACTCTGTGTCAGAGCTGAAGATCCCCGAGCAGGACGTGCTGAACATTCTGGTGACCCCAGAGGGACGTGTCTACTGCGGTACGGAGAACAAGAACAACATGCAGGCTATGCTGGATGCGATGACCGACAAGTTCGGTGTCCAGCTGACTGCCGAGCAGATCAAGCATTTCCGCGAGGATGCCATGGTCGGCGCCAGCATGTCACAGCTCGCAGCCTACCTGTCACTCGAACAGGAGAAAATGGCTGAAGAAGTCCAGAAGCTCGGCCTGCCGCTCGATAGTATCGAGAACAAAGACGGCTCAAAAGGCAAGAGCGAATTCCAGGAGTGGGTCACTTCGGCCCGCGATGCTAACCCTGACATCAAGCTCGCCATCAAGTGCGACTCGAAGACTCCTTACGGTGTCATCAAGAAGTTGATGTCAGAACTTCAGGACATGAGCGAGAACCGCTTCCAGCTCATTACGAATCTCGATGTTAAACGTTTAAACGACTAGTAGCACTATGGCAAAAAAGAATCTATCCAAGCAGAAAAAGATGGATACCCGCGTGAACTTCACGCCGATGGTAGACATGATGATGCTTCTGATTACCTTCTTCATGCTCTGTACTACGCTGGCCAAGCCGCAGGCTATGCAGCTGACCATGCCGTCGAACGATGACACGAAGAATCTGAATGAGGAAGACAAGCAGGTGACGAAGGCTTCTCACACCATCACCCTCTACCTGGGTTCCAACGACAAGGTGTGGTACATAGCTGGTCTGCCCAACTATGACGACCCCTCTTGTGTGAAGGAGACCACCTATGGTAAGGATGGTATCGAGAAGGTTCTGAACGAGCACACGACAGAGGAAGGCGTTAACCCCGTGGCCAAGATCAAGCTGGCCAAGAAGGAACTCGATGCCAAGAAGAACGAGTACAACTCGAAGATGACCGACGAGCAGTATCAGGATGCACTGAAGAAGCTGAAGAAGGGTGAACTCCCCTCTGGCGAGAAGGTGCCTACGATGACCGTCATCATCCGTCCTCTGGACACTGCTACATACGAGAACATGGTGGCAGCTCTTGATGAGATGCTGATCAGCAATATTGATAAGTACGTCATTGACAATGTCGACAAGATGAGTGACGAAGACAAGGAACTCATCGAGAAGGCAGGCGTCAAGTGATTAACCCCTAAAAAGTAGAAAGAACTATGGGAAAAATAGATCTTATAGACAATGGCTGGGTTGACCTCGTATTCGATGGTAAAAACCAGGCGTATGGAGCTTATCAATTGCGCAAGGACACAGGTAAACGTAACCTGAAAGCCCTGATTACCATGTTCCTGATCTTTGCCGCTATCGCAGCTATCGTCATTGCAAAGGTCTCTATCGAAAACTACATCGCTTCGCAGAACGCTGCGATCGAGGCAGACGTAGAGCTCCAGAGCCTGGCTGAGAAGAAAGAGGCAAAGGCTGAGAGAAAGGAAGAGCCCGAGGTTGAGAAGATCGAGATTGAGCGCGTCAAGAGCTCTGTGGCTTTCACCGTTCCTGAAATCAAGAAGGACGAGGAAGTGAAGGAAGAGCAGGAGATCAAGTCTCAGGACGAACTTCAGGAGACCAACACCGCCATCGGTGCCTTCAACGTGGAAGGTAACGATGAGACCGCAGGTGAGGTGCTCAAGGCTAAGGAAGTGATCGCAGAACCCGAGCCCCCGAAGGTGGAAGAGACCAAGGTGTTCGACGTTGTGGAGGAAATGCCCCAGTTCCCTGGTGGTCCCTCAGCACTGTTCGAGTATCTGTCTAAGAACATCAAGTATCCGGTTGTGGCAGAGGAGAACGGCGTACAGGGTCGTGTTATCGTGACCTTCGTCGTCGAGCGCGACGGCTCCATCACCGACGTGAAGGTTGTCAAGTCCGTTGACCCCTCACTCGACAAGGAGGCACAGCGCGTGGTTAAGTCCATGCCTCACTGGATTCCTGGTAAGCAGAACGGTTCTGCAGTGCGTGTGAAGTACACCGTACCTGTGACCTTCAAGCTTCAGTAACCCGATTTGAAATGAACGCATTCAACAAAACAGTTGGATTAACACTGATATTAGGCTTGTTCCTCGCTTGTGGGAACAAGCCTAATCCTGCTAAGGAAGAAGCCTATCAGAAGGCCGCATCTGTCTTCGCGGCCGATGAGAGTTTCTATCCCATCCTGGACGAGGAGCTGTATTATTTCACGACCCAGACCCTCGACTCCATCACCCCACTCTACATCAACGAGCAGGACGCCGTCAAGAAGCTCATGGCCGAAGAGACGTGGCTGGCATTTACCACCCGTGATTTCACGGAGAAAGAGCGTCAGAACCTCAAGGACCGCCGCTTCCTGCCCAGGGCCATCCCCATCGCCTACGACGGACTGGCCATCATCACCAACAATGCTAATCCCGACACCTGCATTACCATCAAGGACTTTGCGCGCGTGCTCAAGGGAGAAGTCTCACAGTGGAAAGAACTATATCCGCAGAGCAAACTCGGAGAGATCGACGTTGTTTTCGACAACCCATTGTCTAGCACCGTCCGCTGGTGTGTGGACTCCATCCTCGGAGGCCAGCAGTTCAGTGCCAAGAACATTGGAGCCGTACAGACCAGTGCTGCCGTCATCGACTATGTCGAGAAGCACGAGAACGCCCTAGGCATCATCGGAAGCAACTGGCTCAACGACAAACGTGACACCACCAACGTCACCTTCAATAAGAATATAAGCGTGATGGGCGTTTCCAAAATGGACAGTGCCAAGCACTACAACAGCTGGAAGCCCTATCAGTACTATTTATACAACGGCAACTATCCCCTTCGCCGTACTATCTATGCCCTACTGAACGATACCCGTCCCAGCGGCATCCCCACCGCTTTCACGCATTTCATCCAGCTTCCGAAAGGCCAGATGATTATTCTGCGCTCAGGACTCCTGCCACAATCGGCCAACATGAACGTGCGCAACGTCATAGTTAAAAGGGAGTAAAGGAGAAAAGTGAAAGGGCAATTAAACGAATGATGAATTCAAACGTCATACAATCGAGAGACATTAACAAGAAGTATAACTCATAAAACATCAGAATTATGAAAACTATCAAATATTTAGTAATGGGTGTGCTGCTGGCAGGTTTCAGCGCCACCGCAAATGCACAGGAAGCAGAGCTCGAGGCAGCTCTCGCAGGTATTAAGTCAAAGGCTCCCAACGTGGCCGAGTTAGCAAAGACAGCGTACAAGAAGAACAAGAAGAACGCTGATGCCCTGATCAAGGTGGCTCGCGCCTTCTATGAGCAGAAAGACACTGCCAACGCCAATCTGTTCGCCAACTACGCCAACGAGGCAGGCAAGCCTAAGTATCAGTATGCACCAGCCTATCTGCTGTTAGGTGATGTCGAGGCTTCTTACGGCACCGATGGTGGTAAGGCCGCTGGCTATTACAACCAGGCCATCAACTTCGACCCAAAGAACCCCGAGGGTTACAAGAAGTGGGCTATGGTGTATCGTAAGATCAGCCCTTCTCAGGCAGCCAAGAAACTGCAGGACATGAAGGCTAACTGCCCTGATGAGGATGTCGACGCTATCACTGGTCACATCTATATGTTGGCAGGTGACGAGAAGCAGGCTTACGAGAATTATGCCAAGTCAAATGTTTCGAAACTCGATAAGGCATATCTGAATGAGTACGTTCGCGCCAGCTACTTCACTGGTCATTTCGAGGATGCCCTCAAGGCTGCAGAGGCAGGTCTGAAGCTGGAGCCACGCAATCCGACATTCACCCGTCTGGCCATGTTCTCCAACTACGAGCTGAAGAAGTATGACGATGCCAAGGCTTACATCCACAAGTACTTCAACGAGACCGACAGCGCCAAGTTCTCTGAGTATGACCACTTCTACACAGCCCTGATTTATCAGGCTCTGGAGGACAAGGAAAATATGTATGCCCAGTATGACAAAGCCCTCGAACTGGTGAACGACTCCTCGATGATCAAGCGTCACGCCATCCTGAAGAGCGTTTCCGACAGCTATCTCGCAGATAAGAACTTCGACAACGCCATCAAGTACTATCAGGACTTCCTCGGCTGCAAGCCTGAGTTGAACTCCGACGATATGGAAGGTCTTGCAAAGATCTACTCCAAGTATGCTGATGAGGATGAGGTTCGCAAGGCAGAGTTAGTTGGTAAGGCCATTGAGGCATACCGTGCCATGGGTGAGAAGTTCCCCATCCAGAACATCTATGCCGCCTATCAGTGCGCCACGATGAACAACAAGCTCGACAAGACAGGTGAGAAGGGACTTGCAAAGCCCGATTACCAGAGGGTTGTTGAGCTGCTGGAGAGCAAAGCTGACCGTAATAACAGCGAGAACACGATGCTGAAGTACAGCTATCACTATCTGATGTCGAACGCCTTCCTCTATGGCAAGAACAAGCCCTTGGCAAAGGAATACGCCAACAAGATCCTGGCCATCGACCCAGAGTATGCTCCTGCTCAGCAGATCAGAGACCTGAAATAAGCAATTAATCAGAATAATTGGAGTGCGGGAGTTGCATTGACTCTCGCACTCTTTTAAATAAGGAAACCATCCTTGTCGTATGAAATCAAAATCCATATCAAAGACTATCAGGGACGGCAACGTTCTGCTGATGCTCACCGTCTGGTCGTTCGTTATTCTATTATTCCTGTCACCCGACTCCCCGTTCTTCGGATTGGGACAGCGCATCGACTCAGCATGGTTCTTCCAGGGAGGTGCCGCTTGGATGAATGGCATGAGACCATATGTTGATTTCACCGACTCAAAAGGACCACTCCTCTGGCTTATCTATGGCATTGGCTATCTGATATCGCCACGCAACTACGTGGGTGTCTATGTGGTAAGTAGTCTTTTCTATACGGGAACCTTGTTTTATAACTACAAGACCGCCTCATTGTTCTTCAAGGAAAGCAAGACTGCCTTACTAGCCACACTGCCCATGATCTTTGTCTATTTCTGGCCTTGGTTCCATTATGAGGTTAGAGCAGAGGACTTCGCACTTCTGTTTGTGTCTATCTCCCTATATATCCTGATCAAGAGAATCTGCAAAAAGAACATAGGCGGGAAAGAGACCAACCTTGACTATTTCCTGTTAGGCGTATGCTTTGTGGCCCTGACGCTTATCAAATTCAACATCGCCATCATGCAGGGAGTCATCATCCTCTCTGTGCTATGGCTCCAGTTCAAAAGCAAGAAAGATCTTGGGAAGTCTGTCACGAGCATGGTGATCGGAGCTGTTACAACGCTCCTGCCCTTCATCGTGTACTTCTTGTTAACAGATACACTTGGCGCCTTTGTGCAGGAATACTTCATTAACACTTTCAAGACCATTGAGGATGCGAACAACAACAACTCCTCATATATGGCCGACATCAACAGGGCATTAGGCGACCGTCGTATCATCGCATTTGTCATCGTGATCGTTGTTGGTAGTATCCTGTTTGGCATAAGGATGCCAAGATACAAGGCCGTACCAACCATCATCGCCGTGGCATTTGTCGCACTGGCCACCAGGCATAACATCTGGAACTACTATTATGACACCTGTCATATCTTCATCTTGTTCCTGCTTATCAGTCTGCTGGCCATTTCATATAAAAAACTCAGACATACTCTTTTTACGATGGCTGCAGGACTGATCATTGTCTACTGCATATATGGCAATCTGATTATGGGCGAGTTGCGCATCAACACCATACTCACCAACCATCCAGACAAGGTAGCCTTCCAGAAGCTCTCTGATGTGATGAAGGACACGGAGAAACCCAAGATCCTATATTACAAGGCCAATGTCTTCGGCTTCGGTGTGATGTATAAGGCCCTTCCTGCTGGCAATCAGTGGGCTTACCAGACCGATGCCACGCCAGAGATGAGAAAGGATCACATCGACCTGCTCAATTCCAGGAAGGCAGACTTCGTGGTGACCTATTGCCGTGAAGACCAGACAGAGAAGAAAGGCGATCTCAAGGAGATTGAAGCGGCTGGATACGAACTGAAGGAGCATTGTGTCTATATGAACCTGCCCTTCTATATGTATGAACGGAAGAAATAAGCATTTCTTCCGTTCTTCTCTATTTCCCTTCTTCAGGATTAAGCACCTCTTGGATATTGTAGAGTGGACGATGCTTCACCTCACGGTATATCTTGCCGATGTAGACTCCGATGATTCCAATGGATATCATCACGACGCCTCCAACAAGCCAGATAGAGAGGATTAGCGAAGACCAGCCCTTCACGGCTGTTCCTGTGACAAGTGCATGTACCACATATATCCCGATTCCGAGAGCTACAAAAAGGAAGATAATTCCAAGATACAGAATGCAGTAGATGGGTTTTACACTGAACGATGTGATCCCGTCGAGTGCGAGGTTCAGCATCTTGCTCAACGTGTATTTCGAGGCACCAGCCTGTCGTTCACTGATGACATCGTCCACCGTCGTGGATTTCAGGCCTATCATGGGAATCAGACCACGCAGATAGAGATTCCGCTCCTCATAGCCAGAAAGCATATCCAAAGCCCGCTTGCTCATCAGACGGAAATCAGCATGATTGAACACGCTCTCCACACCCATCGAGCTTTGTAACTTGTAGAAAGCCTGAGCCGTCATACGCTTCATCACAGGATCAGCCTGACGTGCCACCTTTACGCCATAGACAATGTCATTGCCTTCCTCATAGTCACGCACCATCTGGGGGATGCATTCAATATCATCTTGCAGGTCAGCATCAATGGTCACCACAGCGTCAGCCCATTCGCGAGCCGTCATCATACCAGCCATGATAGCATTCTGATGTCCAACATTACGCGCCAGATTGATACCACGTACATACTTATTCTCACGATACTGTTCCTGAATGATTTCCCATGTACGATCCCTGCTACCGTCATTCACGAAGACCATCATCGAGTCAGGAGAAATCAGCTTCTCTTGAACCATCTTATCGAAAAGAGCCGTCAGACGCTTCACTGACTGGCGAAGGACTTCCTCCTCATTATAGCACGGTGATACAGTTGCTAGTCTTATCATAACTATTCTGATATTTTTCTTTCTACAAATTCCGTATAGGTAATAAACTCATGACCACGCGACTTCAGCATCTTAATCAGACTGTCGAGTCGCTGCACCATCTGCAGACCGCTATGGTTCTTGATAATGAACGGCATCTTGAACTCTGGATGCTCCTTCAGTTCAAAGAACTCCCAGGGGTGGAAGTACGTTACGAAATAACCGTCATGACTCAACACTCTACGTACCATCATGTGATACAGTTTCTCAGGCAGATTATGCAGAGCCAGCCAAAACAACGGGAAACGGATCCAGGGAGTCACTGAGGCAGGTATCTCCATCACCTTATTCCTCATGAACCATGTACGGGGGGCTGTCAGGTGCATATAGCGGCCTGGGATGAATGCCGGATTAAGCGATGAGTTATATCTGTACCCTGCCTTCTCTATATCTTCGTCAGACACTGGGAACATCCTTGGCTGGCGATAGCCGTTGACGGTGATTCCCGTCTGTTGCTCAATGATTTCCTTCGAACGAAACACATCCGTGGCCTTCGGCTGCCAATGGTCACAACCATGACAAGCCACCTCGTGACCCTCGTTCATAATACGCTTTACGACCTCTGGAGCATTCTGCACAAAGTTCGAAGTACAGAAGAACGTGGCTTTCACGCCATTCTCCTTCAAACAGTCAAGGATGCGGTTTGTGCCTACCACAGACACCTTCATTCCCTCTTCAAGTGAGAAGTCTACACCATGCTCACGGGGCACGTCAAACTCCTCTGTATCAAAACTCAGTAATATCATAATCACTTCAATTTGGGTGCAAAGGTACAAAATTATTCATAATTAATCATGCATAATATTCAATTATTTGCACTTTTCTGCATAAACACAAAGCGAGGGACGCTCCTGATAAAGCACCCCTCGCTGTCTTAGCATCTACCTGATAATTAAGGCAGGCTGATAGCCTCAGAAGGACAAACACTTGCACAAGTGCCACACTCTGTGCAGAGATCGGGATCGATAGAATACTTCTCACCCTCAGAAATTGCCTCAACGGGGCACTCGCCCTGACAAGTACCGCAAGCGATACAATCGTCACCAATTACATATGCCATAATCCTAACTTTTTATTAATTAATAATGTTAATACTCAATTTGAGTGATGCAAAGGTACGATAAATTTTCGATATATACCAACATTTAGGTATATTTTTTTGCAATTTATACGCTGTCTGAATAATCTCGGATATAATAATAGGCATCTTTTTACGTTTATAAAGAAGTAACAGAACAGAAATGCTTAGAAGCAGAACCATATTTGCCATTATCCTGGCGTGCCTCTCTCTGACGGGCACAGCCCAGACACGCAAGATACAGAACAAGCCGTACATCGACCTGCGCCCGATGCACTTTGGCATCCTCGTGGGGATGAACATGCAGGATATTGAGTTCGAGAACGCAGGGCCACAGACAATCACCCTCGAGGACGGTACTACGCACGAGGAGACTATCGTATGCGATGACGACCGCTGGAACTCAGGATTCAGCGTAGGTGTTTTGGCCGACCTTCGTCTGTCTCAGTACCTGAACCTCCGCTTCTCCCCTACCATGCACTTCGGCGCCAAGCACCTGACCTTCCGCAACTTGACAGAGACTGATCAGGAAGGTCGTCAGATAGAGACGACACAGGACATGAAGAACACCTATATCTCGTTGCCTATCAATCTGAAGTTCAGTGCTGAGCGATGGAACAACTATCGTCCGTATATCACGGCAGGAGTCAACCCCACGCTGAATCTTACGAGCAAGAATCAGGAGTATATCCAACTGAAGAAGTCGGACATGTTCCTTGAGGTGGGTTTAGGCTGCGACTTCTATCTGCCATTCTTCAAACTGATTCCAGAACTAAAGTTCTGCTACAGCCTACGCGATGCCATCGACCACGATCACGCTCAGGAACTGCAGGATGCCAATCTGCGCAAATACACCAATGCTGTCACGCGAGGATGCAGCAAAATGATCGTACTGACGTTCTACTTTGAGTAAGATGTATTGTTTACTTCTTCTCTAAGTCGAGAATCAATTTTCCGATGAAGACTCCGTGCTTACCATTCTGATCCACGGGAATCATCTTCCCGTTCTTGTCAGGCGTATATTCAAGTGTAGGCATATAGGTGTGGGTATGACCACCCAGAACCAGGTCGCAGCCCTCTGTCAGACTCACGAACTTCTCGTCGGGATAGACAGAAACCTCCCAGCCGAGGTGTGATATACAAATCACGAGGTCGCACTTCTCCTGCTTCCTCAGTATATCGATGTACTTCTGCGCCGTCTCGGCAGGATCGAGATAGGTGATACCCTCGCAGTTGCCGTCGAATACCAGTCCTTTCATAGGAGGTGCAAGTGCAAAGATTCCTATCTTCACGCCTTCGCGCTTCAGAGTGACATAGGGTTTCACAAGGTCTTCCAACACCGTTCCCGTACAATCATAATTAGAGCATACGATGGGGAAGTTGGCCATCCGGAAGATTCTGGCCATGTTCTCCATGCCGAAGTCGAACTCATGGTTGCCGATGGTCGCGGCATCATAGCCCATCTCGTTCATCAGTCCAATCTCCACCTCGCCTTTGAAGAGCGTGTAGTAGCCTGATCCCTGCGAAAAATCGCCTGAGTCAAAGAGCAACAGATTGGGGTGCTGTTGTCGCTGTTCCTTAATCATGTTGACACGACGCAGGAATCCGCCACGACCTGCAATATCCTTATTGTCGAGGTTAGGATTCAGCGGCATGATGGTAGAGTGCGTATCGTTAGTATGCAGAATCACCAGCTGTTTGCGCTTCTTAGCCTCCGTATTCAAAGGTAAAAAGGTAAAAAGGTAAAAAGGTAAAAGCCCCATTACCAACCTTATCACCACCTTATTATATATATTCCTCTTCATTACTTCAATTTTCAATTATCAATTTTCAATCTTCAATTACAATCCTTCCTTCCACTTTCGAGTCAACCACAATGCCCTTGGCCTGCATGTCACGGAAGTAGTTCATGATAAGGAAGCGGGTATTGTTACTTGCCTCCTGGGGTGCCACCACATCCTTTCCATCACGAAGCGATGGAATGCCGTCATTACCCTCCAGCAAATAATTGATCGTCGCCACACGGTATTCAGCCTGAGGATCAATCTCCTTGCCGTGGAGCTTGGCAGAGACCAGTTCTCCCTTCTCGCCCTTGCCGTCCATCTTGACCACCAGTTCAACGCCCTTACTGACTCCATCGCCTCCATGAGATGCAATTTCTCGGAACACATCCATCAGTTTCTCTCCCGTGAGGGTGGTGAAGCATATCTTGTTCTCAAAAGGTGCCACGTCGAGCACATCGCCATAGGTAACAACACCCTTCGTAAGGTCAGCACGGATGCCTCCCATATTGTAGACGGCGAACACAGGCTGCTCGTCGTAGTCTTTGGCCGACCAGATGAGAATGTCAGCCAGAAGGTTCGAGAGGTCGCTCTCAGGACGCTTTGCATGCATGTTATGCGCCACCTGTCCGACGATAGGTCCCATAACGCTGTCGTTCACCTGCTTATAGGGGGCCAGGAACTGTGCTGCCGCCTGATCCGGATTCTGGTCATAACGGCTGTCCACGATGATTCTGCTACGCTCCACGCCTGCCAGCTGGTAGTGCTTGGGGGCACAAGATACCATCAGCAAGGCCGTTAGAAAGCCTGAAAATAGTAGTCGATGATTCATATCTTAGCAAATTTGGTTGCAAAGGTACGAATTTTAATGCACAATGCACCATGCACCATGCACAATAAGACACTAAAAATTGTTAAGAATGAAGTGCATTATGGTTTTACTTCCTCTCTGCGACCGGTCAGAATCAGGTAGCGGGTCTTGGCCTGCAGGTATTCGCTATTAGCGGCATTGCGTGAAGTGAGTGCCTGCTGCCACTGGCGTTGGGCATCGAGCAGCTCAGTCATGTTCGTCATGCCGTTGAGATAGTGTTCGCGGTTGATGCGCAGGTTCTCCTCAGAACGTTCCACGCTTTTCTTCGCGATTTGCGTCTGACGGTAAGTACTTTCCAGATTGTCCCAGGCATCTTGTATCTGCAGGGAGATGAGCTCACGTTTGTCTTGACGGAAGTCTTTTGCCTTCTCTACTTCTATCTTTTTCCATTTGTACATTCGCCGTTCGCTCCAAAAGGCACTGATGGGTATCTGGACGGTAGCGAAGGCGATGGCCTTGCTGCTCCATTCGGCGAGCAGCTTGCTGTAATTGGCCATTCCACCCAGCAGTACGATAGGTTGCATGGAGGCTCGGGCTATTTTCTTTTCCAACTCCGACTTTTCCACCCAGATGTCGAGGAGTTGGGTCTCCGTGCGGTTCTCAAGGGCTGTGAGATGTGGCATCAGATACACCTGGGGGTCGACGATGGCGTCATCTGAAATATTTGCATCGATGTCAATATTCTGATCGGCCATACCTATATATTTCGCCAGTGCACGGCGCAACAGCCGACAAGCATTGGCTGTCTTGATGCGCAGAGCCGAGAGCTGGTCTTGCATCAGTTCGACGCCGAGGACGTCGTTTTTGTTGACGATGCCGTTCTCGTAAATGTTGACCGCATCGCGATGTATGCTCTCCGTTTCTTTCTCCATGGCATCGAGCATCTTGTCGGTCTCATGAAGTTCCAGAATCTTGTAAAACAGGAATTCAGTAGTCATCACAATCTCGTCGTCAGTCACCTGCTGCAGTTTTTGGCGAGCATCAACCTGCATGTCGGCCAGTTTGTTGTAATTGCGGATTCTGCCGCCAGTATATAGTGGTTCAAGGACGGTGAGGCCCATCGACGTACCACGTTTGATGGCTTGAATGCCTCCGTTTTTGAAGAAATCCGAGCCCTCGGTGAGCGCTTCGATGATTTCTTGCAGATCTTCCGAGAACAATTGCTGCTTCAGCAGATAGTCGCTGGCCTCGAAATGGGTGGCCGACGCTCCTACCATAGGAAAGTACTTCGTGCGGGCATAGCGTTGCTGTTCCTTGGCGATGAGCAGGTCGTTGCGAGCATCCTTGGCGCTGACGTTGTTGACACGAGCCTCCTGGACACACTCCTGCAGGGTCATGATGCGCTGGGCTGGAGCCCCAATGACCACGAGGTGGGAAATGCCAAGGACGAGGAATAACTTCTTTATCTTCATAACTTAAAACCTTTCTTTTACTACACTGTAGCCGACGGGAATCATGGTGATGATAAACAGCATCGACACCAGTGCTCCTATGCAGATGATGACGCCCATCGGTCCCCACAGCGGCGTGTCCTTAATGACCATCGGTATGACACCCATCGATGCAGCCATCGAAGTGAGGAATACCGGTCGGAACCGCCGTTTGGCCGACAGCAGTGCGGCCTCTTTCGTGGGGTGCTCGTGGCTCAGTTCCTCGGCATAGTCAATCATGATGATACCGCAGCGGGTGATGATACCCATGAGCGAGACGAAGCCGAGTACGCCCGTAGCACCAAACTCCTGACCGAACAAGTGGAGTCCCAGCGCACCACCTATCATCGAGAATCCCAGCGACGACATGATGAGCAGTGTGAGCGGTATGCTCTTCAGGTGGAACACGATGATGAAGAAGATCAGCACGATGGCAATCTGCATGCCCAGATACATCTGCGGACGGTATGTCCGTTCGGTCTCTGCCTGTCCGCCCTCCTCAATCCTGATGCCGTCGGGCAGTCGCAGTGTCTTGAGGTCCCGATAGATATTCTCCGTCAGTTCTCCCACCTTTACGCCCTGACGTCCCATCATGCCATAGACAGAGGCCGTCCGTTCACCATTGATGCGTGTGATGGTGCCAGAGCCCCAGCCTGGCTTGACGTCGGCTATTTGCGACAGCGGTGCTGCCGTAATGGTGGGGATCAGGCTCGTCACGCGAATGTTCTTGAATTCGTCGATGTCGTGTCTACCCTTATCGGCATCCTTTACCGTGATGCTCAGTTCGTGGTCGCCCTCCCAGATGGTTGTTACAGGAATGCCGCCACCATAGCGCAAGGCAAAATTCAGCGAGAGCAGCGATTTGCTCATGCCTATGCGGTTGGCTTCTTCAGGCTTCATGGTTACCTCCAGTTGGTTACCCGTCGTGCCGAAGCTGGTGGTCAACACGTCTATGTCCTTGTTTTTCGACAATCGGTGATGTATGCTGTCTATGGCCACGTGCAGGCTATCGAGGTTATCACCCTTCACCTCCACTTCCACAGGGTATTGATGGTCGGAGTATTCTATCTGCCGGAACAGTATCTGAGCCTCAGGGAAGTAATAGGAGTAGCGGTGGGCGTAGTCGTCCAGCATTTCCTGCGTCTCTTTGTCGTTATGGGTGTTTACGATGAACTGTGCAAAGTGGGTTCCGCCAAAGTTGGGCAGGAACGTGGCATGGAATCGCGGTGAGCCGCTGCCATAGAACGTGGTCAGGTTGACCACCCGTTCGTCCTTTCGCATGATGCTGGCCAGCGAGTCGGCCACCTGTGCAGTATAGTCCAGGTCTGTGCCTGTAGGCAATATGATATCGACGGCAAACTGGTTGCGCTCGGCCCTGGGCATCAGTCTGATGGGTAACATCAGGATGAGCACAGCCCCCAGCACGATGCTTGCCAGTCCGATGGCAAGGGTGGCGCGCCTGTGGCGGAAGCACCACTCTATCAGCTTGTCGTAGTGACCCTGCATCCGCTCGAGCATCGTCTTCCGCTCGCCTTCGTTTCTTTCCTGCTGACCCGTGTGGAGTCCGTTCTTGATAAACTGATGCTGCAATATGGGCACCACGAAAATGGCGACCACCAGCGATACCGTCAGTACGATGCTGATGGCATACGGGAACCATTGTATGAAGTCGTGTATTAGCTTGTCAGTAGTAAAGAGGAAGGGGAAGAACGTGATGCTGATGACCAGCGTGGCCGTGATGATGCTCTTCACGAATTCCCGTGAAGACTCTATAGCAGCGTGCCAGCGATTCATTCCGGAGTCTAACTTGTCCAGATAGCAGTCTACTACCACCACGCTGTCGTCGACAATCATACCCAGCGTTACCAGCAGGGCCGCCAGTGTGACGCTGTTAATCTCGACTCCTGTCATAAGGAATATGGCCATGGAGGCAAATATCGTGATGGGGATGGTGACCACTGCTACACCCGCCACCCTAAGCGGCAGCATCAGGCATACCACAATGATGACGGACACGATGGCGATGAGCATTTCGAGCATGAAGTCCTGTATGGAGTGGTCTACCACCTGGCTTTGGTCGCTGATCACGTTGATATGCACATCCTTGGGCAATGTCTGCTGGTAGTCGCTGATCAGTTGTTTTACTTCGGTACCGAAGTCGATAATATTCTTGCCCCTGATCATTTGTAGCGACAGCAGCAGGCACTGGCGCCCGTTGTTCTTGATGTATTGTCGCGGTTCAGGGTATTCACGCTTGATGGTGGCAATGTCGCTCAGTCGTACCACTTCGCCCGTGGGAGCAGTACTGACAATGGTCTGTGCCAGGTCCTGTTCGGTATTGAGCGATGACCGGATATGTATCTTCCTGCTCAGTTTTCCATCCTCCAGACTGCCTGTATAGAGTGTGCCTGTAAGTCCGGAAACCTTGCTCATCAGTATGGCCGTATTGATGCCGTACATCGAGAGACGGTCGCGATCCAAATAGATGCTCAGCTGTTCCTTCTGCCCACCCATGCGTATCACGTTTGCCAGGCTCTTCACCGTTCTCAGTCTGTCGCTCAGTCCGTCGGCATAGTCGCCCAGCTCACGGAATGTCTTGCTGTCGCTTTCGATGGTGACCAGCATGGCCGATGAGTCGCCGAAATCGTCGTTGGCCACCACACCCAGCACACCCGTTGGCAGTGTCACGCGGAAGAGTGTCAGCCGCTCCTTCAGCTTGTTCCAGAACTCCGTCTTGCTGCTCTCTGTCCCGTTGAGCCATACAATGGCCGCACAGCCATCGTTCATACTCATCGTCGTAGTCTTTTCCCTGTCTATCTCCTTAAAGGTCCAGAGAAAATCTTCCAGGGGCTTTGCCAACTGCTGCTCCACTTCCAGCTCAGACGCCCCAGGATAGACTCCTACCACCAATCCCACAGGAAGGTCTACCTGCGGAAACTCATCCTTTGGTATATATATCAGCGAAGCAATGCCTGCAAGCATCATGACCAGCACCAGCAGCAGCGTGATGCTTTTATGCCTCATGGCACTCGCCACTAAGCTTTTATCACCTCTTGGCTCTTGCACTTTATCACTTTTCACCCTTTTACCTTTTTACTTTTTTACCTTTACTTCACGCTCATTCCCTCACTGACTTTATTCTGGCCTTGGACGATGATCACATCGCCGTTGGTCAGTCCTGTCTCTATGACCACACCAGCGCTGTATATCTCACCTGTGGTGACAGCCTGACGATGAGCCTTCCCTTGCTTCACCATCCACACAAAGGTCTCCTTGCCGCTAATCTGTATGGCATCCTGCGGCACCAGAATAGAATAGTCTGCACTCACGTCCTTCATGTGTACCTTGCATACCATGCCTGGCAGCAATGTATGGCTTTTATTCTCTACCAAAACCTTTACCGTGTATGTGTGGTTGATGATATTCGCAACCACTCCCTTGTTCACCACTCTGCCCGTAAACACGCTATCACCCAAGGCGGACACCGTAAAGTTCACGTCAGTGCCTTTCTTAATCTTGCCGATCTCTTTCTCCGGGACTGATACGCTTACTTTCACCTTGTCAATCTTCACCAGCTTGAACCCCGTCACACCAGGCATGACGCTGCTGCCTTCATGTACAGCAGCTTGTGCCACATAGCCATCAAAGGGGGCACGCAGCACGATCTCGTCCACATTCTTCCGCGACATGGCTTCTGCAGCTTTTGCCTTGGTTAGCATCGACTCCATCTCTACCATTCTTATCTCTGGCAGTGTACCCTTGTCGTAAAGGTTCTTCATGCGGCGATAGGCATCCTCAGTCTGTGCGAGGGTCGAGGCACTCATTTCGTAGGCATTCCTGACGTTCTGTCCGTCGGTCTCGGCCATTGCCTGACCTTTCCGCACGAATTGTCCTTCATCGACCATCACGCGAATAACCGTACCTAAAACCCCGAATGTGACGTTGGCACCGTCTTCCTCTTCTATCACTCCCATGAAACTCTTGTTCACGCTCTGTGCCCCAGCCTCTACTTTCTGGGTTCTCACGCTGACAGCATCCTCATGGGTCTGTGTCTCCTTTTTGTTACATGACCATAACAGCAAAGCTGTAATTAAGCCAGAATATAGTAGTCTATGATTCATCATTCGCTCCTTTAAATTTATAATTCGATGGCAAAGGTACGAAAAGTCGAGCGAAAAACCAAATTAATTTGGATTTTTACGCTGGGGTTATCGTCAAATAACCTTGGGTTATTGCGCAATAAGGCAGGGTTATTGCAGAATAAGGCAGGGTTATTGACTTTTCCTCTTCATTAGCTGATTCTATAGACGCTTTTGCCCTGAGTTAACTCGATTTGTCGCTTGAGTTAACTCGATGGATATTTTGAGTTAACTCACGGTTTTGGGCCAAGTATGCAGTAATAGATGGCTAAATTGTTTAGGGAATGATATACCTGTTGACACAAATAAAACTACGTACTGAGCAGTCAGAAGTCCGCACGAAACAATAAATAATGTTAAATCATAGCCGTAAGCGAAAACATATCCCGCTTATGTCAGAGGAATTTTGTACCTTTGCACCCGCTTTTCGGCGTAACCGATGGAGGGAAGTCACGAGTTGCCCGTCTATGTTGCGTTGGAACGATACAGCAAAACAAGTAAAAAAGTAAAGAAATGGATTTAATTAAAGTTGCTGAAGAAGCATTTGCAACCGGCAAGCAGTTCCCCAAGTTCAAGGCTGGAGACACGATTACTGTCGCTTACAAAATTATCGAGGGTTCAAAGGAGCGTATCCAGCTCTATCGTGGTGTAGTCATCAAGATCTGCGGTCACGGTGAGAAGAAGCGCTTCACTGTTCGCAAGATGTCTGGTACCGTTGGTGTGGAGCGTATCTTCCCCATCGAGTCTCCGAACATCGAGAGCATTGAGATCAACAAGATTGGTAAGGTACGTCGCGCCAAGCTTTACTACCTGCGCAAGCTCACTGGTAAGGCTGCCCGCATCAAGGAGAAGCGTCGTCCTGTTGCCACTGCTGAATAATCAGCCTTTCGAGAGAGAGAAAAGAGATGTCATTCTGATGGCATCTCTTCTTTTTTACTTGTAATTCTCATCGGCACTGGTCTCACCGTGCAGCGCATGCTGGAAGCTGTCCCAGTCCTGATAGCCCACCAACAGCGACAGATGGTCAAGTGTCTTACGATCAGGCTTGCGGATAATCTCCTTCTCCACCGCCTCCAGCAACTTTTTCAGGGCAATACGTTTCTTTTCCATAATACAACGAATTTTGCTGCAAAGGTACAAATAAAACCACAGATTACACAGATTTTCACTGTTTTTTTCCATTTCCAGCCATTTCTTGAGTATCTATCCCAACCCGCAAGACTCTTTCAGGTTGTAGGCACAAAGGTAAAAGGAACCTTTGCGCCCTTTTTGCGATTATTCAGATATTATTTGGTTTTCTGCTCACTTATTTGTACCTTTGCAGCAGAATTCAAAACTATTGCAATAACATGAAAGAATTAGCACTCAAGTACGGATGCAATCCGAACCAGAAGCCCTCGCGGATTTTTATGACGGAGGGAGAGTTACCCATCGAAGTGATCAACGGCCGTCCTGGATATATCAACTTCCTCGATGCCTTCAATGCCTGGCAGTTGGTGAAGGAACTGAAGGCTGCCACTGGTCTGCCCGCTGCTGCCTCGTTCAAACATGTGAGTCCTGCTGGTGCTGCCGTAGGCCTGCCCCTGAGCGATACGCTGAAGAAGATATACTTCGTGGACGATATCGCTGGTCTCGACGAGAGTCCCATCGCCTGTGCCTACGCCAGAGCCCGT
This sequence comes from uncultured Prevotellaceae bacterium, assembly GCA_946415365.1. Lineage (GTDB taxonomy): Bacteria > Bacteroidota > Bacteroidia > Bacteroidales > Bacteroidaceae > Prevotella. The sequence continues at coordinate 46,061 of CAMKSE010000019.1, forward strand.
GGTGCCGACCGTATGTCGAGCTATGGTGACTTTGTGGCCCTCTCCGACACCTGCGATGCCGTCACAGCCAAGATTCTGAAGCGCGAGGTTTCAGACGGTGTGATTGCCCCTGACTATACCCCCGAGGCCATCGAAATTCTGAAGGACAAGCGCAAGGGAACATATAATGTCATCAAGATCGATCCGTCGTATGTGCCTGAGCCTATCGAGCGTAAGCAGGTCTTCGGCATCACTTTTGAACAGGGCCGTAACGAGATCAAACTCGACGATGACGCCCTCTTCGAGAACATTCCCACACAGAACAAGACTTTCAGCCCTGAGGCCAAGCGCGATCTGATCATCGCCCTTATCACACTGAAATACACACAGTCGAACTCCGTTTGCTACGTGAAAGACGGTCAGGCCATTGGTATCGGAGCAGGTCAGCAGAGCCGTATCCACTGCACCCGTCTGGCAGGCAACAAGGCCGACATCTGGTGGCTGCGCCAGCATCCGAAAGTAATGAATCTGCCGTTCATTGATGGTATCCGTCGTGCTGATCGTGACAACACCATCGACGTGTATATCTCAGAGGACGAGCACGACGACGTGCTTCGCGACGGTGCCTGGCAGCAGTTCTTCAAGACAAAGCCTGAAGTGCTGACGATGGAAGAGAAGAAAGCCTGGATCGCCCAGAACACGAAGGTGGCATTGGGTTCAGATGCCTTCTTCCCCTTCGGCGATAATATCGAGCGTGCCCATAAGAGCGGTGTGGAGTTTATCGCCCAGGCAGGTGGAAGCGTCCGCGACGATCATGTCATCATGACCTGCGACAAGTACGGCATCGCTATGGCCTTCACTGGCGTAAGATTGTTCCATCATTAATACTAGTCCCACTAGGCAAACTAGTCCAACTAGAATAATAAGAATCAATGGATGATTTTCAGCGCATACTTGAGAACGGCATCAACTTCGGACGAGGAGGTGACAAGCCAAGCGATTCTGGCAAGAAGGTGAAGACCAAGGCCAAGAAGAAGCAGTATATAACTGGTGCTCACGGTAGTGGCTCTGCCAAGCAGAAGGCCAAATACCGTGAGCAACGGGCTAACAGGCACAAGAAGTAAGAATTATCTTACGACGAACGAGGCTTTCCTCAGACGTCCGAGGCTGCTGTCAGGACCAGCCATCACCTCAAACTCTCCTGGTTCCAATACATACTCCAAGTTGTAATTGTAGAAACTCAGCATATCTGGGGTAATACTGAACGTGACCTCACGGCTCTCTCCAGCCTTGAGGCGGATACGTTCAAAACCCTTCAACTCCTTCACAGGACGGCTGATGCTGGCGGCGACATCGTGGATATAGAGTTGCACCACCTCGTCGGCATCTCTCTCTCCAGAGTTCGTCACCTTGATAGTAGCTGTGATACTGCCGTCTGAAGCCATCTCGCTGCTGCTCAACACCAACTCACCGTATTCGAACGCGGTGTAGCTCAGTCCGTAGCCAAAGGGATAAAGCGGATCATTGCTGACGTCGAGGTAATTACTCTTGAATTTCTCGAATTTCTTCGTACCTTCTGTCACAGGCCGTCCCGTCGGCAGATGGTTGTAGTAAAGAGGCTCCTGTCCTGTGGTCCTCGGCATCGAGACGGTGAGCCTGCCGCTGGGCACCTTGTCACCAAAGAGCACATCGCAGATGGCATCCGAACCTTCACTACCGCCAAACCACACGTTCAGGATGGCAGGCACATGCTCCGACTCCCATGTCAGCACCGTTGGGCGACCTGCATAGTTCAGCAACACCAGCGGCTTGCCAAGTTGCAGGAGTTCTCCTAACAATTCCCGCTGCACATCTGGCATTTCCAAGTTGCTACGACTGGCACACTCTCCAGTCATCTCCTGCTCCTCACCCATTGCACAGACGATGACATCCGCCTGTCGTGCTATGGCCAATGCCTCCTGCTTCATCTGTTCATCATCGCCTCTGGGAACATCACGGTAGAAAGCGCCATTCGCCTGAATATCAGCATCGCGACAGAAGTTACTGCCCTGTGCGTAGAACAGTTCTGCCCTACCCTGCAAGGCACGCTGCATGGCCTCACGGAGTGTACCAGACTGATAGGTAGCGGACACTGACCAGGTTCCAACGTTGTACTTGCAGTCTGCCAGGGGGCCAATCAATGCCACCTTCCCCTGCTTCTTCAGAGGGAGCACCTGGTCCTCGTTCTTCAGCAATACGAATGTCTCTGCCGCCAGATTCCTTGCTGCCTGACGATGTTCTAACGTATAAATCTCCCTGTCTCTCCGGGAGGGATCACAGTAACGATAAGGATCCTCAAAAAGGCCAAGTTTGTATTTCGCCTCCAGCATACGCCGACAAGCCCTGTCGATATCGGCCATCGACACCTTGCCCTCTTTCAGCGACTGCTCCAATGTCTTCGTATAAGCCTCTGCACACATATCCATATCCGTTCCTGCCAGCAGGGCCTGAACAGCACAAGCCTGCAGGTCGCCAACGCCATGACTTACCATCTCTGCAATAGCGCCATAGTCAGTCACCACAAAGCCGTCGAACTTCCATTGCTTGCGCAGCACTTCGTCAACCAACCACTTGTTTGCCGTAGCAGGAATGTAGTCCACCACGTTGAACGAGGTCATCAGACTGCCTGCGCCAGCCTCCACAGCAGCCTTGTATGGTAGGAGATACTGGTTGAACATCCTTATTCGGCTCATATCCACCGTGTTGTAGTCACGCCCAGCCTCAGCTCCGCCATAGAGGGCATAGTGCTTCACGCAAGCCATCAGTTCGTCAGTAGCAAAGTGTTGATTGTCAGTGCCCTGATAACCTCTCACCATCGCCTTGGCAATTTGACTGCCCAGGTAGGGGTCTTCACCGTTCCCCTCAGCGATACGGCCCCAACGGGCATCGAGAGCAATATCCACCATCGGACTATAGGTCCAGCAGATGCCATCGGCAGTAGCCTCCTTGGCAGCTATCCTGGCACTCTGTTCGATAGCAGGGATATCCCAACTGCACGACAAGGCCAGCGGAATCGGAAACACCGTCTCGTAGCCGTGTATCACGTCCAAACCGATAATCAGGGGAATGCCCAGACGCGACTTGGTCACGGCGGCTTCCTGCAGTTCACGAATTTCCTTCACACCCTTCAGGTTCAGCACACCACCCAACTGTCCTTTGGCAATGGCCTCCATCATCGGACTGTTTTCAGACACTCCTGTCTGAATCGTTCCTGCCGGCAATAGATTCAGCTGTCCAATCTTCTCCTGCACAGTCATCCGTGCCATCAGTTCGTCCACAAACTCCTTCATCGGTTTCACTTGTGCACTGCTGCATAGCGCACAAATCATCGTCAACGTCACTAAGATTACCTTTTTCATAAAGCTATTTATAAAGGGCAGGAGTCGCGTACAATTAATCATTTCTTCCCAAAGGAAGGGAAACCACAAAGCGACAGCCTGCTGAATAGTCGGGATCGAGTGCCACCTCACCACCCAAGGTACTTATCAGACGACGGCAGATGGGAAGCCCCAACCCGATACCTTCCTTGAAGTCATCAACCTTGGAGAAGGTTTCAAAGATGCGCTCACGGTCTTCCTCCTTGATTCCAACGCCAGTATCTGTGACACAGAACAGGATACTGGCGTCTTTCTTTACAATCGATAACTCCACATAGCCTTTATCCGTGAACTTCACGGCATTGTCTAACAGATGGTGCAGAGCCACATTCAGACGATAGGCATTGGTACGGATTGTGAAATCATCGTCAACATCAGAGGTAAAGCGCAGTTCGACGCCCTTGTTGTTCTCGTCCTCGAAACCTTGTAGGGCAGTGCGTCCCAACTCATTGCACAGCACATCTTTCTTTTCCAAATCAGACACCGTGCTCTCACTCTCGCTCATCGACAACTCAAGCATCTCGTTGATGGTGGTGGTTATCAGATTCACATTACTCGATATGCGCTGCTGCATATCCTGTTTTTCCTCATCACTTAGTTCGAAATCAGGATTGCACAGCACCTGAGAGAATCCCGATACGGCATTCAGAGGCGTTCGTATCTCATGGCTCATGCTCTGGATAAATGTGGATTTCATACGGTCAGACTCCTCTGCTCTGACGAGTGCTTTCTTCAACTCTTCGTTCTGAGCCCTGATTTTCATCAGCAGGCGGCGACGCCCCATGATGTAAACAAACAAGAAGAGCGCCGTCAATCCTATCAGCCAGTTCCACAGCCGATTGGCAAGGCTCCTGTTTGTGGCAGCCTCCTCACGGGAGCGCATCAGACTGGTCTCCGCCGCCAGCTGATTGAAGTTGGCATCCTGAATGAGACCGTAAATGGAGTCCATCTCGACATAGCGGCGCTTCACGGCCTCAAACCCTTGTTCGAGATTGCCCTGCAAGGCATAGATGCGGATGACGGCCAGGGCACTGTCGACGGCCAGACTGCCTTGATGCACCTTATCCATTGCAGAATCGTAGTCCTTGTCAAAAGCGAGTCGGGCCACCTCCAGGATGTTATCATACCGGCGATTGAACTCCCGTATACCCTTATTCTTCAAATCCAGATACTGCTGGTAGACCTGGGAGAACTGCTGCGCGTCGCCTATAATAAAATAAAGGTAAGCCTTCATGGCCAGCGACTGGGAGAGATAGTCGATGTTCTGCAACTCCTTGGAGGTCGATATTGACTTTTCAATCCACTCGAGTGCCTTCTGCGGATCTTTCAGGCAGAGCATCTCCGCCAAGTACAGATAGACACGCATCGTGAACTTCACGTCGCGGTCGCCCACTTCCTCCAGAGCCTGCATGAAATATCTCTCTGCGCGACTCTTGTTGTGACTGTTACTATAGATGTCGCCATACAGACCTGTAGCCAGATAATAATAGTCGCTGGCACCGTCTTCCCTGACCTCATGGTCCAATGTCTCTGCAAAGTGGATGGCACGATAGAACTGGTTATGCCTTAGCGCATAAAAGCCCTTGTTGCTCAACAGCTTGTAATAGAGCATCATATAGCCTTTCTCATGCAGGTCCTTGCTGTATTCCTCGGCAAAACTGTAGAAGTCGTCGGGCGAACCATTCACGAAAAGATGACGGAACTTATCATACATCTCCCTGTCCTCACCAGTCAAGTCTGCAACAGTCTTGTCTGCGTAAGCAGTCATAGTGTTGAATGTTAAAACAACTGCAACAAACAACAACTTACTATAAAGAAAAGGTCTTTTATCCATAAAAAAGTTTCCAAATTTAGAAAAAAAACACTAATCCTGCAACAAAACGACGACAGAATTAACACATATTATACAATTTCCTCCATCTAATCCGTCTTTTGACGGGATTATGGCCAACTACAAAAACCCTCGGCTACCTCATTATATTGGGCGCCGAGGGCAATTACATGTACCCCTTTTCAAGGTGTTGTATCCTCAGAATGTCAGTTCGTGTCCTCTGTAGAACGCTATGAGCGCCTGCTGATAGAGGTTCTCGTAACGGGCCTGCACAAGGTCGGACTCCGACTTCAGGTAGTTGTTCTTCGACTCGTTGAACTCGGTGATGGTAGCCTTGCCGTTCTCGTACTTGGCCTGCATCAGCTGAAAGGCATCCTTTGTGCTCTGTAGGGCCTCCTCGCTTGACTTCTCTTTCGTCTGGGCGTTCAGGGCATTGTAGTACACCTGCTGGATTTCCTTGTAGAGTGTCTTCTTCGTGTTTTCGAGTTGCAACTGCCGGTTCTCCTGGTCGATGCGGGCGCTGCGGATGTTGTTGCGCGTCCTGAAGCGGTTGAAGATGGGCACGTTGAGGTTCAGTCCGATATACTGCGAAAAGTTGTTTCTCAGCTGGGTGCCGAAGGCATCGGAGTCAAAGCCGGAGGTCGTGTAATAGTTGGTGTTAAGGCCTCCACTCAGTGAGAGTGTAGGATAGTTGGCGGCCTTTGCTATCTTGATGCTATGTTCAGAGCCTTTGAGCTTCAGCTGCTGGGAGAGGATCTCTGGCTTTATGCCGAGAGCCTCAGCGTATATGGCGTCGGGAGTGAGACCAGATATTGCGGACAGTTCGGAAAATCCGGAAATATCAGGACGGACGATAGAGAAGCCATCTGGCGTAGGGAGTTCGAGAAGCTGCGTAAGGGTGAGGATGGCCAGACGGGTATTGTTGTCTGCCTGGGTAGCTGTCAGACGGCTGTTGGCGAGTGTTGCCTTCTGCTGCGAGAGTTCTGCCTCAGCAGCTTTGCCGTTCTTGACAAAGGCTTGCAGACGCTCTACCTGTGCAGAATCAATCTCAATCTGACGATGTGCCACTTCAGCAATCTCCATATCGTATAGAATCTGAACGTAGGCCTCAGCTACCTTCATACGGATATCATCCTTCGCCTTCTCCAGGTCGGCGGTGGCAGCCTCGAGGTTCAGCTGGTCCAACTTGATCTGGTTGGGAATCTCGAACCCCGTGAAGAGCGGCACACTGGTACCAAGCGAAAATGAGGTAGACGAGGTGTTGGTATTCGAATAGGTGTTCGCTGCTGTTAGACCACGTCCGAAAGAGAAGTTCTGACCAACGCTACCACTAAGGTCCGGCAGACGGGAGTTTTTGGCTGTCGAGAGCTGAAGCTCATCTTTGCGACACTGGTTCTCCTGCTGCTTGATGCTGATATTATGCTCTACGGCATAGTCGCAGCACTCACGCAGGCTCCACTGCTTTGTTTCTGCTGATAGGTCTAGCCTGACTAGTACTACTAGTATTACTAGAATAGAAACCTTCTTCATAATCACTTGTCGTTATCGTCTGTAATAATCTCTGGACCACGAACCTTATCCTTCGCGGTGAGACCTTTCTTAATCTCGATGTTCACACCGTCAGAGAGGCCTGTCTCAACGTAAGTGCGATCATAGGTCTTGTTCTTGCCATCGCCCTTGATGACATAGACAAAGGTGGAGTCGCCGCTGAACTCGATAGCACTCTCAGGTACGGCGAGCACCTTATCAGCTCTGGCCAGCACAATCTCGGCATTGGCACTATAGCCGGCACGGATCTTGCCACCCTCCGTGAGTTTTACAGCAGCCTTGATCTCAAACTGGTTGGTACCATTGCTCTCCACAGCCTTTGGTGATACATACTCAAGGGCAGCATCAAACTTCAGGTCCTGCAGGGCACCGATGGTAATCTTCATATTCATACCGTTAACCAGCTGTCCCACCTCCGTCTCATCGATGTTACCACGGAAAATCAGATTGTTCATATTAGCTACCGAAGCGATTGTGGTACCCTCGTTCATGGTGTTAACCTGGATAACTGAGTAACCTACCTTTACAGGTATGTCGAGGATTACGCCACTGATGGTAGAGCGGATAAGTGTAGACGACGCCTTGGCATTAGCCTTCGAGAAGCCATCTCTTACTACCTGCAGAGCATCCTCGGCAGCCACTTTTTCATGCTTAGCCTGAGCCAAAGATACCTTTATCTTGTCAAACTCATCAGCACTAACAAGTTTCTGATTAAACAGGTTCTGCTCACGCTCAAAGTCGGTCTGGGCCTGCTTCAGGTTAATCTCAGCCAGACGTACACGCATCTCTGCACTCGAGAGCTGTCCCATCTCAGGCACTACCTTTACCTTTGCTATCACATCACCAGCATTCACATAGTCGCCTGGCTCCTTGTAAAGTTCAGATATGATACCAGAAATCTGCGGTTTGATGTTTACCTCGTTGCGGGGTTCAATCTTACCTGTAATAATGGTGGTTTTCTGGATACTGTCCAACTTGGGAGTAAACTCGTTGTAAACCACTTCTTTGGGTTGGCTCTTCTGCCACAGGAACACGAATGTTCCGATGAAAATCAGCGCTACGATAGCGGCGATAATCAGTTTTGAATAACGTTTCATAATTATACTGTTTTTTTATTTATTTCTATTTTTGTCTAGTTGGACTAGTTGAACTAGTCTGACTAGTATACTAGTTTTTTACTCGTCGCGCATGGCGTCTACGGGTTTGATACTCATCGCTCTGGCTGCTGGGGCAAGGCCTGCCAGCACACCTAACGAGCTCACCACAAAGGCACAGAAGATAGCTGTCCAAAAGCCTACCTGGAAATGCGTCTGTACAATACCATCCTCTGTATTGGCCATCTCCAACATCTGCAGGATCATCACAGCGAAGAGGATGCCACTCATACCAGCCACCAGTGTCAGAACGATACTCTCTGAGATAATCTGCGACAGGATCATCTTGGGTGTGGCGCCGATAGCACGACGGATACCAATCTCAGTGGTGCGTTCCTTGACGGTCACCATCATGATGTTAGACACACCGATAGCACCAGCCAAGAGGGTTCCCAAGCCTACTAACCAGATAAGGATATTCACGCCCTTAAACAGATTGTTAATCATCTGGAACATCAGCTCGGTATTGAATACAAACACACCTTGCTCGTCGGTAGGATCGATATAGTGAGCTCTGGCGACAGTCTCACGAATACGAGGGGTAATCTTGCTCATCAGCACTCCTTGACGACCTGTAGCAACAATGACATCAACCGCATTACCACGGTTAAAAGCAGCCTGCATCATGGTGATGGGAATGGTGATGCGCTCTTCAGAGCGGCCACCAATGGAGATGTTGCCAGTGCTATAGTCTACGCCCACCACCTCGTAATAGGTAGAATCCACACGGATTTTCTTGCCACAAGGATCGCCACCTTCCTTAAACAGGTCTTTGTATATCTTCTTGCCAATCACACACACCTTGCGATGTTCCTTAATGTCCATCTCGTTGATGAAGCGTCCGTAGTACATCTTTGGTGTAATAATATGCACGATATCAGGCACGGCACCCTGCATATTGGGGGTTGTCTTTTGGTCGCCGTAATAGGCTGTCGAACCACGTCCCATCAGGATTGGCGCCACAGCATTCAATTCAGGCACCTGCTGCTTCAAGCGCTGCACATCCTTATACTCCATATACCAACGACGCCCCTTGCGGAATCCCTTATAAGGTTTAGAGGTCTGGTCGGCACCAACGATAACGGTATTCTGTGCAAAGCCATCGAAATTGCTGTACAGCTCCTCTTTCATGCCTTTTCCACCACCCATCAGGGCCACAAGCATAAACACGCCCCAGAACACACCGAACCCAGTGAGGAACGAGCGCGACTTGTTGCGCGTCAGCGTGTCGATGATTTCTCTGTATGAATCTATATCTATTCTCATAATCTTCAATCTGCTCTTAGGGCCTCGATGGGGCGGATTCTACTTGCTTTATAGGCAGGGATAAGTCCTGCGATGGTACCTGCTATCACCATCACCATTGTAGCCTCGATACACACATCCAGTCCTACGGTTGGGTTTACAAACAGGGTTATCTTCTCCACACCCAGGTCTGTTACCTCATGGCCCAATGTGGCATCCATATACTCATTGGCAAAAATACCACACAGCATACCTACGTAGCCAAACAGGGTGGTGATAATCACACTCTCCGTAATAATCAGTCGCAGGATGCTCCAAGGCTTGGCACCAATGGCCTTACGGATACCAAACTCGTGGGTGCGCTCCTTAACGGTGATAAGCATGATATTGCTGACACCTACAATACCAGAGAGCAATGTAAAGAGTCCGATTACCCAGAGGAATGTGTGGATGATGGCGATACCATCGTTCATCTGCAGGCTCTGTGTATAGTTGTTCCATATCCAGATACCTCGCTCATCCTCAGGATGGATCTGGTGGTTGGCGTTCAGACGACGACGATAGTCTTTTTCGAAATCATTGTTAGCTTTCTCCGTATTCAGTCCGTGGAAGGTAAACTCGATACTACCTATACTGGGCGTATTGGCACCATAGATACTCTTGATAACTGAGTAAGACGAATAGGCATTACCTTCGCCTTCACCACGACTCTTGTAGATACCCACTACCTTGAACGAGAGATTGCCCACCTTCACGAACTTACCCAACAGCGTCTTGTAGTCCTTGGGTTGCAGTTCCTTAGCCTGACGGTCATTCAGCACCAACACCTTACGACGCTCTTTCTGGTCGATATCGTTGATGAATCGTCCACAGATCAGATGTTCTTTGACAATCTGGGTATGGACAGGATACACGCCTGCTATCTGCATGTTCATGTATTGCTCGCCATTGCTGACGGTAGTACTATAGTAGTAGCATGCTCCCACTTCGTCAACATTCTCATTGAACTCAGCATCTGTAGCGTCCAGGTCTTTGCTGTTCAGTCGTATATAGCGTCCCTCCTTTAAACCCTTGTAAGCTTTCGAAGTCATACCCTCGTACACCTCCATCGAGTTGGTCAGGAAGTCGCTGCTCATCTTCATAGTGGCATTGATGAGTCCGTTGCCAGCACCCAACAGCACGATGATCATAAAGATGCCCCACGCCACAGCAAAGCCTGTGAGTGTCGTACGGAGTTTATTCCGTCGTGCCGTCTGCCATATTTCTGTTAAGATATCGTGCATAGCTTACTTCATCATGCCGTTAATGCCAAATGGACTTGAATCGTGGTTCAGATTCTCCTCAATCTGTCCGATAATGCCGTCCTTGATGTGTACTATCTTGTTCGTCTCGTTCGCCACACCGCTTTCGTGAGTCACCACGACGATGGTCATACCCTCCTCCTGGTTCAACTGCTTGAGCAACTGCATCACCTCCACAGAGGTCTTCGAGTCCAATGCACCCGTAGGCTCATCGGCCAGGATAATCTGTGGACGGGTGATGAGTGCTCTGGCTATTGCCACGCGTTGTTTCTGTCCTCCCGACAGCTCGTTGGGATAATGGTCGGCCCAGTCTAGAAGACCTAGACGGTCTAGGTATTCTAGTGCCATCTGATGGCGTTTGCGCCTGCTTACCCCTTGGTAAAATAATGGCAACTCAACGTTTTCCACGGCGGTTTTGAAAGAGATGAGATTAAATGACTGGAAGATGAATCCTATCATACGGTTACGGTAGTCAGCCGCCTTGCGCTCAGAAAGGTTCCAGATGGGAACGCCTGCGAGTTCGTAGGTTCCTGAGTCGTAGTTGTCGAGGATGCCGAGGATGTTCAGCAAGGTAGACTTGCCTGAGCCAGAAGCGCCCATGATGGAAACGAACTCACCCTTTGCGATGTCGAGGTTTATGCCCTTCAGAACATGGAGCGGCTGGGCACCCTGATAGGTTTTGTTGATTTCTTGTAGATGTATCATAAAACAATCTTTTACCTTTTGAATCTATTACCTTATTTCATCTTAATGGTTTCTGACAATTTGTCGTAAGTTATACGAGAAAAGTTGCAAATCATTTCAGATACACCGTCCTATTTAACACTCTTTATATCTTTATAAGCCTCTACAACATCTTCGATCGAGATGTCGAGCAGTTGCATCTGGCGGAAGAGCTCTGGCAATCTTTCCTTCATGAACTCCTTTTTACGAGCCTTGAGAATCTGTTTCTTAGCACCCTTGGTTACGAAGTAGCCCAGACCACGCTTGTTGTAGATGATCTCCTCACGAGCCAGTTGTTCGTAGGCCTTGACTGCCGTATTAGTGTTTACCTCGAGGAGCACACTGTACTCACGGACTGACGGAATACGGTCGTCGTCCTGATACTTGCCAGAAAGTATCTCATCGCAGAGGCGGTCTGCCATCTGGATGTAGATGGGTTTATCGTTTGAAAATGTCATAGTTAGTCCACTTATTTGTTATTAACTGAAAACCTTTGAAGATACGGAACGATGCCCGATAATTGAAGTAAGCAAGCAGAGGGAGCACCACCATCAGCACATAAGCCATCGTGTTAACCGTCCCAGTATAAGTAGTACCATCAGGAAGCGTTATATTTCCAAACACGCTGAGGTTGAGACGATGGAGAGATCCCATGAAGAGCAACATAATCGCGATCCAGAACAAACCCGTTGCGACGAATGCATACTTACGTAACAGCGTACCACCCAGGGTAAATAACGAGTGTACCCAGATAGCTATCAGCGTATGAACGATCAACGATGCCCACTGGAACCAATCCCAATAGATGCTGCTACCCCACACCGTCAACAGACGAGGTGTCATATCACAGAATAACCAGTACACAGTCGATGACCAGAGATAATACGTTCCGTCCACACCATCATAGTTGTACACCTCAAATGCCTTCATGGCAGGATCGGATGACAACTGTGCGCCTATCCATAAGCAGCCCATGCGGAGACAGTCGCCCAGGATATAGCCCACAATGGCACACAGGCCACAGATCACCGTCACATAGACGATCAGCGACAAGAACTTCTCCAGATTGGTGGCAGGGATCATCAGCCAGGTACCTCTCTGCTGTTTGTTGCCTATGCTGGTAAAGCTTGAATAGGCCAGACAGACCGTGAAAGGAATCAGGAACGGTATGTAGAAAGAACCGAAATTTGCACAGCTCCAGAGATAAGGAACGATCTTTTCGGACGAACCAAACACGAACATCATCAGTTGGATCAGTAATGTTGAGAACATGATGCCTACCGTATAGCCCAGCAGTCTGACGCGATTCACGTTGATTAGCCAGCAAAGCATCAGCCAAAATCTATTTAAACTAAAACTATTCATATCTTTTTCCCTTTATTTATATTTTATATTTCAAAACTTGGAATATATGTTTCAAAGTCTGAAATGTATGTTTCAAAGTTTGCAATATACGTTTCAAAGCCTGCAATACAATTTCCTCTCTAACTAAAATCATTTCTAAAGGTTCACGACCTTACCGATAACCTGCCGACGACAGAAAAGCCTGTACGACAGCCAGAAGTTCAGCATCACCCATACGGCATAGACCACATCCAGCACATAATCTGTTGCCGAGTCTTCCTTCACGAGCTCAATCTTACCCCTGTCTGGAGAGAGCCAGACAAGCACCAGGAACAGCACGATGATGATAGCCGTCGTGGGAATCCAGTTGTATTTGTTCGTTCTGAAGAACGTGGCGCCAAGGGCATAAACCGACTGGAACCAGAGGAAGAGGAGCAATAGTCCTATCACCACAGTAGAATGCTTGTCGGCAGGCACCTGAGACCACATCTTGCCCAGCATCTCCATCGTCGCAGAAATCACAAACCGCACCTCCTCGTGACCCGCCACCAAACCAAATATATACTGCACCAAATCGGCTGCGATGGTCGCCACAAAATAGAGCGGCAACAACAGAATCCACGAGAGAATGCGTATCAAGTACTTCTCGAAGTTCGATGCTGGCAGCATCAGCAGCGCCTGCATGTCATACTTACGATTCATACTATAGAACATAAACGACGAACCCAGGACAAACGTACTGGTAAACAGGATGATCACTGCCAGACTGCAAGCACGGTAATTGGCTTCCTCCGTACCAAATGTGACGGTAATCGACGTGAGGAACAAGAAGACCAAGACCAAAATTACCAGCGTCTGAAAGAACGTCTTCACGTGGTATTTCTTGTCGTTCGTCAGCGACCATCTTGCCAACTTTCCGAATCGATTGATATTGAATTGTATCATACTCATTATTTCTTTAAGACCGAAATCGGCGGATTTGAACGGATACTCTTAAATTTTACCCTGGGTAACTGCATTGAACAGCAGTTCAAGGTTCACTTGCGTCTCAGGACTATCTGCCTTGCGAGGGGCAATCACGGCATTACCCTGAAGTGACGGCTCAGCATAGAGTGCATCATCCATCTCGTCTGGCGTGCGATATTCGAAGGTGTACTTTTCAGTAATCTCACTCACGCTGGCATCGAGCAACAACTTCTGCTGCGAGAGAATCATGATGTGATCGAGCAGCGACTCAACATCATGCACCTGATGGGTGGAGATTATCAACGTACGCTCCTCAGTCATATACTGTGCCACCACCTTACGGAACTGACTCTTACTTGGAATGTCAAGACCATTTGTTGGCTCGTCCATCAACAACAGTCTTGTTCCTGTAGCCAATGCGAAAGCCATAAAAACCTTCTTCTTCTGACCCATCGAAAGGGCGTTCAACTTTAAGTCTGTCGTGAGCTCGAAATCCTTCAGGCAGTTCTCCAGCACTTCTGTACTGAACATAGGATAAAAGGGACGATTGATCTTCACATAGTCATTGAGCGACATCGAAGGCAGATCAAACTCCTCAGGCACAATGAACATCTCGCTCAGCGTCTCAGGAAGTCGCTTGCATGTTTCGATGCCATCAAAACAAACACTGCCCTTATTCGGACGGAGCAATCCGCTAACGAGATACAAGAGCGTCGACTTGCCTGTGCCGTTCTTGCCCAGCAGACCGTAGATGTTGTTTGCCTCCAGCCTCAGGCTGAAATCATCGAATACCAGATCCTTCTGACCTGCGTACTTAAAACTGATGTTATTTACTTCTATCATAATGCTATTATTTGGTTTAAATATTCGTTTGTAATAGTGTACTACATCAATAGTACACTGCAAAAGTACGCCAAATAGTAATACCCTCCAAACTTTTGGGGGGAAATCTTTGATTCCTTAACGTTATTTAAGAAATTCTTTTCGCGTGTACATTATTATATTATTTCTCAACGAAATTAGGGATAATTATTTGCAATTATCAGATTCTTTTTGTATCTTTGCGCCATAAAAAACTGCCGAACCAATGAAAAAAGCATTGCTTATTATTCTGAATATGTGGCTGAGCGCCACGACCTTTGCCGGTCCAGTAGACCTGAATCAGGCTAAGCAGAACGTCCTTAGTTTCATCACCGTCAAAAGACCAGCATTGGCACGAGGTAATAATATCAATACAAAATTGTCCATGAAAGTGGCCAGTCAGGCCGATGGCTATTATGTGTTCAACCTTGGTGAGCAGGAAGGTTTCGTAATTGCCAGCAGCGATGACCGTACGCCGGCCGTATTAGGTTATGCTGATAAAGGATCCTTCGAAAGCGAGAATATGCCAGAGAACATGAGAGCCTGGCTTCAGAGTTATTCCGACCAAATAAATGCGACTCGGGCAGACACCCCTAATAACACCACAGAACTGGGTCGATCCATAGCACCGATGATTGAATCTACATGGGGACAAGACGCCCCTTACAACAACAAATGTCCGCAATTGACAGGAGTTCATTGTGTGACAGGCTGTGTGGCTACGGCTATGGCCCAAGTGATTGCCTATCATCGCTACCCTTCACAGACTATCCAAGAGATTCCTACCTACAATACCAGAAGTGCTAACTTACAGGTTGACGCTATACCCGTCACATCGATTGACTGGGATCAAATGATGCCCAACTATTCTAATAACACAACAGAGACGCAGAAAGATGCTATATCTACCTTGATGCAACTCTGCGGTTCCAGCTTACAGATGGATTATACGCCATATAATTCTGGTGCTTATTCCGTCAGCGTAGCTCAGGCATTGAAGCGCTATTTCGGCTACAGTTCCACGACAAGGAATGTGAAACGAAACGACTACACGGCTGAAGAATGGGATCGTCTCATTTATGCAGAACTACTCGGTGGAAGGCCAGTAATCTATGGTGGAACATCATCGGCTGGCGGTCATGAGTTCGTTATCGACGGGTACGACGGCAATGGTTACTTCCATGTGAACTGGGGCTGGCTTGGCAACGATAACGGCTACTTCCTGCTCAGTGCCCTGAATCCATACAACAATAATGGTATAGGTGCCAGCGGCAGTGCCGATGGCTACAACATGAATCAGGATGCCAATATTGGCATCAAGCCCAAAGGAGAGTCGGAAACGATTATCTTGGCCGACCAGCTGACCATCAAGTCATTCTCGCCTGTACTGACGAATCTGAGTCGCATCAAGGCCGGCATGGACTTTAACGTCATTCTACAATACTCCATCTACAACTACTGCGTACCAGGTCCTTTCGATTTTGGCGCTTTGGTCTACTCTACTGACTACAAACTCATTGAAGCAGGCATGATGTTCGATGCCAATTACAAGAACGGCTCCGGTTATGCTGGTAAATCTGTCTCTATCCTCGGAAAATCGCTGCCCAACGGACAATACTATCTGGTAGCAGGCAGCCGGGCAACGGGTTCCTCTGAATGGTATCCCTGTGAGAATGCATGGCAGAAGGGCATCGTCATCACCATCAATGGGAATTCGATGACACTCAGCCAAAAAGAGATTGACGACCCTAATTTACAAGGAATTACCATCGGGCCCGACGAACCAGGACAACCCATTGAGCCTGAGAAACCTGTTATCCTGTTGAGCGGACAACTAGATGTCAGCGGGCAACTCTATGAAGGAGGTAATGTAAATTTGTCTGCCGTTATCACTAACTACGGTAATGACTTTAATAACCAACTTTATGTACTGTTGGATGGCCAGTCTGTCGAATCTTCCAAACTAGAACTGAAGGCTGGAAAAACAACGAATTGGACAGCAATACTCCACGACATTAAGGCTGGAGAGCATAAGTTGGTACTCGCTGCCGACAACGAAGGCACCAATATAGCGGCCGAAGCAGAATTTGCCATATCACTCTATCCAGAGGTCAGTCTCGAGATGAGAGTCACTGCCACAAATGTAGTAAACGGCCATACAGAAGATAACAATCTTAATCTGCAGGTCGACATCAATAATATTGGTACAGAAGACTACAATAATGATGTACAGATACAATTGTACAACCTAATAGCTCCAGAAGAGCCCCTATTTACCAAACAGCAGAAATGCCTCATCACAAAAGACGGCAATACTTCGTTGGAATTCACCTTAGAAGATCTGGACTTCGACCAGAGTTACTACGTCCAGGCTTTCTACCATTCTGGCAACGACTGGATTCGTGCTACCCAATCGGAGAACTACCACATACAGAAACCTGAGGCACCCGTACAGATTACCATGCTCACCATTGAGGATATTCTCATCAATGGCACACTGGAGGTTGGCGAGAACATCGGATTACAACTTTTTGTTCGCAATGATGGTAACATGAATAGTGGGAAGCTCTATGTATGGTTAAATGAGCAAGAACCAACCGAACATGAAATCACCATAAAACCAGGGACAATCATGATCTGCGAACAGGCGTTTACACCTGACATTGCAGGTATATGGCATGTCAAGATTACACGCGATGCAGAAGGTAATGATATAGCAGCAGAGCAAGATATCATCATCGGTACCAACACATTCAACAGCATGACCATAGACACGGACATTCCTGGTTTAGATCTTGACAAAGGCATCTACTATCTGGATGACAGTTCTGTCACAATTAAGCTTACGATGGAGAATACTGGGTCGAAAACATACGATGACATGATCATGATAAGCCTTTTCCAATCACTTAGCGACATCAATAACGAGTGGGGAGACTGCATCGCAAGCGACACCTTAACATGTACGTTGGATTCGCACTCCCTCGGTTCTGGAGAAGCAAAGTTCGGAAACCTTATTGACGGCGAAGAGTATTTCTTTATCGTTTATTACCGTTCGCGCAACGAATGGGTAAAGGCTACTGCATCAGAAGCCTTCACTGTGTATCTGGAGGATGAGATGAAGGGACACAATTTCACACTTACTGACCTCACCTTCTCAGGAAAGATGCAGGTAGGCAGTCCCGTTACCGCCCATCTCACACTTTTCAACAGAGGCACCGACCATACAGGAACCATCTACTACCAAACAACAGGTAAGGACAAAAAAATCAAGCACATTGATCTCGACATCGAGCCCAACAATTCTGCTACCTACGACGTGACGTTTTACCCAGAGTCTGCCGGAGAATGCTGGTTCTATGTTGTCTCGTCGAAATACTATGAGGAAGATTGGACTGAAGACGACTGGTATTATAAAGATCATGTGTATATCGCCAAGGAGCCCAATCCCCAGTTAGAGGTAACCTTCGACATATATAATTTGGTGGACAACGAATTAAAGGATGAGACCATCTACTTCAATATGACTGTCAGCAACAAATCTTTCAATCCGTTCAACCGTGAAGGAGTGATTGCCATCTGCAAAGAAGACAACACCAATATCTATGACTATGGGGTTATCTCCCAAACGGACATTCTCTGTCAGCTAGATTCTCTCGGAAGCCAAACTTGGGAGAGTGGTGGCAAAGGTATTCTGGAGGATGGTAATTCGTACTATCTCGCTTTCTTCTACAAGTGGCATGGTGAATGGTATATGGAAGCACGTTCCCCAGCATTCAAGGTCAATAAGTTCAAACCTGTCACAGAGTTCGATGTCGAGCAGATAACCTTCAATGGTTCGCTACTGACGCTAGAGCCTGTAAGCACAGAGATAACCATTACCAACAAAGGTAATGTAACAAACGGCATACTCTATATCTTTGTCGATAACACGCTCACCAATCTGATCCGTATCAATGCACTGGCAATAGGAGAGACCGCCAAGTACACCATCAAACTCACACCTCAGACTACAGGTATCAACACTGTCGTCATAACTCTCGATGCTGAGGGTAAGGAGGTGGTAGCCACCAGCCAATTCACCATCAGCGGGAACGACATCGACGATTCCATTACGATTCAGAACACAGATTCGTTACGATCTGACGACTACTACGACCTGCAAGGTCGCAAAGTCGGTTCATGGTCAGACGGCAATAAGAGAAAGGGGATCTACATCGTTCGAGGCAGAAAGGTATATCACAAATAATGTGGATTCTCAACGGGCATCCACACCCCACATCATCTTCTCGCGGAGGGTGTTGAAGTAACTCTGGCGTGAACGCTTCACAACCTTCACGTCGTAAGGAGCACGACTAAGTGTCAGACGTGTTCCCTCCTTACACTTCTCTGAACGTCCGTCGATGGCCACAAGGAAATTATGACTGCGACTTTCGACTGTAAGAGTGATTTCTGAGGAATCGGAGAGAACTATCGGACGGATGTTCATCGAGTGAGGAGCAACAGCTGTCATAGAGAACACCTTCGTACCTGGCACAATAATAGGACCTCCGTTGGAGAGGGAATAAGCCGTAGAACCCGTAGGTGTCGAGATGACCAGACCATCAGCCTGATAGGTGGTCAGGTACTGACCATTGATAGAGGCACGGATGGAAATCATCGAGGCTGTATCGCGCTTCAGAATAGCAATATCGTTCAGAGCACAGTCATAGCCTTCCAATGGTTCTCCGTCAGTTTGTACCTTGATAAGCGCCCTACTCTCTATGGCAAAGTCATCTTGATAGATGGCCTCAACACAGTGTTCAATATCCACAGGACTGACATCAGCAAGAAATCCCAGGCGTCCCATATTCACGCCCACGATGGGAATCATTTTCTCCCTTACGCGGCTGGCAGCTTTCAGGAACGTACCATCACCACCCATCGAAATCACATAGTCGGCCTCGAAGTTATCATCGGCGAAGATCCGTGAGGCGTTCACATCGATACGTTGGTTGTCCTTCAGGAAATAATAATATTCCATGTCCACCACCAACTCGGCACCATGCTCTGAGAGACACGACAGCACCTTCTGGATCGACGTCGACTTCTTGGTCTGATAGATATTGCCAAAAAGGGCAAACTTCAACTTCCTCTGTTCCATGCAACTTATATGCTTTTGGGCGCAAAGATACGAAAAAAAGTTAAGAATTAGGAGTTAAGTCCACTTTTTTTCTTATCTTTGCATTCAGAAACCCTAAAATAGAAATGATTATGGCAAAGGTTTATGTATTTCTGGCAGACGGCTTCGAGGATGTCGAAGCCCTGATTCCCATCGACGTACTGCGCCGTGGAGGCGTAGAAGTAGTAACCATCAGCACGACCATCTTCCCTCTCGTGGAGTCGGCACATGGCGTGAACATTGAAGCTGACCTGCAATTCGATCAGTCCGACTATTCGGATGCCGACCTGCTAATGCTGCCTGGCGGTATGCCTGGAGCAAGCAACCTTTTCGAACATGAAGGTGTGCGTGAGGTTTTAACTGCTCAGTTCAAGGCCGGCAAGAAGATTGCCGCCATCTGTGCATCGCCAGCCGTTGTGTTGGCACCCTTAGGAATCCTCGACGGCAAAAAGGCCACCTGCTACCCCGGCTTCGAACAGGCTCTCGAAAAAGGAGGTGCAGAGTATACGGGCGACCTCGTAACTGTTGACGGGAATATCACTACGGCAGAGGGACCTGCAGCTGCTTTTCCTTATGCCTACGAACTGCTCACGCAACTAGTAGACAAGCAGACCTCAGATCAGATTGCTGAGGGCATGAGATTCAAACATCTGATGGGCTGCTAATGGACTATGTGATTATCGTGGCTGGTGGCAAGGGACTGCGAATGGGGAGCGATATACCCAAACAGTTCCTGCCCATCGGTGGGAAACCTGTGCTGATGCGTACACTTGAGCGATTCCGCGAATATTCCACGGAATTGCAGATTATCCTCGTACTGCCCGAAAACCAGCAGGACTATTGGCTTCAGCTATGTCAGCAGTATCATTTCGGGGTGAAGTATCAACTGGCCAATGGCGGACAGACACGTTTTCACTCCGTACAAAACGGACTGGCTCTTGTGCCTGATGATGCTGACGGAGTTGTGGGTGTACATGATGGTGTGCGCCCTTTCCCCAGCATCGATGTGATACAAAACTGCTACGAGGCAGCCCGTACGGCCAAGGCCGTCATCCCTGTGATTCCTGTCGTAGAGACTGTACGCCATCTTGAAGGTGAAGGTTCTGTGACCGTTCCCCGTGGAGACTATCGACTTGTGCAGACACCTCAGACCTTCGACATACAGTTATTGAAGGCTGCTAACCGCCAGCCTTATCTTGACGGCTTTACAGACGATGCTTCAGTGGTAGAATCTTATGGCCATGCCATCACACTCGTCGAGGGTAACCGTGAAAACATCAAGATCACCACACCCTATGACATCGTCGTTGCCGAAGCCCTCTGTAGACTGTAAACCCTATACCTCAAACAGAAATTGGATATATTAGATCAGGACGTCAAGTACTTGCCTGGGGTTGGCCCCAACCGCAAGAAGATGCTAAGTAACGAACTCGGCATAGAGACCTTTGGCGACTTGCTCGAATACTATCCTTACAAATATGTAGACCGCTCGAAAGTTTACACCATCCATGAGTTGACGGGCGACATGCCGTACGTCCAAGTCATCGGTCATATCCTCAGTTTCGAGACCTATCCCATGGGACCTCGCAAGGAACGGGTGGTCGCCCACTTCTCCGATGGAACCGCTATCTGTGATCTCACCTGGTTCAACGGTGGCAAATACGCCAAGCAAACATATAAGATTGGAGTGAATTATCTGGTCTTCGGCAAGCCCACCATCTTCAACAACCGTATCAATTTCACCCATCCCGACCTCGATGATGCATCGAAGGTTGACCTCTCAGCTATGGGTATGCAGCCCTACTATAACACCACGGAGAAAATGAAGAAGTCGGGCCTGAACTCACGAGCTCTCGAGCGGCTGACAAAGACTCTTGTGGAACGACTGCCTGCACTACCAGAGACCCTACCCGACTTCATCATCCATAATCGTCACCTCATGGGGCGCAACGAAGCCTTTCACATTGTCCACTATCCGCAGAACGCGAAAGATCTGGAACGAGCCCGTGTACGACTGAAATTCGAGGAGTTATTCTATGTTCAGCTGAATATATTAAGATACGCAAGTGACCATCGCCGTAAATATCGCGGCTACATTTTCCCACAGGTAGGCGAGGCATTGAACACTTTCTACAAGAATTATCTACCCTTCCCACTGACGGGAGCCCAGAAAAGAGTCATCAGGGAAATCAGGGCTGACATGGGATCAGGGCGCCAGATGAACCGTCTGCTTCAGGGTGACGTAGGCTCAGGCAAGACCCTCGTAGCACTCATGTCGATGCTTATCGCCATCGGCAATGGTTACCAGACCTGTATCATGGCTCCCACCGAGATACTCGCTGAACAGCACCTGACTACGATTATGGGATTCTTGAAGGATATGAACCTTCGCGTTGCCCTATTAACGGGCATCGTCAAGGGCAAGAGGCGCGAAGAAGTTCTTGAGGGACTTCTCGATGGCACAATCCATATCCTTGTTGGCACACATGCCGTTATTGAAGACACCGTTCAGTTTGCACGTCTCGGCTTTGTTGTCGTAGATGAGCAGCACCGTTTTGGTGTAGCGCAGCGTGCAAAGCTTTGGTCGAAGAGCGAGAATCCTCCCCATGTTCTGGTGATGACGGCAACTCCCATACCACGTACCCTCGCCATGACCCTCTACGGCGACCTTGACGTAAGCATCATCGATGAGTTGCCACCAGGACGAAAGCCCGTACTCACAACCCACGTCTTTGACTCCCGCATGACCACGCTTTACGACGGAATCCGCCAGCAGATTCACGAAGGACGTCAGGTGTATTTTGTCTTCCCCCTGATAGAAGGTAGCGAGAAAAGCGACCTCAAGAACCTGGAAGACGGCTTCGATGCGCTACGTGAGGTCTTCCCCGAGTTCCGTCTCAGCAAGGTTCACGGAAAGATGAGACCCAAGGACAAGGAGGAGGAGATGCAGCGTTTTGTCAGTGGAGAGACGCAGATACTCGTTGCCACCACTGTTATTGAGGTGGGCGTCAACGTGCCAAATGCCTCTGTGATGGTTATCCTCGACGCCCAACGCTTCGGTCTGTCCCAACTACACCAGCTCAGAGGACGCGTGGGTCGTGGTGCAGACCAAAGTTTCTGTCTCCTCGTCACACCTTTCAAACTATCGGAAGACACGCGTAAGCGTATTGACATCATGTGCGAAACTAACGATGGTTTCCGTATCGCAGAGGCCGATTTAAAACTACGTGGCCCTGGCGACCTTGAGGGTACACAACAGAGCGGAATGGCATTTGACCTAAAAATAGCAGACATTGCCCGTGATGGACAATTAATTCAAATGGCTCGTGATGAAGCGCAGAAGATTATCGATGATGATCCAGAATGCACCTCTCAGAAGTATGCCTTGTTATGGAACCGTTTACGCCAATTACGTAAGACAAATATCAACTGGGCAGCCATTTCGTAGTTTTAAAGTGTTAAAACAACACAAAAAGTTGTTAACGCAAACACATTCCTGCTTGTTTTTGAAAAATAATACTTACCTTTGCACCGTATTTTTGCTCTAACAAGACAAACCAGAACCCATAATGATAACAGTTAAGATTTTTAAAACAACAGTTATTTTAGCTTTGATGTCGTTCACTTCCTTACCCTCACAGGGTCAGGATCTTCTTGCGCGTCAAGCTCCCGTAGACAGGAAAATGAAGGCTGTTGATTCCATAGTACTTCATCGACTTATTGAACAAGAGACGTTCGAAAACCCCGCAGGTGACCTGTATGAGGAGTGGGACAACCAGCTTACTCATTACAATGCTTCCGTCCTCCCCGACGAGGCTACCATCGACCTTCGTGGTTTCTGTATGCCTACCCCCAGCCGCGTCATTACCTCCAATTTCGGAGCACGTTGGGGACGTCAGCATAAAGGTCTCGACATTAAGGTATATATTGGCGACACCATCCGTGCTGCATTCAGTGGTAAGGTACGTATTGTGAAATATGAGCCCAAAGGTTATGGTAAGTATGTAGTCATCCGCCATCACAATGGTCTTGAGACTTATTACGGCCACATGTCGAAACAACTTGTACGTGAGAATGAAGAAGTAAAAGCCGGTGATCCTATTGGACTCGGTGGCAACACTGGTCGTAGTACAGGTTCACACCTGCACTTCGAGACCCGTCTCTGTGGCGTGGCATTGAACCCCGCATTGATGTTCGACTTCCGTAATCAGGACGTGACAGGCGACTTCTATATCTATCGTCGTTCAAGGTATGCTGCAGAATCAGCACAGGCAACCCGTCTGCGTGGTGCTAACGGTAACAGTGGGAACGGACGCTTCGACACCGATGAGGATGAAGATGACATGGAAATGGCTATCGCAGCTCCCTCTGCTTCTTTCTCGTCCGAAGTACATTTCCATAAGGTTAAGAAAGGTGAGACGCTACAAAGCATCGCCCGCAAGTGCCATACCACCGTCGACACTCTCTGCAAACTTAACCGAATTGGAAAGAACATCCGCCTGATGCCAGGTCAGATTCTGAAATACAACTAATCAGTTACATTATACAAATAGGAAGGCTTCCCATAGCGGAAGCCTTTTTGCTAAAAATCATATTGTCTTACATACTTTTTCCAACCTAACATTACTTATGAATAAAAGATTACTAATCGTGGCCCTGCTGGCAGCCCTAACACTAAATGTCAGCGCACAAGACTATCCACCAAAGAATACACCAGAACTGGAGTTCGCACTACAACTGAAAGTGACACTTGGTGAGGCTTTCGGCATCGACAACACCCAACACGGACGACGTACCGTCATACCCATCACAGGCGGCACTTTCGAGGGTCCCCTACTGAAGGGCACCATCATCAACGGTGGAGCTGATTACCAGCTGAACACAGAAAACCGAACGGAACTAGAGGCCATCTACTGTATCAAGACCGACGATGGTGTCTACATCCATGTGCGCAATCGCGGTATCATCGCTAATGGAAAAGATGCTGACGGCAATCCCAGTTTCTATTTCCGTGCTGCTCCACAGTTCGAGGCTCCTGCAGATAGCAAATACGGTTGGCTGAACAACTCGCTCTTTGTTTGTGCACCAGACTTCTCACCTGGCTTTAAAGGCATCGTGCTCAACGTATGGCGCGTCAAATAGACGAGAATTCCCTCAAAGGGAAGAAAATTAATATCACTTTTCTTGTCGATACCAGTAAAAAATAGTATCTTTGCAGAAAATTTAAAACTATAACCATATGTTAGACAACGAGAGAGGGCTATATATTGCCCATTGCGCCAATGGAGCGCTCAGTATTACAGGTAAGATGGCGAACCGCCATGGGTTGATAGCCGGTGCTACCGGTACAGGTAAGACCGTCACTCTTCAGGTGATGGCTGAGACATTCTGTCAAGCAGGAGTACCCTGTTTCATGGCCGACATGAAGGGCGACCTTTCTGGTATCTCACAGGTTGGTAAGATGAGTGGCTTCATCGAGAAACGTTTGCCTGAGTTCGGTATCGAGAACCCACAGTTCCAGTCCTGTCCTGTGCGCTTCTACGATGTGTTTGGTGAGCAGGGACACCCCATGCGCGCCACCATCTCACAGATGGGACCGATGTTGCTCTCCCGACTGCTCCAACTTAACGAAACACAGGATGGTGTGCTGAACATTGTGTTCCGTATTGCAGATGATCGCGGACTGCTACTCATCGATTTGAAGGACCTTCGCTCGATGCTTGACTGGGTGTCGAAGCATGCCAAGGAATACACCACAAAATACGGCAACATCTCTGTCCAGACCATCGGTGCCATCCAGCGTACCCTGCTCCAACTGGAGGCTCAAGGAGCCGATAAGTTCTTTGGCGAGCCATCATTCGATATTTACGATCTGCTCCAGACAGAAGGCGGCAAGGGTGTAATGAGCGTGCTGGCTGCCGACAAGCTGATGATGCAGCCCAAGCTCTATTCCACTTTCCTTCTGTGGCTGCTCTCCGAGCTCTATTCCACCTTGCCTGAAGTCGGCGACCTGCCACTGCCGAAACTTGTCTTCTTCTTCGACGAGGCTCACATGTTGTTCACTGACACCTCAAAGGCGCTGCTCGACAAAATTGAACAAGTCATTCGTCTGGTGCGTTCTAAAGGTGTGGGTATCTACTTTATCACCCAGAGTCCGACTGATATCCCTGAGGTCATCTTAGGCCAACTCGGCAACCGTGTGCAGCACGCCCTTCGTGCCTACACGCCAAAGGATCAGAAGGCTGTGAAAACCGCTGCCGACACTTTCCGTGCAAATCCAGAGTTCAAGACCGATGAGGCCATCATGAACCTTGAGACTGGTGAGGCCCTCGTATCGTTCCTTGACGAAAAGGGTGCCCCCAACATCGTAGAACGTGCCAAGGTATTGTTCCCGTTGTCACAGATTGGAGCCGTTACCGAGGGGCAGCGCATGGACATTATCAAGCAGAGTCGTGTCTATGGCAAATACGACACGCCTATAGACCGTGAGAGTGCCTTCGAGGTACTGATGGCTGAGGCTGAGCAGCAAATGGCCGAAAATGAGGCTGCTGCACAGGAAGAAGAGAAAGCCAAAGGCAAGAAGAAGAGTGGTATGATGAGTAAGGTTTGGAAAGCTGTTCTCACCGCCATCACCTCCACCTTCGCCACCATCCTCGGCACTTACGTCAGCGACAAGGTCACTGGTAAGAAAACTAAGTCTAAGACCTCCGCAACAGGGCGTGTAGTAAAGAATGCCACAAGTGCCGCCACGCGTTCCATTACAAAGGAACTGACGCGCGACATCCTCGGCAACCTTGTCAAATAAGGTATAGCATGTCGCTACCTATATATCGGTACATACATTGACGCAAGTTGAGCATGTACTTCATATGATAGAAATTGTCAATCTTCCATTGACCGTCTTCATACACCAGTTCTAAACGGACTGGTGTATATGTGTCTGAGGCAAAGACGGTAAAGTTCACCGTGGCCGTCTTCTCGTTATTAGGTCCGATGAAGCAGTCTTCCACCTCAAACTCGTCGAAACTGATCAGGTTCGAGTCATAGGTCATTGTCCAGCGATTCACCTCAAAGAACAGTGAGTTCGTCTGGAATTCCTTCCTGCGCACTGCCATCAGGAGATCATTCCACCGTTTACTGCAGAACGACTTGTCCAGCCAATCATTATCGACAGAGCCGCCAAGATAGGTGCATTCTTGTTTGATAAGACCATAAATACTTCTCACACGCTCAAGAACAACTTGACGTTCTATGGCGAGTGCCATTTCTGACACAATGGAATCAGACTTAACCGTGTCTTTATCTATCTTCTCATTTGTGCTGCCACTCTCAGGAGCCCCTTTACTTGACCCCATACAACTTGAAAATATCAAGCCAGTAACTAAAAACACACCAATCAACAATAAATTCTTCACGACCCAAAATTTTAATAGATAAAGCTCTCAAATATTAATTCGGTTGCAAAGGTAATGGAAAAAAGTTGAACCACAAAACTTTATGACCATTTTTAAGCAAATAGCTTATTTTTTAACGCAAACGGTATAAATATACCTCTCACACTCAACGGTTTCGAAGTGAAACCGTTGATAATCGATGACCGTTTTCATGTCGTTGCTGATACCTGTGCCGATAAGTTTCATGGTAGCCTCCTTCATCGTCCAGAGGCGGATGAAAGCGGATGCAGGATTCTCTGCCGATTCTATTTCAAGGATCTCCTCGTCGTTCATCGTATAACGAACCAATCCATCATTGTATTCACGGATACTCTCTACATCGATGCCCACAGGCTGATCATTGATAGCACAGACAGCTGCATACTTGCAATGGCTCAAGTTAAAGAATATCTCTGGATGTCCTACAATGGAAGGTTTACCATGCTCATTATACTCGAAAATGGGATTCTCCATGATGCCGTATTCCTCTCTCAGCCCCTGCTTCAGCAACTGATAGGCCAGCACACAGAGCCGCTGCCCTAGTTCATACTTAAACTTCAGGGTCTGTTCCCGTCGCTGCTCCGAAATCTCCTTCAGCGCAGCTTCCAAGTCAAACTTCCATATTTTCTCCGACAACAAGGTAATCATCTGTAAACCGTAAACTATAAACTGTAAACTATAAACCGTAAACTATAAACCGTAAACTATAAACCGTAAACAATAAACTCACTCTATCCCCACCTCTGGCATGGGAATCCTACGGTTCGCATTCTCCTTGGCACCAAGGTCCACGAGTTCACGGCCCTTCTGCACTACACTCTGTCGTCCAGAGATCAGCTTGTTATTCGTACTTTCGTAAGCTTTCTGAACGGCTTCTATCTTATTGCCTAAGTCATTATAACGCTGCACGAAATCACCCAGACGGTCCAACAACTGCTCTGCCAGTCCAAACACCTTCTCCTGGTTCTCCGCCTGCTGGTTCTGAACCCAGGCAATGTGAATCATATGGAGAATACCCAGCAGATTCTGTTCACCCGTCACAAAGACTTTCTTCTCAAAGGCATCGCGCCATAGCGTAGGATCATTTGCCAGAGCCAGTTGCAGCGAAGACTCGAAAGGCACGAACATGATAACGAAGTCCACAGCATCACGACCGTTCTGGATGTACTTCGAATAGTCTTTTCTGGCCAACTCGTTCACATGCTGACGCACACTCTTGATATGGTCCTGCAAATAACGTTCTTTTTCCTCCTGAGTCTCGGCATTCACATATTTCTCGTATGCCACAAGCGAGACCTTCGAGTCCACTATGGCATCCTGTCCCTGCGGATAGTGAAGTATCACATCTGGCTGCATCTCCTTACCGGTCTCATCATTCTTCAACGGACGTCCAAGTTCATCTCTGAGTCGGGCTTGCACCTCATAGTGGATTCCCTCCGTCAGTCCCTGACTTGCCAACAGGTCACCCAGGATAATCTCCCCCATATTGCCACTCACCTTGTTATCGCGACGTAGCACGTTCGTCAGACTGTCCGTCTTTTCGCCCAACCGCTGAGTCTGCTGGAGCATCTGCTGTATCTGTTCGCGAAACGAAGCCGATCGAGCCGCCCCATCTTTCTGACTCTCGTTAATGGCCTTTTGCATACTCTCCATCGCCTCTTTCAGCGGCTGTGTAATCACTGTCATCGTCTCCTTGTTCGACTCCTTCAGTTTCGAAGCGCTGCTCTCCATCAGCTGCTGGGCCATATTTTTGAATTGCTCCTCACGATGACGAGCCTCTGCGGCCATCTGCTCCCTCACGAGTTCCAATTCCCTCGACTGCGTCTCAGTCTTCGCGTGAAGCGTCTTGTTCTCCGCCTCCAGATGAGTCACCCTGCTTGTGGCAGCACTCAGCTGTTCTGTACGCATCGACAGTTCTATATCCTTCTTACCGCCTTCTATGCGAAGCACGTCCATCTTACGGTCCATAAGCAGGTAGAGCGCCACCGCTCCAACTGCAATACCTATTACAATATATACTGCAATCATCATCTTCTGTTAAATTTGCTGCAAAAATACAAAATAATTATGAATTATGAATTATGTATTATGAATTATTTCGTATCTTTGCGCCAATAATTATTTATTAAACTTACAATCTTAACAACTTAAAACTTTTAGATTTATGGATTACAAGATTATTGACATCGAAGGAGTAGGCGACGTTTATGCAGAGAAGCTGGTTGCCGCTGGTATTAACAAGGTAAGTGAACTGCTCGAGAAGTGTGCAGCCCCCAAGGGTCGTCAGGAACTGGCTGAAGCAACAGGCATTAGTGAGAAGTTGATCCTGCGCTGGACGAACCATGCCGACCTCTTCCGTATCAATGGTGTAGGCCCTCAGTTCTCAGAGTTGCTTGAGAAGGCTGGTGTCGACACCGTTAAGGAGTTCCGTCATCGTGTGGCCGAGAATCTGCAGCCGAAGCTGGAGGAAGTCAACGCAGAGTTCCATATCTGCGGCCGTGTACCCTCTGTTGTAGAAGTTCAGAAGATGATCGACCAGGCCAAGGAGCTTGAGCCGAAGGTGACCTACTAATCATCCAACCCCATCAAGAGGGTATGTCAACCAAAAAAGGAGCACACATCACTGTGGGCTCCTTTCAATTTTTTGTGTATTAGCGTGCATCACTGCAAGCTAATAAACCGAAAAAACAATCTATTAACCTTTTGACGCTGCAAAGGTACATCTTTTTCCAGAACAAAAAAACCTATTTCGACGAATTCCCGAATTATAAGTTTCTTTAACAAATTTCATTGATGCATCGTCACAGAGCCATTGGTGATGGTGATGACGGCGTTCTGCTCAAGCAAGTCAATGGTTTTGTTGATGACCTCGCATATCTTGACACCAGCACTTGCGAAACCGAGTTTTCGTGCTGCGATGGTAGGAATCTTGTCCTTTGGCAAAGAGAACTCTTCGTCTATGACTTCCCTGATCGCATTTGCAATTTCTATGGCAGGGATTTCCGTGATGCTGCGAGGTGAGGGAGACCGATAGTTCATATAGTCCTTAGCACTCGCCTCATCCAACCAAAAGCTATAAACACCGTCTATAGAAAGAGGGTCCTGATATAGTTTGGACACAGCATAAGAGACAGCCCTCTGGACATTGGCACCAGCATGGCCGAAACCAATGGCCTTGGACAGCCGCTTGCAGAGATAGCCCTCGGTAGCCGGCTGTTCGTCTTTCAGAATCTTCTTAATGATTTGAAAGTAACGATCGTGGTAAGGATTGAAGGAGTCCTTGTCGACCGCGGCAAACTTCGTTCCACATTCCTTATAAGGTTTCATGGCCTTATTCCTGACCGTCCGCTCGGAAATGCCTGCATCCTTAATCTTCTCTGCATCGAAAATATAAGACAATGTCTCTTCCTTGGATTCCATTTCAGACAGGTCCGTACCCGTCTCTACAGACTTCAGCTCCTGAAGGATCTGCTCCAATGCTCTTTCGCGATTCTCATACCAATCGATGGAATATACTCTCATCACTCTCCAGTTGAGCATTCGAAGGACTCCTGGCTGCACAATCTCACGGTCTCTGGTGGTCTTCGTCTCGTAATAATTTCTGCCGTCACATAAGATGCCGAGGATATACTTCTCAGGATTATCACTGGTAGCCACAGCGATATCCACCTTGAAATTCGACCTGCCCACAAACGAGTCGGTGACATATCCCTTTTGCGCCAGAGCATCACCAATCTGATCCACCATGACGTTGTGTTCCTTCTTGTTGACAGTACCTGCGACAATGGGCAGATTACCCGTCTCCGCAAATTCCAGGAATCCCTTCAGGCCTTCCACTCCCTTGGCATTGGAACGTTTCAGGTCTATCTGGCTTGCTTTCAGGGTAGAATAGACAATCATCTCGTAACGGGCACGGGAGACGGCCACGTTCAGACGACGCTCACCACCCGTATTGTTCAGAGGTCCAAAATTCATCGACACCTTTCCGTCCTTATCAGCACCATAGCCGATAGAGAAAAGTATTACATCACGTTCGTCACCCTGCACATTCTCCAAGTTTTTGACGAAGATGGGCTCCTTGCCATTATAGGCCAGCTCCTTAAGTTCGGGATGCTTGTCAAGTTCCTCTGTCAGGTCATCCTCTATCAGATCACCCTGAACCCTGCTGAACGCTACCACGCCAATGCTGAATTTCTGCAGTTCTGAATCAGAAAGCCTGCGGATAATCTCATTCACGATCGCCTTCGACTCTTCAGAATTGCTCCTTGTATGCCCCTTGTCATACACACCGTCCACTGGCACCAGCCTTACCTTCGCCACGTGGTCGTCAATCGACGGGAAGGTCAGCAGATTGTTCCCATAATACTGGGAATTGCTGAATGCGATCAGACTCTCGTGCTTACTACGATAGTGCCAGTTCAACTGATGTTCACAGAGCGACAAGGTGATACAATCGTCCAGGATGCTCTCCATGTCGTCGATGTCAGCCTCTTCCTCATCCACCTGGGTCGACATGAAGAAGCTGGTTGGCGGCATCTGTTTCCTATCGCCCACCACGATCAGCGCCTTGCCTCGTGCTATGGCTCCCACAGCCTCACTAGTTGGCATCTGAGAAGCCTCATCAAAGATGACCAGGTCAAACTTCTCGGTATTCAAATCGATGAATTGTGCCACCGAAATCGGACTCATCAGCATACAGGGGCATAGTCTTGGCAGCAGTGTGGGAATGTTGTCGATGATGGAACGGATGGAGTTGCCTCTGCCACCGTTGGCAATGTTCCTTTTCAGTATGCTTATCTCCGAACCCTCAGCGATGGCAGCCGATGTAGAGGGCACCCTGGAAGCCAGCTTGCTGTACAGTTCCTCCTTGCAGAGTTCCTGAAAACGGGCGGTATCCCGCTTGTATTTCTCAATCTGCTGGCGAAACTTCAGTCCGTTGAACATCCTAAGCTGCTCGTTCTCATCGATGGCCGACCTGATCAGCACTTGGTACATGCCTTTCAGGAAAGCATTCATCGCTTCAGCAGGTCTGGTGCCTTCCTCTATCTTGGTGATGACAGGCAAGCATCCCATTCCTTCCAATTCCCGTTTTTTGTCCACCCAGTGATACCAGTCCCTAACCTTCCTGTAACCAGCCATCCATTGGTCTGCATGAGTAACAATATCGTCAGGGGTCTTTTCTCGTATCGTCAGCGTATTGAGTTTCTTGGTGATCCGCTTGCTCGATATCGAGTACTTCAATTTTGCGATATAACGCATCAAGAACCAGCTGTCTGCCTGACTTTCATACTTCTTATATTGCTCCTTGAATGCCTGAAGCTGGGCAAGAATGCCATCCAGCGTCTCCTGCCTGTTGTCATTCGGCTCCAAACCATAGAGTGCGTGCTGATTGGGCTGGCCCACGATATCCAGGATGGCATCAATCTGCTCTATCTGTCCCCTGCATTGGCTGAGATAGTCGACGGTGATCTTTTCTCTCTGAGGCAGTTGCTCGCAGATTTCCTCCTCAGCAATGGCAAGGTACTCAGAGATGCAATCGTAAAGGCTCAGTCCGCTCGAAGCCTTGTGGTGCAGGGCCTCCATATAACTGATCAGCTCCTTCCGTTCGTTGAATAGTTCTTCCGACCGCTGGGCATACTCCTCAGGCGACTTGATCTTCGTAACCTTCAGAACCTGGTCCATCTGTTCCAGGAAATGTTTCTTGGTGGCTTTATTGGAATGCAGCTCCAAACAGAACGGAGCAAGGTTGATCTTCTCAAGCCTCGACTGTACCACCGACAAGGCCGCCATCTTCTCAGCCACAAACAGCACCCGCTTGCCCTGATACAGAGCGTTGGCAATCATGTTCGTGATGGTCTGCGACTTACCGGTTCCTGGAGGGCCGTGCAAGATAAAACTCCGTCCCCTACCCGACTCCACGATAGCCTCCATCTGAGAAGAGTCCACATCCAGGGGAATGGCGAAGTCCATGGGTTTACACTGCTTGTCGATATGCCTTGCATCCACGCCCTCAACGTCTACGTCCTGCTTGTCCTGTTTCTCTATCAACGAGGCTACCACTACGTTTTCCTTCAGTTTGTCCGCATTCGTATGAATATCGTTCCACATCACGAACTTGTTGAACGAAAACAAACCCAGCATCGACTCTTCCACAACGCTCCACCTGTTCAGTTCTACGATGGCCTTCCGGAAATAGTTGAATACCAGTTTCACGTCCACTCCGCTCTCATCCTTCGGCAACTCTTTCAGTCCGTCCAGATTAATCCTGAAGTTCTGCTTCAGCAGTTCCACCAAGGTGATGTTCAGGATGATGTCCTCGTCGCGTTTTCTGATGACGTAGTTGTTGCCGCTCTTGCGGATGATGTCCACAGGCAAGAGCAGGATGGGGGCATAACGAGGCTGTTCGCTTTTGGAATTTTCATACCACTTCAGCATGCCCAGTGCCAGGAAAAGGCTGTTGGCACCATTCTCCTCCATAGAGGTACGGGCCGTCCTATGCACGTACTTCAAGGCATTCTGCAGTTCCGTTTCCGTCAAGTAGGAAGCTATCTTATGGTTACCGATCAGTTCCGACACGGTTGTCTGATACCCCGAAGCCTGCTGTTTGGAGTCATACATGCCGGCAGCATTAGGTTCCAGTTTCTTGCCTGGCGACGGTGTGATGTAATAGTCCTCACCATTCTGAAGATGGTCTTCCAGAGACTCTATCTCAAAAGAGATAAAGGGTACCACCTTCCTGCCAAGTCTGGTGTTCAGGAGATTGTTGCGTAAGGTAAAGTCAAGGAGTTTGCGCTCCCAGATCATCTGCTTGGTCGTT
Source organism: uncultured Prevotellaceae bacterium (assembly GCA_946415365.1). Lineage (GTDB taxonomy): Bacteria > Bacteroidota > Bacteroidia > Bacteroidales > Bacteroidaceae > Prevotella. Next base: position 79,840 of record CAMKSE010000019.1, read on the forward strand.
GGAATCCCAGGATCTTCCAACTGCAGTTCATAACCACTCTGATTTGATTCAGTCATAATAAAAATATCTGTGCTGCAAAATTATGAAAAAGTTTCCGAACTTCCAAAAAATAATCGTATCTTTGCATCCAAATAGACGACATGATGTCATTTCTAACTCGAAAATACCCGTTTGCGCAGAGCAGCCACTGGTTAAGAGACTGCGCAGTGTACTGCATGATTGTGTTTCTGATACTCTATCTGCTGCAGCCTTTCGGTTTCAGTATGTATCAGGGCAATAAATTGCTGGTGTCGCTGCTGTTCGGAGGCGTTACTTTCGCCTGTTGTCTGTTGACCTTATTTGTCGAGCGCCCCATTCATCAGCGCATCTCCCCCTGGCGCATCTGGCACGAAGCCCTGGCGGTGCTGTTGATGATATTGTTTATCGGCATCTGCAATTTCTTTGTGTTCTCACTGGTGTTCCAATTCCCGATTACGGGTGGTCTGTTACTGATGTTCCTTTATTGGACGCTGATCATCGGGGTGTTCGTCACCGTCTGTTCTGTCAGCCTGAGCTATTACCGTTATCTGCGCAACCAACTGGAGGCGCTACTCGACAAGACAACCGAGGCGCAGACGGATATTCTGGTGACGATTCACGACACCAGCGTCAGAGGCAACGACCTACAGCTGCCCATCAACGACCTGCTTTATATAGAGGCGCAGAAGAACAACGTGGCTGTGTGTTACGTGAACGAGGGGAAAGTGACCCATGCCGAGATCCATACAACGCTCGCTGCCGTGCTCGACGACCTGCAGGCCTATCATAATATCTTCCAGTGTCACCGTTCGTTTGTGGTGAACCTGAACAATATCACTTCGGCACAGGGCAATTCCAACGGCTATCAGCTCCGACTTGGCAACTGCCCCACAGTAGTGCCTGTATCTCGTACCTACGTGCCGAAGCTTCGTTCGTTTATCGCTTAGCATTTCGTCCTTTTTCGTAGTCACTCGTCCTGCCGGATAGTTGTCCGTCAGCGTTTTTAGCCGTCTGTCACTGAAATTTGGCAGGGTCATTTTTCATGTCTATCTTTGCAGCATGAAACAACGACTGACACATATCATGCTGATGCTGCTCGTCGCCTGTCAGGTGATGAGTCAGACAACCATCTCGGGCATCGTCACGGATGGTAGGGAACCGCTCGCAGGAGCGAATGTATTTATAATAGGTACGATCGACGGCTGCCTGACGGACTCACTGGGCCGATTCTCGTTTCAGACCTCGAAGACAGGCGAGATGACGCTCCGTGCTACGTTCATTGGCTTCGACGATGCAACGCTGACCACATCGCAGACCACAGGCCTCAGTATCCTGATGCGCGAGAAGGCGACAGCCATCGACGAGGTGGTGGTGACGGCCAGTACCTATAGTTTCGGCAAGAGCGACAACTTCAAGACGATGGATGCCCTCGACGTAGTGATGGCAGGTAATTCCTGCGGCGATGTCGTGGCGGCCCTACAGACCCTGCCTGGCACTCAGAAAGTGGGTGAAGACGGCAAGCTGTACGTCCGTGGCGGCGAAAGCAATGAGTGCCAGACGTTTGTCAACGGCATGCACGTGCTGATGCCCTATACCACCACGACGGGTAACAACGCTTCTCGCGGACGTTTCTCACCTTTCCTTTTCAAAGGCATCAACTTCTCATTGGGCGGCTATAGTGGCGAATACGGACAGGCCCTGTCGTCCGTACTGCCGATGGAGACCACCGATGTGGCCACTGGCGACAAGCTTGGCGTCAGCGCGTCGATGGTTGACTGGAACGCTGGTGGCACGAAGGCGTATGATAAGAGCAGTCTGTCATTTAATGCCGACTATACGAGCATGGGGCTTTATGATGCCCTCTTTCCTGACCGCAGAGACTGGACGCGTCCCTACCGCAAATTATCCGGTGAGGCGCAGTATAAGGCAGAGCTGTCATCGGCTTGCATATTGAAAGCCTATGCCGGCTATGACCTGAGCTCCGTAGGAGAACACATCGACAACCGCCGACTGTCCTTACTGGAACACAACATCTATGCCAACACAACGCTGAAAACCAATATCGGAGGAGGGTACAGTCTGTTTACGGGGATAGCCAACTCGGCGGTCATCAATGATATCGACGATGCATTGGTCCTGAACGACCACTTCCACAACCTCCGAAACGAAATCCATCTGAAGGGTGAAGTACGCAAGGTGTTCTCATCGGTTTTGAAGATGTCGGCTGGTGTGGAAGACTATGTGCGCCACAGCACGAAGCGCTATGAGAACGATTCTTATACACTCGACTATCATCTGCTTGGTGCGCATGTGGATGCCCAGTTACGTATCGTCCCTCGCCTATTCCTGAATCTGTCGGCAAGGACGGAATACGCAAGTTATCATCACGACTGGCTGCTCATGCCCCGTGTCACCTTGAGTTATGTACCCAACAAGCGTTTCCAGCTATCGGCCATGTTCGGGCGATACAGTCAAACGGCAGAAGACGACTATATCGTGACAAGCGGCGAACGTCTGGCCCAGAGTACTGCCGACCACGCTATTCTCAGCCTGCAATACAACACGGGAAAGACCCTGCTGCGTATCGAGCCGTATTATAAGAAGTATCATCACCTGCCCTTGTTCACCGACGGTATCTGTACCTCTGACGGACACGGCATGAGCCAGGGGGTGGACATCTTCATCGAGAACCATTCCATGATGAAGAACCTGATCACGACGCTGTCATATTCCTTCAACGACTCAGAGCGTCTGTACCTTGATTATACGACCCCTCGCACACCCGATTTCGCTTCCAGACATAATCTCCGTCTGACGCTGAAATACGCTGTTGGCAAGTTTATCGTCGGACTAGCCGAGTCGTATGCCAGTAGCCGCAGGTCCTCCATCGGCCTTACACCTTATTATAATAGTGTGGACGCCAACGTCACTTACCTTCTCAATCCGAAGGTCATCATCTACACGTCGCTCAACAACATTCTAGGCCGTACCAACATCTTTGGCTACAATACGGACGGCTCGGCGATTACCGCCACTCGCGACCGTTTCTTCTATATCGGCATATTCGTTTCACTTAAAAATAACAAAGCGTATGACATTTCAAATTTTTAAAAACCGTGTGACAGCCATCGCACTCTTTCTGATGGCAGCAGTAAGTATTAACGCCCAGGAGATGCCCATGCAGGCGCTCGTAGGCCAGTCGCTCAGCAAACTAAGACAGGAAGCCCCAGAGACCGTCCTAAACTGCGTCGCTGAACTCAAGCGCATCGACGCCATGTTCCCTGACAGCATCCTGCCGAAGTACCAGATGGCACTGCAGAGTCTGATCTACGCCGTGCAGAATCCACACGCCCAACAGACAGAGAACCTGCTCTCAGAGACAGAGCAGACCATTGGCAGAATGGAACAGATGAAGGGGGCCGACCTTTCTGACATCTGTACCCTTCGTGGATTCCTCTACATGGTACGCATCGTTCAGAACCCAGCCCAAAACGGCCAGCGCTATTATCTGGAAGTGATGCAGAACTATGAAAAGGCCCTGCGGCTGAACCCCGACAACGCCCTCGCCAAGCAATTGCAACAGCAATTCCTGGAAGGCATGAAACAGGCAACAGGAAGCACGGAATAGCTCCCTGGCCGCATTACAAGTGTGTATTGTTATCGACGGCCTTGAACAAATCGAGGTGGCGACTGGCCCAGTCAGTGTACAGTGAGCAGTAGCCGGAGTACGCTTCAGGAATGGTCGTACCAGTATAGACATCCGCCTCATCCGCCTTCACGTTGAGCCGCAGCAGACGCTGACCGTCGAAATAGAGACGGAACTCAAGTATCTTGCTTAAGTCCTCGTTGGGTGTATAGGCGTAGATGAACATCACTTGCCCCTTGTCGTCATAGAGATACTCCTCGTAATACTCACGGGCGGCGAAGTTATACTTCGAAGTGACGAAACTCAGGTAGTGGGGAGGGAAGGGATCGTACTCTTCCTCTTCCTCACTGGACAATTCACCGTAGTACATGTGCACATTCTCGTGGTGCATGCCCGTTCCAGGCAGGTTCTGCGACACATGAAGATGGTAATACACGGGCGGAGTGCCCTCTCCAGGGAATTCGTCATTCATCTGGGCGATGGCCTCTTTCTGCTCCTGATAGGCTTTACGGATACTCTCGATGGTGTTCTGAGCCAGTGCCGTCTGCAGGCAGCCCACGAACACGATAGTCATGATGATAGTTCGTTTCATATCTGTGAAGATTTTATTCTGATAGCTGTGTCTTTGGCCAGTTCACAAGGAAAAGCTTTTCCGTAGCACGAGTGAAAGCGGTATAGAGCCAGTGGATATAGTCGGGCGACAGCATGTCGTCAGTCATATAACCCTGGTCCAGATAGATGTGCGCCCATTGTCCGCCCTGTGCCTTGTGACAGGTGACGGCGTATGCGAACTTCACCTGCAGGGCATTGTAATAACGGTCGGTCTTAAGTTTCTTGATACGGTCTGCCATATGAGGGATGTCGGCATAGTCCTCGAGCACGGCATTATAGAGTAGTTCATGCTGCTCACGGGTGAGGGCTGGAGCCTCGGTGGTGAGCGAGTCGAGTATGACGATGGCGGTCACTTCGAAGTGGTCGTAGTCAGGGAACTGCATGGTGACCTCTGCGAAGCGGAAGCCATAGAGTTCATGGACATGACGGACACGCTGTACCACCGCCAGGTCACCATTCGCAATAAAGTCGATGCCTCCCGACTCCTGACTCCTGTCTCCTGACTCCTGTTTCCTGACACCTGCCTCCTGACCCCAGAAATAGTTGTTCTTTACGATCATGAGCAGGTCGCCTCGGCAGAGTTCGTCCTCACGGTCGAGGATGGTGTTGCGGATGCCTTGATTATAGATGTTCGCACGTTTGTTGCTACGGGTGATGACCATCGTCTCGTCCATGCCCACACGACTGTAACTCCACGACAATGACTCTACGAGTTCGTCGCCAGGCACCACCTGAATGTCAGGGAATCCTTTAAGGCGTATTTGTGGGAGAGCAAGATTCTCACGGATACGGGTGGCGTTCCACAGGATGCCTGAGGCCTCACTCTGACGGAGCACCTGGTTGAGGTCACACTCATAGACCTTCATGCCATAGCCACGCAGCATGCTTGCAGAGAGCGCAGGACTCTCCTCCTCACCTACTGGCGGTAACTGGGCCTTGTCACCAATGAGCAGCATCCGACAATTCATACCGTTATATACGAACTGCATCAGATCGTCGAGCAGACAACCGCTTCCGAAGGCAGACTCTCCATAACCCTGATTGGCAATCATCGAGGCCTCGTCGACGACGAAGAGGGTGTCGCGATTGAGGTTGTCGTTGAGGGTAAAGGCCGAGAGACTGCCTGCCGATTTCTGACGATAGATGCGACGATGGATGGTATAGGCGGAATGTCCGGCATGGAAGGAGAACACCTTAGCCGCACGTCCCGTTGGCGCCATAAGAATCAGTTTCTGATTCAGCGACACCAACGCCTTGACGATGGCACCTGCGAGGGTGGTCTTGCCTGTGCCAGCCGCACCACGGAGAATCATCACGACCTGCTCTGAACGGTCGGTCATGAATAGCGAGAACACGTTCAAGGCGTGCTCTTGTTCTTCAGTCGGCTCGAGACCAAAGGTCTGGAGAATACGGTATTTCAGCTCGTCACCAATCATTTCTGCACGCAAAAGTACAAAAAATAACCTCAGATACCACAGATTAAACAGAATTTTTTCAAACTGACTTGCGAAATATGCGAATTCTGCGGTTGAATTATAAAAAAATTAGTACCTTTGCAGCCAAATGCAGGAGATACAGAACAAGAAGATGATCATACGTATCGGGAGGAACACCCTCTCGTTTACGATGCTCGACCCTACGAATCAAGATCGGCCGTTCATTTACGAGCCATACGTTGTGAAGGGCGGCATATCGATGGCCGCCAACCTGCGCGAGGCCTTCAAGACAGCCGATCTCGCAGCCATTCCCACACGACGGGTACAGGTGCTGCTGGACACGCTTCCCATGCTCGTGCCCATCGAGCAGTTTGAGGAAGAAAACATCAACGACCTGTACAACTATACTTTCGCGCCAAGTCAGGAACTGCAACGCATGCTCTTCAACGTGCTGCCCGACCTGAAGGCTGTTTGCGTCTTCCCCATCAACAAGGACCTGCACATGGTGATCAACGACCACTATGAGGATGCACAGTTCGTACATATGATGACTCCTGTGTGGCGCCACTTGTACCAGCGCAGTTTCACTGGCCATTACAACAAACTTTACGCATGCTTCCAGGCAGGACAACTCTACTTGTTTGCCTTCCAACAGAACCGTTTCCGCTACTGCAACACCTTTGAGGTAAGCCACGCCAACGACGCCCTGTATTTTACGGCATACATCTGGAAGCAGTTACGGCTGGACACAAGCCACGACGAACTGCACCTCGTTGGCGACATACCTGAGCAGGAGCATCTGTTGCAGGAACTGAAGCAATTCGTTCAGAAGGTGTATGTCGTGAACCCAGCCGTCGACTTCAACCAGGCTCCAGCCACGACTGTCAAGGGCATGCCCTACGACCTGATGACACTCATCACAAAAGGGAGATAATGAGGATTATCACTGGTAAATACAAGGGACGTCACTTTGATATTCCAAGGAGTTTCAAGGCAAGGCCCACGACCGACTTCGCCAAGGAGAACATCTTCAACGTACTCACACAATATGTCGACCTGGACGGTGCCGAGGCCCTTGACCTTTTCTCAGGCACTGGCAGCATTACGCTGGAACTGATATCGCGTGGCTGTAGCCGTGTGGTGAGTGTGGAACTCGATCGCGACCACCACCGGTTTATACTGGACTGCCTGAACAAACTGGGGGAGACATCTGTGACACCTCTGCGCGGCGACGTGTTCCGCTTCATCAAGTCGTGCAAGCAACAGTATGACTTCATCTTCGCCGATCCCCCATACGCCCTGAAGGAACTGCCCACGATTCCCAGCCTCATCTTCGAAAAGGGACTGCTGAAAGAAGATGGGATATTCGTATTCGAACACGGCAAGGACAACGACTTCAGCGATGATCCGCACTTCGTAGAGCATCGCAGTTACGGCAGTGTGAACTTCTCGATTTTCAGAACAACGGGGAAAGCATCCGAGTAACACTCTCCCACAACCTTGTCAGGAAGTCCGCCCTCATGCGCTGGGGGAGATCTGTCAGCAATACCGTCTGCTGCTCGTCGTCGAAGAACACCTTCTTCATCCTGAGGGCCACTCCCTCGTCGTAGAAGAACACATTCGCCTCGAAATTATTCTCGAAACTGCGGAAATCGAGGTTTGTAGAGCCGCAGGTGCTGATGGAATCGTCGCACACCATCAGCTTTGAATGCAAGAATCCCCCCTCGTAGAGCTTTACCTTGACACCAGCCTCCACCACCTCACGCAGGTAACTTCTGCTGGCCCACTCCACAAAACGCGCATCGCTATGACGCGGACAGATCACCCTGACGTCGACACCTGCCAGGGCCACTGTCTTCAGGGCAAAGAGCACAGGGTCGTTGGGCAGGAAATAAGGTGTCTCCAGATAGAGATACCGACGGGCACCAGTGATGATACGGACGAAGCCCTGCATGATTTCAGGATAAGGGGTAACAGGTCCACTGGTCACCACCTGGGCAAGACAGTTATTAGACAACTGCCCCTCGGCAGCAGTACGCTGGGGATAGTATTTGCGGTCGGAAAGCAGGGTACGGTCCACGAAATACCAGTCCACCAGGAACGCCCTCTGCAAGGCATTGACGGCTCCACCCGTCACCTTCAGCATCGTGTCACGCCATGGCTGTTCTTTCGTACCCTTCACATAGCGTAGGGCGATGTTCATGCCGCCGATGAATCCCACCAGACCATCGATGACGATGATCTTACGGTGGTTGCGGTAGTTCACCTTACTCGTAAATGAAGGGAAGCGTACTGGCATGAATGCCGCCACCTCGATACCTTCTTCTCGCATTCTCTCGAAGAACTGGCTGCTGACATTCCAGCATCCCACATCATCATAGATGACACGTATCTCCACCCCCTGCCGTGCCTTATCAATCAGGGCATCAGCCACGAGGCACCCTAAAGCGTCGTCGGCAAAGATATACATGTCGAGATGGATATGGTTCTTAGCCTTGCTTATTTCCTGCAGCAGGGCCGTAAAAAACTGGTAGCCGTCAGTATAGAAGTCCACCTTGTTATCCTTAAAGGGCAGTGAGAGATTCTGGTTGATGAAAAGGTCTATCAACGGCTTGTGTCTCTCAGGCAGACGCAGGTTCTGTTGCTCAACAAACTCCAGCATCGACCGCTTGGTGAGCTGGTTCATACTCCTTTCGCTGACATAGCGCTCCTTGCGAGTGTTAATGCCAAAAAAGAGGTAGAACACCACGCCCACTATAGGGACGAAGTAGATTACCAGCGCCCATGCCATGGTCTTCGCGGGCTGACGGTTGTCGAGCACCACATGGACGATGGTCAGGACGGCAATAACCTGCCAAAGCGTGAATAATATGACGTTCCAACTCATAACTACCCTATCACGTCGTTGCCCAGTCGTTTGGCGAGAGCGTCACGTATCTGCTGGGTGTCTCGATACTCCTCCAGCAGTTCCCTGGCTTTGGCCATGTCGCTACCCACCTTCCTCAACTGTGCCTGTATCTCCTTCAGCCGTTTCTCGATGATATCCATACGCAGGTCGAGCACCAGATGCAACACACGCTGTCTGAGGGCACCCTCACGCTCCTTAGGCTGGAAGCCCTTACCCAGCTGATGACGGTCGATGGCGAGGTCTGCGGCGAGGGAGCTGATGGCGATGTCAGGATGATGCAGGAAGTATTCCTCTGCCTTGAATCCCTCCTCAGCACTCTTGGCGGCTGCCTCAGACAAGATCTGATTGTAGCGGTCGTCGTGGAAGCATATCTCGTCGAGCCCCAGGTCGTAGGCCACATACTGCGCCACTGTCAGATCAGTTGTGCTACCGTCTTCCGTCTCCACATTCTCGTAGATGACTTTCTCCCCATCGCGGACGATGGACTGCACCAGCAGACGCTCCACTTCTTTGTCAGGCGTTATGGAGTTAAGTAGTCCTGTACGTAAGCCATTGCCTGAATTGGCTGCACTATTGGCTGCACCGCCACTCTCATTCGCTACTTCACTACTCCTTTGCCTTTCCTTCTCTTTCTCCTCGATGTCTTTGCTGATCATGCCGTTCATCGAGTTCAACAGCGTCGACTCCTTGATGCCGAGACGCTGGGAGAGTTCACTGAGATAGGTGGAGCGCAGGATCTGGTCCGGGATGACGGAGATGCTCTTCACGATGCCGCTGATGGCCTCGGAGCGTTTCACAGGGTCAACGACACTGTCCACCGTCAGACGTGTCTTAAACGAGATGAAGTCCGTGGCGTTTTTCTCAATATGCTCCTTGAACTCCGTAGCGGAGTGCTTGCGGCTGAAGGAATCCGGGTCATCACCGTCAGGCAGCAGCAGCACCTTTACGTTCATACCTTCTGCCAACAGCATATCCACGCCTCGCATGGCGGCATGAATGCCTGCCTCATCGCCATCGTATAATAAGGTAATGTTCTGAGTGAAGCGCCTGAGCAGCTTGATCTGATACACAGAGAGGGCAGTCCCTGAGTTTGCCACCACGTTCTCGATGCCACACTGGTGCATCGCTATCACATCAGTATAGCCCTCCACCATATATACACGGTCTTCCTTAGCAATCGCCTTCTTGGCCTGATATAGCCCATAGAGCTCATGATCCTTATGGTAGATTTCCGAGTCAGGAGAGTTGACGTATTTCTGCTGCACACCCTTTGTACGGGCATCCAGCAGTCGTCCGCCGAAAGCCACCACCTTGCCACTGACGTTCAGCCAGGGAAAAATCACACGACCAGCATAACGGTCCGCCAAGGGTTCTCCTTGATTCCCAGATTCCTTAGACTTATTATCCTTAACAATACAAAGCCCGGTCTTGATAAGAAACTCCGCCTGATAACCGGCTTTCTGTGCTGCCAGGGCCAGGGCATCACGCTTCGGAAGCGCATAGCCCAACGAGAACTTCTCGATGATATCGTCTCGGATGCCACGGCTACGGAAGTACTGCCTGCCTATGGCAATGCCGTCAGGGTCGTTCTTCAGCATGTCCTGAAAGTAGTTCTTCGCCCACTCGTTGACAATGAACATCGACTCACGGTCACTCTGTTCCTTACGCTCCTCGTCAGTCAGTTCCTTCTCCTGAATCTCAATATTATATTTCTTCGCCAACCAGCGCAGGGCCTCAGGATAGGTGATCTGCTCGTGTTTCATCAGGAAGTTGATGGCCGTACCACCCTCACCACAGGCGAAGCACTTGCAGATCTGTTTCGAGGGCGACACCATAAACGAGGGCGTCGTGTCATCATGGAACGGACACAGACCTTTATAATTCACGCCCGCCTTCCTAAGCGTCACGAACTCACCCACCACGTCCACAATGTTCGTGGCATCCATGATCTTGTCTATCGTCGCCCTGTCAATCATAACCGCCTGCAAAGATACAAAATAAAACCGCAGATTACGCATAATTCTGTTTTTTTTATCATTAATCTGTGAAATCTGTCGTTTTTTTTACTATCTTTGCATCCTGATATGGGAAAGATCATTGTTGCAGGCATAGGACCGGGCAGTCGTGAGGATATCACCCCTGCCGTGGTTGAGGCACTCGGTATGGCCGATGCCGTAGTGGGGTACAAGTATTACTTTCAGTTTGTGGAGCCGTACCTGAAATCAGGATGCGAGTGTATCGACACTGGCATGAAGAAAGAGAAGGACCGAGCCTTACAGGCCTTTGAGCTGGCAGAACAGGGAAAGACCGTAGTGGTCATCTCCTCTGGCGATGCAGGTATCTACGGCATGGCGCCACTCGTGTACCAAATGAAAGGAGAGCATGACTCAGACGTTGAGGTAGAAGTATTGCCAGGCATCTCCGCCTTCCAGAAAGCTGCCTCTCTCTTAGGCGCGCCCATCGGACATGACATGTGCATCATCTCGCTCTCGGACCTCATGACACCTTGGGAGGTGATAGAACGACGCATCAAGGCTGCCGCCGTGGGCGATTTCGTAACAGCCATATACAATCCCAAGTCTCATGGCCGCTACTGGCAACTGTATCGTCTGCTGGAGTTGTTCTTGAAGGTGCGTTCGGCTGAGACGCCCGTAGGCTACGTGCGTCAGGCAGGACGGGATGAACAGGTCATTAAGGTGAGTACGTTAGGAGCCTTCGACCCTGAGGATGTCGATATGTTTACGGTGATTCTCATTGGCAATTCGCAGTCGTATGTGGCTGATGGGAAGATCATCACGCCACGGGGGTATTACAGACAGGAAGACAAGAGTCAGGAGACAGTAGGCAGAGCCATTATGATGGAGTCGTTCCACACCATAGCAGGCGAATTGAAACGACAAGACTATCCGCTGGGCCACAAGTGGGCATTGCTGCACGCCATCCACACCACCGCCGACTTCGACATGGAGAAGATCCTCTATACTGACGACAGGGCCGTGGAGACTATTTATAATAAGGTAAAGGACCATTCGCTGAAGACCATCGTGACAGACGTGACAATGGTTACCAGCGGCATTCGCAAAGGCGCGCTCCAACGTCTGGGCATCGAAGCCAAATGCTATCTTTCCGACCCCCGTGTGGCAGAAATGGTCAATGTTCAATCTTCAATGTTCAATGAAACCATTACCCGCACCCAGGCCGGTATCCGTCTTGCCGTCGAAGAGCATCCCAACGCTCTCTTCGCCTTTGGCAATGCGCCAACGGCACTGATGGAACTATGCGATCTGATCCGTAAAGGAAAAGCTAAGCCTGCCGGCATCATTGCAGCTCCCGTAGGCTTTGTCCATGTCAAGGAGTCGAAGCACATGGTGAAGCCCTTCAAGGATATTCCTAAAATCATCGTAGAAGGACGCAAGGGAGGCAGCAACCTTGCCGCCACCCTCTGCAACGCCATCCTGACCTTCGACGATGCTGCACAACTGAAGCCTGGTCGCGACTTGTGATTTTAAACAACGAATTACACGAATTTATGCAGCGATTCATCGTCATAGGTATTACAGACAACCCAGAGCCATTCTTTCCTCCTGAGGTTTTGAATATTATCAAACAGGGAAAAGTTTTCTCTGGTGGCAGACGTCATCACGAGATCGTTGAACCGCTATTGCCAGAGGGAGCCGAGTGGATCGACATCACCGTCCCCCTCGATGCCGTCTTCGCCCAATATAATGTTCAATTTTCCGCTCGGCCGAAGGACGCTTGCTACCAACGGGACGCAAGAATGTTCAATTTTCAACATGTGATCATCTTCGCTTCTGGCGACCCGCTGTTCTTCGGCTTTGCCAATACTATCAAACGAAAGATGCCGGAGGCAGAGATTGTGCTTTATCCTGCTTTCAACTCCTTGCAGATGCTGGCCCATCGACTGGTGATGCCTTACCACGATATGCGCATTGTGTCGCTGACAGGCCGCCCATGGCAAGCGTTCGACAGGGCACTCATTGAAAGGGCCTCAAAGATCGGCATCCTGACGGACAAGGAACATACCCCTGCCGCCATCGCCCAACGAATGCTCGATTATGGCTACACCAATTATAAAATATCTGTAGGCGAACATCTCGGCAATCCCTTGCTCGAAAAAGTCACAACCCTCACGCTCGAAGAAGCTGCCCATTGTAACTTCTCCATGCCCAACTGTCTTATTCTTAACACGAATGGCCACGAATTGAACATGAATTTTTCACAAATAAATATTAATGATCATTCGTGTCCAATTAATGACAATTCATGTCTAATTAATGATCATTCGTGTCTAATTAATGACAATTCGTGTTCAATTAATGGTAATTCGTGTTTAAATCGTATCTTCGGAATTCCTGATGATCAATTCGTGTTACTCGACGGTCGTGAGAAGATGATTACGAAGATGCCCATCCGCCTGCTGACGCTTCAAGCCCTCGACCTCCCTTCGCGACACGTCTTCTGGGACATCGGCTTCTGCACAGGCAGCGTATCCATAGAAGCCCGTCTGCAGTTCCCACATCTGACAATCTGCGCTTTCGAGATCCGTCCTGAATGCGAGGCCATTATCCAACAGAATGCCCGTCGCTTCGGAGCGCCAGGCATCGATATCCACATCGGTGATTTCCTCGACACGGACATCTCTTCGTTGCCACGTCCTGATGCCGTCTTCATCGGCGGTCACGGAGGCCGTCTGAAAGAGATCATGGCTAAGGTGCTCACTGTACTGGCTGATGATGGCGTCATCGTCTTCAACAGCGTCACCTCTCCAAAAGTACCTATCGACAGTCGCCGACTTTGGAACGAAGCCTGTCAGGAACTTGGCCTGCGACAAGAGCCACCTTTACATATCCAACTCAACGATTACAACCCAATAGAGATACTTAAAATCCAAAAATAGTGAAATATGAAAACTAAACATGTACAGTATGAAACTTACGGCACTTGCTCGAAACTGATCGATGTGACCGCCGATGAGAACAATGTGATTCAGCAGGTATTCTTCCTTGGAGGATGTAACGGCAATCTGCAGGGTGTCAGTCAGTTGGTGCGCGGCCAGCATATCGACGACGTCATCAAACGTCTCGACGGCATCCGCTGTGGCACAAAAGGCACATCCTGCCCAGACCAGCTCTGCAGGGCCCTTGAAAAGTTAAAGCAAGCCCCGCTTGACGACAAATAGCTCATACATATAGCGCAAAAACCGGTAACAAGTATGCCCCCCTACACCCTTTGGGGATAATCGACTGATTATCAGAGCCATTTTGGGGTGCACACTTCGAAAAAAGTCTGCACCCACTCTACACCCACTCTACACCCTTACAAAAATGGTGCTCCTGCATTTGAGTATAGGCGAACGACCGTTTGAGTATAGGCAAACGGTTGTTTGAGTATAGGCAAACGGTTGAAAAGATAGGGTTAATGACTTTTCCTGATTTCACTAGACACTTTTTCTCTTCATTAGCTGA